>CAWKNE010000023.1:0-93186 GCA_963850945.1 uncultured Chloroflexia bacterium | reverse complement strand
AACTGTTTCACAACCTTGAAGAAATTTCGACTAGCGAGTATATCTAGAATATAATCAATCAAAATCTTTGGTTGATTTAACCAGAGGAGAGTGATGCGTTGTCAGTAGATACTCATTCACTACTTTTAGAAGAACATCTCGAAGCATACTATCAAACTTAGGCAGGAATTGCCGAGTAAAAGTTTCAAAGCCAATCGACGTAATCTGGAAGAAATCAATTTTCCCTTCAAAATTAGGAGTTCCTTGTATAAGATATTTGCTGTTCAGCATCTCAGTACTTTTGTACAACATCTCTTCAGTGATTTCATCATCATGTAATTGAGTCATTAAGTTACCCGTACTTATCCAATCGCTTTCAATTTCTAAAGATTTTTCACATACTGTCTTAAAATCTATAGTATCATTTTTGTTTAAACCAGGCAAGGAGTCAATTTGAAATTGCACATACTTTGGCGGTGTGCCAATTGGCGGCTTGAGCGATGTTCCAAATATTGTTGCCAATATTCTCTGGAATTCTTCTTCATAGTTGTTTAGGTCTTTAATTGTTTCCACAGACTGTCGATTGCAACGCCTCGGGAACAGCGCAATATCGATAATGATAGGTATTATCTTCGTAGACCCAGAAATCTTTTTCACCATACCACATTCAGTTTCTTCCTTTACCCACCGCTTATTTACGCTGTCATTAGATAGAACAACAATCATTGCTTTAGTGTTTTTGATTCTCTCTTCCTCGAAAATCTTATCAATTAGGCTATCCCCTGGCAGCATTTCCCATCTGTCTACCCAAGCATCTACTCCATTAGCTCTTAGTTTTGCTAGCAAATGGAATTACAAAGCGCACTTTATCTTCACTCGCATGACTAACAAATACTTTTGGCGGTTGAGTTTCCATATACTGCTCCTTTATACTCACTTCTCCCACTCTGCTAACTTCGCATCCATCTCTTTTTTGGATGCGTTCGTATTCTTTACTGATTTTTACGACTTCATTGCATTCCACTATTTGTGGTATTCTCCAACTGCGCGGTGCCAGGTTTGCCAAAATCTTTCCCAGTGTGGCCCATGGTGTTTTCAAGTTCCTGCAGTTGAGCAAGTTCGCTTCATTCCTTCGACTTCACGTTCGGTGCCGCGAAGAAAACGGCGGTACGGCGGTGGCCGAGACGGCAGGTGGCTTTACTCTTTGCGTTTTGCGTTTGGCGTTTTGCTGGAATTGGATATTCGGGAATTGGAAATGCCATTGCCATCCGCGCCGCTCCCTTCTCGCAGGTTTTCCGCTTTCATGGCGGGTTACCGTGCCCGTCGAAGGCGGGCTGTATTTATTCTGTCCGGTTTTTTGTAGATTTGCGTCGCCAGCGCATCCACCAAGAGCGGCCACGCGGTGACGATAAAATCGTCCCGGTATTACCGTCGTAGATCAACTCTTCCAAAACTTTCTGGCGAGGGCAATTTCCAAGCGGTTGGTCGGCTCATCGACTATATGTTCGTATCCTGGCAACGTGAGTTTTGCTAATGCGAAATCGCCTTCCTGCTCGCGCCCTCATATTTTCTGAATACGCGTCCTCGCCGCTGAATAAATATCTTCCGGTACAGCTGCGCACCCCGGCAACCAATGTGCATGATCGAAGAAATTGATTCGATCATGCCGCATTGGTTGCCGGGACAGATTCGCGATTATCTCGGAAGATATTTATTCAGCGGCGAGGACGCGTATAAGAAAGTGTCGATGCTTTCGGGCGGCGAGCGTGGACGACTTGCATTAGCGAAACTCGCGTTGCAGGATACGAACTTGTTGTTGCTCGATGAGCCGACCAACCATTTGGATATTCCCTCGCAGGAAGTTTTGGAAGCGGTGCTGGACGATTATGCCGGGACGATTTTGCTCGTCACGCATGACCGCTATTTGGTGGATGCGCTGGCGACGCAAATCTGGGAAGTGAACCCGGACGAGAATCAGATGACCGCCTTCAACGGCACGTATTCGCAGATGAAAGCGGAACGCGAGAAGGAAGCGGCGCGGATGGCGATGACGACTTCCGATTCCCGAATATCAATTCCAGCAAAACGCCAAACGCAAAACGCAAAGAGTAAAGCTCGCCCTGCCGTCTCGCACCGGCGTACCGCCGTTTCTCGCGGCACGAACGGTGAGCAAAGTCGAAGGGATGAACGCCGACGACTTGCTCAACTGCAGGAACTTGAAAACACCATCGCCGCGCTGGAGAAGGATTTGGCGAACCTTAGCGCGCAGTTGGAGAGTCCGCTGGTGAATGCAAATGAAGTCGTAAAAATCAGTAAAGAATACGAACGCATCCAAAAAGAGATGGATGCGAAGTTAGCAGAGTGGGAGAAGATGCAGGTATAAAGGAGCAGTATATGGAAACTCAACCGCCAAAAGTATTTGTTAGTCATGCGAGTGAAGATAAAGTGCGCTTTGTAATTCCATTTGCTGCAAAACTAAGAGCTAATGGAGTAGATGCTTGGGTAGACAGATGGGAAATGCTGCCAGGGGATAGCCTAATTGATAAGATTTTCGAGGAAGGAATCAAAAACGCTAAAGCAATGATTGTTGTTCTATCTAATGACAGCGTAAATAAGCGGTGGGTAAAGGAAGAATTGAATGCTGGTATGGTGAAAAAGATTTCTGGGTCTACGAAGATAATACCTATCATTATCGATGATTGCGCTGTTCCCGAGGCGTTGCAATCAACAGTCTGGGAAACAATTAAAGACCTAAACAACTATGAAGAAGAATTCCAGAGAATATTGGCAACAATATTTGGAACATCGCTCAAGCCGCCAATTGGCACACCGCCAAAGTATGTGCAATTTCAAATTGACTCCTTGCCTGGTTTAAACAAAATTGATACTGTCGTTTTTAAGACGATCTGTGAAAAATCTTTAGAAATTGAAAGCGACTGGATAAGTACGGGTGACTTAATAACTCAATTACATGATAATGGAATCACTGAAGAGATGTTGTACGAAAGTACTGAGATGTTGAACAGCAAATATCTTATACAAGGAACGCCTCATTTTGAAGGGAAAATTGATTTCTTCCAGATTACGTCGATTGGCTTTGAAACTTTTGCTCGGCAATTCCTGCCTAAGTTTGATAGTATGCTTCGAGATGTTCTTCTTAAAAGTAGTGAATGAGGATCTCTTAGACGACGCATCACTCTCCTCTCGTTTAAATCAACCAAAGATTTTGATTGATTATATTCTAGATATACTCGCTAGTCGAAATTTCTTCAAGGTTGTGAAAACTAACGATAGTGTCTTAACTCTCGATGTAACTGTACAAGGCAAACGGGCTGCACGACAAATGTCGGATTAGCAGACTTTTTAAACTATTCTTCGAGGGCTATACTATTTCTAGCCGAAGGGATATTCGACTCTGAAAGGATGCACTTATGCCTTGGAAGAATCAACTATCCATATCCATTCCATCTTAGTTTTATTTTAAGGAGCAACCAATGATAATCACAGTCTTGTTATGGGGTGCAGTGGCGGGTTTTGTTCATTTTGTCGTGATCGGAATTCTGTATGGGAATCCGCTTACAGATCGCATTTCCGCCGGGGCTGAGGCGGAAAGTCCGGCTGTAAAAAAATGGCCGTCAAAAGTTAAGTACTTTGTAACTCAATTTTTCGGGACTTAGGTTGAGGTTTATATTCTGACCTTTGCTTTCGTCTGGTTGCGGCCCTTGGTGGGACTGAACGGGTACGGCGGGGCGCTGCTTCTGGGACTCTTGTTCGCCGCGATCCGGGTCTATCCCAGATTCTGGAACATGTGGATTCAGACAACCTACCCGTTCCGGCTTTTGCTCGTTGAGGTGGTCAACGGCACGATCGGAACACTGGTAATTTGTGTTTTCCTGCAACTTGTTACGCAACATTGACCCTGCCACAGCAAAATGTCCAACTCGCAAAGGCGATGCGCCCAGTCGCAACTGGTGGAAGTTTGGCTTCCCCGTTTTCTACATCACCGATTTACTTCAGCTTGCTGAAGCGATGGTCAATTTGGGTTATGGCAAAGACAAACGCTTAACGAACACGTTCGATATCATCCGCGAAAAACAAAATGAACAGGGTCAATGGCTGATGGAATTCGATTACACGGGAAAGACATGGCTAGATTTCGGCGCGAAGAAACAGCCGAATAAATGGGTCACATTGCGGGCGTTGAAGGTGCTCAAAGCTGTTGGCTGACAGCGACTCGCCGTCCGCTGTTTTTGTTACGAAAATCCAAGAGGGGCTTTTCTTAAGGGGAAATTTGTGCAATAATATGTATAGGCAAGTTCCGAACCTTTGACAACAGAAGAAGGAGAATGTCATGAAAAAATTGTTTCATCTCGGAGCAGTCATTGTACTGCTAGCTCTGCTTTTCTTGAATCCCGACGCGGCCCATGCGGCGGGAACCACCATCACCGTGAATACAACGGAAGGCACAAACACGAATGATGGAAATTGTTCTTTGCCGGAGGCGGTTCTGGCGGTAAATACGAGTTCCACTGTGGACACCTGTACCACCGGATCGGCGCCGTACACCATCGCTTTCAGCATTGGAAGCGGCGCACAAACCATCACCCTCTCATCTGGGCTTGGCATAGACGAACCCGTGCTCATAGACGGCACCACCCAGTCCGGTTACAGCGGCACGCCGTTGATCCGGGTGGATGGCAATAATAGTGTGGGATATGGATTGATAATTTCTTCCGGCTCAGAGGGCAGTATTGTGAAGGGATTGATGGTCACGGGCTTTACATCGGAACAAGTGAGTATTTACGCAGGCAATAGCACAAGTCACGTTACGCTGTTGGGCAACTATATTGGCACAGATGGAACCAATGGCTTGAGCCCTTCGTACGCAGTTGGCCTTGACCTTTATGGCGGACAATATAACCAGATCGGCGGGCCGGCCGCATCCGACCGCAATGTAATTTCTGGAAATACTGAAAATTTGGAACTAGCTTACGGGGCCGACCACAACACTATCCAAGGAAATTACATAGGGTTGAACGCCAGCGGAACTGCCGCCGTCAGCGGAAACAGCGCCGGGATGTTGATCTCACAGGCTGGCGGATTGGGCGCAAACGATAACCAGATCATCGGCAATGTGATCTCAGGCAACAGTAGTGAGGGAATATATATTGCTTCTCAATATAACAACAACAACGTAATTCAATCCAATTACATTGGCACCGATGCCAGCGGCACATCGGCAATCGCGAATGTTGATGGCATAGATTTATCCGGCGGGGACAATAACCAAATCTCGGGCAATGTGATTTCCGGGAATACTTCTTCCGGAATATACGTTGCAGGAGGACCCCGCCCCCGACCAACACGAAAATCTTTGGCAATTTGATCGGTACGGATAAGAACGGCGCCAGCGCCATTCCTAATGCCATCATGGGCATTCTATTAACCGGCGCACCTGCCGATATTGGCGATGGAACTACACCCGGGAATAACCTGATCTCCGGCAACACCGGTGATGGAATATATGCGACCGGTTCGGATGTGAGCGGCACAACGATCATCGGGAATAACATGGGGGTCACTGCGCTGGGCGGTTCCCTCCCTAATGGCACGGGCATTGAATTGGTAAATGGCGCTACCATTCAGATCGCACAAAACTATATCGCCAACTATGCAAGTGACAGTATTGTTATCAGTTCGACCTCCTCGGCCAACGGATCATATAATTGCTTCGTCCACAATACCGGCGGCTTGTATAATTCGAACAGCGTAGCCACGGCCGATTTCACTAATAATTGGTGGGGAAGCGCAACGGGTTCCTCCGGCACAGGACCTGGAACTGGAGACCCAGTATCAACGTATGTGAATTACAGTCCCTGGCTGACCTCACCTGCTGCGGCATGCGCGCCGAAAGCCAGCTTGAGTTCCCCCTCGCTTAACTTTGGAGACCAACCCATCGGAGCAACTAGCGCCATCCAATCGGTCACTCTCCAGAACGCCGGCATGGCTTCGCTGAACTTTTCAAGCATCACTCCACCGGCTTCATTCAACGTGGATGCATCGAGCACATGCGTGGTCAGCACATCGGTCGCGGTTAATGCTACTTGCACACTGGCATTGACGTTCAGTCCTACGGCATTGGGCAGTGCGGGAGGAAACGTGGTCATGACCAGCGACGCCTCCAACTCCCCCGCCAATCTCGCTGTCAGCGGTACCGGTGTGAGCACACAATTACTGCTCAGTCCTGCCAATGGCGGCTTTATGAACAACAAAGGCGCAAGCTTCGACTGGAACGATGTGCCCGGCGCCGCGGCCTACCAAATTCAGATCGCCAGAAACAACACCTTCAAAACGCTTGTCAAGACGGCAACCGTGGGCTCATCAAACTATGCTGTCCCGGGCAGCCTGCCTGCCGCGATTCTCTACTGGCGTGTACGGGTCGAAACCGGCAGCGTGTGGGGTGCATGGTCAGCGCCCTGGTCCTATACGAGCATCCCACAGCCAGCTGGACCCGTGCTGACTGCTCCACCACCCAATGCATTGATAAGCAATTACACTCCAACGCTGACCTGGAAAACTGCCAAACCACCGGCGGGCAAAGCCATTGATCATTATGAGCTGCAAATTGCTACGGACACCAGCTTTAGTGTTCCTGTCATTTCACTGCCTGGCCTGAGTTACACGCCGGGCTCGCCGCTGGCTTCGAACACGAAATACTTCTGGCGTGTACGGGCGTATAACACGGCCGGCACATACTCAGCCTGGTCGGCGGTGCGTGTGTTCCGCACAACCATGGTGGCGCCCACGTTAAATCCGGTGGCTGGATCTTCAGGCTCTCTGAAGCCAGTCTTCTCTTGGGTAGCTGTACCAGGTGCCAAGAGCTATACCATCCAAGTTTCGAAGAATGCCATATTTACTAAGCTGGTTCGCAATGCTACAGTCAAGACAACCACCGCTTATGCTGTGACCGTCAACTTGCCCATCGGCACCCTGTATTGGCGCGTCCGAGCTAACGGTGCCAATACCAGCCTCTGGTCTAGTTCCACGGTTACGATACCATTGCCGTAAGGGGCGCAGATTAGAACAAAAAATAAGGCCTCCGAGTGCTGGCTCGGAGGCCTTTTTGCACCCCATGATTGTCTTCAGCACCCTATTTCCACCCTACAGTGTCGAGTACTTTTCGAGCGACGAAATCATTTATTGATGCCATTGATGAATATACAAACGATAAATGACCGATAAAAAGAAACGGCTTGCAGCTCCGTCTCTTCCTGTTGAAACAATATTCGCCTTTCAGATCTGTAGAATGCATTTTATCGGTATGTAAACTATGATATAAAAGTAAATCATATTCAGGCACAAGGATTGCCATGAAATTCATCAAGCTCTTCGCTACCGTATCGCTGATTGGCTCGTTCTTCCTGCTGGGCGGTTTTGTGGCTCAATCGCCGCTAACAGTTTCTGCATCTCAAACTCTTTTACCTGTTTCCATCATCACACTCAAAGGAAGTACGGGCGGTCAGCCGGTGGGCAATTTGGGGGTCATGGATCAAACGGGAACCCAGGATGATTCGACGAGATATGTCACCTTTACAACGCCCGGAACGGTTTACAACGGTTATCTTCAATATTATCTTTCCACAACAATTCCAGCTGGCACAGTTTCTGCTGTGAACGCGCGAGTCAATTACAAGGGGCTTGGGCACAAGACACAAGCTTGGACGTGGTCCCTATTCAATTGGTCCACCAACAAATGGGTTTCTGTTGGAACGAACGCGGCCGCGAAAGCTAACGTATGGAGCCTATTGACTTTTAATGCGGCCTCACCCGCGCGCTTCGTTCGCTCTACAGGCGAGATTCGCCTTTTGCTCACATCTAGCAATGCCAAAGGTGATGCCAAGCTGGATTTCGAAAGCATCAACGTTACTTATACTCTTCCGCCAACTGCCACACCGACTCAAACTCCTCTGCCTACGGCAACTCCCAACAGCATGATCGCCTTGACGGTCAATACATCGCTCAATCGCAAGCCGATCAGCCCGTACATCTATGGCTTGAATTTTGCCAAGCCAGCCTTCGCGCAAGAGATTGGTTTGCCTGTCCGGCGCTGGGGCGGCAACGATACCTCCCGTTATAACTGGCAGACGGGCAATACGGATTCCGGTTCCGATTGGTATTTTGAGAATACACATTACTATGATGCATATACCAACAGTAACATCACGCACACCGATTGGATCAATCAGAATATTTCGACCGGGACTGATTCGCTCATCACTATTCCAATGCTGGGCTATGTTGCCAAAGACAGCACAAGCTGTGGCTTCAACACTTCGATTTATGGCGCTCAACAAAGCGTTGATCCTTATCTGACATCGTGCGGAAACGGAGTCAAAACCAACGGACAAAATGTCACCGGCAACAATCCGCTCGATACCAGCGTTGCAGTAGATCAAAATTTCATGAAGTCGTGGGTGCAGAGTTTGGTCAGCGCGTACGGACCGGCGTCTGCCGGAGGCGTCAAGTTTTACGCGCTGGATAACGAACCCGAATTATGGAGCGAAACCCATCGTGATGTTCATCCCGCGCCTCAGACCTATGATGAATTGTTATCCAGGACAATCGCATACGGCGCGGCGATCAAATCCGCTGACCCCAGCGCGCAGTTGTTCGGTTATGTTTCTTATGGCTGGACCGGCTATTGGTATTCCGAGGCCGATGTCATCGCGGCCGCCGCGAACGGATATACAGCCTTCCCGGATTATTCCAGTCATGGAAATATGTATCAAATCCCATGGTATCTAACTCAGATGAATCAATACCAGCAGACCACTGGGACGCGCTTGCTCGATTACCTCGATTTGCATTTTTATCCTGCTGAAAATGGTGTCTCGCTAGCGACTGCCGGAAATGCAACGACGCAGGCTTTGCGTCTGCGTTCAACGCGTTCGCTTTGGGATCCAACATATCTCGATGAGAGCTGGATCGGCGGGAACGATCAGCCTGCCGATTGGCGTTATATACGCTTGATCCCGCGTATGCATGATTGGGTGAACACGTATTATCCAGCCACTAAATTGTCTATCAGTGAATACAACTGGGGCGGATTGGAAAGCATCAACGGCGCGCTTGCACAAGCCGATATTCTCGGCATCTTCGGGCGCGAAGGCTTGGATATGGCATTGCTGTGGAATTATCCTAATTCCAGCGACGGTTTGGGCTACGATCACTTTGAAACTTTGCCGGGCGCGTATGCGTTCCGCATCTATCGTAACTATGATGGCAATGGCAGTAAGTTTGGCGATGTAAGCGTCAGTGCAGTGAGCGGCGATCAAAGCCAGTTGGCGATCTACGCGGCTCAGCGTTCCAGTGACTCAGCGTTGACTTTGACGATCATCAATAAAACCGGCGGTGCGTTGACTGGCAACATTTCGTTGAGTGGGTTTACGCCTTCTGGAAACGCTCAGGTATATGGTTATAGCGCGGCCAATCTAAACGCCATTGTTCGTCAAGCCGATCAACCGGTTTCATCAAGTGGCGTGATTGCTTCTTTTCCGGAAAACTCCATAACACTGATGGTTATTCCGGGTCATTAGAATTAAACAGCAGCCATGGGACTGCCGTTTAATTTATGTTATGTCTCCGCCATCTCCAGCGGCTCGACATGCACGGTCACATCTGATTGCGGCAATAGCCTCTGCACCTTTCTTTTCGATCTTTTCGGTCATCGTGTGGACTTCGTTGAGCGTGGTCTCTCCATCCATGGTCACATGCAAATCCACAAACCAGCGTGCACCCGATGGGCGGATTCGAACCGCGTGGCAATCGTGAACGCCTTTCATCCGCCCAACCTCGGCGATTATTTTTTCGGTCATGCCTTTGGGCGCAGTATCTAGCAAAGCATTGATGGTGCGCCAGCCCAATTCGCCGCTGACGAAGATGACGATCAACGCGACGAACATGGCTGCAATTGCATCCGCTTCGGACATCCAGTGGAGTCCCGGCATGAAGCGTGCCAGCGTCACGCCGATGAGACCGAGGATAACGACGCTGGATGACCAGATGTCGGTCGAGAAATGAAGCGCATCCGCTTCAAGTGCCTGTGAATTATATTTCTTTGCGGCGCGATACAACATGCGCGAGCGCGTGGTATCAATCGCAATGGAAGTTCCCATCACGATGAATGACCAAACCGAAATCTCCACTACAGCCTTTTTGAAGAACAGACGATCAACCGCTTCGTTGATAATCCATGCCGATGTGAGGAGCAGTAAAATGGCCTCGAACAGCGCCGAAAGGTTTTCGATCTTGCCATGACCGAAATGATGTTCCTTATCGGCAGGCTTATCTGACATGCGCACTGCAAACAGTGTCATCAGTGCCGCGGCGAGGTCGAGCGCGGAATGCGCAGCTTCGGCCAGGATGCCGAGCGAATTGGTCAGCACGCCAACGATGATCTTGAAAGTGGTCAAGCCGATGGCGAAAAGGACCGAACTTAACGCGGCAGAACGTTTTTCCTTTTGAGCGTTGGTATGCGACATGATGTCCTCAAGTTTTGAATGAGGCCGCCTGTCGTAAAGTCAATTGATTTACTTCGGGGAATACGACTTTGAAATTCTGGCGCCGATATTGACATGATACCGAATCTTCCGTATCCTGAGAAGGGGCGAATGTTATGATCTTGAAAAAAGGGCAGGCAAATGAAAGGCCTGCCCCGTGTGTTACTTGTGCTGGGGATGACTTTTATACCATGCCACCGTCTCTTTAATGGATTCCTTCATCGGTGTGGCTTTCATGCCGAAAGTTTTCTCAAACTTACTGGAGTCGACAATAAAGGGCTGATCGAACTCATACATCATCTCCACAGACTCTTTTGCCTCGGGAATAAACAAGCCGCCGATCCACACCATGGTCTTGCCCATGGTGCTCATCTTCGGCTCAATACCCATCTCCGCCGCGATCACCTTGACCATCTCGCGTTGAGTCACGCGCGGATTATCATTCGGCACATGCCACGCTTGTCCATCCGCTTCACTGCGTTCCCCTAAGATTACCAGCGCCTTTCCAAAATCTAGAATATAGGTATGTGTATGCGGCACATCAATATTGCCAATCAAACTCGCGGCCTTGCCTTGCAGCATCGGATAAAATGTTCGCTCGCCCATCGCAGCCGTCGCTAAGCCCCATGGACCGAAGAAATCCGAGCCGCGTCCCGCAGTTACGCGCAACTTTCCTGCGCGATGTGCGGCAAAAGCGGCATTGCTCATTTCACTCGCGCGTCTTTCCTTTGCGAGTGTGCGCATTATGCGGCATGTCTTCTGTCAATGGCATTCCCTTTACATCGCCGTACATATATAAATTTTCGACCAAAACCAATTTGATACCGCTACCTGTTAAACCGTCAATGATGGATTTCTGTAGCGAAGGGAATTTCTCAGCCCACTCGGTATAGTCAGGTTGGGCGGACTGATAAACGACCTTCGCCCCGAGCGTCACTTCCTTGACCTTGGCCGGATCATAAAGATCGGACAGCGACCATCTCCACCCCGTTCGGGGCTTCATCCATTTTGCCCTGAGCGATTTACCATGCGGACAGATTCTCCGCGCTTGACGAGTTCTTCAGCAATGGCGCGACCGATCGCGCCAGTTCCCAATACAACATGATTGATTGGCATATTGATTTACCCTTTCCTTTGTTTCCATTACAAGCTCACTGGTTTATTTACATCGAGTTCTCATACGAGCAGTTTCGCGGCGACCAACAGCCTGCACATGTTCCACCGCCGCGCCGAGTCCGAATAGCGGCATGTTGCCATAGACGCATTCAAATTGATTTGGGTTGACAACGTAGGTCTCATGCCAGATGCCGACAATGCCATTTGCTCCGACCGCCTGATTGAATTTCTTCCACGGCTCAAGGTGCGGCTCGGACGGTTGTCGCGCAAACCGTTCCAATTCATCGAACGAACGCCAGTATTGGATCAACACTGGTCCGCTAAAGTTCCAGAAAAATTCGCCGTGCAAGAATCCTTTTTTTGGATGAGTGAATAATGTGGTCAACATGGGCGTCATGGCAGATGCGACCGGAATCCATTTGTCGAAGCGCCACCACTGGTTGACGCGCATACCGATAAGAAACACTACAAAGGGTTGATCTGTTTTGGCTGTGTAACGACCGTTAAATATTTTTGCCATGACGTTTTCTTACTTTACAAGATAAGGTTGTCGCCTCAATAATTTATCTGCGCTGTATTGCTTGGCTTGTTGCTTCCAGCCATAAACTCCCATCGCACGATACATCCATGCCGGGATGAATGGCTTTGCAATCAACGCTTGCGCTTCTGAAGGAATCGCCATGCCTTGGGCAAGTGATTCTGCGGCGAGATCAAGGGCTTTCTTCAATGGAATGACGCGCCCGTCCAATTCGTTCAATGGCGTGCCGTGTACCATTCCCTCGCCTGCGCCTAAGGCTAAAGAACCTGCCCATTCAAAATGAGTGAGCCGCGCAAAGTTTTCGCAGATTGCTAATGCAGTGGCATTGTGGTCAGGTTCGGGAAATCCGCAATTTGATATGGCGGCGAATAATTGATGCGGCTTTGTTCTCGCTTTGGGTTGCGCGATGCGCGGCGATAATTTCTAGCGCATTCATCACAGGCGCAGGAAGAGAGTCCACATAAAGTGGGAATGCCAGCAAAACCAAATCCGCCGCGTCCACGGCATCCAACATGGCTTTTGTTCTTTCTGCTGAATGAGTTGTAGTGTGAATGTAAATAGTATCGGTTTGAATATTGTGTTTGCCCAATTGGTCAAAGAGATAACCGCCGAGCGAATTGGATGTGCTCTTGCGCGTGCGCGGACTCCCGACGAGCAACAAAGCGCGTTTGATGGAAGTCGGTTCCACGCTTCTATTCTGACTTTCAGGCAGCTTCACCGGCTCAATTCTTTTTTCCGCTTTTAGTTCATCCAGCCAATTTCTGCACCGATGATTGAATCTGGCTTTCATTCTGATTCGCTAAAACCACGCCAGTAACCAATTTTTTGGCGTAAAAGTTTATGGCATTGCGATAGGTCAGATGGCGGAATATGGATTCGCTTTGAGCGTCGGGTTGATCCATCCAACCGATTGCCAAAAAGTCGGGATAGGCAGGATAACGCTTCTGATGATGTGTCTCGCCGTTGACCTGTGAAAAGAACGGCAGAACGTTTTGGATTTGATGATCCACCATTTTTTTAAGGTTGGATGAATAGCCGCCAAATGTGATCGGCGTGAGATAAACCATCAATTGAGCAATTTGCAATCGACTCGGCGATGAGGCGGTTTGCGTCGTTTACGTTGCAAAGACCCGGCTTGCGGATCCAGCAGAAGAAATCACCCGCGCAGTTGCCGATCTTCGTCTCACATAACTGCACATGTTCGATTTCCCAGCCGCGTGACTTCGAGTTCAGCAATCAATGCATTAGAAACATGCTGACCGGTTAAATCGTTTTTGTTTGAACCATCCAGAATGACTGCTTTCATGATTTACCCCTTGATGAATTGTTGCGTAAGGGATTTCATTTCGTACAGATACAATTCGTCTCCGCTTGCGCCGAAGGGAGGCAGGTTGCCTGCGATTTCGAGAGAGACAATGCCGTGAACGTGCGCCCAAATAACCATTGCTACTGAAAGCGAAAGAATGTCTGCTTCACCACCATATTTCTTCCACATTTCAAGTCCTCCTTTGAATTCTGCTTTGACCTTGGGAAAGGACTTGATTTTTAGTTTTCCGGCGAGGCGTAATTGCTCCACAACATTGACGAGCACGCTCAGAGAACGCGCCGCGGAAGGCATCACTTCCATGAACGGTGTTTTATAGCCGGGGATGGGAGTTCCGAAAATCAACTGGTAGCGTTGTGGGTATTTATGCGCCCATTGCCGATATGCCAGACCAATCGCATTCATTCGCCCAACCAAATCTTCCGGCGGGACTTTATCGCGCGCGGCAAGTTGTAAATCGCCAAAGGATGTGTACGCATCAATGATGAGCGCGGTCACCAACGCGTCCCGATCAGGGAAGTAATTGTAGATGGCGGGTGCGGTGATCTTGAGATCGCGCGCAATCGCCCGCAGGGATAGCGCCGGTGCGCCTTCCTTTGCGATGTGCTTCCAGGCGGCGTCCTTGATGGCTTGCTGGAGATTTGGGATTTGCTTCTTGAGCGTGGGTCTGACCATCGTCACTCCTTGTAACTAAACACCGTATATTTATTAATATACAGTGTTTAGTTATTCTTGTCAAGGGATGAAAAAGGCGGACGCGCCGCGTCCGCCTTTGCTATAGCTTAATTATTATCGAATTATTCTGCATATTCATCGTCTAGTTGCTTTGCATACGCTTTCAATTCACTTATTTCGTTTTCAATAAACTTACAGAAAATTATTGCCTTGAGTTTATTGGGCTTCTCAATACTGGTGCCCTTTGCCTTGGCTTCTAAAAAATTCTTTAGTTCAGTTACAGCAAAGTCTATTAACTCATATTCATCAATCAAGGATTCATGAAACGATATGTCCCTACGTTGCACAGCTTCCTTAAAATTGGATATAAAAACCACAAGCTGTTCAAGACCGGCTATACCTACTGCAACATCGACTTCTCCATATTGGTGTTCGGAATATACTCCCCCGCGCAATTTTTCGATATAGTAACTTGTTGTTGATGGAAAAAGTTCCATAAGTATTTCTCCGCGATATTTTGCCTTGTGTTCCTGTTCTTCCTGCTGAAGTTTTTCGACTACCTTTATTAATATGTCAGAAATGAAACTATGCTGATTGGTTATTAATTCATTTATCTGAATGAATTTGTGTTTGTGCTCGCCATTGCTAAATTGTGATAGAAGTTCAAAACCACCTTTGCTCATCGACATTTGTGTTATGAAATTGTATGAATGGATTTTCTTTTTTCTATCCACATCTCTCTTTGTCGGATGACCAACACTGTCGTTTCTTATTCCTCTAATCTCAATTAGTTTCGGGTAGTTCTTTAAATCCTCTTTGATGGACAATGCATCGCATAAATTGATTACAGCGTCTTGTTGTAAATATATTGCTTGTAGTAACCCGTAGATTCCTAAATACAGCTCATTCTTATTCGAATTGCCAAAATCCTTGTTAGTAAAGGCATTTATTGCACTTTCTGTATCCTCGATAACATCCATAGAGCTAGAAAGCTGAAAGAACATTGGCTTATTTTGGAATAGCCCATAATGCTTTCTTGGAGCATTAACATATTCTCTGATTTCAGAGATTTGTTCAAGAATTCGATTCGATGTCATTTCAAAAAAGATTTTATAAGAATGATTTGCAACAAAGTATCATGCAATAGACGATTGGGATTGCATCCATTGCATGATACATGCTATTTTTAAATCACTCCCAACTTCTTCCCAACTTTCGCAAATGCTTCCAAACCCTGACCCAAATCATCGCGGTCATGCGAAGCCGAGATCATTACACGGATGCGCGCTTTGCCTTTTGCCACCGTTGGAAATCCGATGGACATGGCAAACACACCGTTCTCGAATAACTCGCGGCTGAATTGTTGCGCGAGTGTTGCTTCGCCGAGCATGATCGGTGTGATGGGCGTTTCGCTGACGCCGGTATCGAATCCAAGTTTCTTCATTTCGGCTTTGAAGTATTTGGCGTTGTCCCAGAGTTTGTCAACTAACGCAGTTGACTCTTCGAGCAAATCCACAGCCGCCAAACAAGCCGCCGCATCCGGCGCCGTGACCGCAGACGAGAACAAGAACGGTCGTCCGCGCTGACGTAGCCATTCGATGATGATTTTATTTCCAGCCACGAGTCCGCCCACAACGCCAAACGCCTTTGACATTGTACCGACCTCGATATCCACTTTGCCATGCAGGTTGAAATGATCCACGATGCCGCGTCCGCCTTTGCCCAAAACGCCTTCGCCATGCGCATCGTCTACCATGAACAGGATGTCATATTTCTTCGCGACCTCAACCAAAGCGGGCAGAGGCGCAATATCACCATCCATGCTAAACACGCCGTCGGTGACGATCAAGGCGCGGCGGTAAGTTCCGGCATTTTCCTTGATGACCGCTTCGAGCGCAATTGGATCGGTATGATCGTACGGGATAATCTTTGCGCCGGAGAGTTGGCTTCCGTCAATGATCGAAGCGTGATTGAGTTGATCCGAAAAAATCACATCTTCTTTTGCAACGAGCGCCGAGATCGTTCCGATGTTGGCGGTGAAGCCGGATTGAAACGTGATGACATCTTCCGCGCCCTTGAATTTTGCGAGACGCTTTTCAAGCTCAATATGCAAATCGGTTGTGCCCGCAATCGTGCGCACCGCGGCGGGACCCACGCCATATTTTTTTGTGGCGTTCTTGGCGGCTTCCACCAGCTTCGGATGATTTGCCAAGCCGAGATAATTGTTCGAGCAAAAATTCAAAACATCTTTTCCGTCGACGATGATGCGCGCACCTTGCGCCGAGCCAATCGTGCGGATGCGATTATACAAGCCTTGATCTTTCAAGCTGTTAATTTCTTGCGTGAGCCAATCGAGTTTTGTGGTCATGGTTTCTCCTGTGTCTGCATTTTCATTATAGCGAGTTTACAAAAAAGCGACTGTCACCATTTGCCCGTGACAATCGCTCTATTTTTCTTCGGTTAAATCTTCCGCCAGCAAACCAAGTTCAGTAATCGCCTCCACCACTTTTTGGATGGCTCCGCTTTTGACAGTTACCGTTGTTGGACCGAGTGGTTCACCCAAAAATCTTGCCGCTTTCGATTTACGCAACTCTTCCAGGACTTCGGGTCGGCTGACCTTCAAAACGACTTGTGTCTCAGCCCGCGCTTCGGTTCCGTTAACTTCCCAGCGTTTGAGCGCTTTGACCAGCATCGGAGGAATTCCTGCATCAGAATGCTTTGCGAGCAATGCCAGCAGTTGTTCGACTTTCAGTCCTTGCTCTATGGCTTTTTTTAAAGAATGCGGCGTGATTCTATATTTATATTCATCCGGTTTGGTTTCGATATGCCGCTGGTGGTCGAGTAACTCCGAGCGAAGCGAGCGAGTGTACCGAGATCCGGCGGCTACTTGACCATCGTCATCCCATTCACAGAAGCGCGCTACTTGATAACGCACTGAACGAGGAGTCAGTCGAGGAGCGCTAATTTTTCCATTTGAAGATATTTTCAGTTTGCCATTTTCAATATTGGAAATTTTTGAATTGGGAGTTGTGATTCGGAAAGCAGTGGCTTCTTTCCCTTCTTCTGGACTTGCTAGTTCGACCATGCCCAGCCCATGAAGAATGTCCACCATGAAAAATCGAATCAGCGCGCCGTCCACTTCATCCCATGATTCGAATCCGCGCAGATATTGTCCGTCTGCTTCGCGTTTGATGAACCATGAATCATAATCTCCGGCGGGACGTTGAAAATCTGGATATTTGGTTTTTATATCTTGAATGAATGACTGTAAACTCCACCACGTATTAACCGGAATGCTCTTTACAAAACCAAATATCTTATTTCGAGTATCGAGTGACGAATTTTTCCATTCGCCTTCGCAGACAATGCCGGGCATGAGTTGTAATTCGTTGAACGTTTGAGATTCTTGCCATACTTCGATAAGCATCTTTAGCGCATCAGCTCGTGAGGCTTCGAGAAATTTCCGCACGGCTTCCGTTTGTGGAATGTTTTTCTTCAACAACCCGGCAGTATGCAGAAGTGAAATCAGTTTTGGATCGCGAGAAATCTCGTGACCAAGACGCAACGCGGCCAATAGGGTAGTTGCATCATCGAGAATGCGATCCGTTGCAAAGATGAGATAAGCTTTTTCGTTTGGCGTTGCCCCACGGCCAAGCGGTTCATCTTTTGTAGGGGCGGATGGCCATCCGCCCCTACGCGTTTGAAATCATAGAAAATAAATCATCAGGGATGTAGGCGAATTCCTGCGGACCATTATTGGTGTCAAAAAAGGCGCGCGCGATCAATGCGCGGTAGAACAGAACTTCCGATGTTGAGGAAGGTTTGAGGTGCGGATGTTCGCGGTCGCGTTTGCCTGCACCCATTTCGCGAATGTCGCCGAATTCTCGGATGAAGGTTGCATAGGGAATGCGGCCATTCGATTCGGTCAGCGCATGAAGCGCCTCACGCGCTTGAATTGGGAGAGATGTGATTAAATCAGCGATCCGTTCCGGGTCGAGGAGAGAAGTGGATAGCTCTTTGGCCGCGCTATCTATATCATTGGTTTTGAGTTCAATACCCCATAATTCCGCGACAATGTGCAGATATCCAAGATCATGACCGAGAAGCGAGTGATAAACATCAGGCATAAGAAAAAGGCGAGCAACGCTCGCCTTTTATTTTACCCGCGTACCACTTTCAGCGCGCCTGGCAAAATTTCAAAAGTTAAGTTGCGAAGATTGCTTCCGAAGCTGGTATAAATCTCGCCGTCGGCGTGGATGTAAAGCGGGCGGTCAGAAGCCATGCTGAGGTTTTTGCAGGTGCCCATACGGATTTGCTTTGTAAAGCGGCGATGCGTGCCACTCATAAATTCTGGAACGAGACGAAACATCATGGCGCGCGATACTTTTCGCACCATGACATATTCCATGATTCCATCGTTCATTTTCGAATCCGGGGAAAGCATAAAGCCGCCGCCTTCGCGTCCGCCATTGCAGAGCGTGGTCATCAACACCTGGTCATCCCACTTTTCTTGGTCAGTCTCGAACTGGACGCGGGCGGGATTATGGTTGAGCAGGATCGTTTGGATTACAGCTGTGAGATACATAAGAAAGCCGCGCACGATGGGAAGTTTATGCGCGCGGATCGTGACCACCGTGTCGAAACCGATGCCTAGCGTGTTGTCGAAATACTCTTTGCGACCGTGTTCATCGGTCATTACACCGAGATCAATTCTGGATGGCTGGCTCTTCAGCGTGTGATCGAGGGCATGATCCGGTTCCATCGGGATGCCAATGGCATGCGCAAAGTCATTGCCTGAGCCGACCGGCACAACCCCGAGAATGGGGTGTTTATTTTCCGGTAACTGCATAATCCCGTTGACGACTTCATGAACCGTGCCATCTCCGCCCATTGCAATGATCATGTCATAGCCTTGTTCACCGGCTTGCTTGGCAAGCTCCGTGGCGTGGGTCGGATACACCGTTCCACTCCAATCCGCGTTTCCGTATTCGTTGAGGATGGGGCGCAAATCATCGGCGACTTTCCAGGCATTGCCCATGTCAGCCATGGGATTCAAAATGATTTTGACTTTGCGGCTCATTGGCTGATTCTCCTCCGGATCGAGTTTGAGGACTATAACCCTTGCACATAAATAAGGAGGCGTCAGCCTCCTTATCATGATTCTTGCTTTAACTCACTTGTAAAACCGCGTGCGAGCATATAAGAACCGCGGCTATGTTTCTTTGCCTGATACAACGCGTCGTCCGAAGCGTGGAGCAAGTTAGCGGGCGTCAGGGCGTGAATAGGATAAAAAGCGATTCCTGCTGAAAGTCCGAGTTTGATTTTATTTCCATTGGTCGCTTCAAATGAAAAGCTGCTAACTTTTTCCAAGACTTTTTCCATGACCAATCGCGCCGCAGGCGGGTCGGTTTTGCTCAGAATCAATGTGAACTCATCGCCTCCATAGCGGGCCAGGAAATCGGTGGAGCGTAGAACGGTAGACAAATAATTGGAAATTACTCGCAAAACTTGGTCACCAATCGCGTGGCCGTAAAAGTCGTTGACTTCTTTGAAACCATCCAAGTCCATCATAATGACTGCAAAGGTATAACCGTTGCGTCTCGCGTTGTACACTTCCTGCTCAAGGTGATCATCCAATGCACGCCGATTGGGGAGCCTTGTTACAGTATCCGAGTATGCCTGGGCGCTCACCATTTGATGCAGACTGGCATTAGAGATGGCGACCGCCGCTTGGTCAGCCAGAAGCCCCAATAATCTCAATTCGGAGGGCGAGAATCCGCCTATGACGGATTTGGATAAATTCATCACGCCAACTACATTGTCATTGAACTTGAGCGGAATACCGATGATGGAGCCGTCCCATTCCTCAGGCGTATCTTTATCTAACGGATGATTTCTCATATCATCGACCATGATCTGTTCGCCGCTTCGGGCAACCAAAGAAGTAAGCCCTTCTTTGCGCGGCATGGAAACGGGCTGATTGCGAGTGCCATCACTGTTGAGCGCTGCTCCAAATTGCAAATGTCCATCGATGTTATAAAGGAAGATATGAGCCGCCCGTGCGTTTTTAACGAGACGCATCGCCTCGGTCACCACCGCGTCCAGGACGGTGGGCAAATTAAGGCTGGAGGTTAGGTTGAGGCTGAGCTTTTTGAGCGTGTCCAACTCATCGCTATGTTGTTGGAGCATCATTAGAAGCGAGCTATTACTGATTAAGTCACCAGTGAGTTTTCGAAGCTGGCTATCTGACCTATAATACTTTTCAGTTGCATCGATTAGAAGATGCAATAATCTTAATAGTCTCTCGCGTTCTTCGGGATTCAAATCCTCCGCTTCGGCTAGTAACCTCTGCGCCTCTTTCAGAACTTCTAGACGGGTATCCATTTTGCGCATCTTCAAAGCAATCGTTCTTTTTTGACTTATCCAGAGTACAATATTGTTTGGCTGGTATTGATCGATAATTATAAAATTAAATCGGCTAAAATGGATTTATACTTTTCAAAATTGGAGGGCATGTGCCTGTAACGCAACCGGGTTTTCCTTATGCTACGCCTCTCAAACCACGCGCCCGCGCACTGATCGTCGGCGCATCCAGCGGAATGGGTGCGGCTTTGGCGAAGAGGCTGGCTGGTGAAGGTTATGATTTGGCTTTGATCGCGCGTCGGGAAGATTTGTTGTCTTCGTTGTGTGATGAAATAAATCAAAAGGACAAAGGGCGCGCTCGATACTATGCTCATAACGTAAGCGATTATTCGATTGTGCCTGATCTTCTTCGCCGTATCGTCTCAGACCTGGGTGGATTAAATCTCGTAATTTATGCGGCGGGCATAAACTTTGCGCCTCAGTTGGAACAGTATATCACAGAGAATGACCGTCAGATGATTGAAATTAATTTGATCGGGGCGTTTGTCTGGCTGAACCCAATCGCCGCAATGTTTCAATCTGCAAAGGCGGGACAGATCGTTGGCATCTCGTCGGTGGCGGGCGAGCGCGGGCGAGTTGGCAACCCGGGCTATAATGCATCTAAAGCCGGTCTGACGAGTTATCTTAAATCATTGCGCAACCGCCTCACGCGCCACGGCGTGAATGTATTGACTGTCAAAGCCGGTTTTGTTAAAACCGATATGTTGAAAGCAGCGCAAAAAGTGATGTTTCCGATCACGGTTGAAAAAGCCGCGGATGATATTTGGAAAGCGATCCGTGCCCATAAACAAGAGGTTTACACGCCTTGGTTCTGGCGCTGGATCATGTTCATCATTCGCAATATTCCATCTGTCCTGTTCCGAAAAATGAGTTTCTAAAATGGTTTCGCTCGACAAATCTTTTATCACCCTCGAAAATTTTGGGCACTCTCTGCAGGCGCCTGCTTATGTGTTTAAGCCGACGCGTCCCGAAGAGATCATGCAGGCATTTGAACTTGCCGAAAAAACGGGACTCACTGTTACTGCGCGCGGCGCGGGACGAAGTTATAACGACGCGGCGCTAAATGGCGGCGGCATCGTGCTGGATATGTCGGCGATGAATCGCATCGTAAAATGGAACCCGCAAACAGGCCGTGTGATCGCCGAACCGGGTGTCACGATTGAACAACTTTGGCAACGCGTCGAACCCGACGGCTGGTGGCCGCCAGTCGTGTCCGGTACGATGCTTACAACCTTGGGCGGCTGCCTTAGTGCGAACGTACACGGAAAAAATAATTTCAAGGTGGGACCCATCGGCGAACATGTTTTGGAATTCACCGCAATTTTGCCAACCGGTGCGGAAATGACTTGCTCGCCACAAAACAACGCTGATTTGTTTTACGCGATGATCAGCGGGTTTGGGATGCTGGGAATTTTCACATCCATCACGTTGCAGATGAAACGCATCTATTCTGGACTTTTGGAGGTGGATGCGCGCCCATCGCATAATCTCTACGAACACCTGACCGACCTGCTCGAAAACGCACCGAATTACGATTACATTGTCGGCTGGCTGGATACCACCGTCGGCGGAAAATCTCTCGGCCGCGGACAAATCCATGCCGCACGTTATCTGCACGAAGGCGAAGATCCCGACGCGCAAAAGACAATGCTGTTGAAGAATCAGACTTTACCGTCACGTATCTTTGGAGTTTTTCCAAAATCGATCCTGCATTATTTCATGAGCCCCTTCGTGAATAATCTGGGAACGTGGGGCGTGAACACTGGAAAATATATCGCCAGCCTGCCGCGCCATACCTTCAGAGAATCTCATGCCGCCTTTCACTTTCTGCTTGACTATATTCCGAATTGGGAATTGTCTTTTGGCCGTGGCGGATTGATCGAGTATCAATCGTTCGTGCCAAAAGAAACCGCCGAACCTGCATGGACAGAAATGCTGAAGCTTTCACACAAACGCGGCTTGCCTGCTTATCTCGGTGTGACCAAACGTCATCGTCCCGATCAATTCCTGTTGAGCCACGCAGTGGATGGATTTTCATTAGCAATGGACTTCAAAGTGACAAACGGGAATCGCACCAAGTTGAGTCAGATGTTGCAGGAGTTTGATCAAATTGTCCTTGATGCCGGTGGACAATTCTATTTTGCTAAAAACAGTGAAACCACTTCCGAAACAGCGATGCGCTTCCTCGGTGAGGAAGCCATTGCACGATTTAAAAGTCTGAAGAAACATTGCGATCCGAATGGGTTGTTGGAATCCGATCTATATCAGCGTGTGTTTGGTGTGGGCTGAACGTGAAATATCCGAAGTTATGGTTATCTCATGAATCTTAGTGTGATTGATCTTGGCTTGATCGAATACGAGCAGGCTTGGAAATTGCAGGAGAAGTATGCATCTGAAATTGCAGGTGGCAAACGCGATGCAACCTTGCTGCTCTTGGAACATCCGCACGTTTATACTTTTGGTCGAAGAGGTCACGCAGAAAATCTTTTGTGGGGCAAAGAACAACTCAAACAAAAAGGGATTGCTGTTCATTGGGTGGATCGCGGCGGCGATGTGACTTACCACGGTCCGGGACAATTGGTGGGTTATCCGTTGATTCCACTTGCCCCCCACCATCTCCCCCCATTTTCGCAGAAAATGGGGGAGAGAAAGAGGGGGGTGAAAAATCCCTGAGGCGGATTATGTCGGCTATGTTCGTAAGTTGGAGAAGATGCTGGTCGTCGTGTTGGCACGTCTCGGAGTGGCGGCTGGTCAAAGGTCCGGCTTGACCGGCGTGTGGGTGCAAGCCGATGTTTATTCGCGTTGCCCGCGTTGCCGTCCCGAAGATCGCAATAAGCCAGCCAAGATCGCTGCGATTGGTGTCAAGGTGGATGTACATGGTATTTCGCGTCACGGCTTTGCATTGAATGTCAATCCTGATATGTCGTATTGGGACGGCATTGTGGCTTGCGGGTTGGCGGAGTATCCGGTAGTGAGTTTGGCTGACCTGATGAATGAACCGCCGAATATCAGCAATGTAAAAAAAGAGATCATCCGGGCAATTGAAGAAGTTTTTGGTTTTAGTATGGTACTAGTGGGTAACCAGCAAGGCAATTGACTTTTTGGCATGAAGACTGTACACTAAGCACAGGAATTCATTATTTTTTCGGAGGAGACATGGCTGCTCAATTTCAATTTGTAATGCGTTCCGGCCCAACGCCTGGAGCGACTTATTCGCTGGAAGGGGATCAGCTCACCATTGGCCGCGATTCTAACAACGGCGTGGTCATCAACGACGCAGAGATTTCCCGCAAGCATGCGCGGCTGACGTTTCAAGGCGGCAAGTACGTACTCGAAGATTTAGGCTCAACGAACGGCACATTCGTGAATGGTCAGCGGCTGGCGGGTCCGGTCGTGCTGAAATCAGGCGATGTGGTTGCGTTCGGCGAACAAATTGTTTTGATGTTCGATGTGTTGTCCGTGGATGCCGGTGCGACGGTGATCTCCGCCCGCAAAATTGTACCGGCACCCGTTGTGCCTCCTCCGGCGCCAGTCGCTGCGCCGCCTCCACAAAATTATTCAACGCCGATAACTCCGGTAAAGAAACCGGGCAGTAACTGGATTTTGATTATTGGTATCAGCTTGATGGTTTTGTTATGTCTTTGCATAGTAGCTGGTTATATCATTGACTCGAATTTCTGGTGGTGTCCATTGTTTGGACCGGCTCTTAAGATAGTCGGATATTGTGGGTAGCGAAAATCAATGCCCCCGCGAATGACTCGCGGGGGCATTTTTATTTTCGCGAATGGTTGTAAAATCAATTCAGATTGACTACAATCATCTCGCATAGATAAGTCTATAAATCAAACTGAACCGTCCTCCTCTCCAAACTGGGGCGCAACTACTAAATTGGTGGTTGCCCTGACTTTTGTTGCGATCTTGGCAGGGCTGTTGTTTCGCTTCGAGGGGATTATCGCGCCTTTGTTGATGGCTTTTGTTCTGGCATACCTTTTTTATCCCGTAGCCAGTTTTCTTCAACGTGCTTTCCGCTTTCCATGGCGGCTCGCGGTGGGATTGATCTATTTATTATTGCTTGGTCTTTTGCTCAGTCTGCTTACGCTTGGCGGCTTGGGATTGATCCAGCAAATACAAAACCTGGTTACATTTGTTCAAAATAGTTTAACAGTCATCCCCGGTTTGATCGAGCAATTCGCCGGTCAGGTTTATCAATTTGGTCCTTTCCAGTTTGACTTTCGTCATCTCGATCTCAATGCCTTGAGCCAGCAATTGGTCAGCCTTATCCAGCCGGTGCTTGGACGGACTGGCACGCTTCTTGGCACGATTGCCGGCGGGGCGGCTCAATTTCTTGGCTGGGTGCTTTTTGTTTTGCTTGTCTCATATTTTGCACTCTCGGAAAGCGGCGGGACGCGCCGGGGCATCGTTTGGCTGGATATTCCGGGTTATACCGAAGATATCCATCATCTCGGACAGGAATTGGGTTTGATCTGGAATGCGTTTTTGCGAGGGCAGGTGATTGTCTTTTTCTTTACCTTTATCGCCTATCTGGTTGTCTTTGGTTTGCTTGGCGTGCATTATGCCATCGGTATTGCAGTTCTTGCAGGATTGGCTAAATTTGTTCCTTATTTCGGAGAGCCTGTCACATGGATCACGCTTGCATTGGTGGCTTACTTTCAGGGAAGCGGCCCGTTCGGACTCCCGCCGCTAACGTACGCGATTGTTTCTGTAGCAGTTGCTTTCCTGATAGACCAAACCATCGATAACTTGGTTACGCCGCGTATTCTTGCACATGCCTTGCATGTTCATCCTGCCGCGGTTTTGATCGCGGCGCTCATCGCCGCTTCTTTCCTCGGACTATTGGGCGTTATCATCGCTGCGCCGATGCTTGCCACTGTTACTCTTTTCTGGCGTTATATAATGCGGAAAATGCTTGACCTCGATCCCTGGTCGGAAGGCGAAACTTCATATCCGCCGCCGCTTTCGATATCTCTGATCCTTGCTGTCGTTCGTAACTTCTGGCATACTGTGCGCGGACGGTTCGTCAAGTCAAGCCAATAACGTATATATGTACAACATTACCAAAGGAGAATGTCATGTCAGATAACAATAGTGAACCTAAGACCCAAACTCTGGCTGAGACCGAGAATTACCTCGTCTGGAGAGCGGAAGAACCGGATGGCGAGATAACGTATCATGTTGAACTCAATAATGTCACGGTTCATTTTTTTCAGGAGGAGTGGGATGAGTTTCTTGAGTTGGCGCGCATCCTGAAGTAATCATCCACAGATTTCAGTGATTACACAGATAAAGCCTTCTGCTGTTTCGGATAAAGTTCAATGAAATCGAAAGATTCAATTACCGAAGTATCGGGGATTGAAGTCGGTCACGCGCAGAATGATGACGCGTTGACTGGTTGCACGGTAGTGTTATGCCGCAAAGGTGCGGTGGCTGGTGTGGATGTGCGCGGCTCGGCGCCTGGTACGCGCGAAACGGATTTACTCAATCCAATCAATCTCGTGGAAAAAGTTCACGCAATTGTGTTGGCGGGCGGCTCTGCTTTTGGATTGGATGCGGCGGGCGGCGTGATGCGTTACCTCGAAGAACATAAAATTGGATTCAACACTGGCATTGCCAAAGTCCCTATTGTGCCTGCCGCGATTTTGTATGATTTGAATCTTGGCGATAAAAATGTTCGTCCAGATGCTGAGATGGGATATCAAGCTTGTGTCAACGCGTCGAGAGCCGCGTCGGCTGAAGGCAACGTGGGCGCGGGAACCGGTGCGAGCGTGGGAAAGTTATTTGGCAAGGCGCTCGCTATGAAGTCCGGGTTGGGAAGCGCAGGCATTGATACTGGAAATGGAATCATTGTCGGCGCGATCGTCGCGGTCAATGCTTGGGGCGATGTGATTGAATCTGGCAAGATCATTGCCGGTTTACGCTCAGGAAAAGTCGGCCCCATTCATGTTGGCAATAAAGAATATTTTGCGGAAAGTCCGCCGCACTTTGCGGATACATTGAAGATGATGAGAACGTTTGCAGGACGCAATGTGATGCGGCTTGCCACGAAAGCAAATACGGTGATCGGCGTGGTGGCGACGAATGCCGCGCTGACGAAAGTCGAAGCAACGAAGGTCGCACAGATGGCTCACGATGGGTTGGCGCGTTGCATTCGCCCCGCGCACACCATGCTGGACGGCGACACCATTTTTGCATTATCAACGGGAAATAAAAAATCGGATGTTACAACGATTGGCGCATTCGCGGCGGAAGCGCTGGCACAGGCAATTATCCGCGCGGTGAAGATGGCCGCATCCGCGGGAAGTTTGCCGGGATTAAAACGTAGGGGCGGACCTTATGTCTGCCCCATGATTTGTTGGGAATTATTTTCCGATTAATGATGTCTGGGTCTCAACTCATCTTTCAAGATCATACTGAGCACAATGCTCACTATGCTGATAACCAACGCTCCTAAAAAGATCGGCCAGAAACCATCGAAGGTGAGAAGGATACCAAATGCCCGACCAATTTGTCCGGTCAGCCAAAACAGAAATGTATTGATGAGCAAGGTGAACAAGCCGAGCGTTAAGATGATCAAAGGGCAGGTCAATAGTTTGAGCAGGGGCCGCAGGAAGGCGTTTACCAATCCGAAGATCAACGCCAGCCAGATGACTGAAACCAGTCCGCTCTCCAAATGAATTCCGGGCAACTTGACTGCTAGAAAGATAGCAATGGCGTTGATAACCCAACGCAGGATGAATTTAGTCATTGTCTTTTTCCTTTCTTTGATTCAATACGCAAAACATCTCACGATGTTGCGCACATCCAGATCAAGGTCCGTTGCGGTTTGAAACCTGCGGCTTGGATCGCCTCGACCATTTCGCCTGCTGGATATTCGACTGTCAATCTGTGTTGGTTAGCAAGTTCGCGGCACGCTGCTTCCAATGCCGACCTCAAACCGGCCGCGTCGCCATTAAGTGAAGTTGCTGCCCAAAGCAGATCCGTTGGAGCCGTTGTTCCGAGCCAACTTACTGTGGCAAGCAATTTTCCATTTTTTATTGCCGCCCATTGACGGACATCGAATTCGGCGAAGAAGCGATGCAACCACCTCTGCAAACCGGGCCAGAGCCAATTCCAATCCCAATGCCAATACCAGCTCAATTCATCGGGATGTGCTCGATATAACCAATCGCGTTGAAGTAGCCAAAAATACGGCCTCATTCTTGTTACAGCGATATCATTCGTTGTCGAGGCATGAAGCGAATTTGGATAAGTCTGATAAGTGGTTCGGCGTGCGCGTTCGACAAAACCCAAATCCTTATAAATATTAATTGCGGTCGGGTTATCGTCGCGGACTTGGAGCCATAATTCCTTCGCGCCTTTTTGCCGTGCTTGAAGCATGGCGCGTTCGGTCAAAGCGCGGCCGATCCCGCGTCGGCGGTAATCGGGATGCGTGGCAACGTTGGCGATCAGAGTAATTTTTCTGCCCTTATAATTATGGACGACGAGACTGACATTGCCGACGATTTTGCCATTCTCCTCCCAAACAATGCCGGAGAGCGGCACGGATGCGCCTTCGATAGCCGAGTTGGCCCACTGCAAAAAGCTGTTATCATGGCTGGCGCGGCGCATTTGCTGAAGGTACGAATGGCCGTCCTCATCCATGGTGGATGAGAAACATAGCTCAATCAAATCCGCCACTTGGGGCAAATCCCGAAAAATATTGAGCGGGCGCAGGGAATTGGTCTCTCCTCTTTGAATCTGAACGGTAGTTGACGCCATTGCGTGTATTATAGCCCTGAGTTGGAGAAAATTTTAACACAACTCTAATGCAGTATGAACAATTCGCTGACATGGGTTTTGTTATAATGCGTGCATGTAAATTTAGGAGCACGGCGGGGTGCAAAGGCAAGAAACGAGATTTCTCTCTGCTGTGTACCTTGGAGGATCTACCTATGATGCGATTTGATCGTTTTACCGAACGTGCCCAGGAGGCTGCCCAGCGCGCTGCGGAAATTATCCAGCGCTACGGCCATAACCAAATTGATACCGAACATATCCTGCTGGCTTTGATCGAACAGCCCGGCGGTGTGATTCCGCAAATCCTTGAAAAGATGAATGTCAGCCCCGATGCATTGGTCGAGCGGCTCGATGCGACATTGCGTTCCAGTCCGAAGGCGAATATCTTTGGCGGCGGGGCAGGACAGATCTTCATCACCCCGCGCGTCAAGCGGATCATTGACCTTGCCAATGAGGAAGCCAATCGTTTAAAGGATGAATACATCTCAACCGAACATATCTTTTTGGCGATCCTGACCGAGCGCAACACGCCTGCAGCACGCATTCTCGAATCAGCAGGCTTGACCCGTGACCGGGTCTATGATGCGATCCAGGATTTGCGCGGTGGACAACGCGTCACCGATCCGCAGGCCGAGACGCGTTATCGCACTCTCGAAAAATATTCGCGCGACCTAACTCAGTTAGCGCGTGAAGGCAAACTGGATCCGGTTATTGGACGCGATAACGAAATACTTCGCTTGATTCAAATCCTTTCGCGCCGCACTAAAAATAATCCTGTACTGATCGGTGAGGCAGGCGTCGGGAAGACAGCCATTGTGGAAGGATTAGCGCAAAAGATTGCAACGAACGATGTGCCGGAGATTCTTTCTGGCAAGCGCGTCGTGGCCCTTGATCTTGGCTCGATGATCGCGGGTTCACGCTTCCGCGGCGAATTCGAGGAGAACTCAAGGCTGTGATGGAAGAAGTCCAGCGCTCGCAAGGTGATGTCATCATGATGATTGATGAACTCCATACGGTTGTCGGCGCGGGGGCTGCGCAGGGTGCCATGGATGCATCCAACATGCTTAAGCCTGCCCTCTCACGCGGCGAGTTACAGTGTATTGGTGCGACGACCTTGGATGAGTTCCATAAATATATTGAGAAAGATGCCGCTCTCGAGCGCCGTTTCGCGCCGATCTATGTCGAAGAGCCGAGCGTGGATGACACGATCAAAATGCTTCAGGGACTACGCGACCGTTATGAAGCACATCATAAAGTCCGCTTTGCGGATGATGCGCTGGTCGCTGCGGCACGTCTTGCGGACCGATATGTTACGGATCGCCGCCTGCCCGATAAAGCGATTGATTTGATGGATGAGGCCGCCGCTAAACTGCGCGTCGCGCTTTATTCGATGCCTCCTGAGTTAAAGGAAATGAAAGCGGAACTTGACCGCTTGCAAGCCGAAGAAGATGCGGCATCGAACTCGCGCGATTATCAACGCGCGGCTGAGATCAAAGTGGAGCGTCTGCGTAAAGATGACGAATATCATGCCAAGCGGGATAAATGGGAGTCGGAACATCAACTCGACGAAGTTGTGGATATCCATGATATTGCGGAAGTCGTTCATCAATGGACGGGCATTCCTGTCAGCCAGATGATGGAGACCGAAGCTACGAAGCTTCTTCATATGGAAGAAAGATTGCATGAGCGCATCATTGGTCAGGATGAAGCTATTCATGCCATCTCTGATGCAATCCGCCGCTCGCGCTCCGGCTTGAAAGATCCGTCGCGGCCGATTGGTTCATTCATCTTTATTGGGCCATCAGGCGTTGGTAAGACCGAGTTAGCGAAAGCTTTGGCTTGGTTCATGTTCGATGATGAAGATGCATTGGTGCGCGTGGATATGTCCGAGTATCGCGAACAACATACCGTCAGTCGTTTGTTCGGCGCGCCGCCCGGTTATGTTGGTTATGAGGAAGGCGGTCAATTGACGGAAGCAGTTCGCCGTCGTCCGTATCGTGTGGTGCTGTTCGATGAGATCGAAAAAGCTCATCCAGAAGTTTGGAATGCGCTTTTGCAAATTTTGGATGATGGCCGCATGACGGATGGTCAGGGCAATGTGGTGGACTTCCGCAATACGATTCTGATTATGACCTCAAACCTCGGCACGGAATATGTGCGGAAGGGCGGCACCCTTGGTTTTCTCCAGCATCCCGATAATGACGAGGAGCGCGAGGCTCACGAAAAGGTCGAGAAGGCGTTGAAGGGCACATTCCGGCCGGAGTTTCTGAACCGCATTGATGAGATCATTATGTTCTCGCCGCTCTCGATTGAAGAGATGGAACATATCGTGGATACTGCATATGAAGGAAGTGCAGGACCGATTGAACGAATACCACATCAACGTCGAGTTGACCGAGGCGGCGCGCAAGTGGCTTGCCAAGGAAGGATATGATCCGGCATTTGGTGCACGTCCATTGCGCCGCGCCATCCAAAAATATGTCGAGAGCCCGTTGTCTGTTGAATTGCTCGGCGGAAAATACAAGGATGGTGCGACGGTTCTGGTGGATGTGGATGAGAAGAACAATAAGATTTCATTTCACTCGACCGAACTCCTAAAGAAAGCCGAACAACCTGCGACGGCTTAAAGTTTAATATTCTATAGGATCAAATACCGCGCATCTTCAAATGCGCGGTATTTTTATCTAAACTTCCTAAAGCAGGATTAAGCGAATTCAGGTAATATGGTAGGAATTTAATCTGGAGAAACCTTATGGATCAATCCGAACCCAAATCGTCCACACGAGGCTGGATCATTGCTATCGTAGTGGTGGTATGTTGCATTTGTTTAATAGTCATTTCGATTGGCGGCTATGCATATTATTACCTGAACAATAACAATGCTTTCAAATCCGGATCACTAACTCTGCCATCCAATAACAACAATAATAATGTATCGCAGGAGCCAACCGTTCCCGTGGCGCGCCCGCCAGTTGAATCTGTTTCCAACGACACGTTAAATACATTAGAACAGATCGTTGTTCCATATAATGACCTCAATGATCTCGCGTGCCGTTTGAAGGATATTTGCAATGTGCCTCGCACTTTGCCCGCACCGTCAACGCCGCTTCAAGTGGGCGCTCAGCAGCAATTCTGGGTTGCCAACGTGGAAACCGCCCAGAACTTCCAGGTTAATGCAACTTTGTTTTATATCACGCCGCACACGTATTTCTGGGTGCAGAATAATGTGCAGGTTAATCAGCCGGATATGAAAAGATTGATGGATACCTTTGAAAACAAAATCTATCCGACCGACCGCCAGTTCTTTGGGAGCGAGTGGACGCCGGGTGTGGATAATGATCCGCACATTTATATTCTCTACGCGCGCGGCACAGGCTCCTCCAACGCTGGTTATTTTGATTCGGCTGACGAGTACAACCCGCTGGTGTACAAATACTCCAACGGTCATGAGATGTTCGTGTTCAACGCCGATAATGCAACTCTCTCTGATCCGTATACCTATAGCGTGCTGGCTCATGAGTTCCAGCATATGATTTACTGGTATCACGATCGCAATGAATCCACCTGGTTGAATGAAGGTTCTTCGGTGTTGGCGGAATTTATTAATGGTTACCCGCCTTACTTTGACCAGATGTATGTTCAGAACCCTGATCTCAATCTTACTGATTGGCTGGCCAATCCCGGCGATAATGGTCCCCATTATGGAGAAGCATTCCTCTTCATGGATTATTTTCTTGACCGTTTTGGCTCCAAGGCTACGCAGGCGCTGGTGGAAGATAAAGAGCACAGCCTTCCCAGTGTGGACGATACGTTAAGGAATCTCAATATCACCGACCCGCAGACCGGGAAGCTGATCACCGCGGATGATGTGGTCATGGATTGGTTCGTCGCCATGTATCTGAAAGACGGGTCGGTTGGCGACGGACGTTACACATATCATAACTATCCGGATGTGCCGCAGACTCACGATACCCAGACCATCACGACTTGTCCGCAAACCCCGACCAATATGTCCGTAAATCAATATGGAGCCGAATATATTGACATCTCCTGCGCCGGAAATTACACGCTTTCTTTCAAGGGCTCGACCGAGGTAAATCTTTTGCCCACCGATCCGCATTCCGGTAATTATATGTTCTGGTCGAATGAGGGCGATGAGTCCGATATGACTATGACGCATGCATTCGATTTGACCAATGTTAATGTACCAATCCAAATGTCTTACTGGACATGGTACGATCTTGAAAAAGGCTACGATTATGCCTACCTCGAAGCGTCAACCGATGGCCAGCATTGGGATGTTATCCATACGCCGTCTTGTTTCGATAAGGATACCTCGGGCAACGCATATGGCTGCGGTTATACCGGCATGAGCGGCGGTGGCAATGCGGCTCAATGGTTAAATGAAACGGTTGATCTTTCGCAATATGCAGGCCAGAAAGTCGAACTGAAGATTCGAATACGTGACCGATCCGGCGGTTAACTTGGCAGGCTTGGCGTTGGATGATGTTTCCATACCGGCGATCCACTACACATCCGATTTTGAAACGGACGATGGCGGATGGCAGGCAGATGGCTTTGCGCGGGTCGAGGATGATCTGCCGCAAACCTTTCGCCTGGCGTTGATCGTCAAAGGCGATAAAACCACCGTTCAAAATATCACGCTGACGCCGGATCAAACTGCAGACATTCCGCTCTCATTGCAGGCGGGTCAAAACGCGGTGCTGGTGGTGACGGGCACGGAGCGTTTTACGCGCTTGCGCGCCGGCTTTACACTGGAAATCAAATAATGGATTGGAGGACAAATGTCCGTAGCCCCTAAATCACAAATCCTTAAACTCGCTGACCTCGTTTCCTATCAGGAAGGTTCGGTGGTCAGCCGACAGATCACTAAAGCGGACGCGGGGAATGTGACGCTGTTTGCATTTGATGTAGAACAGGAATTGAGCGAGCATACTGCGCCGTTCGATGCGCTCGTTCATCTTCTTGAAGGCGAAGCCGAGATTCAGATTTCTGGCAAGCCTTACCTATTGAATGCAGGCGATGCGATCATCATGCCCGCCAATGTGCCGCACGCAATAAAAGCCAAAACAAAATTCAAGATGTTGCTGACGATGATCCACGAATAAGTAAAATTCCCGAAGCATTGGCTTCGGGAATTTCGTTGGTTTGGAAAGTATCGTGATGGCAGTGAGACGAAAGCTGTGATTGGCTTTCAATTCCACATTTCTTTATTCCTGATTTCATTGCATGACGCGACTGACTTTGTACTTAGTACAATATAAAGTGGATTATACTTTTATCCTCAGGACAGTTTTGGTTTTAAAGGATATAAGAATGGATGAGTTGAGGTCTAAACTTGGCAAACGGATTTTCGAGAAAGATATTTGGCAATTCCGTTTGGAGGATGAAAGCGGTATTGATAGCTTTGCAAGCAATCGTGGAACAACGTCTTTTTTTATGGGAGATCATGTAAGGATACTTTGGCAATTAGGATTAATACATGCAGATTTGATTAAATCTCCAAACGAGATAATAATGCAAGGGATTGAATATTTAGGTAAAGATTATGTTAATGAAAATTATTATATGGATATTCGTGAGCCGATTTCCCGTAATGACGGATGGATAGATGCGGCAAATGGATTACCAAAGCTAGACGACGATATAAAACTCTTTTTTCATCCGTTTCGGTACTTTCTTCTTTATGAAATTGATCGAATGTTTAGTATAGGATATACCCCCATTCAAGCATTGGTTAACTCGGCAGGATACAACAATATACTAAAGCTGAATATTGAAAGTATCCAAACAGTCACAAGCCAAGCTGACTTCACAAGCAAATTGGATTTATGGGATAAGACAGTGGCACTCTGTATTGCCATGGAACCTCAGTTTTATCCGTTGTTATTTCATCAATTAAAACATTCTCCTAGTGATAGTTATGAAGATTCTATAAATAAAATTTCTTTTCATTGGGACGAATTGAAACCTATTCTCATGAGTATCGGTCTTGAGCAAATAGAAAAGATGCGAAAGGATTTGTGCATAAACGCTGAAATGTTGGATGAAAACAAGGACATACACACTTTGCTTCGATTAACCAAAGGAGAGAAAAGATTTTCAAACATAAAAGGCAGGCTGGGAGGAGCAATGGTCTTACTTACGATGGCAGAGATGCTTCGTAGAGGCGCTGAGAAAGCCTTTGATGTCAAGTTGAAAGAGGAAGACGAACTTGGTTTTGGCATGTGGATCACTGGCACGAAAGAGCAAATTTACGGAACCGATCGTATAACAGATGGCAACCGAACAGTAGTAACTCAATTTTTAAGGGTCTTTGGATTAGATTCGGGCGTCAAAGTGAAGTGGTATTTAGAGGGAGAAACAGAATTCTTTGCGCTGAAAAACGCCGTAGGAAATCATTCAATGATACAACTAGTAAACCTTAGAGGAAGAGTCGTTGAGAAAGGCTCGATTGCATTTAGCGATAGTTTAAGAAATGATATTAAGGATTCGCGTTTTAGCTATATTTCAATTGATGGTGATCGCTCTGATTATTTGCGAGTTGTAAAAAGATTAGCTAAAAATAATGACTTTTGCGGAAGATTTTTTGTGGCTCAGCCTGATTTCGAATTTCAAAACTTTACTCTTGACGAGCTTGAGCAAATTCTCTTTAAATATTGTCAAGACTTGGACTCATCTAAAGTTTATGACAGAATTGCTTTCCACGATTTCATTAAAGATGCAAAGGATGGCGATGAATTGATTAGAATGGCTAAAAAATTTACGAAGGATCCCCATATAAGAAAGGGCGAGGAATGGGGAAAAAGGTTAATGGCTTATGCACGAGAAAATCCAGAAATAGAAACTTCTAATAGAGTTGGGTCTAAGAGACAAATCATTGATGCAATTGAAAGTGTGCTACGAGTTATTAATTCGGATTATCTAACAACTAGGAGAGAATGTAAAACTGATCCTGATACAGGCGAGTTTGTGAAGAAAACCTGATTTGCAAACTCAAGACAGCCCTGCGAATTTTGCAGGGCTGTCTTATTGTCCATTCTCTATTTCCTAAATATGTATCGGTGTTCCCTCTGCTCCATGTGCCGCTTCCATCAAAACTTCTGAAAGCGTCGGGTGCGCGTGGACGTTGCGGGCGATCTCGTGCGGTGTCAATTCCATCATGTGCGCCAGCGTGAGTTCGGGCAATAACTCGGTCACTTCGGGACCGATCATGTGTGCGCCCAAAATCTCGCCGTACTTTTCGTCCATGATGATCTTGACCCAGCCTGCGTAATCGCCGAGTCCCAGTGCCTTGCCGTTCGCTTGAAATGGGAAGCGTCCGATCTTGATGGCATGTCCGCGTTCTTTTGCCTGTGCTTCGGTCAAACCAAACGACGCGATTTGTGGATGGCAATAGGTAGCGCGCGGCATCATCTCGTAATCGAGCGTGATCGTCTCCGCACCTGCGATATTTTCCGCGGCGATAATTCCCATCGCCGAGCCAACATGCGCCAGCATTAACTTGCCCGTCACATCGCCAATCGCATAAATGTTCGAGACGTTGGTCTGCATCTTCTCGTTGATTTCAACGAAGCCGCGCTCGCTGATCTTAACTCCGACCTCTTCAAGCCCGAGTCCCTTTGAATTGGGACGGAATCCGATCGCGACCAAAGCCTGCTCAGCCTCCAGCGGCGTTGTCTTGCCGTCAGCGGATACCGTTACCTTCACGCCCGATTTCGTCGCTTCAACTGATTCGACTTTATTCCCGACCAAACATTTGATGTTGCGCTTCTTGAATTCTTTTTCCAACTCTTTCGAGACTTCTTCATCTTCGAGCGGGACAAGCCGCGGCAGCATTTCAACGATGGTCACATCCACGCCGTATGAACTCCAGACCGTTGCAAATTCCACGCCGATCGCGCCGGACCCGATCACGATGACCGATTTCGGAAGTTTCTCTTGCAGGATGGCTTCAAGATAGGTGACGACTTTCTCGCCGTCCACTTTCCAGGCGCCTGGAACAGCCGCGGTCGCGCCAGTCGCAACGATGACGTTTTTGGCGGATAACTCTGTCAGCTCCCTGGCACCGCCCGCCAGGGTAGTGTGCCATCTTTATCTTTGACGGTGACCGTTGTCGGCTTGGTCAGACGCGCTTCGCCCATGAAGACCGTGATGTTATTCTTCTTCATCAAGAAGCCAACACCTTTGGTCAAGCGATCTGAATTTTGCCGCGAGCGTTTGACCGCCACGCCATAATCCAATTTCAAATTGTCGAATGAAAAACCAAAGTCTTTGCCGCGCTCTCTCAAAATATGAGCAACCTCAGCGTTTTTGAGCAATGACTTGGACGGAATACAACCGACGTTCAAGCACACACCGCCGAGCCATTGCTTGTCAACGATGGCAACCTTTTGTTTGAGTTGTGCGGCGCGGATCGCGGCGACATATCCCGCAGGTCCCGCACCGATCACAACAACATCAAAATTTTCTGGCATGAATAACTCCTGTTATGATGTCATTGCGAGGAGCCGCAGAGCGGCGACGTGGCAATCTCCTTGCAATGACATTCGATTTTTGTTTCACAATTTTACTTTATATCTGTTGTCTTATGCGTGAACATGTGGCTTGATGTTCAGTACAGATTTTGTTTCAAAAATTCAAATGTCCGTTGCCAAGCCAGTTGTGCGGACTTGGAATTGTATTCAGGGCGATCATCTTCCATGAACCAGTGATGAACGTTCCGGTAGATGTGAAGTGTCACATTCACGCCTGCGGCTTTCATCTTTTGTTCCATATCTTTCGCCTTGTCATAAGAATACCATTCATCTGTTTCAGCATAATGACCAAGCACTTTAGATTTCATTTTGCTGAAATCCACACTCCAGCCGCCATAAAACAAAACCGTTGCAGCAACATCCGGCTCTTTCGTCGCAGTGATGATTGCCCAATCCGTGCCCATTGAAAAACCTAATATGCCAATCGGTTTACCAGCTCGAAGTGATACGAGATGATCTTTCGCCGCTTTGATCATCGCGCCCATAAAATCAAGGTCGCTTTCAACTTTCTCTTGTAGGGCTTGTGCTTCTTCAATCGTTTTGCCAAAGCGATCATTATAGTAATCAGGCGCGAGCGCGGTGAATCCATGTTCCGCAAGTTGATCGCAAACTTGTTTGAAAAAAGGTTTAAGTCCCCACCATGAAGGCAATACCAAAATCCCTGTTCCGCCATCTGTTGGAGAGGCAAGGTAGGCGTTTGCAATTTTATCTCTGACTTTCAGTTGGACGTTTGATTTGTTTATATCCATTGTCTCACCTGCGAACGATATTGCTTGTATTGTTCACCAAACTTTCCATCGAGATAAACTTCCTCGGCATGGATGACCGCTTGTGTAATCGTCCAAATCAGAAAAGGCGAGGCGATCAAACCCCAGAGCGTTCCGTCCAATAGCGTGAATCCAAGATAGATCAAAAAGAATCCGAGATAGATCGGGTTGCGCGTAAAGCGGTATGGGCCATGGGTCACGAATGCCGTGACTGGCTGATGCGCATCGGGCGAGGTGTGCGCTTTCGACATTTGAGAGAGAGCGGAAACGACAAGTAAGATTCCTGCAATAACGGCTAACCCGCCAACGACGCGCAAGACAAATGTCCAGGGAGCGGGGAAGGGCATGATCCAATTCAAGATCAACGCGCCGATCAGATAGCCGAGAAAGACTACTGGCGGCGGAACCATGACTTGCGCGTGATCCATCTTTTGTTCTGTCATATCAACTCCAATTCTCTAAAGTTTCTTTTACTTTCGCCAAGAACCAATCAGCTGATGCCCCATCGAGGATACGGTGGTCGAAGACGAACGACAGATACACCATCGGTCGGATGGCAATCGCATCGTTGCCTGTCCCGCCATCAGCGGGGATCACGACCACGCGTTTCTGCATCGCGCCGATGCCGAGGATTTCACACTGAGGTTGGTTGATAATCGGGAATGAAAGCAGCGATTTGCTCACACCGTGATTAGTGAGCGTGAACGTTCCGCCTTTGACTTCATCGGGCTGGAGTTTTTTGGCGCGGGCGCGGCTGGCGAGGTCATTGACTGTGCGCGCCATCGCGAGTAAAGAAAGATTATCGGCATTCTTGATGACCGGAACAATTAGGCCTTCCTCGCCGAGCGATGTTGCCATGCCGATGTTGATGGCCTTATGTATAAGAATGCCTTCTTCTGTCCATGAAGAGTTCGTCATCGGATACGCCTTCAAGCCTGCGATGATTGCCATCATAAAATATGCAGTGAGCGTGAGATTGACCCCGTCGCGGGCGAATATATCTGCATTTGCTTTTTGATGTGCGAGGAGCCTGCTCATGTCCGCTTCCATCACAGTCAGCACATGCGGCGAGGTGTGCTTGGACATCACCATATGTTCCGCGATCTGCTGGCGGATAACGGTGTGTTTGATAAGTTGGTCGCCATCAATCAGCATCGAGTTTACGGATTTGGCAATCGGTGTTACGACTCCTGATTCCCGATTCCCGACGAACACCATCACATCGTTCTTTGTGATGCGTCCATTCAAACCCGTACCTTGAACCTGCAATAAGTTCACACCATGTTCCGCCGCAATCTTTGCAACAACAGGCGAAATGAATCCGATGTCAGTCGAAGGTTTAATATTCATGTTCGAAGGCTGAACATTTGCTGTTGCGTTTTGCGTTTTACTTTTTTCGTCTTTTGTAGTGAGCGCGCTTGATATATCCACGCTTTCTCCCGGCTTGCCGATGAATGCCAATATCGCGCCGACCTTTGCAGGGAGTCCTTCTTGTGCAACGATCTTCAACACGGTACCGGATGCAGGCGCAGGAATTTCCGTGTCCACTTTATCTGTGTTGACTTCAAGCAACGGCTCAAGCTCTTTTATAGAGTCGCCTTCTTGTTTGAGCCATTTGATAACAGTGACTTCTTCTACGCCCTCGCCGAGCAATGGAACCAAAACTTTTGTCGCCATAATTCTCCTTACCAGCATGCCATTCTGAGCAGCGAAGCGAGGAAGAATCTCAGGTTAGAATGAAATTATTGTTAATTAGAGATTCTTCGCTTCCTGCGGTCGCTCAGAATGACATGTTAAGATAGTTTCCTTCGTGCCCTTAGTGTACTTGGTGTTTAAAGAATCTTTGGATACTGTCTCGGATCAACTTCATTCATCATTTCATATACTGCATCAAAAATGGTTTCCGCATTTGGCTTCGACCAATAATCTCCATCCGAGCCATAGGCGGGGCGGTGGTCAGTGCCGCTCAAGGTGCGCGGCTCAGAGTCAAGATAATAATATCCGCCTTGCTTTTCGATGACTTCCCGCATCATGTACGCGGACGTTCCGCCGGGGACATCTTCGTCTAAAAAGATAACGCGGTTCGTTTTCTTTAGCGACTCGACGATCTTGCCATGAATATCAAACGGCAAAAGCGATTGCACGTCAATAATTTCAGTTTCGATGCCGACTTTGCTCAATTTGTCTGCCGCATCTATTGCGATGCGACAGCATGCGCCATAAGTTACAATAGTTACATCCGAACCCTCTCGAACGATTTCAGGCATGCCGAGCGGAACAGTCATCTCGCCGATGTTATCGGGCAGTTTTTCTTTGATGCGATAACCGTTCAACACTTCAACAATCAACGCGGGTTCATCGGCTTTCAATAACGTATTATAGAAGCCGGCCGCTCGCGTCATATCGCGCGGCACCAACACATTCATACCGCGCACCAAATTCATAATGCCCGACATCAATGAACCCGAATGCCAGATGCCTTCAAGACGATGTCCACGCGTGCGCACAATGACGGGCGCACTTTGTCCGCCTGCAGTGCGCCAGTGCAGAGTCGCCAAATCGTCGGACATGATTTGCAACGCGTATAACAAGTAATCGAGATATTGGATTTCGCAAATCGGTCTCAGCCCGCGCATCGCCATGCCAATTGCCTGTCCCAAAATCGTGGCTTCACGGATTCCTGTGTCAGCAACTCGCAACGCGCCGTATTTTTCCTGCATCCCTTTAAAGCCTTGATTTACATCGCCGAGCAAACCTACATCTTCGCCGAATGCAATCACACGCGGATCGCGCGCCAAGATCGAATCGAACGCGGCGTTGATGACCTCGAAGCCAAACATCGTCGGCGAGTTCGCAGAATAAACGGGTTTGACTTCTTCAATCTTTAGTGCGCTTCCGCTGTGAAGATGCGAGCCATAACGTTCGAGATTGATCGCGTCCTGTTCATTTTTCCATCCGACTAAAATTTGCTTCGATGGATTTTCTTCATCGCGTAGGACGCGCAAAGCTTCATCCGCGGCGGAATGAATATCGCGCCTCAACGGCGATGGCAGAGCCGACAGCCGTTCCTTGATGTTGTCCAGTTCGGACGCATATCGCGAATTCCCCGCGATCTCATCGAGCATGTCCATCACTTGGACGCGCTCTTCGATGATCGGATTGAGATACGCCTCCCACGCGGTTTTGCGGATTTCCTCCACAGTTTTGTATTCTTCTTTTTCAACGGCGGCCAGCTCGGGTTCCGAAATGACTCGGTTCTCGATCATCCATGTGCGCATCTTGCGGATGCAATCGAACTCTTCTTCCCATTTAAGTCGTTCCGGGGATTTGTAGCGTTCGTGACTTCCCGATGTGGAGTGTCCCTGCGGTTAAGTCAGATCAATAATGTGCACCAACTGCGGAATGTGATATTTGCGTGTGATTTCGGCGGCGTTCTGATAGGTTTCGATCAGCGCGGGATAATCCCAGCCGCGCACTTGATAAAGGTCATAGCCGCGCTCGCATTCCTCTTCCAAGCAAGGCTCGCGTTGAAAACCTTGCAGAATGGCATAGATATTTTCCTTGACCATTTGAAATTGATTCGGGACGGAGATGCCATAGCCATCATCGTAAACCGTGATGACCGCAGGCGCTTGCAAAACGCCAATGGCATTAAGCGACTCCCAAAATATGCCCTCGGCGGTGGACGCGTTGCCTATGCTGGCAAATGTGACTTCGTCGCCGTTGTGCGAGAATTGTTTGAATTGATGGAGTTCCTTTAATTCACGATAGACCACGGATGCATACGCCAGCCCAACCGCACGCGGCATCTGTGTGCCGGTCGGTGAGACATCGGCGGCGGTGTTGTAGGTTTCGGTCTGATTCTTCCACGAGCCATCGGGGCTGTTGTAGCGGGAGACAAAATGGCCGACCATTGAGCGCCCGCCCGTGTTGGATTCGTGATTTAAATCGGCGTGTGCGTAAAGCTGGGCAAAAAATTCCTGGATGCTCATGATTCCCAACCTGAACATCCAGGTTTGATCGCGATAATAGCCGGAGCGCCAATCGCCTTTTTGAAAAGCACGCGCAATCGCAAGGTTGGCAAGTTCCTTGCCATCGCCAAAGATGCCGAACTTGGCTTTGCCGCTTAAGACTTCGCGACAACCAATGAGACTCGCCTGACGCGATTGATAGGCGAGGCGATAATCTTTGATGATCTCTTCTATTTCAAGGGGTAATGCAACAGAACCCTTCTTCTTGGGCATGAGTCTCTCCGTAAGTTGGTTGAGGGGAATTATAACGGAAAAGAAGAGGACAAAACGTCTCTGCCCTTAAGGTTATGGGTTTAGAGTTTTTCTCGTGCTGTTTTGATCAACTCATCGTAGGTTTTCGCTAAATCACTAGCTAACGAATCTAATTCTTTCAGACTTGTTTCAATTTGTTGTTGCGTAAAACTTGGATCATCTTCGGGACGCTTGACCCTCATTATGCCAGGATTGAACCCTGGAGGGTTGACTGTTTTTTCTGATATTGCCTTTCTAAATTTTTGAACTTCACTAAGCAATTTGCGTCTGAGTTTTTCCAAGTTTTTATCTATAAAACTAAATTCTGGTCTTTCCGATGCATCTGTGAAATGCATTAAATCATCCAGCCTATCCAATCTAAAGACACCGCCGTAATCTTTGTGCCTTAAAAATAGAATTGAACCATTACTTGGCATAATCTTAAGAAGATTGTTAAAAGTTTCTTTATCTCTTCCAATATTACGATCTCTTTTTGCCCATTCCCTTCCAACCAAGATTCCAAGTATGCCAACAATTGTTGTTACTGCCCATTGCAATATATCCATAATCACCTCCTTGTTTTCAGTCGCCATTTTTTATTCTAGCACAAACATCTCGTGCAAAGCGCGGTTTACCGCGTTTTAACGGGTTTCTGTCATCGTCCGATTTCATTTCACATCCAACCACTTCAACGCTTCATTCATACTGGATGTAACGAATACTCTTCCTCCGCGATTAACTGCAGAGTTTTCTCCCAATTTATCAATTATGGCAGGCGGCGCAAGGATCGCAAATTTAATTTTGCCCCCGAGGACTTTTGCGATCTCGGCTCCGATTTCGAATCGGTCAACATCGGGGATACGCTCATTACGCCCTCGAATATCTGCCAGGATTTTTGTCAGGCCATATTGTTTGCAGAGGGCACGTGCTTCCTGTATAGCCGCCTTGTAATATTCCAGGTTATAAGCCTGCGAGGGTTTTATCAAAAGATACTGGCCTTTGTTTTTGTAGGTAGTCATGTTTTTCTTGCTAAACTAAAGCAGCTGACTGTTTGACGCAAAATGAGATGGATTGCTTACCTCATCGTCTACGTGGTCTATTGGGCCGCATCCATTACACAACGGAAACCTCGATCCTGTCCCGCCGATGTCGGTTCGTGATAGGCCCGATAAAATGTTTCAACCTCCTGTGAGTCGTCATCAAAGGCGCCGCCTCGCAGGGATTTATATTGACCGCTATCGGGTCCCTGCGGGTTTTTGTATGGCGAGATGGAATAATAGTTTCGTTGATACCAATCGGACATCCATTGGCGGACATTGCCCGACATTTGTAACAAGCCATAAGGGCTGATCCCAATCAAATAGTCATAGGCAGATACGATGTCTTCATGGTCACCGTTGTAGTTTAATAACGAGATATCTGGAGCGGCCGTTCCCCATGGATAGGGGCGTCCATCCAAACCGCGCGCCGCTTTTTCCCATTGCGCTTCGGTGGGAAGATTACCGCCTTCCCAACTGCAAAAAGCCTGCGCCGTGTACCAGGTCACATAAACCACGGGATAATCTGCATATTTGGGATCATCGAAATAGTGGTTATAGTGCGCGGGATGACTGCATTTGCCCGCCTTCATACAAACGGCATACATCGAGTTAGTCACATCCAACTGATCAATCCAATACGCGTCCAGATAAACCTTGTGGGCTTTATATCCTATAAATTTTGTGTTCGCGCCCATTGTGAATTCGCCCGCCGGGATATAGACTTGATTCATGTGGTCTCTCAAATCGAACCGAATCTGGACGAGATGATTGCCGTGCTTTACTGACAGCGCTTCCGTCTCGGCTGCAAGATAAACCTGCCTCAACAGTCCCGACATCCACGCATATAAAATGATTAGTCCAACGATAAAAACGCTGACTGCGATCAGCAATATTTTTTTAAGTTTCACTGTAATCGCCTGATAGACATTAGTCGAATCGGTATATTATTTCAATCTTTCCGCCACCAATTCCGCCACATCCTTGACCTGAAGCGTGTCGCCGTCGGCTTTAGATGCATCGTTCATCATGGTCAGACAGAATGGACAGCCGACCGCGACTGTATTTGCTCCCGTCAACTTTGCTTCTGCGTATCGTGTGGTATTGACGCGCCCGCTTCCTGGCTCTTCTTCCTTCCACATCTGTGCGCCGCCCGCGCCGCAACAAAAAGACTTGGCTGAATTGCGCGGCATTTCGATCACTTCCAATCCGGCCGATTTCAAATCTTCGCGCGGTGCATCGAAGATTTGGTTATGCCTTCCGAGATAGCATGGATCATGGAAGGTGATCTTCATCTTGTCGCCATCCAGATTCATTTGAATTCTTCCCAGCGCCGACCAGTTCATTGATCAACTGTGTGTGATGAATGACTGTGTAATTCCCGCCAAATGCCGGATATTCATTTCTCAGCGTATGCAAACAATGCGGACAAGTTGTGACAATTCTCTTTGGCTTTAGTTCATTCAGGATTTCAACATTAGCAGATGCCAGCCCAAAGAAAATATCTTCACGTCCGGCGCGGCGAGCAGAATCGCCGGTGCATTGTTCGTTCTGTCCGAGCACAGCATAATTGACTCCCGCCGCGTTCAAAATTCTTGCAAAAGCCTGTGCCGTCTTTTGACGCGCGAGCATCCGTCGCTGCCGCGCAGCCGACCCACCACAGAATTTCAGGCTCCGGATTCTTTTCAATCGTTGGAACGTTCAAACCGTCGGCCCATTTCATTCGATCCGCTTGCGACACATTCCATGGATTGGCGTTGCGTTCCATGCCTTTGAACGCCGTCTCCAACTGCTTTGGGAATTTGCTTTCCATCATCGAAAGATTGCGCCGCACTTCGAGGATGTCCCGCATCGGTTCGTTGCCGACCGGGCAGATGTCCACGCACGCGCCGCAGGACGTGCAAGCCCACACCGCTTCTTCTGAAATCAAATCCAGCATTGGTCTATCCGTGCCGCCGCCATAATTAAAGTTATAGCGCTTGTTAATCTCCAACGCGGCAGGCGACAAAAGTTTTCCTGTGTTATATGCGGGGCAAACTTCCTGACAGCGGAAGCACATGATGCATGCATACCAATCCATCACCTGTTCCCAGCCCAGATCTTTCATGGTTGCGGCGCCAAATTGCTCGATGGATTGATCGTCGAGATTGATGTATTTCAATTCGCCCATCGAACGGCGTTGCGGCTTTATCCAAATGTTCAACGGCGCAACGATAAGATGAATGTGTTTTGAATAGGGGAAATACGGAAGGAACGCGACCACCGCGCCAAGCGATAACCAGAACATGGCATGTTCGCCGATGATGAGCGCGTTTGCATTCATTCCCGACCACAAACCGGCCACGACTGAAATGGTTGGTTGCCATTTGTCGGCGGATCCGCTTAATGCCACGCTGAAAGATTCTCCCAAATATCGAGACGCGTTATGAACGATGATGAATGTCGCAACGATGGCTGAGTCGCGGCTGATGCCGGTACGCGCTTTGGGATTGAGTAAAGTCGTCTGGCGCGTGGCCAGCGTCGCGGGTCGAAGTATGAAGCGGCGGATGATCATTGCGATCATGCCAACGAGAATCGCAACGTTGGCAATGTCCGCCATCAAGCGATAAACGTCGCCGAATAACCCGGTCTGGTTGAGGATGCTAAAGCCTGTGTAGCCGTAGATCAAATCCGAAAGATTGACCACCAGAAAAACCAGAAAGCCCCAGCCGATGAGCGCGTGCAAAATGCTTGGCCACAACCTGAAACGAAAAACAGTTTTGAACGAAATGACTTTTGCGAAGGTTTCAGGAATACGCTTGAAGGCGGCTTTCCAATCGGGTTTGCCTTGCCCGCTGGAAATCAGTTGGATGATGTGGTCCGCACCGCGATAGGTGAAGTAGAGCGAGACGACTGTTGCAATTGCGAAGAGGATCTTTTCAGTGAGTGTGAGCATGTAGGTCTCCAATATTGCCCCCCGACCTTCCGCGAAGAACAGCGGACTTTCAGCAGTCACCTCCCCCATTTTTCGCGACGCACCCCCGAAGGGGGCGGAAAATGGGGGAGGCAGGGTGGGGGCTTTTTTTTCTAGTTTAACACAGAATATAAAAACGGAAGCCACTGCTTCCGCTTATTTGCTGATGTCATTCACATAATTCTGTGCTGGTGCGCAGACATCGGTGAAATGCGATGACATTAAGTCCCATGTGAGTTGGTGTTCTGCTGTCCAGGTTTGGTTGACTGCCAGTCCTAAACATCCCGCGCCGGCGTTGTAATTGACCAAAGTGAATTTCCACAAATCCTCATAAGACGCAAAATCGCCCGCTGATTGTGTTGAATCCGATGGCACATTATTGAGAACGACCTGCGCGGTCTGTTCGCATTCGGCAAGCAGGGTATGAGCGAACACGCCCACGCTGAAGTTGGCTTGACTCAAGTCAATGCCAAGCGGACAGTTTGAACACGTTGCGTTGACACTGCCGACCAACGTCTGTCGCAACAATTCCTGATTGCTTGCCTTAAGGCGAGTGTAACCCTTACTGCAAGTTTGCGATGATAGCACGAGCGGACAGTATTGACTAAAGAACGATGGATTCCAAAGCAATGCGGTGTCCGCGCCGTTATTGGTCAGTTGACCAAGCCCAGCATCGGAACTGATTCGGAAGACGCCGGGCCAGAATTGACTTCTCGCGCAAAAAAATTCTTAAGCAATTGCGCTGGCACACCCGTATCATGTGCAGTGTTGAGGATCAACAAATCAAATTGATTTTGCCATGCATCCACTGCGGGCCGCGCCGCTTCGAGTCCGCATTGATTGACGGTTCCATCGGAAGACCAGCCTCCATCCGGACACCCGCTGGCATCCACCGCGCCTTGCAGAATCAAGTTCGCAGAAAGGTAATTATATGGAATATCACTGCTCAGATCCGCTGGGTCTTGAGGCGTGCTCAACCAATCGGGCGGGCCACCGACTGGAGGGAACGCTTTCCATGTATCGGCACAGGTCGCGGGATGCACGCCGAGCCATTGCGATGAAAGCACATCCACATACCACGAGTTTTGATCGGGGTTGCCCGCGTCGGCAGTCTCAACGCGTACTTGTGCGCTGAACACATCACTGCTATCGCCATAACTGGACCACGCCCAGAATTGTAGGTCGACACCGTTGTCGCTGGTGGACGATAGTTGAAGTTTGCATGTCGCACTGCACGTAAATGGTTGGCCATCCATCGTGCCTTCAATTCGCACGATGTGTGCATTGGGAAGCGGCTCTTCACCCTTCAAAACCAATTTTGGGATTTTTTCGCAAATGTCCGTGCCGGACCTCGAAACGGATTCACAGCCTTCAAGTGACATCCACACTGCCGGCGGAGGTAGTTGCACCGTTATTTGTTTTTGTGATTGTTCCACATGAACGAGATAAAGATAAAAGCCTTTGCATTCCTGCAGTGCAGTCACACATGGACGGGTTTTTGTCCAGTTGTAATAAATGCCGGGATCACAGTTTGTATAAACTTCCCCAAAAGTCGGCTGTCCGCTATGATCAATAACGAGCGTGCAAACGATTTGATTTTTATTCCAGGTTGCCATCCACCAGGTATACGCGGTGTAGTTCACGGTGATGGTGGTGACTCGGTCAGGGCCGGGCGGAGTTTTAGATGCCTCGGCATGGCTTGAGGCCGCGGGAATAAGCGCCAAACTGCCCAAAACCAGCAAAGTGGCAAGCATCCAATTCAAAAGAGTGGCGCGTTTCAGGTTAAATGTTAATCACTCCAGATGCAAAAGGAGTCCGCCTTTTTATTATAGCGGACTCCCTGCAAATTACAACTACTTTTTTCGGGTGGCTCTTGGCTTTTTGGGTTTAGGTACTTTTTCTGTTTTGAGTTTATTTTCCTTTTCAATGGTTTCGAGCGTGGTCATATCCTGGTTAAGGTTGCGCCAGCGCACCAGCAAGCTAATAAGATAAATGGCGGCGATGATAAAGAAAACGGCGTAACCCGCGATCATGTATGCGGAAGTATCAGGAGGGGCATCGAGGGGAAACATAAATTGCTCCTTGAAATTCTAGTGCATGAGATTGAGTTTGAGCTGTTCGACCTTCGCTGCCAGCTGACCCATGCGAATTCGATTCCAAAACAGGTCAATGAAGATGACGGTGAAAGCGAATAGTCCAAAGAAGAAAGCAACTTCCATGTGTGGCGTCATCGCAAATGTGCCTTGCGCATTTGGATCGCCGCTGCCAATCACAACTGGATGAATGGTGCGAAACAATCGGATTGCCAGGAAAGTAATCGGCACGCTGATTCCGCCAATCAAGGTGTACACTGCGCCGAAGCGAGCGCGGCGGTCGGGGTCCTCGATGCCTTGGCGTAACATGAAGTAAGCAACATAAATCAATTCCGTAATGGCGGCGGTGGTCAGACGCGGATCCCAGGTCCACCAGGTGTTCCAAATTGGCCGCGCCCAGATCGAGCCGAGGACAATGGTGATGAAGAAGAACACCGCGCTGATCTCGACCGCGGCGACTTCAGCAATATCCCATTTAATATCCTGCTTGACAAGATAGGTAATGCCCAATCCCGCCGCGAAGAGAAAGCCCAATAGGCCAGTCCAGGCAGTTCCAATGTGGAAGTAAAACACGCGCTGAACCTGTCCCATTACGGCTTCTTCCGGCGCGTAGATGAGCGCGAGATATGTAGCAATAGCCAAAACAAGCACGGAGGCGATATCAAGAATTTTTAAGGCAAGTGGTTTGGATTGCATAGTCATCCTTTCGTAAGTTGTATTTTACTCTTCTACCACATAATCGAAAACCATATAAGCAATGGCAATGAAGATTACATCGTAACCGATCAACAGACTGAGCGGGGAATAGATGGTGCTAAAGTCACTGCCTGTTAGGAATCCTTCGCTGGCTTTGACGGCGGCGATCAAAACCGGGATCGCAACCGGGAACAGCAAAATCGGCAGGAGCACATCCCGCGTGCGCGCCTGAATGGCCATACTTGCCAATAAAGTTCCGACCGCGATGTAGCCAATTGAACCGAGCAAGATGACCAGCAATAATCCGGCGTTGAAAAGATTGACGTTATAAAGAAACGAATAAACTGGCAGGACGATGGCTTCCACAATTAACATGAAAACCAGATTGCTGATGACTTTTCCGAAGTAGATTGCGGCGCGGTCAACGGGCGCAAGCAGGAGTCCATCGAGACAGCCACGATCCTTCTCGACGGCCATTGAACGGTTGAGACCGAGGGTTCCGGCAAAGGCAAAGGTAACCCATAACACGCCCGCGGTCACAGTTTGGCGCGTCGCAATATCCAGTTCCAAGGCAAAGTTAAAGATCAGAATGACAAGCAGGGAAAAGACCAGCATTGCCGAGAAAAGTTCGCGTGAACGAAATTCGGCGGCGAGGTCTTTCCACGTGACCGCGAAAGTTGCTTTCAGAAAAGAAGCGTTGGATGGCTGATGATTGACAGTCGTTGTCATATCAGCCTGCCAATGCTTTCTTGTAGAACGTAAGCAAATTGCTTCTGCCAAGTTGTTTACGCGTGGCTGAGGCGGTGATGACGCCGCGAGACAAAATATCAAATCGTGTGGCAATCTCTTCGGCGCGCATCAGATCGTGGGAGGTCATCACGACGGTGCGCCCCTTTGCTGCGACCGAACGAAGCACATCATCGAGCATCGCGGACGCGTCCTGATCGAGACCCGTGTAGGGTTCGTCGAATAACATCACCTCAGGGTCGTGAAACACAGCGCGCCCAATGGCGAGACGTTGTTGCATGCCGCGCGAAAAAGTGCGGACGAGGTCGCGTCGGCGCGAGGCAAGGCCAACCAATTCGAGCACTTCCGTAATTCGAGATTCGATGTTTGATACGCCGTACATGCGTCCAAAGAAACGCAGGTTCTCCTCAGCAGTTAAATCGCCATACAGCAAAGGTAAATGTGAGACAACGCCCAATCGAGCGCGTACCGCCGCGGCTTGATCGGGCAGACGATAACCCGCCACACTGACCGCGCCTAGGGATGGACGCGAAAGCGAAGCGAGGATGCGAAGAAAGGTTGTTTTGCCGGCGCCGTTTGGACCAAGGATTGCCACGAACTCGCCGGCCTGGACTTCGAAGTCCAACCCGCGCAAGACAGTTTTCATACCGAAGCGTTTGACGAGTTTGTGAACGGTGATCATTTTCAATTCTTCGAATATCAAATCGTGATATTCGATCAGCTATGCCATTTCTTTGAGAATCTCTTTCAATTCCGCGCGCCGACTTTGATAGGCGTCCTCATTGATCTTGCCTCCGCGATGCAGATCATCGAGCGCCAGAATCGCGTCCATGACTTCATCGGCTGATTCGAATTCATTCTCTTCTTCCTCCTCTTCTTGTGTGCTCTTCTGATCGTGGAAGAAGAACCATGCGCCTGCGCCAATCAATGCCAATCCCAGACGCGCCCGCGCCGATGAATAATCCTAAGGGTGAATTGTTACCCGAGGTGGTACTTGTCTTGGGAGTGCCGGTGATTATAAAGTCCAAAACATCGCCGGATTTGATGTCGCTTGCGGTGTATGTCTCAAAGTTGTTATTTTGAACCGACTGGAGGCCGTTGTCGGTTAATTGACTGCCGGTCGCTTTCATTCCATCGGGAAGAAGCAAAATCAAAGAGGATGAGTCGACAGCCAGCGGCTGTTTGATCTCCAATTGTTTGTCATACGACATGTTGAAGGTCGCGATGATCGCGTACGGCTTGTCGTTGGGCGGGGCAGCCACACCGTTCGTCCCCGCGCCGACGAATGTCGAGCTGTTTGAGTCGGCTTGATAGTTTACTCCCTGTGCACCGTCGGGAATCTTTAATGAATGGGATGGTAGCTCCATCCGTTGAAACGATCACCGTTTTATCGGTCGCGTTCGTGAACGCGTAAATTTCATAGACCTGTGCTTGTCCCGTAGTGGCAAAATCGAAATAAAGATGAATCTGGGTGAATGTAAGCGTGCTGAAATCATCGGTTGTGTCGTACAACTTGACAGGAGATAAAACGAGATTGGTCATTCCAGCCGTGACGGTGGCTGGATCGGATTCATACTGAACGTCTTTGTAATCTACTTCTGCTGTGAAGAGACGGTTTTCTGGCATGGCGACATTTTCGAATTTGAATGAACCATCTGGCGCGGGAGTGGATGTTAAGGTGACAACTTCCTGTGGGGTAGCGGTACTGTTTTGATCTTGCGGGTGATCGTAGCCATGCAAGGTCACAGTTAGACCCGAAGGTAGCGTTCCATTATTAAATTGGACTGTACCGCTGATGGTTCCCGCACCCGCGGCATTCGTGGCTGTAACAGTGGTTGTTGTTGCGACGCTGGCAATCGCTTCCGGTGTTGATCCGTTGGCGGTTGCCGCGCTCGTTGCCGTTGTCGAAGGCGATGAAGTGGTTCCGCTTACAGTTGGAGGAACAACTGTGGAAACAGTGGTCGCTGTAATCGTCGCGGTGGGAGGCGTGGAGGCAAAGGTCAGCGTGCGAATGTACATCGCTACGGCCAAAGCCTGATCGTCAGTCAGGTTCTTTCCAAAAGCGGGAATATCCCCTTGGCCGTTCTTGATGATGCGGATGATGTCATCGTCCGATAAGGCCGCCATCGTTTTCTGATCCGTGAATTTGTCGGCGCAGTTGGAACAGTTCGTGTCGAACAACGTTTTGCCTTGCGCGATTTGATCGGGCTTGGCGTGAAGCGTGAGCGCGTACGAAACAATATCCCAGCGATCCTGATCGCTCAGCGTTCCACTGAAAGGCGGCATAAAGCGATCAAGGTTTCCCTCTGAAACGGTAGTGAACCATTGCGCGGGTGAATCCGACCGCGCAGTATCCGCCAAACCCAGCGCGGGAACGGTGACCGGCAATTGCTGGCTTTGAGGCCCGTTGCCGAGTCCAGTATCTCCGTGACAGGGCGCACAGTTTTGCGTAAAGAGCGTTGCGCCGTTTTGAATATCAGGTGCAGATGCAGGATACATCAGGCCAAGCGTCGGCAGTGGAGTTGGCGCAACATAATCGGGCGGCGGCGTGATATCGGAAGCGAGAGTGCACCCGGCAAGGAGAATTGCTGAAAGAATAAACATGAGTACATAACGAAGTTTCATGATTTCCTCTAAGAGAGATTTTAGAAATTAGAATTAGACCTAACCACTTCTATCTTAGTTTTTGGTCTAAAGCCTAATGTATAAAATCTATTTCAACGCCTTCCCACAGTTGGGACAGAATTGATCGCTAACCAAAACGGCTTTGCCGCATTTTGGACAAAAGCCTGCTGACTTGCTCTTTCGTTCTTTGCGTCGCCTTGCCAGCATCGATTCGATTTCGTCGTCGGATGGCGGCTCGGTTTTGACAGCGGCATCCGCGCGGCGGGCCGCCGCGGCGCGTTCGATGCGTGCCTCCACTTCGGCATCGCTGATTTGCTGTGGTTGCAGTGCATCCAGCTTGCGCAGGAGTTCCGCTCCTTTTTGAAGGAGTTCCGCGTGTTGCGCAGGATAATCTTCATCCGGAATTTTACCAAGTTTGAAATCGAAATCAAGCTCTCGCAAAGAGTTGATCACGCGGTCGCGTTCAGCCATGAGCGAAGAAATTTCACCGGTCTCTTCGTTTACACTGCGGCGCGTCGAATTGAATACCAGGGGCGCGGCTAAATATAAGCCTACGCCCAATAGCACGGCGATCAGCAAAAGAATTGCACTGAGATCCACAAGCCCTCCTATTTCAACAATGGGTTAATAATGGACTTAATTTCATCCACCGAATCAAATGGTCCGATTTGAGCGTATTGAAGGATGCCCTGTTGGTCAATGAAATACGTTTCAGGAACACCCTTGATGCGGAATAATTGCGAGACGCGTGTGCCAAGATCGGGACCGTTTGCAAATGTAATGCTAAACTTTGCCAAATAAGCGCGCGCTTCCGGTTCCGTATCTACATAATCCGCACCGATGAATACTACGCGGCCACCATCTTTATAGAATTGCCAGGCTTGTTCCAGGTCACCCGCTTCCTGTTCGCATGGCTTACACCATGAAGCCCAGAAATTGACCATCACCACTTTGCCGCGAAACTCTGAGAGCTGGATTTGTGATTGTCCGTTCAACTCGTAACCGCTGAACAGCGGCATTGTAAAATTGCTGATCTTATCGCCGGGTCCAACCTGACCTTGCTGCGAATGATTCAGCTCGACGGCAACGATCACGAGCAGGCCGAGCAATGAGACCCAGACGATGATTTGCACCCACAGCGGAACGCCGCGGCGTGGAGTGCTGGATGTACTTACAGTCATAACATTCTCCATCAACGAACTTGCAAAGAGCAAGATCGAAAGTTAATTTCTCTTCTTCAATTCTTCTTCCAGGCGCGCGACATATTCATCCTTCGCCGCATCCTCATTCGGCCCGGAAGCGGCTAAGGAAGACGCGGGCTTGGTCCACATCCTCAGAGCGCGGAAGAGGATGAACGCGCCAATCAAAATGATAACAGGTGGCAGAATATAGATCAGCCAATTGATTCCTGCTGGAGGCGGTTCAGCCAGCACCCGCGCACCGTATTGCTGAACAAAATATTGTTTGATCTGTTGTTCCGTCCAGCCTTGCGCGAGCTGTTGGCGAATCAAATCCCGCCATTGGCGGCAGGCATCGGTGGGACACACATCCAGAGGAGTATTTTCACAGACGGGACAATATAACTGATGGGCGATCTGATTCACCTGATCGTCCGATGGCGTGGGTAGGGGCTGTTGCGCAAGGACAATGTTTGTAAAGAAGCTGGCAACTATAAATGTAAGAATTGATATCCAAAATAGTCTTTTCATGGCCTTCTCATATTTCAATCTGCCGCGCTGGTTTGTTTGCTGTCAGTTTGATGTGCGCGGCGTGCCCGCGCAGGAACGCGTTCGGCATCGCGATCGGGCCATGCCGCAATGATAATGCCGAACAGGAACAGGATCGCACCGATCCATAACCAGTTCAACAGCGGGTTGACGAAGATTTTGAAGGTCGCGCCATTGGCAGAGCTGGGTTGCCAATCTACAAGAATAATGTAGAGGTCATCTTTCAAGGTTGAGCGCTCACCTGGAATGGTCATGTTTTGTTCTTGGGTTGGGTAATAATCAATGCGCGGATATAAATCGCCCAAATAATTATTACCTTGATAAACACTGACGACCGCACGTGTCACTTGCTGTCCATCCGGGCCGGGGAATTGGGCAACCGAATCGTACTTAACAGTATAGCCGCTCAACGATAATGAGTTGTTTGTGGAAACTGTTCCTTGGGTTTGCACCTGAAACAGATTGATGCCGAGAATACCAATTGCCATGAGCATCATGCTGATGTAAATCACATAACCGCCGTACCGCCTGCGGTCGCGTCCTACCAGACGCCAAAATGCGGTGAAGAAATTTTCATTTTGCGCTCTCATGCGGGCAAACGTAGCGCGCCAAAATTCCTGTAGGGTCACGAATAGAACCAGCGCGACCAAAAAAAATCCAACCAGCGCAATGGGATTATTCGTATACGTAAAGAATGAAATTACGGTAATCACCAGCGCGGCAACAGCTGATTTCCAAATGGCGCTGTCCCAGCGTTTTAAGGCTGGAATGTCCCCAAGCTGAGAGTGGGGCAACGCCCATCAGTAACATCAACGTAGCAAAGAGCGGCGCAACCGCGGTTTGATAAAACGGCGGTCCCACGGTCACAGTCTGTCCTGTAAAGAGTTGGGATATGATTGGGAACACTACGCCCCAGAAACAAACAACCAATACGCTCATGAATAACAGGTTGTTTAGGAGGAAAAGCGCTTCGCGCGACAGCATGGATTTCATTTCTGTTTCGCCGCGTAAGTCAGGCCAGCGATAGATCAATAACGCAACAGATCCAACAAAGGTAATTCCAATAAAGGCGAAGAAGACTGGACCGATGTCGCTTTCAGCAAAGGCATGGACCGAAGAAAGCACACCGGAACGGGTCAGGAAGGTTCCGAAGATCACCAATGAATAGGTCAGGATGATCAGGAGCATATTCCATTGCTTAAGCAGTCCGCGCTTCTCTTAAATCATCACGGAATGAAGGAATGCCGTACCGGTCAGCCACGGCATTAAAGCCGCGATTTCGACCGGGTCCCAACCCCAGAAGCCGCCCCAGCCCAGTACATCATACGCCCAGCGACTGCCGAGCACGAGACCGCACGAGAGGAACAGCCAGGCCCATAACGTCCAGCGGCGCGTGATGCGGATCCAGCGATCATCAGTGCGGCCCGTGATCAAAGCTGCGATGGCAAACGCAAACGGGACCACGAAGGACACAAAACCAAGATAAAGCATCGGCGGGTGAATGATCATGCCTGGATGACGAAGTAAAGGATTCAAACCATTGCCGTCCGTAGGAATGGCGATGGTCGCGCCGGCCATTGGTGCGAGCATTCCTTTGATGGCATTGCCAGCCGCATCGGTGATGAGCTTTCCATCCGGTCCTTGCCAAAAGAAGGCAAAGGGATTCTGGAAAAAGACAACCAGACCAAGGAAGAATGCAGTGGTTATGGATGTAACCACAATGACCCACGGCAGAAACTCGCGATCACGATCCCATTTGCGGAGGGTGACGAGTGAAGCGAACGCCGCCATCAACCACGACCAGAAAACAAGCGAGCCGGATTGTCCGCCCCACCAGGCAGTGATCTTGAGATAGGTCGGCATGTCGCGGCTGGTCACTTCATAAACGAATGAAACTTCAAAATAATTCGTGACAAGCAAATAGATCAACGAGGCGGCAGAGAGGGAAATGAGCGGCCACAACAATAGCATGGCGCGGCGAGCCGAACTCGACCCAGCCCGCGGATTTTGTTCTCTCTCCATAAATAGCCGCGCCCACACTATAGAGCGCGACTAGAAATGCAGTAACGATAACTCCATACCCGAAATCAGCAATCATAAAGGCTCCTCATCTAAAGTAAGACCTGACGAGGAAAAACCCATCAGGTCATGTTCGATCAACTACCGGTTTGATTGGGTACCGCTTCCTGATATTTGGTTGGACACTTGAGCAATAGATCATCGGCGTGGAAGACACCTTCTGAATCGAGATGTCCGGTCATAATCGCCTGTGCTTCATTCTTCAGAAGGTCGGGCTGGGGACCGTTATAAATAATTTTGAGCCGCGCCCGGTTCGGGTCAATGACTGCCGCATGCAGAACGGCGGCGAGACCGCCTTCCGCATCCACTTCCTTTTGGTCGCCCGGAACTTGGGCAACGTCAAAGGTCAATGTGAGCGTATTCGCATTATATTGGATCGTATCGCCGACAACTGCGCCGGAGACGCGCAGATCCTGACCGACCATGCTGGGGCCCTTGGCTCTCAGTTCGTCAACAGTCATAAAATATTCCGCGTTGGCCTTCGTGGCTGAGAAGATCAAATAAATGACCGCTGCCAGGATCAACACACCGCCGATGATAAATTTCTTTCGTCCCATGAACTGCCTCCAATCATAATCGAAAAATACTTTATACCAATCTTCATTCTACATGTCGAGATTAATAGAGGCTGAAAAAGGCTCAGCCGATTGTCATGACCTTTCCCAATTTTATCCTATCCTAAAGAGGGAGGGTTATTTTGTCCATGTCATGTGGAACAAGTGATTAAGGACACTTTGCTATATCCGGGATTTCCTTAGAATTGTGGGATATGTCCGCAATTCCGTCCAAGAGAATGAATCGATGAAGTGGATTTCACGGCATCTTCGATTGGCGTTTCTGATTTTAGGTGTGATGACGATTCTCGTGGGCGCGGCAGTTCTTACTTCAAGGACAGAGGCAGAAAAGTTAGCCCAGACCAATACACCATCTGCAGTTCAGGATAAGCCAACCAATGATTATTGTCTCAGCTGCCATAGCCAACCCGGATTGAACAAGCCATTGCCGGATGGCGAAACCCTTTCTCTTTATATTGATCCTGCACAATTCAAGCAAAGCGTCCACAATGAGGAAAATCTTGCCTGTGTGGATTGTCACACCAATATCAGCACATATCCCCATCCCGCTTTTCAAGCGAACACAACCCGTGATGTTACACTCCAACTTTATTCAGTGTGCAAGAATTGTCATGCCGATGAATATGATAAAACGCTGGATAGTGTTCACCAGCAGGCGCTTTCGGTGGGCAACTTCAATGCGGCGGTTTGCACCGATTGCCATAATCCGCATCAGCAAACGCAGATGACGGATCCGAAGACGGGTCAGCTCCTGCCTGACGCTCGCATGAGCATTCCACAGACCTGTGCGCGTTGCCATAGCGTAATTTACGATCAATATAAGAACAGTGTACATGGCACGGCATTGACGGAAAATAATCTCGATGTGCCGACCTGCATTGATTGTCATGGCGTTCACAATATTCAATCTCCGACCACAGTACGTTTCCATAACGATACGCCGGAACTATGCGCCAAATGCCATTCCAATCCCGCCATCATGGATAAATACGGAATCTCGACACAAGTCTTGAATACCTACGTGTCTGATTTTCACGGCACCACCGTGACGATCTTTGAACAAATCTCGCCTGATACCCCAACCAATAAACCGGTCTGCACGGATTGTCATGGGGTTCACGATATTGGCTGGGTGAACGATCCGGCAACGGGCATTGCAATTAAACAGAATCTTTTACCCAAATGTCAGCGTTGTCATCCCAATGTGACCTCGGCAAACTTTACTGAGGCCTGGATGGATCATTACATCGCCAGTCCGACTCAATATCCATTGGTCTTCTTTGTTAACCTGTTTTATGACTTTCTCATTCCGGCGGTGATTGGCGGGATGTTGATCTTTGTGATTGCAGACTTTGTCCGGCGTGCGATCGGGGATCGCAAAGGAACATCAAGCTGATGGCGAATCAAACTCCGATCTCTCCTCGACGCCGCACATATATGCGCTTCTCGCTTTCCGCCCGCATCCAGCATTTATTGATGTTGCTTTCCTTTACCACGCTGGCAATTACGGGGCTGGCACAGAAATATGCGATTAACCCCGTATCCCTGACCGTCATAGAAATATGGGGCGGCGTGGACAATCTTCGCTTGACTTATCATGTGGCCGCAACGGTGCTGATGTTGGTCGCCATTTATCATGTGCTGGAAGTGAGTTACAAGATTTATGTACTTCATTTGCCGATGACGATGTTGCCAAGTCTGCAGGATATTTGGGATGCCTGGGCGGCATTCAGTTACAACATCGGATTGAGTAAATCGCGTCCGCAAATGGGACGATATACGTTCGAAGAGAAGGCTGAATATTGGGCATTGGTGTGGGGGATCCTGGTCATGGGTGCCACTGGTTTCATGATGTGGAATCCAATTGCCACTGTTAAATTCCTGCCCGGTTATTTCATTCCTGCCGCAAAAGCCGCACATGGCGCGGAAGCAGTTCTCGCTGTGCTTGCGATCATAGTTTGGCATATGTACGGTGTTCACATCAAACGGTTCAACCAAGCCATGTGGACGGGGAAGTTGACCGAAGAGGATATGCGCCATGAACATCCGCTTGAACTTGCAGATCTCAAAGCGGGTGCGGGTCAGATTACAGAAACAGCCGCGCTTCGCAAACGCAAAAGAATATATTATCCGCTTGCAGTGGTGGCAAGTCTCGTGATGTTATTTGCAGTTTTTGAATTTGTTCACGGCGAACAAACTGCGCTCGTAACGATTCCGCCAGAAATGGCAGCCAACTTGATTTATGTGCCAGAAACTCCGACTCCTTTGCCGCCAACCTCCACTGCAACTCTGGCTGCTATTCCGACGCCTACATCGTTGACATGGGCTGGCGCCTCCACACTCTTCCAAGCCCGGTGCGTTTCATGTCACTCAGGGGCAAACGCTTCCGATGGTCTCGACTTTAGTACCTATGCGGGTGCGATGAAGGGCGGGACGGATGGAGCGGTTATCGTCGCGGGCAATTCGGCGAACAGTAAACTAGTGCAAGTTCAGAGCGGCGGACAACACTTTGCGACCTTTTCTGCCGATGAACTAGCCTTCATTAAGAAATGGATTGACGCTGGCGCTCCAGAAAAATAAAGCCTCTCGCAAATAGCAATTGAGCCGACCGTGAGGTCGGCTCAATTATTGATGGGCGATAATTAGGCAGGCACCCGTTCGACTGATTCCACTTGAACCGTTTGGCGTTCTTCACTCGTGTAGCGATGATCCACAACTCTCAAATAGCGTACCCCCAGCGAAAATGCCAGCAAACCATAAGCGATCACGCCTGAGCCTGTGATGAATTCAACCAGCGATGGCGTATAGTTGGTATAGGATATGGCTGCCTGGCCTGGTAAATACGAGATGACCACCAGCAAACCGGCGAGATTCGTATCCCAACGGTATGCAACTACGCCGCACACTACCAGGCCCAACGCCAGCGTGCGCCAGAACGGATGCTTGCGCGTGGAAGGCGTCAGGAGCAGAATCATGGGGATGACTGTGCCTAGTATCATTTCGCCAACCCAGAAGTTGAAGGAAAGTGTTCCGCTGATGATCAATTGGAGTCCTTCCGTGCGTCCGGGTTCATAGGTGTAATTCTGTGCCCACACGTCCCAAAAGCGGAAGTAGAGATAACCTACCAGTGCCCATGCCACGAAATAAGAGACGCGTTCGATCAACACGTCATTGACCTTCGCTCGCGGGGTCAAACGCGAGGCAACCATCGAGGCGAACAGTGTCATCGAAATGCCGCCGATGATGGCGGAGGCCATGAATAACACCGACATTTCAGGCTTGTACCAGAAGGGGCGCGCTTTGATCACGCCATACACCGCTCCCAGCGAAGACTGATGAAGCATCGAGAGGGCATAATCCTGCCACCGCGAGATAGGGCGCGTAATGATGAACGTGACTCATGATCGCTGTCAGTTTTGGAAAGTGCTTTTTTAGCCAATCCAAATTGGCGAGGATGGGCATCGACTCTAACAGCAGGACGCTTAGATATAAACACACACACATTGTGACTTCCCACAACAGGGAATGATCATTCCAATACACCATGGAATGCCAGAAGCGGTCTGGGCGGCCGATATCGAGCAGGAGAGCCATCATGGCCATGCTGTAGCCGGTCAATCCGATAAAGGTTGCGGTACGCGCGATCGGCTCATAACGCTTCAAGCCGATCAGATAAACTGCCGCGCACAAGCTGAACGCACCGGCGCTCAAAGCAATGGACGACAGGTCAATGGTGATCCACAAACCCCACGGTACCAGGTCGGTGAGATGGGTGATCCATAATCCGTTCCAAAAGACGGTGATTGCGCCAATCAGCGCGGTCAGCATGACCACTCCAAGAAAGCCCAGCCACATCGTCCATGGCGTAAGCTTAATCGAAGCAAGTTGTTTACGCAGATTTTTCAACATGGTCATCCCTCCATGGTGTCTGCTTCCGCAGGGATGTAATAAACATGCGGTTCAGTGCCGAGAGCTTCGCGCAAGCGATAGGTGGAATGTTGATTGAGCAATTGGCTGACATTCGACTCTGGATCATTGAGATCGCCAAAAATGCGTGCGTTGGTCGGGCAGACCACCACGCAGGCGGGCGTTGCATCCTGATCCACACCTGGGGTCAATCCAAGCTGTAGACCCCGATCAATGCGTTCATAACAGAACGCGCATTTTTCCGGGACCCCGCGCGGCGGCGCGGAACTTCCGGTTCGCCCCACTCCGGCACAGCCGGATTCGGACCGTCGAATTGTTTCCAATTGAAAGAGCGGGCGCCATACGGGCAAGCCACCTCGCAATATCGGCATCCGATGCAACGGTCGTAATCCATCATCACGATTCCATCCGGACGATAGTAGGAGGCTCCCACCGGGCATACGTCAACGCAGGGGGCCTTTGTGCATTGCATGCAGGGACGCGGTAGAAAAACATTTTTGTCCCCGACCTCACCCGCCGCAAGCACAGGATTCCAGGTGATGGAGGGCGGAATATCATTATGGGCGCGGCAAGCCATGATGCAGTACCCGCAACCAGTGCATTTATTTTGATCAATCACCATGGCCCATTGGCGACTGCCGCTTGGCGCAGATTCGGATGCAGTTGCAAATTTTACAACTTGCAGACTGCCAATAATGGCTGTGGCGGCACCAACGACTTTAAGAAAGGCGCGGCGGGATAGTTTTGCTTCAGTCATTTTTTTCCTCCATCCTTTTCGATGAAGTGTTGATAGGCTTTATCTAACCAGGGGGCAAGTACCATGCCGCCCGCCAAACCCAGCATACCGAACACGATTGCGAATCCGAGCGGGTTGACCGGGGCGGGAGAGTTCGTAAGGGGCGGAACAGGAGTTACAACGTCGGTGGGTTCTGGCGTGGCGGTGCCTCCATTTTGTTCCACTTGGAACGCCGCGGCCGCTACTGCATTGCCCGGGGTATGCATTTGGGTCGCGTGGCATTTTTCGCACGTATCCAAGGTTGGAAGGAAACTGTGATCGGGTGCTTTGTGCACGCTCATAAAATCCGTCGCGCTGGGCGTGGGATTATTTAAATTGCCGATGCCGAGATGACAATCCACACAGGTCACACCGGCTTTCGCATGAGCGGAGAGCGGGAAGTTCTGCATCGCATCTTTATGGCAGTTCTCGCATAGTGCTGAACCGTCATCGTTGGCAGGAGCGCCGGGCATAATTTTCAGGGCGGCTTTATGCGGATCGTGGCAGGTTGTGCAGCTCATGCCGCGTTGATAATGCGCGCTCATCATCCAATCGCCGGTTGAAAACCTTGGGTCGCTGTGGCACTTTCCGCACAACTCCGGAGTGTCATCAATTGGAGCAGGTTGCTTGGGATGATCAATGGGCATCGGGTTATGACATGCCGTGCAGTCCACACCATTGATCATGGTCTGGCTGACAGGATCATAGCCGGTGGAATGGCAAACGAGGCATTCACCCGGCTTACCTTCCGTTGTCCACTCGGAAGTGAAAACAGGATCGTTCATGGCCTGACCGTGAGGTCCGCTTTGCCACTCGGCATAGATGTCTGCGTGGCAACTTTTGCAGTTTTCCGATGATTCTGGAGCAGGAATAGTTGGACTGGTGGGTGTGGCGGTTTGGGCCTGGGCAATGACCAGAGTCAACGCGCCGATCACCAGTGCAAAGATCAGAGCGATCAGGAAACGCTTAAGGTTTGAATACATTCTTGCATCTCCTTAAAGATTTCGTCTATGCGTGCGAGAGAGTTGGAACAGAGGCGCGGCGGAAGACCAGGCAGGTTAAGCATTCTTCGCGCAGATAACCATTGGACAATCGGCGCGTCTGCCAGCAGGGAAGCGGTGAAAGAAATCCAACACACTTTGCGCGCTGTTCAGGCAGACAGCCCCTGATCTTCCAGCACTCCGGTTTTTCAACAGGGGCTTCAAGTTCTTCGCCTTCTTCCTGCCAGCGTTCATCCAGCCTGTGCAGGTAAATGGAGATCAAGACGGTGATCAGAATCGGGATGCCGATGCGGAGCGCTATGCCTAAAGCAATTGCCAAAAAGGAATAGATCGTGTCCATAGTTCACCTAGCTTCGATTGAAATGTCGCAATGTGTTTCTGCGGTTCCGTTCGCCCAAATACAAAAGCAATCCAAACGGAAGGGCTAATCTCAGAAGAGCCATGAGGATTAGAAAGAGTGTTGCAGTGATGGCGTTCATTTCAATCTCCTTTCTTTTTGGATCATCTATAGTGTATGCGTATGGACATGAAATGAACATTCGTGAACCTCCCCAACTTTTCAATCTTCTTCTGCGATGCTTTCGACATTTGACCTGCGGCGTGTACCCCATGCTTTGCTTCAGCGGATGGGGGATTCGCCCCATAAAACAAAACTTCCCGCAGAGATGAACTTGCGGGAGGTTGGGTATAACAAGATCAGACTGGAAGAACCATCAACCTTTGATTCAAAGAGAAGCTTGCGACAGCAGACTTCTCAATCTATGCAGTTGAAGCCACTCTCTTCTAGGGCATGGGCTGTAGGAATTTTGTTTAGTGTATCTAAAGCTTTCTCGAACCTTATTAATGAAAGTGAGGGACGGCGCTTCATGCGCCGTCCCTCGATTAGCTGATCATTGTGTCATGGGCAAACGACACGGGTTCGTGAGTGTTGATTGCTCAGAGTAATGGTTATGGACAGCTTGAGCTGGGGATCACCGTCCCGAGGCCGTTGACAAAGCATGGAACCGGACGTGTTGCCCATCAGCGTCACATGGTTGAGAGTGAGCGTTCCACCAGAAAGCGTGGCGTAAATCCCGTAAGCGTCATTATGGCTTATATTGCTGTTGCTCACGGCGACATTATTGCTCTCGACTTTCACACCATCAGCGAAGTTTGTTGAGGCCGTCACCTTGTTGAGCGTGATGGCGCCGGAGGCGATGGTATCCAGACCGTATCCAGCGGTGTTGCCGTTGAAGGTGCTGGAACTGACACTGAGCGTGCCACCCTGTAGACCAGCACCAAAGAGACCGGCATTCGCATTGGCTATCACCTTGTTGAGCGTGATGGCGCCGTTGGAGTAAGCAAGCAGACCATAACCAGCGGTGTTGCCGTTGAAGGTGCTGGAGCTGATGCTGATCGCCGCCGTGCCACCGGTGTTAGAAAATTCAGCGCCACCAATATGATTTGCATTGGCCGTTACCTTGTTGAGCGTGATGGCGCCGGAGGCGATGGTATCCAGACCATAACCGGCGGTGTTGCCATTGAAGGTGCTGGAACTGACACTGAGCGTGCTACCCTGTAGACCAGCACCAAAGAGGCCGGCATTCGCATTGGCTGTCACCTTGTTGAGCGTGATGGCACCGGTGGAGTTAGCATACAGACCATAACTAGCGGTGTTGCCGTTGAAGGTGCTGGAGCTGACGCTGATCGCACCCGTGCCAGTGTGGTTATCAAGATCAGCGCCATTGCTGTTGGCATTGGCCGTCACCTTGTTGAGCGTGATGGCGCCGGAGGCGATGGTATCCAGACCGTATCCAGCGGTGTTGTTGTCGAAGGTGCTGGAACTGACGCTGAGCGTGCCACCCTGGAGACCAGCGCCAAAGAGACCGGCATTCGCATTGGCTGTCACCTTGTTGAGTGTGATGGCACCGGTGGAGTTAGCACCCAGACCATATCCAGCAGTGTTGCTGTTGAAGGTGCTGGAACTGACGCTGATTGCACCACTGCCAGTGTGGTTATCAAGATCAGCGCCATTGCCCTTATTGTAACTGGCCATTACCTTGTTGAGCGTGATGGCGCCGTTGGAGTTAGCATCCAGGCCATCGTAAACGGTGTTGCTATCGAAGGTGCTGGAACTGACGCTGATCGTACCCGTGCCAGTCATGTTATCAAGAAGAGCGCCACCGGCATTCGCATTGGCTGTCACCTTGCTGAGCGTGATGGCGCCGCTGGAGGAAGCTCGCAGACCATCAAGGGTGTTGTTGTTGAAGGTGCTGGTGTCTACGGTGATACTGCCTGTACCGGACGTGTTATTGAGATTCGCGTCGGCATTGTTATTGGATTGAACATCGTGAACATGGATGTTCCCCTTGGTGGAAACGGCCAGGCCAGTGCCGGATACGCCGGAGATGCTGACGTTGTTGATGGTCACATTGCCGTTCCAGTTGAGGACGGAAAGCGGCACGCTGAAAGTTGTGGCACCGGCGAGCTTATAAGCTCCGCCTGTCTTCCCGTTCCACCCGCCCTGAATGGTTAAGTCGGTGAGACCGGTCAGGCTTATTTGGTCGAAGGTGGCATCGTTGGTGGAATACGTGGACTCGAAATAAACTGTCCCGGCTCCGCTCTTGGTGGCGAGATCACTGACCAATGCAGCTACTGTGGTTTCAGCTGCGGTACAGCCTGCGCCGCCGGGTTTCTGGCCAGTGGGACACCAGATCGGGTCGCCCTTGGCAATGATTTTCGCAGCGGCCTTGGAAGCCAGCGGCTGGACCGTCCCCGTGCCATCCACTGCCACCACCGCAGTTCCTTTCGGAAGCTTCTTCAGGTTGGTTTGGGTGGTGGGGGAAGGGGGCGCTGGGGGCGCACCGCCTGCGGCCAGTGCCGGTACAGTGATGAGTGCGCTCAGCGCGAACAGGATCAGCGTGCTGGCTGAAAGGATGGAAAACAATTTATTCTTGGTCATCTCTCTCCTTTAGTGAAATATAAAACTATTGGTCTATTAAAAGCGACAGGTGGATTTGGAATTCACCTGTGTCGCCAAATAATAAACATCTATTGAAGATTTTAGTTAGGTTACGATCTATGTTGAACTCTATTTCCCCTACCAAGAGATGCAACCTGAATTCAAATCCATTCTAACAGTTATGATACTAACATTGAATTGTTAGCCACACCTTAAAAACGCATCCAAAGTGAGCCCCGAAGGAATTGTCGTGTACCACCGCTTTGGGCACCTTCGACCCAGCGCATTCGCGCCAAGAAGAGCACTTGGCATCTTCGAGGCTCAAGTCCAGTTGGGCTGTGGTTTCGTCTTACTGAAGAACCGCTTTTTTATATCCGTTCTTTGAGGAAAAGGGAGGGACAGCGCTTCATGCGCCGTCCCTCAAATGGCCGGTCATTGGATCATGGGCAAACGACACGGGTTGGTGAATGTTGTCTACGCCCATCAAATGTATCAGCAGTGCGTGCTGGTGACTAGGGTCCCGCCAGTGACAATGTAGGGTGGTATTTGGCCGTTACCTGTCAGGATAACCTTGTTAAGGGTGAGCGTACCGCCAGAGAGCAAGGCGGCAATCCCATATGCGCTATTATGGCTTAGGCTACCGCAACTCATGGCGACATTTCCAAGGGTACTGGCGGACACGCCATCAATGTTTCCTATGGCCGTCACTGTTTTGAGTATGATGGCACCGTTGGAGAGAGCAGTTAGACCACTTCCAGCGGTGTTGCCATTGAAGGTGCTTGAACTGACGCTGATCGCACCCGTGCCGCTAACGGCGCTGTTAACAAGATAAGCGCCATAGCCATTGACATTCGAATTGGCCATCACTTTGTTGAGCGTGATGGCGCCGTTGGAGAAAGCATACAGACCGAACCCAACGGTGTTGCCATTGAAGATGCTGGAACTGACGCTGATCGCACCCGTGCCGGACAGGTTATTGAGATAGGTGCCAGCGGCATTGGAACTGGCCATCACTTTGTTGAGCGTGATGGCGCCGTTGGAGCGAGCGTCCAGCCCATAGGAGGCGTTGCCGCTGAACGTGCTGGAACTGACGCTGATCGCGCCCGTGCCACCGCTAGGATTAAAACTAGCACCATCGCCATGATTGCCAGTGGCTGTCACTTTGTTGAGCGTGATGGCGGCGTTAGAGGAAGCATCCAGACCATCTCCAGTGGTGTTGCTGTTGAAGGTGCTGGAACTGACGCTGATCGCACCCGTGCCGCTGGTGTTATCAAGATGAGCGTCAGGGGCGTTGATGTTCGAACTGGCCGTTACCTTGTTGACCGTGATGGCACTGTTGGAGAGAGCGTCCAGCCCAAAGGAAACGTTGCCGCTGAACGTGCTGGAACTGACGCTGATCGCGCCTGAACCGGAAACGTTATCAAGAAAAGCACCATCACCAGCACCAGCATTGGAATTTGCAATCACTTTGTTGAGGGTGATGGCACCTTGGGCACCTATACCCAGCCCAGTTCCAGCAGTGTTGCTATTGAAGGTGCTGGAAGTAACGCTGACCGCACTTGTACCGGTGGTGACACCAAGATCAGCTCCATAAGCATTGTAACTGGCTGTCACCGTTTTGAGCGTGATGGCACCGTTGGAGGAAGCAATCAGACCAGATCCAGTAGTATTGCCATTGAAGGCGCTGGAAGTGACGCTGACCGCGCCGGTGTCGCCACTGTAGTCGTTTTCGAGAGAAACGCCATCGTAATGATTGGAATCAGCCGTCACCTTACTGAGCGTGATGGCGCCGTTGGAGTCAGCATACAGACCTGTATCGAGGTTGCCACCGAAAGTGCTGGATGTAACGCCGATCGCACCTGTGGCACCGCTGCCGTTATTTATAAGCCTCGCGCCATCGCTATTATTGGAACTAGCCGTGACCATTTTGAGGGTCATGCTGCCTGTGGAAGAAGCACGCAGGCCAACTCCGGTATTGCTGTTTAAGGTACTGGACGTAACGCTGATTGCACCGGTACCTGTGGTGTTATCCAGACTAACGCCATCACTACTGTTTGAATCGGCTGTCACTGCGCTGAGCGTGATGGCGCCGTTGGATCCAGCAAACAGACCATCATTAATAGTGTTGTTGCTGAAGGTGCTGGTGTCCACGCTGACACTGCCTGTGCCGGACGTGTTATCGAGATCGGCGCCGCCACCGGTGTTGTTGTTGGATTGAACGGCGTGAACTTTGATGTTCCCCTTGGCGGTAACAGTCAGGCCCTTGCCGGATGCGCCGGAGATGTTGACGTTGTTGATGGTCACATTGCCGTTCCAGTTGAGGACGGAAAGCGGCACGCTGAAAGTTGTGGCACCGGCGAGCTTATAAGCTCCGCCTGTCTTCCCGTTCCACCCGCCCTGAATGGTTAAGTCGGTGAGACCGGTCAGGCTTATTTGGTCGAAGGTAGCATCGTTGGTGGAATACGTGGACTCGAAATAAACTGTCCCGGCTCCGCTCTTGGTGGCGAGATCACCAATTAATGCAGCTACTGTGGTTTCAGCTGCGGTACAGCCTGCGCCGCCGGGTTTCTGGCCGGTGGGACACCAGATCGGGTCGCCCTTGGCAATGATTTTCGCAGCGGCCTTGGAAGCCAGCGGCTGGACCGTCCCCGTGCCATCCACTGCCACCACCGCAGTTCCTTTCGGAAGCTTCTTCAGGTTGGTTTGGGTGGTGGGGGAAGGGGGCGCTGGGGGCGCACCGCCTGCGGCCAGTGCCGGTACAGTGATGAGTGCGCTCAGCGCGAACAGGATCAGCGTGCTGGCTGAAAGGATGGAAAACAATTTATTCTTGGTCATCTCTCTCCTTTAGTGAAATATAAAACTATTGGTCTATTAAAAGCGACAGGTGGATTTTGGAATCCACCTGTCGCTCTAAATAATAGACTTCTATTGAAGATTTGAATTACGATACGATCTTAGGTTGAACTTTCTTTCAATTCAAAGATGCAAACTGAATTCAAATCCATTATAACGGCGCAATAATAACATCGAATTATTAACCGCACCTTAAAAAAGACGCATGCAAAGTGGTTCCAGAAGGAATCGTTGCGTGGCATCAGCGAAGCGATCCAGCGCACCCTACGCCCTGCGTCCTTCAGGGTTAAGGCCCTCCGACCAAGGGCATTCGTGCCAAGAAGAGCACTTGGCATCTTGGAGGCTCAATACGATTTAATCCTTCCTGCAATAAAATAGTGAGTTAAGCCCATGCCGTCCTGACCTCACAAAAAAAACGGCTGTGCGTATGCAAGAGCCACAAAAGAGGCGGCAGCATGTGCAAGAGGGTAATTTATTTTTGCAAAGTCTTTACAATTCTCCCCCTGATATCGACGCAAAGTATTGAATAATCCACAGGCGGTTTATCCATGCTGGCGGATGTAGGGGAAGAAAAACCAGGAGATCACTGCATAGACAAACATCATCACTGCGCAGATCATCGCTGTGACCGGAGCGCCGAAGCTCTGGGCAATGACCCCCGTCAACAGCGTTCCTATGGGATAGGCGCCGTTCATGATCATGGCGTATACGCCCGTTACCCGGCCGCGCAGGGCGTCGGGGACCTCGGTCTGGATCAGCGAATTGTTGTTGTTGGTCACTAGCATCATGCTCCAGCCGATGACTACCAAGATTCCCAGAGAAAGCGGGATCCAGCCTACCCAGGCAAAAATAAAGAGCGCCACCGGCATGACTAGGGAGCCGAGCATCCACAGTTTTCCCCGCACCTTTTGCCTCCCCAGAGAAGCCAGCATCAACGCGCTGACCAGGGCACCGAAGCCGCGGGCTGACACTAACAGGCCGTTGGTGGTCACGTTGCCGTGCAGCACGTCCGTGGCCCAGGCTGGTAGCAGGTTCAAAAAGCCGAACCCAAACAGGTTCACCATCCCCACGGCTCCGGTCAGGCTGAGTACCAGACGGTTGGAAATGACGTAACGCACCCCCTCGGCAATTTCCGCCATGGCGGACGAACTGTGCACAGGCTGGGGTTCCATTTTTATGTGCATCAAGAGCAAAGCCACGATGACGGCAATAAACGAAATGCCATTAATCGTGAAGCACCAGGCCGGTCCAAAAGCGGCATAGGTCAGGCCGGAGACCGATGGCCCAACGACCGTGGCGATATTGTACATGGTCGAGTTGAGGGAGATGGCGTTGTTCATATCCTCGCGTTCGACCAACTCAAGCACGAACGAGATCCGTGCGGGGGCGTCGAAGGCATTGGCCACCCCCAGCAGTAAAGCTAGGACTAGGATATGCCACGGCTGGACAATATTGGCAAAGTCCAGGGCTCCTAGGATGAAAGCCAGGATCATCATCGAAGTCTGCGTGATGACTAACAATGTCCGGCGGGAGAGGCGATCAGCGACCAGACCACCGTATAGGGAAAATAGCCAGATCGGCACTCCGCCCATGAAACCAACCAGGCCCAGATAGGTCGTGGACTTGGTGATCTGGTAGATCAAATACCCCTGGGCCGTGGCCTGCATCCAGGTGCCCATCAGAGAAACCATCTGGCCGATGAACCAGAGCCTATAGTTGTAATGTTTAAGCGCTGCAAAGGTTTCGTTCAAATCAGGGCTTCCGCTTGAAGTAATGAGATGATACCACTTGGATAGGATTGCTAAGCAGCAGTATGCGGCTTAGCGAATTGGTGAAATTACAATACAGGGGCGCAGAACCTGGAATAGTACGCGGCATTGGCCACGATAAGTACACCGCAAAAAAAGATTCCCGCATTTATAGTAGGGCAAACACCTATGCTTTGCGGGTTTGAAAAAATGAGGAATGTAATTAGCCTCGGACGAGTCTTAACCCAGCAGTTCGAGGGTCTTATCTTATTAACATACAATCATCATAAATGCAAAACAGCTCTTACCGTAGTTCCAGGAATTGAGAGTTTAAGGTAATGAGCAAGCCGCCAAACCTGCCCTCTGGTCTCACACGATCCGCTTTCTCTTGCCTAAGCCAAAAGCACTTCCGGCAATAAATCATGCGAGACAATATCTTCACCTGTCCGCTGGATCGTTTATGGGCTTTCTATATTTACTTTGCCCGCGCGATGAGCGCAAATCTTTCCTGGTTACGATTTCCCCCGGCTTATTTGCATGGATGCTTGTCCTTGCCTGTCTTCTTTGCCGCGCACCAGCGAAAAACCCGCCGCAACGATGCAGAGCACAACAGAAACCTCGAACGCACTGCGGATGCCGACGACAAACGCCTGCATGGACTGTGAACCCAACGTGAGGTTCGTTCCAACAAAGAGTTGCAGCATTTGCGCTTCAGGCAAACTCCCCGCCGCAACTGCCAGCGCCAACGCGTAGCTGATTACCATCCCCGTCTGTCGCAGCGTGGCAAGGGTCGCCGAGGCAATGCCGAGCCGGTGCGCTGGTGCACCGTTCATCGCCGCGCTTGTATTGGGCGACCAGAAGAGACCACCTCCCAAACCCATGATCGCCAGTCCCACAGCAATTTCCCAGTACGGCGTTATAGGCGAGAGCCGTGTGATGAACCATCCAAGCGCCAAACCTTGAATTAACAAACCGGCCGTGGCGGGGAGGCGCGCACCGATATGGTCGGCGAGCAATCCACTCAAAGGCCCCAACACCGCGCTGACGATGGATAATGGAATCAGTAGCAGGGCCGCTGTCAGCGGTGGGTAGCCACGCACTGCCTGTAAATAAAAGACGATTAGAAAATCAACTGCGAACATCGCCAGCGATTGCAACATCGCGGCGAGAACCGAAAAGTTATAGACGCGGTTCTGAAAGAGGGTCGGGTCGAGCACGGGATTTTGTGCACGCCGTTCCCACCCAAAGAACCCGATGAACATGATGATGAACAGGGCAAAGAGGATGAGGATTGGAAGCGAGGTCCAACTATACTCGATACCGAGCGTCAGCGCGATCAGGAGCGCAAGCAAGCCCACGCTGAATGTCCCTGCACCGATGGGGTCAAATTTTTCGGCACGGTTGCGCGTGGACATTTCTTTCAGCGCACGATAGCCCCACAGGGTGCCGAGGATGCCAATGGGCACATTGATATAGAAAATCCAGCGCCAGTTCGCCGCGGCCAGAATCAAGCCACCAAGCAATGGACCAGCGATGCCACCCAGCGCCCAAGTGACGCCATTAATGCCGAGCGCGCGTCCCCGCTCATTGGGCGGAAAGACTTCGGTGATGATGGCGGGACTGTTTACCATCATTAACGCAGCGCCCGCGCCTTGCACTAATCGGAACAGGATCAGCTGCGTCGCGTTCTGCGATAAACCACACAATGCCGAGCCGATGGTAAATATCACAAAGCCGAGGTTGTAGAGCCGCACGCGTCCGAACATATCGGCCACGCGCCCAAAGGTCAGCAAAAAGACAGTGCTGATGAGGATATATCCCATGATGACCCAGATCATTTCGATTAGGTCGGCATGCAGTTTCACCATCATATCGGGCAGCGCCAAAATAACGATCGTGCTGTCAATCGCCGACATCAGCGCACCGATGGTTGTAACACTTAGTGCGATCCACTTATATTCGATGCGTCCATGTACTCTGGGGTGGGTGACTGCATTCACATTCTCGGCAGCCTCGCTGGGTTTTGCCATGTTATGTTGTCTCCTTGAATAAATAAACTACCTGAGTTCGGGATAAGCGGCCGGATGGGATTAACTTGGATTTGTGAAAACAAGCATTCTAGGGAACTCCTCATGAATAGTTTACTCGAGTTGTTATATGATGTCGATGATTAATGTCAATCCTCTCGGTCATCTGAGGCCGCGCTGCAACTATACCTAAAATAGTTGAGTGAAATGACCATTGCCAAAATCTAAAATAAGTACGGCAGGTGATTTTCATAGTTTGTTCGCTATCAACTTCTCATGCCATCTATTTATCCTGCTTACTCAAACAAAAAGCACATCTGCCAATGATGTTTTATCCTCATTAAGCTCAACTGAAAAGTGCATGGCTTTCTGTCCATAACGTGAACATGTTATGAGGACTGATCCAGACGTTGCCTTAAATCAAAGCAAACACGTCAAGCCGTAAAACCCGCTCGATTCCAGTGATGATTTTTTAGATGCTTTCATGATCTGGGTCTCGAATAACCAATTGCAAATCCAGAACAACCTGAGATTTTGAAGCAAGGCGTAGTAACTTGGAATAGATGGCACAAGAGCATAAATATCCGTGCCCAGAAATTGTTTTAGTTTAGCCAATTTTTTACAAGCCGATCTCATTGGGGCCGATTGTGGAGCAATTCTAAGTTAATGAAGCCTGGTCAATTATGCATAGGCATCTTGCTTATCTTTTCAACTGGTTGTATATTAAAAAACACTTGCCAGGACGATGAGCTGATCACGCACAGATTCAGATAACAAGAAATCTTCCTGAATTTCATTCAGATTAATAAATTCAGAATTGAAGGAAAGGAGATTGATGATATGGCTGGTAGAGTGAAAAATAAAAACATACTCATTACCGGAGCGACCAGTGGGCTGGGATATGCGATGGCTGAGGCACTTTTGGGAGAGGGAGCGACGGTAGCTATTGCTTCTCGATCTGAGGAGAAGCTGGATCACGCCGTTGACCAACTAAAAAAAGTGAGTGATCGAGTGGTCAAAATTCTGCTCGATGTTCGTTCCGAGCAATCTGTAGCCAGTGCTGTAGCTTGGATAGCTGCCGGGTGGGGACGGCTCGATGTGCTGATCAATAATGCGGGGATTGGTATGAAAACGGTCAACCCCCGCTTCGTGACTGCGCCTCAGCCTTTCTTTGAAATTGAGCCGGATCGCTTCCGCGATCTAATGGATACAAATCTGACGGGGTATTTTCTGGTATCCCGCGGTTTTGCTCCATTAATGGTCAAGCAGGGTCGCGGGCAGATCATCAATATCTCCATGAATTATGAGACCATGAAACGGCGTGGATTTATACCCTATGGACCTTCACGTGCCGCGGTCGAATCGCTCTCCATCATTATGGGCGAAGACCTGAAGCCCTATGGCATCACCGTCAATCGTCTGTTGCCGGGAGGAGCGACGGCTACAGGGATGATCCCGGACGATAAAGAAATCCGTGCTGAAATCTCAGCACGAATGAAATTACTACCGCCGTCTATTATGGCGAAGCCCGTTATTTTTCTTTGCTCAGATGAAGCAGCAGGAATTACCGGTGAGCGGATTGTAGCTACTGACTTCGATGCTTGGCTGAAAGCCAGAAGCAATAGCCCGGCCAGTAAGGCAGCTTAGCGCAAAGCTAACCGTCATTATAAGTGACCTGCAACCATGAAATCCCCAAAAACTAGTATTTATCCTGCCATCTTGTGCATAGCCGTTATCAAACGCTTTTTTTTAGGAAGAGCCTTTCTAACCAGTTATGATTTTACCTTGAGCTGAATAGCGATTCTAAACCTGGCGGTTCGAGCTTGTATTCCTATGGATATATACTTTTCAACATTTCGACTCAACCTGAAGGAGAAACTGTGCTAAGGGAAGTGAGGGACGGCGCTTCATGCGCCGTCCCTCGAATGGCTGGTGCGCAGAGTAATGGTATTAACAGTGCGTGTTGGGGATCACCGTCCCGAGGCCGAAGACAAAGTATGTGCCTGATGTATTGCCTGTCAGGGTCACCTTGTTGAGGGTGAGTGTGCCGCCCGAAAGCGTGGCGTAAATCCCGTAAAGGCCGTTATGGCTTAGACTACTGCAGCTCACGACGACATTAGGGCTGACGGCTTCCAGGCCATCACCGGAGTTTCCGTTGGCGGTTATCTTGGTAAGCAGGATGGCGCCGTTGGTGCCAGCCGAAAGACCATTTCCAGCGGTGTTGTTGTTGAAGGTGCTGGAAGTGACGTTAATCGGGCCGCTTAAGGACTCAAGCGTAGCGCCCAGGCCAGCGTTGGCATTGGCGGTCACCTTGCTGAGGGTGAGGGCACCGGTGGCGCCAGCAGATAGACCATCATCCGCCATGTTGTTGTTGAAGCTGCTGGAAGTGATGGTGAGTGTGCTGCCGGAACTATCCAGCTCAGCGCCATAAGTATGATTGGCATTGGCGGTCACCTTGTTGAGCGCGATGGCACTGGTGGCGAGGGCATCCAGACCGTATCCAGCGGTGTTGTTGCTGAAGCTGCTGGAAGTGATGGTGAGCGGGCCGCCAGTATCCAGCTCAGCGCCATAAGTCTGATTGGCATTGGCGGTCACCTTGTTGAGCGTGAGGGCGCCGGTGGAGTTGGCAGATAGACCAACTCCCGCGCTGGTATTGTTGAAGGTGCTGGAAGTGATGGTGAGCGGGCCGCTGGTATCAAGACTAGCGCCATAGGTATGATTGGCATTGGCCATGACTTTGTTGAGCGTGAGGGCGCCAGTGGAGCTGGCAATCAGACCACCTCCCGCGCTGCTATTGTTGAAGGTGCTGGAAGTGATGGTGAGCGGGCCGCTGGTATCAAGACTAGCGCCATAGGTATGATTGGCATTGGCGGTGACTTTGTTGAGCGTGAGGGCGCCGGTGGAGCTGGCAGATAGACCACCTCCCGCGCTGCTATTGTTGAAGTTGCTGGAGGTGATGGTGAGCGCGCCGCTGGTAGCCATACTAGCGCCGAAAGTATGATTGGCATTGGCGTTCACCTGGTTGAGTGTGAGGGCACCGGTGGAGCTGGCAGCTAGACCAAATCCCGCGGTGTTGCTGTCGAAGGTGCTGGAAGTGATGGTGAGCGCGCCGCCGGTATCCAGCTCAGCGCCATCGGCATTGGCATTGGCGGTCACTTTGTTGAGGGTAAGGGCACTGGTAGCGTCAGCAACCAGACCATATCCAGCAGTGTTGCCGTTGAAGGTGCTGGAAGTGATGGTGAGCGTGCCGCTGGTATTAAGACTAGCGCCTAAAGTATGATTGGCATTGGCTATCACCTTGTTGAGCGTGAGGGCGCCGTTGGAATCAGCCGTTAGACCAATTCCCGCGGTGTTGCTGTCGAAGGTGCTGGAAGTGAGGGTGATCCCAGCCGTGTCGCCAAGGCCGTTGTTAACAAGTTCAGCGCCATCGCCATTGAAACTGGCCGTCACTTTGTTGAGCGTGATGGCGCCGTTGGAGCCAGCCTCCAGACCATATCCCGCGGTGTTGCTCTCGAAGGTGCTGGAAGTGAGGCTGATCGCACCGGTGTCGCCACTGTAGTTGTTCTCAAGCTCAGCGCCAAAGTTGCTATTGGCATTGGCGGTCACCTTGTTGAGTGTGATGGCACCGTTGGATAAAGCATCCAGACCATATCCCCCGGTGTTGCTGTTGAAGGCGCTGGAAGTGATGCTGATCCCAGCCGTGTCGCCAATGCCGTTGTTACTAAGAAAAGCGCCAGAGCGATTGGAACTGTCTGTCACCGTGGTGAGCGTGATGGCACCGTTGGATAAAGCATTCAGACCAATTCCGAGGGAGTTGCCAGTGAAGCTGCTGGAAGTGATGCTGATTTCCCCCGTGGCGCCAGTGTAGTCGTTAGCAAGATAAACGCCATCGCCATTGGAACTAGCCGTCACTGCGGTGAGTGTGATGACGCCGTTGGAGACAGCAAACAGACCCTCTGCGGTGGTGTTGCCATTGAAGGTGCTGGTGTCCACGCTAATACTGCCTGTACCGGACGTGTTATTGAGATCGGCGCCATAAGCACTGTTGTTATTGGATTGGACCTCGTGAACATGGATGTTCCCCTTGGTGGTAACGGTCAGGCCATTGCCCGATGCGCCGGTGATGATGAGGTCGTTGACGGTCACATCGTTATTCCAGTCCTCGACAGTAATGGATTTGGAAAAGTTGGATGTGCCGCTGACCTTGCCCGCAGCCGTTCCCGTCCAGCCCCCCTGCAACGTCAGGCTGTCACTCGCCAACGTGGTAAGTACACCGCCATTGATGGTGATGTTCGAAGCGGAAGTATCCGGACCGGCTGAGATCCAGATGACGCCGTTGGCAGGTGTAACGCTGCCCAAGGCGCCAACCAATCCGCTCAGGTTCGAATAGGAGGTCGTGCAGCCGCCTAACCCGGGTTTGGGTTTCACGCCCTTCGGACACCAGATCGGGTCACCCTTGGCAATAATTTTCGCAGCGGCCTGTGAGGCGAGAGGCTGGAGGTTTCCGTTCTGGTCTACCACATCCACCGCGGTACCCTTCGGAACCTTCTTCAAGTTGGTTTGGGTTGTTGGCGAAGTGGGTGCAGGGGGCGCGCCGCCTGCAGCCAGTGCCGGTACAGTAATGAGTGCGCTCAGCGCGAACAGGATCAGCGTGCTGGCCGAAAGGATGGAAAACAATTTCTTCTTGGTCATCTCTTTCTCCTTTAGTGAAAGACGGAACAATTGGTCTATTAAAAGCGACAGGTGGATTTAGGATCCACCTGTGGCGCTAAATAATAGACTTCTATTGAAGATTTGAATTACGATACGATCTTAGGTTGAACTCTATTTCCCTTCACCGAAAGATGCAGCCTGAATTCAAATCTACATTGACAACATTATTATAATACCATTCCAATCTTATTGGTAGATTTATTTCATACTTGCCCATTGGATTTGTCCCCACCTGAAGTTGTTGAATGAACATCAAAAGGTGAGCCCGGCTGGATTCGTCGCGTAGCATCAGCAAAGCGATCCTGTGGACCCTACGCCCTGCGTCCTTCAGGGTTAGGAAACCTTCGACCAAGCGTATTTGCGCCAAGAAGAGCACTTGGCATCTTCGAGGCTCAAATCCAGTTCGGCTATGATTTTACCTTGAGCTGAATAGCGATTCTAAACCTAGCAGTTCGAGGCTCTGTTCCTTTTGACATACCCACTTCATCCTTTTATGGAAAAAGGAGGGACGGCGCATAAAGTGCCGTCCCTTGAATTACCGGTCATTCGTAATGGGCAAACGACACGGCTTTTGGTGAGCGTTGATTACGCCGAGCAATAGTATTAACAGTGCGTGTGAGGAACCACTATCCCTCCGCTGAACAAAAAGTATGGACCCGATGTGTTGCCTATTAGCGCGACCTTGTTGAGGGTGAGTGTGCCGCCGGAGAGCAAAGCGTAAATCCCGTAAGCATCATTATGGCTGATATTGCTGCAGCTCACGACGACATTACTGCTGCCGACACCCACTCCGTCATTGAAGTTTCCTGTGGCGGTCACTTTTTTGAGCGTAATAACGCCGTTGGATTGAGCACCCAGACCATAACCGATGGCGCCGGTGTTGTTGTTGAAGACACTGGAACTGATGCTGATCGCACCCGTGGCGCCACTGAAGCTGTTATCAAGAAGAGCACCGCCAATTGCTGCGGCGTTTGCATTGGCCGTCACCTTGCTGAGCGTGATGGCGCCGTTTGATTGTGCGCCCAAACCATATCCAGTTGTGTTGTTGTTGAAGGCGCTGGCACTGACGCTGATCGTGCCCGTATTGCCACTGCCATTGTTTTCAAGAAGAGCGCCATTGCCTTGATTGTAACTGGCCGTCACCTTGTTGAGCGTGATGGTGCTATTGGAGCCAGCGCCAAAACCGTCTCCGGAAGTGTCGGTGTTGTTGTTGAAGACACTGGAACTGACGCTGATCGTACCAGTAACACCAGTGCCGTTGTTTCCAAGAAGGGCGCCATTGTAGTTGGAACTGGCGGTCACCTTATTGAGCATGATGGCGCTGTTGGATTGAGCAGCCAGGCCAAATCCGGTCATGTTGCTGTCGAAGGTGCTGGCACTGACGCTGACCGCACCGGTAGCGCCACTGCCGTTGTTTTGAAGAAGAGCACCATTGCCCTTATTGTAACTGGCCGTCAACTTGTTGATCGTGATGGCGCCGTTGGAGCTAGCACCCAAACCATATCCGGCCGTATCGGTGTTGAAGCTGAAGACACTGGAACTGACGCTGATCGCGCCTGTATCGCCACTGCCGTTGTTTTCAAGAAGAGCGCCATTGTAGTTCGAACTGGCGGTCACCTTGTTGAGCGTGATGGCGCCGTTGGAGCCAGCTTCCAAACCGCTGCCGGTCGTGTTGCTGTCGAAGGTACTGGCACTGATGATAATCGCACCCGTGGCGCCACTGCCGTTGTTTTCAAGAAGAGCGCCATTGCCCTTATTGTAACCAGCCGTCACCTTGTTTATTGTGATGGCGCCTTTAGATGTAGCCTCCAGCCCATCTCCAGAGGTGTTGCTGTTGAAGGTGCTGGAACTGACGCTGATTGCGCTCGTGCCAACGTAGTCGTTCTCAAGATAAGCGCCCTCAGTGCCATGATTGAAACTGGCTGTCACCGTGTTGAGTGTGATGGCGCCGCTGGAGGCAGCATCCAGGCCATCCTGTGTGTTGCTGGTGAAAGTGCTTGAACTGACGTTGACTGCACACCGGTACCTTTGTGGTTATCAAGACCAGCGCCCCATTTATTTGCACTGGCTGTCACCTTGGTAAGCGTGATGGCGCCGTTGGAGTCAGCAAAGAGACCATCTCCAACGGTGTTGTTGTTGAAGGTGCTGGTGTCCACACTGATGGATCCGCTGCCGGTGCAACTAGGGCCGGACTGCACGCAATTATCGAGAGAGGCGCCGTCAGCAGTGTTGTTATTGGATTGAACATCGTGAACATGGATGTTGCCCTTGGTGGAAACGGTCAAGCCATTGCCTGATGCACCTGAGATGCTGACGTTGTTGATGGTCACATTGCCAATCCAGTTCGTGACGGAAAGCGGCACATTGATGAACGTGCTGACACCGGCGAGCTTGTATGACTTACCGACCTTCCCGTTCCAGCCGCCCTGAATTGTCAAGTCGGTCAGATTAACCAGATTGGCATTGGTTTGGTCGAATGTGGCATCATTGGCGGAATACGTGGAAGTGAAATAAACCGTCCCAGCTCCGCTCTTGGTGGTGAGATCACTAATTAACTGGGTTACGGTGGCTTCAGGGGGCGTGCAGCCTGCGCCGCCCGGTTTCTGGCCAGTGGGACACCAGATCGGGTCACCCTTGGCAATGATTTTCGCAGCGGCCTGCGAAGCCAGCGGCTGGACCGTGCCCGTGCCATCGACTGCCACCACTGCAGTTCCCTTCGGAAGCTTCTTCAAGTTGGTTTGGGTGGTGGGGGAAGCAGGCGCTGGGGGCGTGCTGCCTGCGGCCAGCGCCGGTACAGTGATGAGTGCACTCAGCGCGAACAGGATCAGCGTGCTGGCCGAAAGTATGGAAAACAATCTATTCTTGGTCATCTCTCTCCTTTAGTGAAATATAAAACTAGGTGAATATCCCTTTATGGTAGGTAGTTGCTTTTGGTGTAAGGAAACCGCAAGCCTAAGTCGTCTTGTAAAGACCTTGACAGAGAGTATAATCTATATAGATATATATATAGAAAATCTATAAAGGGATAGATTATGTCACTCGGTATAGTTTTTAAAGGCCCCGAAGGAATTGTTCTTGCCGCTGATAGTCGCGTCACAATCAATGCAGAAAGAGCCGTTAACGATAAGTTGACTGTTCTCTTGCCGTCTACGTTTGATAATGCCACAAAACTATTGAAAGTTAATGGACAAGATTATGTAGGTGCGGTCACATACGGCTTAGGTGCAATAGGACAAAATGAGCCAAGAACAGCTCACAGTTTTCTTCCTGAATTTGAGGTGTGGTTATCTCAAAAAGGAGGAGGGCAAAGATTATCAGTGCAGGATTTTTCAAAAAGGCTTTCCGAATTCTTCATGGAACAATGGGTCTCTATGATGCCAAAAGAATATAATGCAGACCCCTTGATATTTTTGGTTGGTGGATACGATGAAGGTGCGCCGTATGGTAAGGTTTTTCAGGTCGTGATACCGGGCCAACCTGAGCCAAAGGAACAGAGCGAAGGTCAAGGAGTATTTGGTATAACTTGGGGTGGTCAGTTCCAAATTCTTACTAGACTTCTGTCAGGATACGATCCGAATCTAACTTTGGCAATTAAAGATAGATTGAAATTGTCTGATGCACAAAAACAAGACCTCGACCAATTTTTGGGGCCTGCCTTTAATTTACCGATACCTTATCAATTTTTGCCTCTTCAAGATTGCGTTGATTTGTCAATATTTTTGGTTAGGACAACTATTGAGTTACAAAAATGGATGATTGATATTCGAGGAGTTGGGGGAGTAATAGATGTAGCAACGATAACAAGAACCGAAGGGTTCAAATATGTTCAAAGAAAGGAGATTAAAGGTGATAAGAATGATTGACACAAGAACGATAACATCGAGAGATAGCCGACAATATAAAAAGGGAATTAATCTATCTTCTCTAACTGATTATAAAATAGACACGGTGACTATCAGAGCCGTTGGTCTAGATAATATGCAACAAAGTTTTAATGTAATATCTGCCGAAATGCAAGAGTTTGAAAGTGCCGCGATTTACGATTTTTTGAGGTTTGAGGAGACGAATTAATTCATGCGAAGGGGTGATGTCATTAGAGTAGATTTGGAGAACCCTCCGGGAGGAGCGGGTCACGAACAGACAGGTCAGCGTCCAGCGATTGTAATCTCGTTAGCCGATGACGATCCAAACAATCCTATGATGACAGTTATCCCGTCTACTACCAGTGAGCCACAAAAAAAGAGATTTCCGCATATTTTAGAGGTTAATCCTTCGGCTCAAAACGGTTTAACTGCCATATCAATCCTACTAGCATTTCAGATTCAATCTCTTGACAAGAGGCGTGTGGTAGAAGTAATTGGAACGCTCGAACCTGAATATATGAATCAATTAGAACAAAAACTAAGAGAATTAATAGGCTTATAAACAAAAAACGGAATGCAATATGAATAATAAAAACAAGACAGTAACGATAACATCAAAGGATGTCAATAAATCTAAGAAGATAAAAGTATCTCCAATTCTTGGATATAAAATCCAAACAACTACAATGGGGGTTGAACATAAGGAAGATACTTTTACGAAAGAGGCTTTCGAGTCTGCTCTTAGGAAAATTTCGCGTCCTCTAACGAAAGACGATGAAGAAAAGAGATGAACATAGGGTTCTCATCTTTGCGGTGATTATATCTGAATGAATATTCATCAAGATAGTTTTGAAGATATTTCTCAGATACTGCGTGGTATGTCCCACGAATCCCGTTCTTGCTCAATGACCAAAAACCTTCAATAGTATTAGTGTGAATATTACCCAAAACGAAAATCTTTTCGGCGTGAGGCACAACCCCGTGCTTATAGCCCATTCTGGTCAAAGGATTGTAAGTATTGAATTCGTCGGTATAGATTTCTGTTCCTCTTTCAATATTCGCATCAACAATCGGCATGATGGTTTTGGTCTGAGCATTGTCAATTGTTTGAGCAATCAATTTTCCGCCGCGCTCGACCATCCCAAAAACTGCCGTCTTGGTTTTCGTGCTTCTGCCTTGATTGTTAGCAGTTCGCTTATTCGCGTGTTTGTTCTTTTCTTCGCCGCCAAAATACAATTCATCTATCTCAACATTACCCTTCAAAGGATCACGACCTTCACTCAACATCTTGCGGATAAGATGGCACATTCTCCAAGCTGTTTTATAAGTAACGCCAGTCGCACGCTCAATCTCTTTTGCGGACACACCATTTCGGCTTTGCGCCATGAGATAGGCCGTATAGAACCACTTAGTCAATGGGGTATCTGACTTATGATAGATTGTGCCAGCCGTAGGGTGAACATGATTACCGCAGATTTCACAAGAGAAAGAGCGGCGCGTTGTCATCAAGTAATGTTTCGTAACCTTTCCGCAGTTCTTACAAAAAATTCCATTCGGAAAGCGATAATCTTTTAGCCAAGTAAGGCAAGTGGCATCATCGGGAAATTGTTTCTGGAAGTCTTTGTAAGTGTACTTTTTCATTTTAGTGATACCTTTCTTTACCTACCTTGATGGTATCACATAGTCTCCCTACTGTCAAGGGATACTCACCTAAAACTATTGGTCTATTAAAAGCGACAGGTGGATCCTAGATCCACCTGTGTCGCCAAATAATAAACACCTTTTGCAGATTTGAGTTACGTTATGATCTTATGTTGAGCTCTATTTTAACTTTAAAGATACAACCTGAATTCAAATCCATTATAACGGCATGATAATAACATTGAATTGTTAGCCACACCTTAAAAACGCATCCAAGGTGGGCCCGGCTGGATTCGTCGCGCAGCACTACGCCCTGCGTTCTTCAGGGCTAGGGAACCGGCGACCAGCGTATTCGCGCCAAGAAGAGCACTTGGCATCTTCGAGGCTCAAATCCAGTTCGGCTACGATTTTACCCATAATAGAGTGGCGAATCTAAACCTAGCGGTTCGAGCTTCTATTCCCATTGATATCTACTTTTCATCGTTTGAACAACCCTGAAGGAGAAACTGAATAAGGAAAACGAGGGACGGCGCATAAAGCGCCGTCCCTCGTTTAGTCAGTCATTGGATCACGGGCAATCGACGTCGGTTCGAAAGCGTTGGTTACGCAGGGCAACGGTTATTAACAGTGCGGGTTGAAGATTGTCGTCCCGCTTGGGTCATAGTAGGGTGCAATGCCATTGCCTGTCAGGTTTACATTGTCAAGAGCGAGTGTGCCGAAAGAGAAGGACGAGGCATCAACCCCGTAACCCCAATTATTGCTGAGATTGCTGCAGCTCACGACCATATTGCTCGCCCCGTCCCACACACCACTATTGTTTCCTGTGGCAGTCACGTTACTGATAGTGACGATGCCGTTGGAGGGGTATATAACAGCATATATACCGAACGTGGACAATCCGTTGCCGTTAAAGGTGCTGGAACTGACGCTGATCGCACCGAAGCTGGAAAAAAGATAAGCGCCAGCTATTTCACCGGTATTAGAACTTGCCGTCACCTTGTTGAGTGTGATGGCGCCATTGGAGGAAGCACTCAAACCAGCTTGGCCACTTCCATGGTTGTTGTTGAAGGTGCTGGAACTGACGCTGATTGCGCCCGTGGCACCACTGCCGTTGTTCTCAAGATCAGCGCCATATCCGCTATTGGAACTAGCCGTCACTTTGTTAAACGTGATGGCGCCGTTGGAGAGAGCCTGCAGACCATAATTTGCGTTGTAGTTGAAGGTGCTGGAACTGACGCTGATCGCTCCGGTGCCACCACTGCCGTTATTCTCAAGATCAGCGCCAAAGCCATTGGTCTCGGCCGTCACGTTGGTGACCGTGATGGTGCCGTTGGAGAGAGCCTTCAGACCGGAAAGTATGTTGCTTTTGAAGGTGCTGGAACTGACGCTGACCGCTCCCGTGCCACTACTGCCGTTATTTTCAAGAAGGGCACCATGGCTGGAATTACTCTGGGACGTCACCTTGTTGAGCGTGATGACGCCGTTGGAATAAGCATCCAAGCCATCTCCAGTGGCGTTGCCACTGAAGGTGCTAGAACTGATGCTGATCGCTCCCGTGCCAGTGCTGTTATTTAGATAAGCGCCGTTAGTGTGGTTGCCATCAGCCGTCACTTTGTTAAACGTGATGGCGCCGTTGGAGAGAGCCTGCAGACCATAATTTGCGTTGTAGTTGAAGGTGCTGGAACTGACGCTGATCGCACCAGTGCCACCACTGCCGTTATTCTCAAGATCAGCGCCAAAGCCATTGGTCTCGGCCGTCACGTTGGTGACCGTGATGGTGCCGTTGGAGAGAGCCTTCAGACCGGAAAGTGTGTTGCCAGTGAAGGTGCTGGAACTGACGCTGATTGCGCCCGCGCCAGAGCCTGAGTTATCAAGTACAGCGCCATTCTGATTATTGGCATTGGCGGTCACCTTGTTGAGCGTGATGGCTGCATTAGAGGAAGCATCCAGACCATCTCCAGCGGTGTTGCCATTGAAGGTACTGGAACTGACGCTAATCGCACCGTTGATACTATCAAGTACAGCGCCATTCTGATTATTGGCATTGGCGGTCACTTTGCTGAGCGTGATGGCGCCGTTGGAGCCAGCATATAGTCCAGCGGTGTTGGTGTTGCTGTTGAAGGTGCTGGAACTGACGCTGATCGCACTGGTACCAGATTGGTTATAAAGATAAGCGCCATACCTATCGACATTGGCCGTCACCTTATTGAGTGTGATCGCGCCGCTGGAGCCAGCATTCAGGCCATCCGTTGTGTTGTTGTTGAAGGTGCTGGAACTGACGCTGATCGCGCCAGGACCCGTGTGGTTATCAAGACCCGCGCCATATTGGCTATTGGAACTGGCCGTCACTGTGGTAAGCGTGATGGCGCCGTTGGAGTCAGCAAAGAGACCATCTCCAACGGTGTTGTTGTTGAAGGTGCTGTTGTCCACGCTGATACTGCCGGTGCCGAAGATGCCGAGATTATTGAGATAAGCGCCGTCACCACTGTTGCTGTTGGATTTGACATCATGAACATGGATGTTCCCATTGGTGATAACAGTCAGGCCAGTACCTGTTGCGCCGGAGATGCTGATGTTGTTGATGGTGACATTACCCACCCAATTTTTGACGGTCAGCGGCACACTGAACGTGCTGACGCCGGAGACCTTGAACCGCGTACCTCCAAACCCGTTCCAGCCGCCCTGAATGGTCAAGTCGGTCAGACCAGCCAGGTTGATATCTTGTTGGGTGAAGGTGGCATCATTCGTGGAATAAGAGGACTCGAAATAAACTGTACCGGCTCCGCTCTTGGTGGCAAGATCACTGACCAATGCAGTTACGGTGGCTTCAGCCGGAGTGCAGCCTGCGCCGCCGGGTTTCTGGCCAGTGGGACACCAGATCGGGTCGCCCTTGGCAATAATTTTCGCAGCCGCCTTCGAAGCCAGCGGCTGGACCGTCCCCGTGCCATCCACTGCCACCACCGAAGTTCCCTTCGGAAGCTTCTTCAGGTTGGATTTGGTTGTGGGCGAAGGGGGCGCCGGGGGCGCACCGCCTGCGGCCAGTGCCGGTACAGTGAAGAAGGCACTCAGCGCGAACAGGATCAGCGTGCTGGCTGATAGGATTGAAAACAATCTATTCTTGGTCATCTCTTTCTCCTTTTGTGAAAGATGGTACTATTCCTGATTAAAAGCAACAGGTGGATCTGAAATCCACCTGCGTCGCCAAATAAACATATATGGAAGATTTGAATTGAGACCTTATGTTGACCTCTCTTCCGACCTACCGAAAGATGCAACCTATATTCAAATCCATTGTAACAATATTATTGTAACACCATTCAGAGGATTGCAAGATTTCTTTTATCCTTTCCCATAGGATCTGCCTTCACTCTAAATTGTTACTGCACCTTAAAGATATTCAAAAGGTGGGTCCGGCAGGATTCGTCGCGAACCACCCTGCCGCTCTGCGTTCTTCAGGGTTAGGGCACCAGCCACCATGCGATCTCAGGCTCAAATCCAGTTCGGCGTCTTGGTTTGAAACTCTGTGGGTATTCGGAGGCAAACGATATTTCCCTCTTGACATCATCCCTCCTCTCGCATAGAATACCGCTCAATATGTTCACGTCGGTTCGCTTTTATTTTGCGTACTACTTTTACGGCCTCCGCAATTCGGTTGCCGTTAGTGGCGCTTAAGCGAACAGTGTAGTAATTCTGTAGCTCAAAGAGCGAGACCACAACGGTCTCGCTCTTTTTGTTTACTACCCCTCTCTGTCCCCCAATTTGTATGAGTTTAGCAAAATGGGGGGATGAAAATGGGGTAAGGAGAAATCAATGCAACAACGCGGCATCCGGGCGCGACCACAATTGAATCAGACACCCAGGGAAATGTCCTCTCTGCGACGAAGGAATTGCTGGGGGCGATCCTGGCATCCCACCCTGAATTGAAAACGGTTGACATCGCATCGGCGATCTTCACCGTCACCGATGACATCGTCTCGGCGTATCCTGCGCTGGCCGCGCGTCAAATTGGCTGGGATCATGTCCCGATGATGTGTACGCGCGAAATTCCTGTAAAGGGAAGTTTGTCGCTTTGTATTCGAGTGCTCATCCATTGGAACACGGATCAGGCACAAAGCGAAATCAAACATGTGTATTTACGAGGCGCGGTCGAACTGCGTCCCGATTTAGTCAATCGGCCAAAGGAGAAATAGCAATGATGATCATCATGAAAGCCAACGCAGCACCTCAGCAAGTGGAACATGTCATTGAAGAGATCAAGGAGGCAGGATTATCTGTGCATCTTTCACAAGGCATCGAGCAGACCGTGATCGGCGCCATCGGTGAGACGCATAATATTCCCGTTGACCGATTTGAAGGCCTCGAAGGCGTGGAAATGGTCAAACGCATCACGCAACCCTTCAAACTGGCTTCTCGACAATTCCATACGGAGAACTCGATCTTTCCGTTGGATGGATTCACAGTTGGCGGTGAGGAGATCGCCATCATCGCGGGACCCTGCTCGGTGGAGAGTTGCTCGCAGATCATTGAGACGGCTCAGGCGGTGAAAGAAGCGGGCGCGTCCGCATTGCGCGGCGGTGTCTTCAAGCCGCGCACCTCGCCTTATTCGTTTCAAGGTCTCGGCGAGGAGGAACTCGAATATCTGGTTGAAGCGCGCGAACAAACTGGATTACCCATTGTCGCCGAGATCATGTCGCAGACTCAACTCGACTTGATGGTCAAACATGTGGATGTGCTTCAAGTGGGTGCGCGCAACATGCAGAACTTCAACCTTCTGCGCGCCATCGGCGAAACGCAAACCGCCGTGCTTCTCAAGCGCGGGCTTGCAGCGACCATCGAAGAATTATTGATGTCCGCCGAATATATTTTATCGGGCGGCAATAAACAGGTGATGCTGTGCGAGCGTGGTATCCGCACGTTTGAAACGGCCACGCGCAATACGACTGATATCAATGCCATCCCTGTTTTGAAAAGTCTGACACATCTGCCCGTCATCCTCGATCCATCCCATGCAACGGGCCAAGCAGATTATGTCGCCGCGATTGCGCGCGCCGCCATCGCCGCGGGCGCGGATGGGCTCATCATTGAGGTGCATCCCGATCCCGCACACGCGGTTTCGGACGGCAAACAATCGCTCAAGCCTGAGAAGTTTGCCGAGATGGTCAAGCAGGTTGGTCAGATCGCACAGATTATGAATCGTCGCCTCGCTTCTGTTCAGACAACAACGGTGTGATATGCCCGACGATGACGGCTTTTTTCTTGCACGTTCCAAAATCACGATCATTGGACTCGGATTGATGGGCGGCTCGCTGGCATTGGCATTGAAAGGCAAATGCGCCGCGCTCTATGGGATTGATTCGGATCGCGCCACGCTCGAAATGGCTCTTGCTCAAAAGATTGTTGACCGCGCCGGTAGCGATCCCGCCAAACTTTTGCCCGATGCCGATCTCGTTATTTTGGCCGCGCCCGTCCCCGCCATTTTGACTCTGCTAAAGCAATTGCCATCCTTTACGTCAAATCCTTGCATCGTGCTCGATCTCGGCTCGACTAAACGAATGATTGTCGAAGCCATGTCGCGCTTGCCTGAACGATTTGATCCGATTGGCGGGCATCCAATTTGTGGAAAAGAAAAACTCTCGCTTGCCAACGCCGAGCGGACTCTGATATTACGCCGCGCCGTTTTTGCTGACGCCATTGAATAGAACCACGCCACGCGCTTTATCTGCGGCCACTCAAATCATCGCGGCGATTGGCGCAAGGGTTGCCATTCTTGACGCGGCGGAGCATGACCGCGTCCTTGCTTCGACGAGCCATTTACCTTTTCTCCTTTCATCAGCACTGGCACTCGCGATGCCAACCGAGGTTGCATCATATGTTGGCCCGGGATTTCGTTCCGCTTCTCGGCTTGCCGGCACACCCACATCCATGATGCTGGGGGTTCTGCAATCAAATCAGGAAAATGTCTTGAACGTTTTGCATCGCCTGCAAAACATATTGGCTGAGATGGAATCCGCCCTGGCTTCAAAGGATTTTTCCAAACTTGAATTGATCCTGAATGAAGCACAAGGTAAATATCAAACACTGATACAATGATCACACCTTCACTTGAAATCAAGCCCATCACTCACCTTTTGAATGCCACGGTCCGCGTACCCGGCTCTAAATCGTTGACCAATCGCGCGTTGTTGATTGCGTCGCTTGCCAATGGAACTACACGCTTGATCAACGCGCTCTTCTCCGATGACTCGCGTTACTTTGCCCAGGCCTTGCAAACCTTGGGCTTTGACATTCAATTGAACGAAGCCGACTCTGAAATGACCGTCACAGGTCTCGGCGGAAGAATCCCTGCGAACGAAGCCGAACTTTTCATCGGTGATGCGGGAACCGCCGCCCGCTTTCTATCGGCATTTCTTACGCTGGGAAACGGTGAATTCATCTTAGGCGGCGATGCGCGCATGCGGGAACGTCCGATTGGCGATTTGGTTGAGGCGCTTACCCCACTTGGGGCAATGATTGCCCCCCTCGCCTTACGGGAGAGGGCTGGGGTGAGGGAAATTTGTCCACCCGTGAAGATTAAAGCGTCTGGTTTGCATGGCGGAAAGACTCAAATTGCTGGAGATATTTCAAGCCAATTCCTTTCGGCCTTATTGATGATCGCACCTTACGCACAAACTCCTACAGAAATAGAAGTCAACACCGATCTAAACTCAAAGCCCTATGTAGACATGACCCTTGCCATTATGAAAGACTTTGGCGTTGAAATCGAACGCGATAATTACAACCGCTTTGTGATAAAACCTGCCCACTATTCTCCACTCTCTAATTATCAAATCGAATCCGATGCCTCAGCAGCATCCTACTTCTTCGCCGCACCTGCCATTTGTGGCGGCACAGTCAGAGTAGAAAACACCTCGCGCAAATCCAAACAAGGCGATATTACGTTCCTTGATATTCTTCAAGGAATGGGATGTGTAATAAAGGAAGGAGATAATTTCATCGAAGTCACGGGCGTTCAATCTTTGCGCGGCGTTGATGCGGGCATGTGCGATATTCCCGACACCGCCCAAACCCTCGCCGTTATTGCGCCCTTTGCTTCCTCTCCAACAAGAATTCGCGGGATTGCTTCGGCACGAGTCAAGGAAACCGACCGTGTCCACGCGACTTGCATCGAACTTGCGCGACTTGGCGTAGAGGTCGAAGAGCACGCAGATGGCATGACAATTTACCCATGCGAGAAAATTGCTCCCGCATCCATTCAAACCTACAACGACCATCGTATGGCAATGGCTTTCTCACTGATCGGTTTGCGCATACCGGGTATAACGATTGAAAACCCCGGCTGTGTTTCCAAAACGTTTCCTAGGTTTTTTGAAGTATTGGAAACCCTGCGATGATTTATCTTGGTTTGACTGGCTTTCCGCTTGATCACAGCTTGTCGCCCAAGATTTCATTCTGCGGCTTTGGCTTCTTGCGGCTTGAAGGGAGATTATTCGCTATTCCCCATCCACCCTGATGATTTGGGCGGCTTGAAAGATCTGCTTGCTAGAGTTCGCGCTGGCGAAATCTCTGGATTGAATGTTACGATTCCGCACAAACAAAATGTGATCCCGCTGCTTGATGAACTTACCTCCACAGCTAGAGCCATCGGCGCGGTCAACACGATTTATCTTCGTGAAAATAAACTGATTGGCGATAACACCGATGCGCAAGGTTTTTTATTTGACTTGCAAAGATTTATTGGGGATCGCAAATTAGGAATTGAGAATTGAACTGCGCTTGTTTTGGGTGCAGGCGGATCGTCGTGGGCGGTTGTGTATGCTTTAGTGAATGTTGGATGGGATGTGACCGTTGCGGCACGCCACATTCAACAGGCTCAGGAATTAGTATTGCGATTTGGAAATGTCAAAGCTGTGGAACTCAACTTTCAAACTATCCAACTTTTAAACCCACAACTGATTGTCAACGCAACTCCTGTTGGCATGACCCCGAACGCTGATCAATCTCCCTGGCCTGAGAATTTTTCTTTTCCCGCTCATGCCGCAATCTACGATTTGGTTTACAACCCCTGCGAAACAAAGCTTGTGAAAGAGGCTTGTTCTGTTGGAATATCCGCGACCACTGGTCTTGGCATGTTAGTCGAGCAGGCGGCGCTTGCTTTCGAAGTCTGGACTGGGAAGCGAATTCCCCGAGATATTTTGTTTTCCGCAGTGGAGGAAAAATGACTTTGCGATTTTTAACGGCTGGCGAATCACACGGTCCTTCATTGACTGCCATCCTTGATGGCATGCCAGCCGGATTGTCACTCACCGCTTCCACCATTGACCATGAGCTGGCGCGCCGTCAAAAAGGTTATGGCTCGGGCGGACGCATGAAGATCGAGAAAGATGCTGTGCAAATCCTTAGCGGAGTCATGGGAGGTGAAACAACCGGCGCGCCGATTGCTTTACTTGTTGAAAACGCCGACCATGTCAAATGGAAAGGCAAAGCCATCGAGCCGATGACTGCGCCGCGACCAGGTCATGCAGATTTGGCGGGTGCCGTGAAATACGGTTACAAAGATTTGCGCCCCGCGTTGGAACGCGCGTCCGCAAGAGAAACAACCATGCGCGTCGCGGCGGGCGCGGTCTGCAAACATTTTCTCGCACAATTCGGAATCACAGTTGGCGGATATGTGATATCTATCGGCGAAGTCGAAGCTGAATTAAACGGAACCGATTATCAAGTCTGGTTTGAAGCGGCAGAAGAAAGTGATGTCCGTTGCCCGGATAAAATCGCGGCTGAAAAAATGCGGATACACATCGAGGAAACAATTCATGCAAAGAATACGCTCGGCGGTATTTTAGAAATCGTCGCGCTAAATGTTCCGGTGGGGCTGGGCAGTTTTTCGCAATGGGATCAACGTCTGGAAGCAAAATTGGCAATGGCTGTGATGAGTGTGCAAGCCATCAAAGGAGTTGAAGTGGGCGATGCGTTTGAAAATACGCGGCTTCCTGGAACGCAAGCACATGACGCGATCAGGTTGAATGGCACGACCTTGATTTGTTCATCTAATCGCGTGGGCGGCATCGAAGGCGGAATTTCCAATGGACAACCGATTGTTATTCGCGTGGCGATGAAGCCAATCGCAACGACTCTCACTCCGCAACATACTGTTGACTTGGCGGCGGGCGCTGAATCCCCGACCCAATATGAACGCTCGGACTTTTGTCCCGTCCCGCGCGCGGTGCCGATTCTGGAAGCCATGGTTGCTTTTGTGCTGGCTGATGCACTGATCGAAAAGCTGGGCGGTGATTTAATGAACGAAATGAAGCCGCGCTTCGAGACGTTGCGCAAGGCAACGCTCGAGGATTTGAAAATGGATAACACGCCGCATGTATTTTGGGAATCGCTATGAATCACATCTTTTTATGTGGCCCGCCTGGAGCGGGAAAATCCACGGTCGGAAAGACGCTTGCGCAAAACCTCAATTTGCCCTTTGTGGATTTGGATTGCGTTGTTGAATTTGCCGTGGGAATGACGATCTTGCAGATGATGCAACAGCGAGGCGAATTGGCTTTTCGTGAATTGGAGAGCGTCATGCTGAGCAAAGCCATTAGCGAACCGGAGAGTGTCATTGCGTTGGGTGGCGGTTCACTCTTGCGCGCTGAGAATTGCATGCTTGCTGAAAAGAATGGCAAGGTTGTATTGCTCATGGCTGATTTGGATACCTTGCTTGAACGCCTTGATTTGGATTCCAATGAAAGGCCCTTACTTGCAGGAGATGTGCGTGAGAAGCTAGCATCCCTGCTTGGGAAGCGTGCTGACCATTACAAATCATTTTCCTTGCAATTTGATGGTGCACGATCTGCGGAAGAAATTGCGTGGGACATTCAAATCGCGCTGGGACGTTTTCGTTTGAGTGCCATGGGAACGTACGAGGTAATTGTAAAAAATGGCGGCGTTGAACAACTTGGCGAAATGCTCAAGTTGAGGGGATTGCACCATCTAATCGTTGTGACCGATGAAAACGTGGCGAAGTTTTATCTCGAAAAGATAATGGCGGTTTTACGCGCTTCTGACATTGAGAACAAATCCGTTGTCATTCCTGCCGGCGAATCAAATAAAAATTTGGATACCATTTCTACTTTATGGAAATCGTTTCTTGAAAATGGACTTCACCGCAAAAGCACGGTCATTGCTTTGGGCGGCGGCGTGATTGGCGACTTGGCTGGTTTTGCCGCGTCCACGTTCATGCGCGGGATTAATCGGGTCTGTGTGCCGACAACCCTGCTCTCGATGGTGGACGCGTCGCTGGGCGGCAAGACCGGCTTTGACCTGCCCGAAGGCAAAAACCTGATTGGCGCGTTCCATGCACCGAAATTGGTTTTGGCTGATCCGCAAGTATTGAGAACGTTGCCTGAAGCTGAATTGATCTCCGGTCTCGCCGAAGTGGTCAAGCATGGGATTATCTCTGACCCCGAATTATTCCATTCGTGTTCGCGTGGATTGGATTGGGTGAGAGACAATTTGGAGGATGTTGTCAAACGCGCCATGGCAGTGAAAATAAAGATTATCGAAGAAGACCCATATGAAAAAAATATTCGCGCCACATTGAACCTAGGTCATACAGTGGGACACGGAGTTGACCCGGCGGCGAACGCAAGAGAAGATAGGAGCAGTCTCCATTCTAAATCTTCGGGGCAAACGGCCAGAGAACCGGCAGCAAGGGGACGCCTACAAGTCAACACCGCTTGCTTTGATGAGCACGCGCTCGAAGACGCTCCACGGCAGCAGAGCTGCGAGCAAGACGGCTATTCGGGCGTCTCTGCCGAAGACGTAGCGGAGCCTCGGGCGCGGAGTATCGAGGATTGCGGCAATGCCATTGGCCACAATCTGCGGGTTGGGCCTGGGCTTGGCGGTTTCAATGCGGCTGCGCCATTTGGCTATGCGCGAGGCGTTGGGAGAGAGCGCGTCTTGCGTGTGGGTACATGGTGTTCCGGGTCCAGATGCCGGTGTCGAAGGATCCCGGCTCGACCAGTACCACCTGAATGCCGAGCGGCTTCATCTCCAGGCGCAGGGTCTCGGCCCAGCCCTCGAGGGCGAACTTCGAGGCGGCATAGCTGCCGACTCCTGGGAAGCCCACACGGCCGGAGATGGACGAGATCATCACGATATGCCCCGATGCCTGCCTTCG
>CAWKNE010000022.1:0-6028 GCA_963850945.1 uncultured Chloroflexia bacterium | reverse complement strand
GCGTGAAGCCCAATTTCTTGATAGATTTGAGACCAATATTTTTGCATTTCATCTAGGTGCTGATTAAACAAATTTTCGTCTATAGGCGTTGCGTGTTCATATAACAGCCCCATCAACAGACTTTTGCATTTATCCAACCAATCAACATCAAGACCACGACTATTCAAAACCTCAAAAATAGTATAGACCGCCCCTTTATCTTCAAGGTATTGAAAAATGAAAAACAAATAGTTTTTCACAAGAGCTAATAAGCTCACTGCATCTAGTGAAGAATCAACAAACTTTTCACAATCTTTAATAGCATCATTCAAATTATCATCAGCGGCTGTCTTAATCAAATCTTCATTTGGGCACTCACCATTTTCAAGATAATTCCTAAGCAAAGAACGATTATCATGGTTATTCTGCAATATAATCAATCGCCTGTCGTCTTTGACTAAAAGTTTATCTACTTCATTAGCTTCAGCATCCTGCCTATCATTTTTTAACCTTTTGCTAATTGATTTCAAAAGAATAATCAAAGTAGTTAAACGTTGTTGTCCATCTACCACATCATATATGTAATAAGTGTTTGATCCCACTTCTTGCTTATCTCTAGTTCGCAAACAGACAATCGTAGCCATAAAATGGCCACGATCATCATATCGTTTCCTTTTTTCTTGAAGCGTCTTTATGTCTTCAAATAAGTCTTTTCTTTGCTTTGATTGCCAGCTATAGTGGCGTTGATATTCTGGAATACGAAATAATTTTCCACTCAAAATATCAATTAAGCTTCTGAATTCAGGTTGAATCATTTGAATCATTTTCCCTCACTTAGAGCTTTAATCCTGTACATCCACAATCTCACCGCCGTGATCGAGCGCAGTCGCCACCATGCCATCGGCAGAGACATGCGGCGGCAGTTTCCCTTTCGCATTTGTCACCGCGCACTTGATTTTCAAACTCACGCCCAGCACATCGGCAACCGCTTTTTGGGTCGCATCCAAATTCTCCGGCTTGTCCATCAGCGCGCGCACCGTATCGGATTGGAATCCCAAAATCAATTCATCGCCGCGCACCTCCATCGGCTTGCAGGAATTGAGCAATGCCTCAACTGCCGGATGCGCGGGCTTGATCACTGCGCGGATATCTTTCCATGATTTATTAATTTCCGCGAGACTAATCACCGCTTCATTACTTTGACTGGATGCGGATTTCGTTTTATCGGATTGATATAAAACTGTCGGCTTTGTCTGTTTAACGGGAGCCGCTTTCGGAGTTGAAATCGAAGCGGAAACTTCAGATGGAATCTCCAATGCTTCCGCCAACGCCAATTCCAACGATAATGATGGCTGCCATCCGCCGCGCGTATCGACCGCGGCGTTGTTGAACAATTTCATCATCCGCAAAACATCCGGCATTGAACATGATTTCGCATCGAACATCATGCGCTCTTTGACATCCTTCGTGGCTTCGACTTGATCGCCGTTGCCAAGTTGAATGAGCATCAAGCCGCGCAAATATTCGACGATCTGACGTGCCAGCGAACGCGGGTCAGCGCCGGAATCAAGCGCGTGATGAATCGTATCGAGGCCAGCGGCAGGCACATGGTCACGAATGGATGCAATCAAATCGAGCACGGTTTGACTCGTAGCAGTGCCGAGCACGGTCTGCGTCAGTTGAAGCGTGATCTTCGTTCCAGCCGAAGCGAGTTGATCGAGCAATGAAATCGCATCACGCAAACCGCCACCCGCCTGACGCGCAATGGTTGCAAGCGCATCATCATCCGCTTGTATCTTTTCGGCTTTGACGATTGCCTTGAGTTGACCGACGATCTCATCCATCGGCACGCGTCGAAATTCATGACGCTGACAACGCGACAAAACCGTCGCGGGGATTTTGTGGATTTCGGTGGTGGCTAAAACAAAGATGGCATGAGGCGGCGGCTCTTCCAATGTTTTAAGCAACGCATTGAACGCTCCGCCCGACATCATGTGGACTTCATCAATGATATAAACTTTATATTTTCCTTGCGAGGGGGAGAAATTAATTTTGTCACGTAAATCACGTACATCATCCACGCCATTGTTTGACGCCGCATCAATTTCGATCAAGTCCATAAAACGATTCTCGTTGACTGCTTTGCAGTTCTCACATTCATTGCAGGGACGTTTGGCTCGATCTTCATTGAGGCAATTAACTGCCTTCGCTAAAAGCCGCGCAAGCGTAGTCTTGCCAGTACCGCGCGGACCCGCGAACAAATAGGCGTGTGCAACACGGTCAGCGACGATGGCGTTCCTCAGCGTTTGGACGATGTGCTCTTGTCCAACGACTTCGGACCATCCCTGCGGGCGGTATTTACGATAGAGGGCTTGGGTCATATCAATTACCAGTTACGGAACGGGATACGAATCTTGTGCATTACCTTGCGGGTCGGTCAACACCACGTTCTCGCCCGAACTCCACGCGGCTTTATTATTACCCCAGTATAAATCAACTGCGGTATTCGTGCCGGATGCCGTATGCACCCGCACCGCGCCATTGGGAAATAATTTGAATGGCGGAAAAATAAAATCATTCCCATTGGAATCTTTGAGATGCCAGGCGGTCAAGTCCAGTTCGCCACTGCCTTGATATTGAATTGTGACTGTCTCGACGCTCAATGTCCCCGCGCCGACCACGCTGATGATCTTGACTGCTCCCTGTTGAATCGTTGGCACAACCGCGTTCGTTCCCGACGATATAACGGGCGCCGCTACCGGCGGCAGAGTCGCGGCTCGATAGTTGCGGTCATACCAATAGAGAATGGTCAGCGTCACACAGGCGGAGACAAAGATGTTGAGCAGAATATAAAAAATCAAACGACGGCGATCCATGTGGTTTGTATGATAGCACAAAACGTTTTAACGTTCCATCATCAACGCATCCCAATCCCCGATTTGAAGCTTCTCGTTCATTCTTAGACCTTTCGCTTGAGCGGCCTCAATCACACTTTGACTCTGCTCTTGCAGGATTCCGCTTAAGATGATCGCGCCCTTCGGCTTCGACCAGATCCGCAAGTCCTGCATCGAAGAGACGAATGATGATCGGCGCGAGGATATTCGCTACCACCAGCGGCGCGGACTTGAATGCAAATTTGCCATCCATTATTTCCTTCACAGAGCCTTGGCCAAGAATCAATTCTTCACCAATTCCGTTGACGTCCGCGTTCTCGCGCGAATTCTTAACCGACTCGACATCAATATCCACGCCAAGGGCAACTTGTGCGCCAAGTTTCAACGCCGCAATGGATAATATGCCTGAGCCACAACCTATGTCAATCACGCGTAGGTGTGGCTGGCCATCCGCCCTTGCAAAAAATTTCTCCATCAACCCCAAACACAACTGCGTTGTTGGATGCGTTCCCGTACCAAACGCCATGCCGGGATCAATTTTAATTGGAATGCGATTTGGCTCAGGTAAATCCAACCAGGCAGGAACAATCATCAATCGCTTACCAATTGGGATAGGCTTGTAGTGTTGTTTCCAAGCTTCCATCCAGTTTTGATCGGCGATGGGAGTAAACGTCGGCGCAGGCAGGGGTTGGATTGTACCAAGATAGTAAAGCAACTCTTCCAGTTTGTGACGCATTTCTTCGACATGTTCATCCATCGGCAGATAAGCGCGTACAGTGATTGGTCCCGTCGCCGTCCCTTCGTCTTCATCGTTGAGGAACTTCACGCCTTGCTCTGTCATAACCCCGTTGGGCGCAAAACGCGCCAATACATCCGCGACGGCTTCTGCCAATTCGCCATTTATAGTCAGGGAAACTTCAAGCCAGTTCATAATTCATATGTCATTGCGAGGCTCGAAATGACATTCACTTTTCCTCCGGTGGTTTCATTGTACTGAAACTTTGATGGAGCAGAACCTCCATTTCTCAGTATTATACAACGCACTTTTCATAAACAGCCTGCTATAATTGCGTCAAGGCGATCATGAATCAAAACAAGTCGGCAAATGCACTTCATTTACATGATGGTTTCATCTTAACCGTCGCTGCGATTGCGGCCGGTTTATTAACAGGCATTATTGGATATTTGATCGGCCAATATTTCTACATCATCATCTTGTTTCCATTTATCCTTTTAGTTATTGGCATCTTCCTTTTCCTTCCCGCTATAAAATTTTTCAAAACATCCAGTTTCTTAGTCAACGCCCTGTACGGATTGTTGATGGGCCTGATGATATTCATTACGTTTCATTATGCGGAATATTATGTCTTCCGTTCCGAGACAGCCAAATCCATTCAAGCGGCACAACACATTGACCAACAAGCGGCTGTTGATTCGATAGAAAGTTTTATCCAAAAGAAAACCGGTTCAAACGGCTTTCTTGGATTTTTGAAACTCCAAGCCAGTCAGAGCCAGGGTTTTGTATATTATGTGACCCAGAAAAACAGAATAACGAATACCCTCCATCTCACTTTATTCGGAATACGTACGTATCTTTATTGGGTTGCGGAGGGCGCTGTAATCTTAGGTGGTTCGTTCCTATTGGGTTTGTTCGCGGCAGGGAATCCTTTTAGAAGAAAGCAACCAGTTTCAATTTAAATGTACAGCGGACTTTCGTCCGCTAAGAAACCTTGGCAGCTATCCTCCCAATGTTTCATTCAGCCAATCCAGAAATCCTTTTTCCTGCGGTTTCACTTTTGTTCCCAGGGTCGCGGCCAACTTCTCGAACAACTCCCGTTGTTCCTTCGTCAACTTCGTCGGGACTTCCACATTGACAATCACCAACTCATCACCGCGATGATCTTTACGCCGCAAATGCGGCACGCCTTTGCCTTTGACATGAAAGACTTTGCCGGGCTGAGTACCGGAGGGAATTTTTAGTTTCTCATCACCGTCGAGCGTCGGGACATCAATCTCTGCGCCCAAAGTAGCCTGCGCAACATTGATGTCAAGATTCAAAATGATATCGTTCTCGCGGCGCTTGAAGAATTGATGCGGCTGGACATCCAGCGCGATAAATAGACTTCCATTCGGTCCGCCATAAACTCCGGGGCCGCCCTCGCCTGCCAATCGGATCTGTGTGCCGCTGTCCACGCCTGCCGGGATTTGTACTTTCTTTTGGACGCGCTTACGTTCCAATCCGCCGCCGCGGCAGATGTGGCATGGCGATGAAATCACTTCGCCGCGTCCGTTGCACGTTGGACAGGTAGTGGTCTGCATCATCTGACCCAAAATCGTCTGGCGCACCTGACGCACTTCACCCTGACCACCACATGTGGAACAACGCGTCGGTGATGTGCCCGGTTCTGCGCCGGAGCCGTTGCAACGTGAACAAGTTTCTTCCCGCTCGAACTCGATCTCTTTCTCGACGCCGAAGACGGCCTCTTCAAATTTCAGCGTAGCCGACATTTGAAGATCGCGTCCCCGCCTCGAGGTCCGACGTGAACGGCGGCTTCCGGTTGAGAATCCAAATTGCCCAAAGAGCTCATCAAAGATATCTGAAAAATCCGCCGTGTAATCATGGAAGCCGCCCATGTTGCCCAAGCCTTCTTTGCCAAAGCGATCATAACGCGCACGTTTATCAGCGTCCGATAGAACGCCATAGGCTTCGTTGAGCTCTTTGAATTTCTCCTCGGCATCCGGCTCTTTATTGACATCGGGATGATACTGGCGCGCCAACTTACGGAACGCGCCCTTGATCTCATCATCCGACGCGTTTCTTTCCACGCCGAGGATTTCGTAATAATCACGATTAGACATAATTTATATATCGTTGCGAGGAACTACTTGCAGCGCCCGCAACAACATGTTACTCTTTCACTTCACCATCCACCACATCCGGTCCCACATTCGATGGACCAGATTGATTAGACTGATTCGATTCACCGCTTGGTGCATTCGGTTGTTGATAGACACTCGCACCGATCTTTTGAATGGCTTCTCCCAATGCTTCGGTCGCCGACTTGATTGGGTCTACATCATCGCTTTGGGCTTTGCTCCGCACCTCGGCAACTTTTTTCTCGATATCGGATTTCACGTCGGTAGGAACTTTATCA
>CAWKNE010000021.1:0-88144 GCA_963850945.1 uncultured Chloroflexia bacterium | reverse complement strand
AGATGCCCACTTAGACGCCTATCCAGGAGTTAAGAAGATGGAAACACAATTTGACAGGCACCTCCGTTGCGGTATAATAGCCCCCGCGTCAAGGAAGTTTTTCAGAACCTTAGTGAAAAAAGGGAGCAACTGATTCTGCGAGGCTCCCATCATAGGACGTTCAAAAAGTAGTGCAACTGACTCATGTTTTTGAGAGACAGTGACACCAAAAATGGCCCACTAGCTCAATGGCAGAGCAGTTGACTCTTAATCAATTGGTTCAGGGTTCAAGTCCCTGGTGGGTCACCTAAATACCGTTATTACGCGGTATTTTTTTTATTTTTTTAGGCTAGCTATGGGGGTGTTTTTTTGAGACTTTTAAACAGCGGTGCAATTCGGTGCAATACGGTGCAGAGAAAACTTACTTACCAGCCTTTATGAACAGATGATTTTGATTCTGCCCCTGCGTAATATTCACGGCGATGGGTGTCACGATCTCGTCCATAATACTGGCCGCTGCCTTCGCAGGCAGTGCATGGAACGTGGCGGATATACGTCCGTCCATCTGCGCTTGCCATTACTTCGTTTGTGGGAAGATAGGCTTGGCCCCCACAGGCACGACACGTGGTCAAGATCTGAACCTTGTCCATGACTACCGTCCAAACCGCATAAACGCAGACCGCCTTCAGTGCTGGCACGACCGTGAAGGCGATCTGGTTGTAGCCCAACGCAATATTGGGCGAGATGGCTGTGATCGCCAGGGCAATCAGCCCCAGCAGCCACACGAAAGTAATTGACGCTTGTTTGGTATTCATGATGTTTGGCCTCCTTGGCCTTAAAACAAAAAATCCCACCGAAAAATATCGGTGGGTTGGGTACCCTTGCTACACTTCTACAGTTCTACGCTTTGCCTATGTGAGCAACGGGCAAGGGCTGACCGGAGCTCACAAGCCGGATGGATGCTGGAGGGGCTACCTCCGCAGAGCGGCACCCGGCAGGCTATTCCGTTGTTAGGTCCCCTGTTCATTCTGGGATTGCACCCCTCATCTAATACCCGCTGACCAGTCCGCAGGGATTTTTGCGATTTTGGAGCTTACACTAGGCCTCACCGCATCCCAATTGCTCATAACCTACGATTGTCTGACAACAGCTGGCAAAAAGCAATCAAATGCAAACAAACGGACTACTTTTAAGGGGTCAAAACACAAGAAGGTGGACTTATAATTAGGGGACTATGCACTTGACAAAGTAACTCTATTTTAACAACCTATTTATAAATGAGCTAATATAAATCCCACTATGATTCCCGCAATAATTGCAGACACAATTCCCGCTGGCCCATAAAGATAAGAAGTTAAAGAATGAACATCTTCATAAAATAATTCTATACATTCCTTTGGGTCTATTTTTGAAAGAAATATAGGAGAGGAATGATGTATTAGAAAAAACCTTGTATCCCCTGTCCATCTAGCTTCCCCTTCAATTTTTTCATCACTTGTTGTTATCTCTTTATTCATCTGAAGAGGTTGATTATTTCCTGTTTTTTCCAAAACATAAGTTTTATAATTATACGGACTTGTTGGCAATTTTTCTAATTTCAAATGAAAAGTAATAACATCACCAACCATATATGGAATAAAAGAAAAATTCTTCAACCTAAAAAATTTTCTATACCACTCGTGAGGTGTTATTTCAATATGCCCAAACTCTTTGTTTTTGGAACTATAATAATAAGGCATACAAATAATAATCCTTTTGAAAATAAAATCTTGAATTATTTTACCCCAATTATTTATCTTTATTAAGTAATTATCATCAATAGAAAAATGTTTCATTACAACCTCAATTTCTCCCCATGCCAAAATCAAATTATTTTTAAGGCTTTTTCCTTTTCTTCTTTTTCTGATCTTGCTTAATTGGTTTTGTTTTCAGTAAGCCTAGGAGTGCCTGTTCGTCAGTCAATGGATAAAGCGTTACTTTTTTTGAATATTTCTTACCTTTGTTTGTTTTCTTTGGCTTTGACATTTTTAATATGCTTTTTTACCACTGATACCCGCAATTATTACATTTAAAAGTTTTTGAAATTGCACCAACCGCAAGAACTCCAAATAATACAGCCTTACCCACTTTACTTGCTCCAGATATTTTTTGAATATCTTCTGATCCACAGGTAGGACATTTGGGAGAATGGGATGATGCAATTCTTGTTTTTATGCTGTCATCTTTTAAGATAAATTCTGAGACACTTCCACATTTACACCTTACGCGAGGTTTTACATTATAACCACTTCCTGTTTCTGAACACGTATTTTTAGGAACTACCAATGTCTTACCACATTGGTCGCACTCTGCATTTATATGATTTTCATCTTCGCTAATATATTTCACGTTGTTTTCCTTATTTGATTGTTTATTTTTCAATTAAATCTTTATAAACTAATCTCTTGCCCTTTGTGTTTCTAATGGTCTGCATAGTTCTATCGCCATCAATCGCTTTGCGAGTACAATATCTGTAATCAAACTCTGCAAGGTAGCGGTCAAGATGTTTCACTGAAACATGATGATACGTCCCATTGATAGACCGCTTCAACTGCGAGAAATAACCTTCGGTGGTATTGATATGCGCTAAATCACGAACATACTCATCTTTGACGTGATCTACGGTTTCATGCTTTGCAAATTCTCTACCAACCTCATTATACACGGGGGACGTATCTGTATTGAGAGCAGATTGCTTTTCAACATTTCCGATAAGTGGTTCTTTGACTGTTTGACTGTTTACATTATCTAAAACTTGTGACCGAACCTCACCACCGCGCTCAAGGATTGAAAATACAGGAGTCTTTCCAGTTATACCGCGTCCTTGAATTGCGGCTTCTTTCTTTGCCTTGTGCATGTTCTTGGCTTTTCCTCCAAAATAGGTTTCATCTGCTTCGACTGTTCCCACTATCATTTTGGCTAATGGATCACGAGAGATTGCGAGACGAATTCGATGTGCCATGTGCCAAGCAGGGCGATAGGATATTCCAAGTTTGCGAGAGAGTTCTAACGCACTTACGCCATTTTTAGCGGCGCACATTTCATGGATTGCGATAAACCACTTTGATAAAGAAATCTTTGTATCTTCAAAAATTGTTCCAACTAAAACCGAGAATTGTTCGTGGCATATATCGCATTGCCAAACACGGCGATAAGTCTTATTGCCTCTCTTGGTCTTGCGTTCCCCATTGCGAGGTTCAAGGAACTTTGATTGATTGACACTCCCACAATGAGGACATTCAACGCCGTTTCTCCAAAGAGTAAACTCTAAGAATTTGTAGGCTTCGTTTTCGTCTGAAAGGGTTTTGGCAATTGTGCTAAGATTGAACTTGGAGGGCATTTTTCTTCCTTTTCTATGCCCTTAGTGTACTCCTAAACCGTTACTTTGTCAAGTGCATAATTACCTATAATTAGGGCATGGAAACGGAAATCTGCCCGAAATGTCATCACAGCATCCGGCAAAACAAAGCAGGCTTGACGAAAGCAGGCAGCCAGCGCTATCGCTGCATGTCCTGCGGCAAGAAATATACGCCTGTCGTGAAGCGGCACGGGTACAATGCACAGTTTCACAGGCAAGCTATAGAACTGTTTAAGGACAGCAAAAATTTGCGGGAAACCGCCCGTCAGCTGGGGATCAATCATCGCACGGTGGCATTATGGGTCAAAGAGCAGGCGGAAACACCCAAGCCAGAGGACAAAGAAGCACAATCCGGGTAATCGCCGCAGATGAGGATGCCAGCCGAGAAAAGCGTCCGCTCCATGCCATTGCGGGCAACGTTTGTATACGGGGTATTATCCTGATCAACGAACGCACAGGGCGCGGAAAATTCCTATCCAATCGGGTAATTTGTGACTTGTCTCCATTCACCAATCCTGACTCAAAAGCTGAATCAGTTTTATGGGGGCAGGTCAAGATTCCTTTACGACTCGAAGGAGATCTCTGATCTGGCTATCCGTCAGCGTCTTCATTTCGTTGTGTTTATACTCGGTTGGGTAAATCATCGGAAGCAATTCGCCAGTGTGTTGAATCAGCTCGGCGAAGACAGCGCGAGCGGTTCTCAAGTATCAAATCATCAAATATTGTTGCCAATGCCGATATGCGCGTGGCGGAGATTCGGCAATTCTGTAAGTTGGATGAGGCGGGGGAGAGTCTGATCCGTGCTGCAATGGGACAGATGAATTTGTCGGCTCGAGGTTATCATCGTGTCTTGAAGTTAGCGCGCGCCATTGCCGATCTCGCGGGAAGCGAGAATATCCAATCAGTTCATCTGGCCGAGGCATTGCAATATCGTCCGAAGTTGATGATGGGGTAGAGACATCTCGATAGGTGCTATAAAACTCAGCATGGGATTTAAGGTAATAACAAATGTAGTAAACTTATTTCAACATGTTAAGTCGAAAGAAATAAGCCTTCGCTTATGTTGGATTCGCCACACCGACGCTTCAATCTTTTAACCGGAGACTGGGTCCTGGTTTCCCCACAACGGGCCCAGCGCCCTTGGCTTGGGCAAGTTGAAAAGCCGCCCATAGAGAACTTGCCTCAGTATGATTCCAATTGTTATCTGTGTCCGCGAAACGAAAGAGCAAACGGCATCAGAAATCCGGATTATGGTTCCACCTTTGTTTTTGATAATGATTATCCTGCATTATTGTCGGATGAACCGCGAGGACAGGTGCTCGACCAGCCCCTATTTATTTCCGTTCCGGAACGTGGAATTTGCCGAGTCGTTTGCTTCTCTCCGCGTCACGACCTGACTCTTCCTGAATTAACCAACGAGTTCGATCGGCTCTGTAATCAAAACCTGGGCGGCGCAATCCTCCGATTTCGGTTCAAATGATTTTATCGAGTATGTGCAAGTCTTTGAAAACAAGGGCGCCATGATGGGCTGTTCCAATCCTCATCCCCACAGCCAGATTTGGGGAACAGAACATATTCCCAATGACCCTGCGAAGGAGTTCGAGCATCAATTTGCTTACTGGAATAAATATGGAAGAACGCTTTTAGCCGATTATTTGAAAGCTGAGTTTGAACATAAAGAGCGCATCTTATTCTCCAATGATCATTTCACAGCCCTTGTGCCATTTTGGGCGGTGTGGCCGTTTGAAGTTATGGTTATTGCGCATCGAAATGTTGCTTATCTGGCCGACCTTTCTTCTGGTGAAGTCAATGCTCTGGCAGACATGTTAAAACGTGTCACTACGCGCTACGATAATATCTTTACAATGTCTTTTCCATATTCGATGGGTTTTCATCAAGCACCTTATGATCGACCTCAACATCCCGAATGGACCTTGCACGCGCACTTTTATCCGCCTTTGCTGCGATCTGCCACTGTCCGCAAGTTTATGGTAGGTTACGAAATGCTGGCGATGCCTCAACGCGACATCACGCCTAAATCGGCTGCAGAAAAACTGCGTGAGATCTCTGATATCCATTACAAGCACAATTCTGCTGGATAGATAAGGCGGCACACATCACTGAAAGCAACAGAAGAATTGGTAGACAAATGAACATGAATCTCGTCGACACGATTGCATCCCATTATCGCAAGATATTCGGGCGTATGCCTGAACATATTGTGCGTGCGCCCGGTCGTGTGAATTTGCTTGGCGAACATGTGGATTACAATGACGGCTTCGTCATGCCAGCCGCGATTGACCTCAGCACGTACGTTGCATTCTCTCCGGCAAATACGCAACATTCTACGCTGGTAGCCATGGACTTTGGGCAACAGGCTTCTTTTTCCACTGATACTCTGTCTTCCAAGACTCAGATAGATTCTTCTCCATTGCCTGAATGGGCTTTATACCCCGGTGGCATAATGTGGGCGCTCTCGGAGGAAAATCTCCAAGTTGTACCTGTCAATGCAGTGTATGCGTCAAATATACCACGCGGTTCAGGGTTGAGTTCATCAGCCTCTGTCGAGATGGCATTCATCGTTGTATGGCAAGTTCTTGGCAATTGGGCCTTGCCGCTTATGAAGCGCGCACTGCTTGGGAAAAAAGCTGAGAATCAATATGTTGGCGTTAATTGTGGAATTATGGATCAATTTGCATCCGTCGCTGGAGTAGAAAACCATCTGCTTTTGTTGGATTGCCGCTCATTGGAATGGAAAGCCATTCCATTTCCGGAAGGTGTATCCATTGTAATTGCGGATACCACCATCCGCCGTAAACTCACATCGGGCGAATACAATAAGCGACGATCTTCATGCGAAGAGGCAGTGCGCCTGCTTAGACAGAACGTTCCGAGTATTCAATCTTTGCGCGATATTGGCATTGATGATTTCAATCATCTCGCGCGAAAGCTGCCGGATGAAGTCGGGAAAAGGGCTCGTCATGTTGTGGAAGAGATTCATAGAACGAAACAAGCAGAGACTTTGCTCAAAGAGGGTAAAGTTCTGGAATTTGGCAAGCTAATGAACGAATGCCACAACAGTTTACGTGATCTTTATGAAGTCTCCTGTCCAGAACTGGATGCAATGGTGGATATCGCCCAGGCACAAGAGGGTTGTTTTGGGGCGCGATTAACGGGCGCGGGCTTTGGCGGGTGCACCGTCAATCTGATTGCTAAAGAGTGTGTGAGTGCCTTCACAAGATCTTTGGCCATAGGTTATAAAAATAAGACAGGGCTTGATTCAAAAATCTATACTACAGACACTTCTCGTGGTGCGGAACTTCTAAAATAAAAGGACAGTGTTCTTAGGCCTTGACTTGTCATTAAACCCGATTAAAATGTTATCGATAACGGGAACGATAACAATGCGTAGAAAGGTTATTCGACCAACCATTAAGGAAGTGGCCTCCATGGCAGGTGTTTCTACTCAGACTGTTTCTCGTGTAATTAATGAAAGGCCGGATGTTTCCCGAGAGACTCGTAAACACGTGCAGGATGTTATAGAAAAGTTGGGATATCGTCCTAGTGCATTGGCGCGTAGCTTGATTCGCCGACGTAGTCACACTTTAGGGGTCGTTACTGCTGGTCTGAATTATATTGGTCCATCACGCACATTAAACGGTATAACGGCTGCTGCGGAGGAAGCTGGATATGCGCTCCTTCTAAAAGAGTTACCCCGTTTCGACGCGAATGATAATGAGCCTATATTTCAAGCACTTGTTTCTCGGCATGTCGATGGAATTATCTGGGCCGTACAAGAGGTAGGAGAGAATTGGAGTTGGATGAATAAGTTGGCCTTGGATTATGGAATCCCGATTGTCCATTTAACCATGGAGCCACGAGAAAATATTTCTGTTGTATCGATAAACAACTATTTGGGTGGCTGCATGGCGATGTCTCATCTGCTTGATCAAGGATATCGGCATATTGGCCATATTTCTGGCCCCTTGGATTGGTGGGAGGCCCGCCAACGTATGAAGGCATGGAAAGATGCTTTGGAGAAGCGGGCATTGGATTTCATGATAATTCTTGGGTGGAAGGAAATTGGTCGTCGGCAAGCGGCGCTCGTGCGGCTGAAAAACTTTTTGAGCAATACACTGATATGGATTCAATCCTTGTTGCCAATGATCAGATGGCACTTGGTGCAATGCAAATTGTCCATCAAAAGGGGTTGCGGATTCCTCAAGATATCGGGATTGTGGGATTTGATAACATTCCAGAATCTGCTTTTTTCTGGCCTCCCCTCACGACCGTGAATCATGATCAATATAATCTTGGCAAAGTGGCTGTCCAAGAGACTATCAAAATCATCGAGTCTGGTTGGCAGGGCTTGGCCCCAATAAGCCCTAAATCTATTACATTGGAACCAACACTAGTTGTGCGGGATAGTTCTTTGCGATTAAGGGTATGAAAGCAAAGAAGGTAATTGCGTATTACGTAAACAAATAATTGGCGTCGAAAATAGAAGTGCCTGCTACGGGATTGGCGTCGACGAGCAAGCACTTCAGTCTGTGCGAGCAAGCCTTGGATTGATCAGGGTCTTCCCGCGTTGCTATTATATCGCACCGCGCTCAGCATGAGGAGAAACTATGAGGCCCATGAAAGGAGGTGTATTAATATACTTAGTGATATAACAAGAGTTGTACAAACCGATAATTGTTGATTCCATAATAACAGATTGAAAGGAGTTTCAAATGTTCAAGCAAGTTTTACGAGGAATTGCCCTACTATCCTTGTTTGCCATGGCACTCGGTGCATGCGCACCTGCTCCCACTGCGGCCCCGGCTCCCGCCGCAACACAGGCCCCGGCTCCCACGACAGCTCCGGCTGCCGCGGTTCCTACGACTCCCCAGCTGCTCCTGCTCCAACTGCTACAGCCGCCAACGGAGGAACTGCTGCTGTCAATAAATGGTGCTCCAACGTTAACATCGTTTTCTTCCCCGGTGGGCCGGCCGGTGGTGTGTTTGCTGTGAACGTCTATAATGGTGCCGTGCAGGCCGCGGCCGATCTAGGCCCCAAGGTGGACTACGTTTGGTCGAATTGGGATCCCCAGACCATGATCCAACAGTTCCAGGAAGCCGCTGCTACGAAACCCGATGGTATCGCCGTAATGGGCCACCCCGGCGATCAATCGTTTGATCCTCTGATTGATGCCGCCGAGGCTCAGGGCATCATTGTCACCAGCCAGAATACCGAACTGCCCACAGCTCAGGCAAAGTATGCCGCGCAGGGCTTCGGATATGTAGGTGCGGTAAATTATGATGCGGGCTTTTCTCTCGGCACAGAGGCCGTGAAGGAATCCGGCGTCAAAGCGGGCGACCGGGCTATGGTCTGGGGCTTGCTCTCCCAACCCAGCCGAGGCCTGCGCACGCAAGGCGCTATCGATGCCCTTAAGAAGGCAGGTCTGACCGTGGATTACATCGAGATCGACTCGGCGACTAACGCAGATCCGACCCAGGGCACGGCTACCTTCACCGGGTACGTTTCTGCACATCCCGATGTCAAGCTGATTGTGACCGACCACGGCGGCGTGACCGCAACGGTAGGTACTTATCTGCAGGCCGCCGGCAAGAAACCCGGTGATATCTTTATGGCCGGCTTCGATATGTCTCCAGCCACTGTCGTTGCCATCCAGAGCGGCTACGAGAACCTGGTGATCGACCAACAGGAATGGCTGCAGGGTTATCTCCCCATCCTGCAGATCTGTCTGACCAAGGTTTATGGATTTCGGGCCTAGACATCAACACCGGTGCAGGATTCGTCACGAAGAACAACGTTGCCTTCATCGCCCCGCTCGCGAATGAAAACATTCGCTAAGAGCATTCTGCTGACGTGATCCAGCGGAACCGTTAAATCTTTCGCAAGTATATGGGGTGCGGGGCACATCGTCCTGCACCCCAATTTAAAATAGGTGACTCGATGGAACATCTCCTCCAATTAAAAAACGTATCCAAGACCTTTGGAGAGGTTACTGCCCTTCACGATGTAGAATTCCAAGTGGGAAACAATGAGATTGTAGGCCTGCTCGGCGATAATGGCGCCGGAAAATCGACTTTGGTTAAGATTATTACCGGCTATCACAAACCGGATCCGGGTGGCCAGATCATGTGGAAAGGAAAGGAAATCAACCACCTTTCCGTCCCGATGGCGCGCGACTTGGGGATTGAGGTCGTATATCAGGAGCGCGCCCTGGCGGACCAGCAAACGTTGTGGCGCAATATCTTTCTCGGACGAGAACTTTCCAATCGTTGGGGCGTCCTTGACATGAAGGCAATGACCAGGGAAACCAAAAAATTAATGTCGACTGTTATGGGCTTCACTTCTTCGGCGGTATCGCCGGAATTGACTGTTGGCACTTTCTCAGGCGGCGAGCGTCAGGGGGTTGCCATTACACGCGCCTTGTACTTTGAGGCTGAGCTCATTATCCTGGATGAGCCGACGATGGGCTTGTCTCTTTCTGAAACCAAGAAGTGCCTGGATTTTGTCAACGGGATTAAAGCCGCCGGGAAATCGTGCATCTTTATTGACCATAACATCTTCCATGTTTACCCGGTTGTGGACCGCATCGTGGTGCTTGACCGCGGCACAATCGCCGGGCAGTATATGAAGAATGAATTGACACTTGATGAATTACTTGATCGCCTGTATCGTGTCGCTCAGACCGGCAGTCTGGAACAAAGCGGCCAGGCCAACCGATGAGGTGAAAAATGGAGACATATCCAATGAATACCGCTGGCGAAGCCAAAGCTCTATCCCCGGCCGCAACGACAAAACGGTTTTCCAGATTCCTGCGCAAATGGTCGCCGCAGATTACCCTCACTATTGTCGCAATCCTCATCTGGGCCTTCTTTTTATGGAGGTCGCCCAGAACTTGGACGGCGTACGATATCTACAATTCGCTGATGTTGACGACCCCTTTCTTTGCACTCATGGCGATTCCCCTGACACTCGTCATCATCATCAAGGAAATCGATCTTTCTTTCACCTCCGTCATGGGATGGGGTATGGCTGCATATGAGCTTGCTTACGTGCCAACTCATAATGTCTATGTGGGATTCCTGGCCTGCCTGCTCGCTGGTCTGCTGGCCGGACTTTTAAACGGTTTAATTGTTGTCAAGCTGGGTATTCCCTCCATCGTTACAACCATTGGAACTCAGTACTTTTGGGAAGGGGTTGTTCTTATAACAACCAATGGGCAAGGTAAAGGAATGGCTGAAGTTCAACACACATTACTCTACCCATTATTAACTGGCAAGCTCGCCGGGGTTATTCCGGCTGAGTTTATCTGGACCATTATTCTTGCTGTGATCGCATGGTTCTTCCTAAACCGGCATAAGTTCGGAGCGCATGTATACCTTTCCGGGGATAATGCGGAGAGTGCCCGGTTGATGGGCGTTAACGTGGACCGTACCAAAATAATCGCCTTTTGCCTGGTTGGAATGGGAGCGGCATTTGCAGGCTTCATTGTCAGTGAATCGCTATTATTTTTCTGGCCGACAATCGGCGGTGGTTACCTACTGAACACCCTTGCCTCAGTGTTTCTGGGCGGAACATCGGTATTCGGCGGCACAGGCACGATCTATGGCACCGTCGTTGCTGCATTTATTATCGCGATCATCAACCCGGGAATTGTTGCCGCTGGCTGGCTGGCATACTGGACGCAATTGATCTACGGCCTCATTATTGTGGCATCAGTTTCCCTGCAGGCTGTACTGCGTCGAAGATTTCGTTAATTTTGGGGGATGATGAAATCCCGCGAGCGAGTTAAGCTAGCTCTTGATCATAAAGAGTCCGATCGCGTCCCGATCGATTTGGGCGCAACGATTGTATCTTCGATTGCCAATAGAACCTACCTCAAATTGGAGAAGTATCTTGGCTTGCCAGTCGAGGAGATCAAAGTGTTGGACTATGTCCAGCAGTTGCCTTACGTCAGTGAGGCATTGATGCGGCGCTTTGACGTGGATTTTCGGATGGTGCAATTACCAGCAGCAACTACCAGTGGAGTGGAAATTTTTGAGGAGGGAGACTATTACGCTTTCTTCGATCGCTGGGGCTCCAAGCTGCATATGCCAAAGACGGAAGGCTTTTATTTTGATTGGGTTGATTTTCCAATTAAAGAAGCGACCATGGAAGCTTTGGACTCTTTTCGGTGGCCGCGGCCGGACCCACAGGAGGTCAATGTGCAATTAGGCCAACTGGCAAAGCAATTATATGAAAATAGCGATTATGCCCTTGTCGGAAGTGCTGTGATCGGCGGCGGCATCTTTGAACAACCAGCACGCGTGATGGGATTGCAAAATTTCCTGATGGCCTTGATCAGCGAACCGGCATTTGCTGACCGATTAATGGAAACGATCACGGAGATTTACATCGAGTTCTTGCAATAGATATCTGGATTATGTCGGTCCGTACATTCAGGTCTTTACGTACTGGGACGATATGGCTGGACAAAACGGCTGGTTAATCAGGCCGGAGTTATACCGGAAGTTAATCAAGCCAAAACAAAAGCGTTTGGTGGAGGCGATCAAAGAGGAAGACTGACGCCAAGTTGTTTTATCATAGTTGTGGCGCAACGCGTGATTTGATTCCCGATTTGATAGAAATTGGTTTTGATATTCTTAATCCGGTTCAGGTTTCTGCCAAAGGCATGGATACGAAAGAGTTGAAAGCCCAATTCGGTCGTGACATTGTTTTTTGGGGAGGTGGAGTCGATACGCAGCATGTTCTGCCATTTGGCAAGCCTCAAGAGGTGATCGACGAAGTGAAGCGCCGCGTCGACGATCTCGCACCGGGTGGTGGTTTTGTGTTCGCGGCAGTTCATAATATTCAAGCTCTTGTGCCACCAGAAAATATCGTTGCTGCATTCGATACCGCCCTCGAATACGGTAAGTATGGAAGGTGAGCAAAGCGATGGTGAACTTAAGCGAGTTGCTGGGCCTATTCAGGTAACAATGAATCATCGTGATAGAGTTTTGACCGCGCTGAATCATCAGGAACCAGATCGTTGCCCGATGCAGGTAAGTTTCACACCGGAATTCGCAGCCCGCCTCGAGGCGGATATGAAACTCAAGGGTCAGGGCTTGCACAATCCACATGGCGGCGGCAACACTTATGATATTGAACGCGCCCTGGACGAGGATATGCTATTAACCTCGGTCGGTTGGGTGAACGGCTATTATCAAAATGGTTATCAGGATATGGAAAGTTATCGGGATGAATGGGGAGTTACCTGGCGAACGGTCGAATACCAGACACGCTTCGGCGCGGGAAAATACACGGAACCTTTTGGCCACCCTTTATCCGCTGATTCTGCCTTTGATGCCTATTCACCTCCCGATCCGAATCGCCCTGAACTATACGCGGATGCTGAACGGACGATCCGCGACTTCCACAGCGAGTACTGGATTGTTGGCGTAACTCCAACGACGATCTTTGAATGTGCCTGGGCATTGCGCGGCTATGAACAACTGATGATTGACATGGCTACTGATTCTGAACGAGCCAACCGCGTTCTGGATTGTCCTTTTCATTATCATATGGCTGTCACACAAAAACTCGTTCGGCTGGGCGTCGATATGATCTGGCTGGGAGATGATGTGGGCGGTCAGACGACCATGTTGATGTCGCCCAAGATGTGGCGTACTTATCTCAAACCGCGCATGGCGGAATTGATTGCATCTTTGCGGGCGGTTAATCCACAGATTAAGATCGCCTATCATACCGACGGTGTTGTATATCCGATCATCCCGGACTTGATTGAAATTGGCATTGATGTACTGAATCCGATTCAGCCTATGGCAATGGATCCAGCTAAATTGAAAAATGATTTCGGCGACCGGCTGTGTTTTTGGGGTTCGATGGATATCCAGCAGACGCTTCCGTTTGGCACACCGGATGATGTGAAGAATGAGGTCCTCTTACGTCTGAGAACGATCGGACGCGGCGGCGGCTTGCTTATCGGTCCAACGCATAACTTGCAACTTGATACGCCGCTGGAGAATTTCTGGGCAATGATCAATACGATCCAACAAACTCCTTATCGTTCGCTGTTATAAGTAACATAAGGAATAGGAGCCAATAAAAGTGACGAAGCGTGAAGTGATCCATGCGGTGTTGAAAGGCCAGGAACCACCCTATGTGCCTTGGTCGTGTGGCTTCACTAAAGAAGCTAAAGAGAAACTGCAGGCGCACTATGGACAAGTCGATCTAGAAGATGCGCTACAGAACCACATCCTGAAGTTGGGCAGCGACATCGGTTTTTTCACAGACTTGCGTGAAAATCGCGTGAAGGATGTTTTTGGCGTGGTTTGGGACCGAAGCATCGATAAAGATATCGGCAACGTCGAGGGTTGTGTACTCTCGGAGCCAACCCTGAAACATTATGCGTTTCCTGATCCACTGGACTCGCGCTTTTTTGCTGATATTCCTGAACGTATCGCTGAGTATTCGGATTGCTTCCGCGTTTTCCAAATTGGATTTTCACTTTACGAACGCGCCTGGACTCTGCGCGGGATGCAAAACTTGTTGATGGATTTTTATGATTACCCCGCCTTTGTTCATGAGCTCTTGAATACCATCGCAGATTACAACATTGCTCAGCTGAATGAGGCTCTCAAGTACGATATCGACGCGGTCTATTTTGGGGATGATTGGGGACAACAACGCGGCCTGCAGATGGGGCCGAAGTTGTGGCGCGAATTTATCTACCCCGTGCTCAAGCGCATGTACGGTGCAGTCCACGCGGGAGATAAATTCGTGTTCATTCATTCTTGCGGGGATGTCGACGAATTATTTGATGATCTTATCGGCATCGGCTTGGACTGCTTTAATCCATTTCAGCCAGAAGTAATGGATGTTGCAACCCTAATGCAGAATTACCACGGTCGGCTGGTATTTCATGGCGGATTATCCACACAAAGAACGTTACCATACGGAACGGCGGACGATGTCCGTGCAGAAACTCGACGGTTGCTGGAAATGGGAAGTAAAGGTGGTTACATCTTTGCCCCCGCACATGATGTGGAAGGCGATGTCGCCTTGGAAAATATGCTGGCTTTCGTCGAACTGATTCAAAGCCAGCCGGGATATCGAAATAATTAGAAGGAGCAAACTCATGAGCATTCTAGAGGACTTATCTCAAAGCGTGATTAACGGTAACATGAACCAGACACAAGAGCTGGTATCAAAGGCAATTGCGGAGAATATTCCTGCCGAACAAATTCTCAAAGAAGGTTTGATCCGCGCCATGGCGGAGGTCGGTCATATGTTTGAGGTTGGCGAGATCTTTGTACCTGAAATGTTAATCGCGGCGCGTGCCATGAAGAGCGGTTTAACGTTATTACGACCGTACCTGATCGCGGCAAATGTTCAGGCGATTGGCAAAGTTGTCATCGGTACAGTACAAGGCGACTTGCACGACATCGGCAAGAATCTGGTCGGAATGATGCTGGAAGGTGCCGGCTTCGAAGTGATCGATCTGGGTGTTGATGTTTCCCCAGAAAAATACGTTCAAGCCGTAAGAGAACACCACCCCGATCTTATCGCCTGTTCGGCATTGTTGACAACGACGATGCTGCGCATGAAAGATATAATCTTTTCTATTAATCAAGCGGGCTTACGTAATCAAGTGAAAGTGATGGTTGGTGGCGCACCCATTACGGAAAGTTATGCGAGGGACATCGGAGCAGATCTGTACGCTCCCGACGCGGCTTTTGCTGCGACCCGCGCACAAGAGCTGATCTTTGAACTCAAAAAGCAATGAGGAGCTACTTTATTGAACAGGATGGCCTACGCCGTTTGGATTGGTAGATTATGACCTCGGGAATTGTTTTCGATATCAAAGAGTTCACAATTCATGATGGGCCCGGCATCCGCACGACTGTGTTTATGAAAGGTTGTCCATTGTCATGCAGGTGGTGCCATAACCCTGAAGGGCAGTCGATGCGGCCGCAGATCATCCGTGGTTTGGTCGGCGAGCGCTTGGCGGGCCAGAAATACTCGGCAACGGAATTGGCCGCGCTTTTGAATCAACAAGCCGATATCTTGGCGGCTAACGAGGGAGGTGTCACCTTTTCAGGTGGCGAGCCATTATTGCAAGCAGACTTCGTTGCAGAGGTCATCGATTTGCTGGATGACATGCATATTCTTTTGGATACCTCAGGCTATGGGGAGCAGCAGGATTTTCGCTGCCTCGTCGATCGGTCTGACCTAGTGTTTTTCGATCTCAAGTTGATTAATCGCGCTGCGCATCGGCGTTTCACGGGTCGCGATAACGATTTGATCTTCAGTAACCTACAAATCCTAAGCGCCTCTGGCAAACCGTTCGTCATCAGGGTGCCGCTTGTGCCCGGTGTGACGGACACGGATGAAAACCTATCATCGATTGCTGAGACTGTTCGCGGAATGTCTGGTTTGTTGCACGTGGATCTTCTGCCTTACAACCAAGCAGCTGGATCGAAATACCAATCCGCTGGTATGGAGTTCAGGCCGGATTATGATGAAACGCGTCCACTGAATATCAACACGATGCTTTTTGAGCAACGCGGTGTGAAAGTGTGTGTCGAATGAAGGAGCAATTGGAATCCTTGAAGATACGCGTTCGGGCTGGCGAGCACCGCTTAGTTAGGCAAACCATGTCAATCGATGTGCTGGCCGAGTGTGAAGCCGAGAGATTGTCTTGGCCGCGGCGCGTGGCCCGTCTTGTTCGGCGTCAGTGCGAAGCGGAGAAAGTCACGATCAACCCAGGTGAGCAAATCGTATTTACCCGTTCGTTACCTGCCGTCCCTCCGATTTACAACCCTGAAGATTGGACCCGCCTGACCGCCGGTCGAACGTTGCACGAACTGGGTCCGATCAGCAATGTCTGCGCGGACTGGAGCTTGTTGCTGACACAAGGTTTGTTAGGACGCAAGCAAGTTGCGTTAGCGACCCGTGAGCGGCTGGCACACGACCCTCAAGCTGTTGAGTTTCTGGATAGCACCATCGAAACCATTGATGCTGTGATGGGGCTGGCCGCTCGTTATGCAAGCCAAGCTCGGGCGTTGGGACGTGATGATCTTGTAGGGATCCTGGAAAATGTTCCAGCTCATCCTGCCCGCACTTTCCACGAGGCGTTGCAATCGCTTCGGCTTTGTCATGCCGTAGTTTGGCTCGGTGGAAACTATCATGTGGGTTTAGGGCGTTTTGACCAATATATGTGGCCTTATCTCGAATCCGATCTTAAAATGAATCGTTTGTCCATTGAGGCGGCCGAAGATCTGTTAGCCGAGTTCTTCATCTCGCTGAACAAGGATAGCGATCTGTACCCCGGCGTACAGCAAGGGGATAACGGTCAGACCCTTACCCTCGGCGGCATCACGCCAGACGGGGATTCGGCCGTTAACGAACTTACGCGCTTAGTCTTGCGCGCTGCCCGTGATGTAGCGATGATCAACCCCAAGATTAATCTACGTATTTCTGCCCAGACCGAGCTTGATCTGCTAAGCCTTGCCACTGAGCTTACCCGGATCGGGTTGGGATTCCCTCAGTATAGTAGCGATGATGTTGTCATTCCTGCTCTTGTGGCGCACGGCTATGATCTTAAAGATGCATGCGATTATGTCGTCGCTGCCTGCTGGGAATTCATTATCCCTGGCCGCGGTATGGAAGTTGTCAACATTGGAGCCGTGTCGCTCCCAGCGGCGGTTGACCAAGCGGTGCGTGATGGGCTCTCGGCCGGAGAGGATTTTGATCATATTCTTAACCGGGTCAAAGTTCAGGTTCGCGAACAGGTGAATTGTTTAGCAGACGCCTATTCACGCTTGTTGCTACCCCCCGCTCCCTATTATTCTGTATTTATGCAAGGTTGCCTCGAGCAAGGCCGGGATTTATCCGAAGGACTGAAATACAATAACTTTGGCATCCACGGTGCTGGTTCGTCCAACGCGGCGGATGCCCTGGCTGTTGTCAAGAAACTCATCTTCGAAGAGCACAACATTTTGCCTGACGAGATCCTCGGCGCGCTAGGTGCCAATTTCACCGGATATGAAACCCTGCGTAGAAAGCTTGAAGAGCAGGGACCTAAGGTTGGGAATAATGATCCGAGTGCAGATATATTACTCGTAAAGTTATTCGATGATTTGGCAGATGCCTGTGAAGGTTATGGAAGAACTTCAAGAGGTGGCATCTTGCGCCCAGGCACCGGTTCTGCCATGTACTATATCTGGCTCGCAACCAGCCATCCTGGAATGCGCGAACCAGTAGTCGGTGCGACCGTTGACGGCCGTCTCAGCGGTCAACCATTTAGTGCCAACCTTGCCCCCTCGCCCGGTGTGCCTGTGCGCGGACCGATCAGCACCCTGCAATCCTTTGCCAAGATCGACTATCATCGCATTTGTAACGGCGGCCCAATTACAATGGAACTTTCAAACTCTGTTTTCCGAAATCCCAGAGTCGATCCGTAAGACTGCCATGCTGGTGCGCACATTTGCTCAATTGGGTTGCCAGCAACTGCAACTCAATAGCCTGCGCTTGGATACTTTGTTGGATGCCAAAGCACATCCGGAGAACCATAAGAATCTGATTGTACGCGTTTGGGGTTGGAGCGGTTACTTCTGCGAGCTGGCCCCTGAGTATCAAGATCACATCATCGCTCGTCATCTTTACGAAAATGTTTGAAACAATGAGTTCAAATCATTGGAGATGGACATGAATCGAAATGAAACTCAAAAGGCAATTGAAAGCGGAAAGACCGTTCTCGGCGTTGAGTTCGGGTCAACTCGCATCAAGGCAGTGTTGATCGGCGAGGATCATAAGCCGATTGCATCGGGAAGTTATGTGTGGGAAAACAGATACGAAAATGGTATTTGGACATATAGCCTCGAAGATGTTTGGGCCGGCTTGCAGGAGAGCTATCGAAAGCTCAGTAGTGAGGTTTTTGAGAATTACCATGCCCCGCTAAAAATCATCGGCGCGATCGGATTCAGTGCCATGATGCACGGCTATATGGCATTTGACAAGGATGGAAACCTGCTTGTCCCGTTCCGCACATGGCGAAACACAATCACTGGGAAGGCAGCGAAGAAACTCACCGACATGTTCCAATTCAACATTCCCCAGCGTTGGAGCATTGCGCACCTTTATCAGACGATATTGAACAGAGAATCTCATTTCAAGAACATAAGCCATCTGACCACGCTGGCAGGCTATGTCCATTGGAGGCTGACCGGACAAAGGGTGTTGGGCGTTGGCGAAGCCTCCGGCATGTTTCCTATCGATAGCAAGATCAATAACTACAATAGACGCATGGTGAAATTGTTCAATGAACAGCTAAAAGCAAAAAAGATCCCTTGGAAGCTCCAGGACATCTTGCCCAAAGTCCTTATGGCAGGAGATGCTGGGGGTGTTCTTACCGAAGAAGGCGCAAAGCTGCTCGATCCCTCGGGACAACTTCAAGCAGGGATTCCGCTGTGTCCCCCCGAGGGTGACGCGGAAACAGGCATGGTCGCGACCAACACGGTCGCAGAACGAACCGGCAATGTGTCCGCGGGAACATCCGTCTTTGCCATGATTGTTTTGGAAAAGGATTTGTCGAAGGTATATCCAGAGATTGACATAGTGACAACGCCCACAGGAAAGCCTGTAGCCATGGTGCATTGCAACACCTGCACTTCCGATCTTAACGCTTGGATTGACCTGTTCCTAGAATTCACAAAGGTGCTTGGAGTAGAGATGAGTGAATCCAAGTTGTATGAAATGTTGTATACCAAGGGGATTACAGGTGACACGGATGGTGGTGGGTTGCTTTCCTACAACTATTTCTCAGGGGAGCCGATCACGCATCTTGAGGAAGGGCGCCCAGTGTTTACTCGTCTACCCGGAAGTCATTTCACACTTTCCAACTTCATGCGTGTGCATCTCTTTTCGGCGCTCGGCACACTGAAGATCGGAATGGACATCCTCTTTGAACAGGAGCAAGTAAAGATTGACCAGCTTCTCGGCCATGGCGGTTTCTTCAAAACAAAGGAAGTGGGTCAAAAGATCATGGCGGCGGCAATGAATGTCCCCGTTTCCGTGATGGAGACGGCAGGCGAAGGCGGCGCATGGGGAATTGCGCTGCTTGCCTCCTATATGCTCAAAAAAGCAAGGAATGAATCCTTGGAAGCCTATCTCTCCAACAAAGTTTTTGCCGGAGAAAATGCCACAACGATAACTCCAGATCAAAGAGATATCGATGGCTTTGCAGCGTTCATGGAACGCTACAAAAAGGGACTTGTCATAGAAAGAGCCGCCGTGGATGCATTGAGGTAACCATCATGTTGGAACGATTGAAAGAGCAGGTGTTTCGGGCAAATTCATTGCTTCCAAAGCACAACCTTGTCACCTTCACTTGGGGCAATGTGTCAGGCATTGACCGGGAGCAAGGTCTTATTGTTATTAAACCCTCTGGCGTTCCCTATGAGGTAATGAAAGCCGAGGATATGGCAATCGTGGAATTGGAAACGGGAAAGGCTGTGAATGGAAGGTTAAGTCCTTCTTCAGACACGCCGACTCACGTTGAGTTGTATAAAGCGTTTTCCAATATTGGTGGTATCGTCCACACCCATAGCCGCTGGGCAACAAGCTTTGCACAGGCAGGACGCGGCATTATGCCGCTCGGCACAACGCATGGGGATTATTTCTACGGCGAGATCCCCTGTACTCGGAAGATGACAAAAGATGAGATCCAGGGCAAATATGAAGAAGAAACAGGTCGCGTGATCATAGAGACCTTTCAAGGGAAAGACCCCGATGCCGTCCCTGCCGTTCTTGTTCACAGCCACGGTCCATTTGCGTGGGGCGCAGATCCTGCAGACGCTGTCCATAATGCCGTGGTATTGGAGGAAGTCGCTTTCATGAACTTTCACACCTTGATGCTTGAGCCAGGAATTCCGCCCATGCAGCAGCAGTTATTGGACCAGCACTATTTGAGAAAACACGGTGTAAACGCATATTATGGACAGAAAAAGAAGCCATAAACGGAGGCATAATTATGATTGATCTAAAGCAGTATGAAGTCTGGTTCGTGACGGGGAGTCAGCATTTGTATGGTCCCAGGACATTGGAGAAAGTTGCCGAACATTCGAGAGAGATTACGGCGGCATTGAGCGCATCTGCGTGTGTGCCAGTGCAGATTGTTTTCAAACCGGTGTTGACCACACCAGAATCGATTCGTGAGTTGTGTTTGGAAGCCAACTCTGCAAAGAATTGCATCGGCTTGATTGCTTGGATGCATACTTTCTCGCCTGCCAAAATGTGGATTGCAGGATTCACTTCGCTAAAGAAACCTTTCCTGCATTTGCATACGCAATACAACCGAGAGATTCCCTGGTCGAGTATTGATATGGATTTCATGAATTTGAATCAGGCGGCTCATGGCGACCGCGAGTTCGGTTTCATTGGAAGTCGCATGAGACTAAATCGCAAAGTGGTGGTAGGTCACTGGGGCGATGAGGAAGTGCAGAAGGAGATCGGCGTTTGGATCGCGCGGCGTGCGCTTGGGCAGATTGGCAGGGAGCGAAGATTGCTCGCTTTGGCGATAACATCCGCGATGTGGCCGTGACCGAGGGCGATAAGGTCGAAGCGCAGATTCGGCTTGGTTATGATGTCTATGGTTACGGCGTGGGTGACTTGGTCAAATCCGTTACCGACGCGTCCGAGAGTGACGTCAAGAAGATGGCGCAAGCCTATCTCGATGAGTATGATGTAATCCCCGCGCTGCGACCCGGTGGTGAGAAACATGCTTCGCTCATTGAAGGCGCTCGCATCGAAGTAGGGATGCGGAATTTCCTCCGAGCAGGTAACTTCAAAGCGTTTACAACCACGTTCGAAGACCTGCATGGGCTGGCGCAGTTGCCCGGACTTGCCGTCCAGCGCCTCATGCGTGATGGTTATGGCTTCGGCGCGGAAGGTGATTGGAAAACATCTGCGCTCGTGCGTGCCATGAAAGTGATGAGCGTGGGCATCAAAGGAGGCGTCAGTTTCATGGAGGATTACACCTATCACTTTGATTCCAAAGGTGACAAAGTGTTGGGCGCGCATATGCTCGAGATTTGTGAATCGATTGCAAGCAGTAAACCCAAGCTGGACATCCTTCCGCTTTCGATTGGAGGAAAGGCTGATCCATTACGCCTCATCTTTGATGCGAATCTTGGTCCGGCGATTGGCGCCTCGATCATGGACATGGGACAACGCTTCCGCATCGTTGCCAGCGTTGTGGATGTGGTACCAACCGATGCGCCTCTTCCCAAGCTGCCAGTTGCGCGGGCGTTATGGCTGCCGCGTCCAAACCTCAAAGTTGCAGCCACAGCGTGGATCTATGCGGGTGGAGCACATCATACTAGTTTTAGTTTCTCGGTCACAGCAGAACATTTGCGTGACTTTGCAGAGATAGCTGGAGTTGAGTTCCTGCTCATTGATGAACATACAAAAGTGGATGATTTCAAAGATAAATTACGATGGAATGATCTATACTACCAACTAAATAAGGCCCTCTAATTCATCGAAAGAGAACCTCTTGTAGTATGGAGGTTCTCTTTAAATATATCTCATGGACAAACGAACCATCAAAAACAACTTTTTGGAAGTTGAGTTTCTTACAGAATCGCTGCGCATCTCTGGGTTGAAACTCCAAGGAAAAACAAATCTGCTAGCGGATCTTAGCAATTTACCACCTGTGCATACACCATCTGGAGATTTCTATTTTCGTGGTGGACATCGTCTTTGGCATGCACCGGAAGCAATGCCTCGCACCTATGCACCTGATACTGGACGATTGAAAATCGTTGATCTTCCAAATGGTGTGCACCTTGAAGATCAGGTCGAAGAAAGTACTGGAATCCGCAAGATGGTTGAGATTCGAATGGCACCCGATAAGCCTTCTCTGACTTTGATTCACACACTTATTAATGAGGGTGTATGGGCGGTGGAACTTGCACCTTGGGCACTTACTCAGTTTCGCTTAGGTGGTATGGTTATCATGCCTCAATCTGTTGAAAAGATAGATGAAGCAGGTTTACTACCAAACCGGCAAATTTCATTTTGGAGTTATACTCATGTCAATGATCCGCATTTGATTCTCCGAGATGATTACATTCTTTTTAAGGCAAATGCTTTGCATCCTTTCAAATTGGGTTATTTCAATCCATATGGATGGTTGGCATATTATATTGATGGGGTTTTCTTTCGAAAAACATTTTTAGCTCAACCTGATACCGTTTACCCTGACAATAATTGCAACTCAGAAGTGTATTGCAACGAAAAATTCGTTGAGATCGAAAGTTTGGGGCCGCTTACGAAATTAAATCCGGGAAAATCTGTGAATCACATCGAAATATGGGATTTGATGGATGAATTGGTCTCTCTTCCAAATGAATTAAAAAAGTTGATAACTAATTCATAAGAAATTAGTTAATGCATCCTGAAACTTCGGGTTTAATTTTTCATTGATGAGTTATTGAAAACTACCTCAAATTGTTCCAGTAGATACTTTTCTAAACAATAAGCAAATTATGTATTCCGAGAACTTGCTTCGCCTATGTGGTTGAAACGGAAAATGAAAATTCGTTGAACGATTAGTACCAATCATTGACAGAGGCTATTGAGACTGATTGCGAATTTTGAATTGCAAGAATAAATTCAAAGCGTTTTCGACATACTGCTTATATAAATACTCTCTTGTACATTAGCTCAACTGAAAATGCTACGCTTTTTTGTCCACAATGTATTGATGTTAGGTTGGAAGGAATGTAAAAGTACATAAGAAGATCAGAGTCGCCTTTCCTGTTTGCGGTGCAGTTCCGGTGCAGATACGAAACCACACCGTAGAAACTATGGACTGTGTGGACTAATTTATCCCTGAATATGGCACTCCACACACGCTTTACCATCATATATACGCCATGGACAAGCCATTGAGATACTCTTAATCAATTGGTTCAGGGTTCAAGTCCCTGGTGGGTCACCTAAATACCGCTTTCATACGGTATTTTTTCTTTAATTGAGCCATATATAGGCGATACTTTTTCGAGGTTTTTGTCAGCGAGTGCAATTTGTATCTACTTCTCATCCATTGAACGCACATGATCCCGTATTGAGATATTCACAGAGATCGGAGTGACAATCTCATCCATAATACTGGCTGCTGTGTTTTTCATGTCTAACGTTATATCATTAGCCATGGAATAGGCAGGCGAAGAGATTGGGGTTGGAGGGTGGCACGGTTTCCAAGTCTTCGCGTTGAGCGAAATTGAGACAAAAAGATAGCAGTCTGCCGGACGGCTGTTGTCGATGTTGGAAAAGCATTGGAAACAGAAGGTTTCAAGTCTTATTCAAAACCCTAATTTTTGAATAAACGTTTGATCTTGGTCACCGCGCCTAAAATACAACCAGGCGTTGGGGTTGGAGTGGGCTGTGGGGCAGGCGAAGGGGCTGGGGTCGGTGTAGGCAGTGGAGTAGGCGAGGGGACTGGGGCTGGAGTCGGCAGTGGAGTAGGCGAAGGGACTGGGGTTGGAGTGGGCGGTGGAGTAGGAGTAGGCGAAGGAACTGGAGTTGAAGTGGGCGGTGGAACAGGAAATGGCGCGGCTTGCCCGATCTTGTTGCCAAGATACTTCGTGCTAATCCATAGACTACCGTCGAAACCTTTTGAGGTATTAAATCCACCGCTAAAGTAAGGAACAAAGAATAATATGCCGTTGGATGATAGACGCATCCCACCCGGCATGGTATAAGCCGCGCCCCCGTAACCGTTCTGGAATAGGAAGTCCAGTGTCAAGTCGCTGTAATCATCCATCATCGGGATCCCAGCCAACTTGGCATATTCCCCTAAATAATCATCCACCGCAATATAGTTGCGCGTGTACATGGCTGGATTGCCGCTTGCCATCACTACAATCGGCCATTTGACATGATAAGCCGAGCTAGTGTTTGATCGCACGATATTGTACAGCGTGATCCCTGTTGCATCGTATTTCGAGGCCCAGGTCCACAACCCAGCGTTGTCCACAGGATTGCCGCCGATTTCACCTTTTAGAGACAACAAAAAGTTGACCGTCGGATCAGTGAGCAGTCCCAAATCCACCCAGGTTGTGACCCCACCATTGAGCAACGGAAAGGAATTGAACGTTCCTGAGCCGGGGACACCGGCTTCGGTCCATGATAAGGCTTCGTAAAGGTCCGGGATCATTGTTTCACCTCATTGACAATCGCTTTTTACGGAACGGTTAGAGGAATTGAAATTGGAGTTGCTTGCACACCGCTTGTTTCATTCGAGTGATTAGAATTATACAGTGAATTCGCGGGCACGGGTGATTCATAACTGACCACCTGCCATCCTGTTAAGCTCATTGCTGATATTGATCGGGGTTGGCAGTTTATCCATCTTCTAAGCAGCTTCTAAGTTGATAGATAGCAGTACATAGGCATAATTTTAACAGAGAATTGACAAGTCGGACCTTTTGTGGATCGGGTGCAACCGCTCTACGATACTGTAAAAACTATTGACTTTAGAGGTAATGTTACACGGAGTGGGTCTGGTGCCCCCATGGAGATTCGAACTCCAGTCTTAACCTTGAAAGGGTTGCGTCCTGGGCCTCTAGACGATGGGGGCTTGTTGCATGTTGGCTCTTGCCAGCGATGCGATATGCGGCGGCACATAGCATCCCATACCGAGCGGGCGGATTGTATCATCCCCTCGCACGCTGGTCAAGCAATTGACTTTAACTTTCGGCCTTCGCCCGCTGATTGAGCAATGCGATCAGATCAATCTGTTTGCGGTTGATCAACATCCCTGGGCTTTCGACGCGCAGATTGGGAAGAAGGATGGCTGTCAGCGTTGCATTGAACATGGGAATAAAGTCGCGCGTGCCTTCCGACATCAGCATGGTGAAATCGAATCGTCCCGGCAATTCCAGTATGCCTTCAATCTCGAACATCTGCGTGGTAATGCGGGTGGGATATTCGACTATGTTTGTAAATCCGCCGCGCACCAAAGCTTGCGGACCGAGGTCCTCACGGCGCGGCATGCATACGGCAAACACATGCGCTTTCATCATGCGCACCAATTCGAAATGATCCACCAGCTTGGAGGGCATATGCAGACGGGCCAAGCGCGCATCATGGACTTCCATGGCGGAACGCGTGCTATCATTCAACATACCCATGGCACCAGTATTGGCCACCATGATCTTGCCCACCACACGATAACCGGATGTCAGGATATCGGCAGGCAGAAAGCGATGTGTGCGCGGACCAGTATCTGTTGTCATAATGTGGATTCCTCGTCAGATTAAGATTCAGCCGGTGGACGTGAAACCGGTCGAGGTCGGGTTCGATGCGAGATATGTCTAGTGCCGGTTGGCTTGCCGGCATCTGGATTCAAAAGCATCGTCAGCCATGAGATGGATTTTTCATCATACTCGCGATGGCCGCAAACATCACAGATCCACGCCGGAAAATTTTGCACGGTGATGAGTTCCTCACCCAGCCAGGTGAAGTAAGTGATGAAACGCAGGCGCATCATGCCTGCGGAACATTCACGACACGGAACGGGTTCGGGAATTGTTGAATTGCTCATTTCAACCTCTAAGGCGCGGGAACTTCGATTTTGACATGGTCTACCATTGCCCATTCAGGCGGAGGCCAATAGATCAACAACGCTTTGCCGACCACATTTTAAATCGGTAAAAAACCCCATGCATGGGAATCGGAAGAGTCGTTGCGATTATCGCCCAAAACAAATAAATAACCATCCGGCACATTCCATTCACCGGAATAAAGCGGAGCAGCGGCGATATAAGGCTCGTTCAGCGTTTGACCATTGACGGTAACTTTGCCATCGCCGACCACGATACGATCACCGGATAAGCCGATCACGCGCTTGATCAAGTCGAGGTCTCTTTCGGTAGTAGATTGAAACACGATGATATCGCCGCGCGTCGGTGAGCCAGTGTGATATGCTAGTTTATTTACCAATACAAATTCGCCGTCATGCAGTGTGGGTAACATGCTAAAACCGTCCACGCGCACGCGCGCGGAGAGCGCATTGATAATCAAAAATAAAACAACAGCCAGCCCAACCGTTTCGAGCAGGTCGAGCAGGAAATGTTTCCAATTCGTTTTCTCCTGTTCGGGAACTTGCGATTCGGTCTGATCTTCAAGTGGTACAGTTTCCAATATGCCTCCGGGACGGTCTTATTATACCTGACCCCACACGAAATAAGTCGGCACATTCAGCACGCGCGTTCTTTGCATCCGTGCTTCTTCATCCAATTTTTTCAGCCGGGCGATTTCTTTTTCTGGGACGGTCTTAGCCAAATCAGATTCAATCACAGCCCATTCATTTTGCCATTCTTCCAAAGAGAGCGCATCATTCTTACGACTTTGAATCGCTCCTGTTTCGATGATTTTGATTCCAGCCCGAAAGAATAAATCGGCCAGCCGCGCGCCGATGCCTATATCCGCGCCTTGACGCTTTAGCGATTGGTTTTGCCATTGTCCAAGCATTGCCACTTCATCCGGCTGATCGGTGCGGGCGGTGTAATCCGGTTCGGCAAGCGCGAGAATATAACCGTTTGATTTAGTGACACGTTTCATTTCAGTCAATGCTTGAAGCGGATCATTGATCCACAACAAAAGGAAGTGACAATACGTGATATCGAAGGATTGATTCAAATAGGGGAGCGTCAGTGCATTACCGCGCGTTAGGAAAGCGTTTGGAACATGAAGATGAGCCTCGTTCAGCGCAGCCTCATCCAGGTCAAAGCCATGAAGAGAAGCGGAGGTTTGCAATGTTGAAAGAATGGCGCCCGTCCCGCATCCAACTTCAAGGACGCGTTCAGCGCGTAAAACTTTTGTTTTGCCAAATAAATAATCACGCACGCCGCGCGTCCACGCGGCTTGTCGAAGATAACGATCATGCCAATTCATTTATTGTTTAGGATGATATATCTTTTCCCACGGATCGCGCAGAAGATTGCCGAGAACTTGATCGGCCATGCCTTGCGCGGGCAAAACGTCGCCATCCGGTTCGACATACAGCCACGTTTTGCCGGCTCCATCAGCAATGTTGTCTTCTGCGGTTTCCATGGCAACTGGATGATTGGCTGAATATGGCACTGGCAGATCATGCTTTAGAGTCAAGCCGAGGCTGGCAGCTTTGTTCTGTAGATCGGAGGCAGGCAATTGCGAATCAGCGAAAGTCAGCGAAAGCGAATGAACTCCGAGCGTAGCAAATCGTTCAAGCGCTTGCAATGAATTGGATGCATTATCTTTTGTTACAGTTAAATGCACCGTCACGAACATGTCTTCGGCGATGACGGTTTCAAGCGCTTTCCATGAATCATTGTTATCGGGTTGAAGCAGAAAGAGAATGTGATCAAGTCCGGTCTTAAGCAACAGCTCAAGATAATTTTTATCAGCAAGCTTCATGCCATCGGTCAGCAATCCGCAGATCTGGCCGTTTTTCTCGGCGCGTGCGATGAGACCCACCAGATCGTCACGCAGAGTCGCTTCGCCGCCAGTGAATGTGACGTGAGGGATTCCGAATTGCCAGGCTTTATCGAGAATGGAAAACCATTCGTCGGTGGTCAGTTCACGATCCACGCGTTTGACGGGTGCGTAATCGGCTTGAGTTTTATCGGGCAGACGATAGGTCAACGCGCAATCGAGTCGAAGCGGGGCGCTGAGATCAACCGAATGAGGTGAGACGCGTTCAAAGTCGAGATAGGATTCGGGATCGAGATCGGTGGCGGTCACCAGCCTTTGAATCCGCGCTGCGAAATCGTTGTAATCTTGCAAGGCGATGTTCCGATTGATGCGATAACGCGAGGCGATTTCCTTGGCCGCCTTGTCCGGCGCGGTGCCTTTGATAAAATGATAAGCGCACTCCGCCGCAGTGGGATTGAGATGTAGAACAGTCGCGGCATTGACGACGAGCACGCCGGAACCATCCGGCTGAAGCCGCAAATGAATGCGGTACGGCTTTTGCTCTTCGGGCGCAGACTGCTTGTGATACATGCCGGATTGAACCGGTTGGACTTTTGCAAAAAATTTTTTCATGGCGCTCTCCATCACACAATTTTTTACGAGCGAATAAAATGCGGTATCTCAAACGGGATCTCAAGCGATAGTTCAACGAAGCCTGCATATTTTCCATCTTTGTACCACGGCGATTGAAAGATCAACTTCTTAACGCCGTTCTTTTCGATGGTGTACACATTCTTCTCTTTCGCCGCCAGCAATCTTTCCGTTTTAGTGCGCGCCGGTTCGGGATGGCAATCTAGCATGTTCTTGCCGATTAAAGCATAACCGCCGTCCTTTTCGAATGTTTTGGCGGCTTTGTCGTTCATTTCGAGGAGAATGCCATTTGAGTCGCAGACTGTTATGGCAGCAGGAAACTCCTTGATCCAATCATGTTCATTCATGCAAGTACCTCCAGTGGGACCAGCTCGGAGTTCACACCGAAATCCGCGCGGTGATTTTTGAACTGCAACGGGCATCCTCCGCCGCATTCGGCAACAACGGGACAGGTTTCGCATTTGGATGGCAAGTTCTGCCTCTCCCGTAACTGCACGGACAATTTGTGATTCCAAATCGAGTCCCGATGAATCGGTTAGCATATTGCCAAGCGGATGATAATAGGATTGGCACGGCAGGACATTTCCATTCGATTCGATGCACATGCTATAAAGCGCAGCAGTGCATCCCTTGACCCCGAGATTGTTCGCGGTTGGATCGAATTCACAATACTGCGTCGGCGTGTACCAGATCAGACGTTGTCCTTGCTCGGATGTTTTACGCGTGGCGATATCGAGGATGGGCTGTAATTCGTTTTCTTTGAGACCCGTTCCAACCGTCAGGGCGTGACCGGAATAGATGAGCGCGTTCAGTCCGACCGTCGGCACGCCGAGGTTCGCGAGAAAATCCAAGGTATCGGGAATCTTGTGAACATTGGTCTTGAGCATCGTGGTATTCGTCATCACATAAAGCGGACTGGCAAGCGCGTTCTTAAGTCCTTGAATGGTTTGCTTGAAGGCGCCTTTGGCGCGCATCATTTGATCATGGATCTGCTCGTCACAAGATTCGACGGTGATTTGCACGTGATCGAGTTCCGCGTCCGCGAGTGTCCGCACATACTTCTCGTCCGATAATCGCCGGGCATTGGTGTTGAGTCCTGTGATCTGTCCATTCGATTGGCGTGTGCGATCAATTCTGGCAAATCATTCCGAAGCGTGGCTTCGCCACCGGTGAAGATGATGTGCGGCACGCCCAGTTCCCAGAGCTGATCCAGAATCTTGAACCATTGCTCCGTGGTCAACTCGGGGAAGTTCCGTTCACGAGCGTTATAGCAATGTGCGCAATCATTATTACAGCGATAAGTGACCGCCAGATCCATCCGATAGGGTGCGGACGGACGCGCACTGAACGGCATATTGACTTCCAATTCAAGGTCATGGATGGGACAGGCACCATCAGGACGAATCAATTCAGAAAGCTGATGACGAAAGGACGAAAGATCATCGCGGGCTTGTGACGCATTCACGCGATATTTCTTTTGAATGGCTTTGATGGCGTTTTTCTCCTCGACGTTTTCAAGCACCAGATAAGCCATCAGCGCGGCCGTTGGATTGAGATGCATGATGCGATTGGCATTGACGATCAATGTGCCTGTGCCGTCTGCATCTAGGCGCAGATGAGCGCGGCTCTTTTCATTCTCGCTATCGAAACGATAGTGATAGAGTCCCGGCTGCAGAGATAACGATGAATTAGACTTGAACATATCCGTAAATTTCATACCTGTAATCCTTTGGCACATCCAGCATAATTATCTTCCGCCACCCGCGCACGCGCAAGCACAACCGGCGCACGCGCAAGCACAGGCACAACCTCCGCCGCCACCGCCGCGATAACCGCCGCTGGTCGAGGGTGGAGGTGGGGGATTGGTAACTTTGCTAACACCATTGGTGAACGAATTCAAATTGCCGATGACTTTGCTCGACATGGTTTGAACGCCGCCCACCACCGAGGCCGCAAACGTTGCGCCGGGCAATGAAGAAGATCGTCCGCCGCCCGTTGGAAGAGATGCGGGTGCAGCGCCGGTCATCGTGGGCGCGGCACGATACATTGGGTCATACCCTCCCCACCAGATTGGTAGGAAGATTGGACCGGTGAAGACGCGCTGTGAGCGCTGATCGTAATTGCGGTTGAGCATGGTCCATTCCAGGTTTTGATCAATAGCTTGGCTTTTGACTTCAGGAGTTTGTGCGGATTCCACTTGCGCCCAGGCTTGTTCCATGATGTTCTTGTAATAATCCTGCGTTTCTTTGCGGCTGAAGCCTTTCATCTTTTCAGCGACAGATTTGACCAAAGCCACCATCGTGCCTTGCAATTCCGCTTGACGCGCTTGAGGAGCATCCAGCTTGAAAGCTTTTAAGAAATTCAATTCGTAATCGTATAAAGTAACGGTGGGAGGCACATCGTTCACCTGGATTTTGAGCGGGTCGCGCGTGACAACTTGTGCCGCGCCTTTTTTGATCACGCCGAACAAAATCATCGTCATGACTTTATCCAGCGGTTCTTCCAACAGAATTGCAGCTTCGACTGCAGTCAATCCGCGTTTGATGCCATGACCTTCGATGCCGATTCGCGGCGGGATGTACTGTAGTTTGCGGCGTTGTCCTTGAATCGCTGTGAGGAGGGGCAGGCCCAAAAATAGGAACGCAAAAAAGCATAAACAAGAAATAGTCGGGAGGTCGCTGATCAGACCGGAGAGATCAATATTGAAAGCGGGCGCTACAACAATTGCATCAGACGGCACGTAGCTTTTGGGGAATGACGCGCCGAATGTATATACTGTGTATGCGTTGGCGCTTGCAAATTCCCATGTGTAAGTGACGCGACTCTGGCTATCCAATGCGGCCTGCGGCTGGGATGGGAAACCGGAGGGCGCAGCATGCCAGCGTCCTTCAGTGGTTTTGACACCGGGCGGCAGATGAAAGGCCACCGTCATGTCAGTGTTGCCGGTCACGTATTGTGAACCAAAATAAGTCGGGGCAAAATCGCCGCTGGCATACGTGTTATCGCTGGTATCGGGATAAAGCACGCCCGTGATACTGCCGACGACCACATGCACCGATCCGCTCGCGCCGGGCTGAATCGTTTGCGATCCCATCACGACCGAAAAGCCTGAACCGCTGCCCTGATAATCGCTTTGCGAAACATCCACTTTGTGGCCGCTCACATCCGCGGTCACGGTGCTCATGTCGAAGTTGCTGTTGGGCATACCCACGTCAACGTAATCAATCGGATGGGCGCCGGGTTGGTTGGTGAAGTTGAATACATAGTCAATGGATTCACTTCCATCGGCGTTCCAATATACATTGACCAGTTCCTTATCAACGCTGAATTGATACGATTGCTGTGCCAATGCGCTGGCGGGCAAGAACAGAGCCAGAAATAGAATAAAGAGCGATGTTAGAAGTTTTCGGGGCATTGAACCTCCATGCATTTTGCGAATTGCGTTTTGAAATAAAAAACGCAAAACGTAAAGCGCAAATAGATTACCATTTTGGTTCTTCAGTGAGTTGATATGTTGTTCCGCAATACGGACATTCGACCATCGGTGCGCCGGCCACCATTTTGATGTTCTCCGGTTTGAGAGCGCCGCCGCAATTGCGACAAGTCACTTGTGAAATCTTGGTATCGCCGGGCAAATCCACTTTCATCGTGACTTGCTGGACGACTTCGGTTTTGCCTGCGCGCACTGCGGCATAGATCATCCCCGCGCCGCCCGTGAGAAAGAGAACGCCGACAAATCCAAAGCCAATTCCGAACGTGAGCCAATTCTGACTACCTGTTGGCGCGGTGGAACCGATCACGCTCAACGCGCCGTATCCAAGCAGGCACAAGCCGATGAGGAATAAAATCCCTGCGCCAACGTAAAGTAAGGTTTTGCCCATGAGATAAAGCCTCCTGAGACTGTATACGATGAGTTTAGCATTTTCGTCTCAAGTATACAAATGACTTTTGTCCTGATATTTCGCCCATGTTTATCCAATTGTATGCTCGGAAATTGGCTGTATACTTGGAAAAGAAATTAAACACGAAGGACACTAAGGGCACACCGTTCGTGCCGCGAAAACCGACGGCACGTCGGTGCGAGACGGCAAAGGTTTAGAGCTCTTCCTTCGTGTACTTAGTGCCTTTGTGTTTAAAAGGAATTTCACATGACCATCCGGGATCAATACAAAAAATGGCAAGAAAACACGCTCAAGAAGTCACTAGATAAATTTGCGGAGCGGAAAAAGAAGTTCGAGACCACAGCCGGTGTCGAGGTTCCGCGCCTGTCATTGCCGGAAGATGATTCCGATTATTTGGAGAAGCTAAACTTCCCCGGTGAATTTCCATTCACGCGCGGAGTCCAACCGACGATGTATCGCTCGCGCTTTTGGACAATGCGCCAGTACGCCGGGTTCTCCACCGCCGAAGAATCCAATAAGCGTTATCGTTATTTATTGGGACAGGGACAAACCGGATTGAGCGTTGCGTTCGACCTGCCGACGCAAATTGGTTACGATGCGGACGACGCGATGGCGCTCGGCGAAGTGGGCAAGGTGGGCGTTTCGATTTCATCGGTGGAAGATATGGCGCGGCTCTTCGATCAAATCCCATTGGATAAAGTTTCGACTTCGATGACCATCAACGCGCCCGCCGGTGTTTTGTTGGCAATGTATATTGCCGTGGCAAAGCATCAAGGCGTGGAGATGAAGAGTTTGCGCGGCACGATTCAAAATGACATTCTTAAAGAATACGTGGCGCGCGGCACTTATATTTTTCCGTCCGCGCCCTCGATGCGACTCATCACCGACATTTTTTCGTTTTGTATGCGCGAAGTTCCGAATTGGAACACGATCTCGGTTTCGGGTTATCACATCCGTGAAGCCGGTTCGACGGCTGTGCAGGAAGTGGCGTTCACGCTTGCGAATGGAATCGCTTACGTGGAAGCCGCTCTCAGGTCCGGGCTGAGCGTGGACGAGTTCGCTCCGCAAATATCATTCTTCTTCAATGCACATAATAATTTATTGGAAGAAGTTGCCAAGTTCCGCGCCGCACGCCGACTGTGGGCAAAGATCATGCGCGATCGCTTCAAGGCGCAGAAGCCCGCGTCATTACAATTGCGCTTCCACACGCAGACTGCCGGTTCGACGCTCACTGCACAGCAACCGGAGAATAACGTGGTGCGCGTGACGTTGCAGGCATTATCGGCTGTGCTGGGCGGGACGCAATCGTTGCATACCAATTCAATGGATGAGGCGCTTTGGCTTCCCACAGAAAAATCGGTGCGGGTGGCGTTGCGCACACAACAGATCATCGCCTACGAATTGGGCGTGGCGGATTTGGTGGACCCGCTGGCGGGTTCGTATCTGATCGAATATCTGACCGATCAAATCGAACAGGGCGCGACCGAATACATCTTCAAGATTGACGAGATGGGCGGCGCATTGAACGCCATCGAGCGCGGCTACATGCAGAACGAAATCCAGAATGCGGCGTATGAAGCGCAACAGGCGATTGAGAAGAAAGAACAGATTGTGGTCGGCGTCAATCAATTCCAAAGTGAGGAAAAAATCACGCTTGAAAAATTGAGGATTGATCCCGCCATAGAGACTGCGGCGCGTGAACGCCTGTCGTCATTTCGATCCAAACGTGATAATGTCAAAGTCGCCGAATTGCGGACGCGGCTGGAGAATGCGGCTAAGTCGAACGAAAACATGATGCCGTTGTTTATTGAATGTGTGGAGAATAACCTCACGCTCGGCGAGATTTGCAATACTCTGCGAAGTGTGTGGGGCGAGTACGTAGCGGAAGGGTTTTAGGGACTACTATGTGAAGGAGAACTGCTATGTTCAATTTGTTCCAGAATAAAATTAGGTGTCCGAACTGTGGCCAGACATTGGAGACAAAGCCAACTAAAAAACAAGATTGTCCACATTGCGGAAAATCTATTCTTGTTCGGGGAGGGGAACTTGTCACCGAAGAGGAAGCCAAAATAAGGGATTGGCTATTGCGTCTTGAATGGTTTGAGATTAGGCGGGACGATTTTAATAATTATCGCAGCCAATTGAGTAAGAAATTCGGTACACAAGCTGGCGTAAACGACACGATATGGTCAATATTTAACCACCTCATTATAAAGTATGGAAAAAATCTAAATATGCTTTATAGAGTTTACCAAGAGATGGCGAGTTTAGTATCAAGTGAAGGAAAAGACCCAACTAAATTTCTTATTCAGGCCGAAAAAATAAGAAGTAGTATTTGGCCGAACGAAAAAAAAGAAAGGGAAATATTCTTAGGACCCGATGAGCTTGCTTACGTTCGAAGCTTGCGTAAAGATGGAAAATTTGAACATGCAGAAGAACTACTTTATAAGGCAGAACCATCACCTGCCGTTTTAGATGAACTTAGAAAATTAGCTAGCGACAGAGCAAAAATTGCAAAACAACAAGGTGATTGGAACTCTGTCGTTCAATTTCTCGAAGGATATATTACATACGCCCAACAATGGAAAAATTACTTGGCGCAATCGCACGATGTTCCGCCTCCCCACACTGCAAGTGATAATAAATTATTACAGGAGGCGAAGCAAAAACTTGCTGTTAAATGAAACTCCGAATTATCTGTTGATCTTAAATAGGAGAAAAGAATGACTCAAAATGTTATTCACTTCAGAGTTTCTCTACCCACAGATAATGGATTCTTAGGTAGGGAATGTAAAAACACCGGTTGTCGAAGAGTATTTTAAGATATACAAAAATTTTTAAAACAAGAAATGTTTTGTCCGTATTGCGGAGAAAATTTCCATCAGAATGATTTTTTGACTAGAAGTCAAAAAGAGTATTTGCGAAACGTTGCACAGGAAAAGGCACGAGAATATATGCAGACTGAAATCGCCAAAATGTTTAGTGATTTGGCAAATCAAACTTCAGGCAACCAATTTTTTAGCATCAAGTACGATTTTAAACCATATATTTCACAATCAGTCAGACCAAAGTATAAAGAAAAGCAGGTCGATTCAGAATTGATTTGCCCAGATTGTAGTACGCGTTTTCAAGTATTTGGAATTTTTGGATATTGTCCTGGTTGTCGAACTGAAAATTTGAAAATATATGATGCAAATTTGGAAATTATCAAACGGGAAGTCACTTCTGGGAATGATCCACAAAGAGCATTGCGTCACGCTTATGCGGACTTAGTTTCAATGTTTGAGGCGTTTTGTAAAAATAAAGCAAAATTGATTACAACTGAGATCACAAGATTCCAAATGCTTTTCGAGGCACGCAAATTCTTCAAAACCCATATGAACATTGATATCCTTGACAGATTGCCAACATCCGATTTACTTTCTTTGAGGAGAGTTTTTCAAAAACGGCATGCATACGAACATTACGAAGGCATGATTGAAGAAAAATATGTGAGGGAAATTCCAGAAGATGTTGGTCTTTTGGGACAAAGGGCAGAATTATCTTTGGAAGAATTAATCACCGCATCCAATGCACTTCGCCTTGTTCTTGATAATCTTGTGCGCGCTTTTGAGAAGTGAATATGCTTAGTTATACTAGGAGCGATTGAGTTTAATGACAGTAATTGTAATTATGCAAGGTGATCGAAATGAAAAACATTAACCTTTACAATTTATTCAAATATGTTGCCATCGCTGGGAATGTGCTCTTCATTCTCTGGGTCACGTATAACGGAATTGATGAAGGCTTCCGCGGCACGATGGTTCAGAAGGCGTCGTATGTCGGCTTGATGTTGTTGCTGGTGCTCGATACGGTTTTGATTTTGAGAAAAGAAAATTCTCTAACGTAGATCTTGGAAAACAGCACGCGGATTAGAGCGGATGATGCGGACGTGCGCGGATTTTTTTAAGTTACATCCGCGAAAATCGGCTGAATTGGCGTTGTCCGCGTTCTATTTTTAACCATCACGCATAAATGTACAGTAGAAAAAAGAAAAGCGAACGTCTTTTCCAGCCTTTGCAGTTCAAATATCATACCCACTGAATTTTGATTTGATCTTCCAGGGATTTAAACTCTTTATCCCCTGTCACCAATTCGCCTTTTTGAACTTTTGCCAGCGCCGCGGCGTAACAATCCGCATAGGACATTTTGTGTTGTGCTCTAAAGCGCGCGGCTTCCTGAGTTAATGTCCAATCTGCATCTTGAAACTGAATCCGTAAATCGCGCAGTTCCTTGATGCTCGAATTTGCGTCTTCTTCTGAAATTTCGCGTGCAATCGTATACCAAACTTCGCCTGCATTTACAACAGTCATATAAACGGGGATATCTTCCTCGTGGGCGCTGGCGATCAAGTCGGCAATCTGCGGGGCAGAGGGTTCATCCTCCAAATAGGCAATGACTGCCCAGGTATCGAGTACAAGTGCTTTTGCTTTTCTAGCCATTTACAATTCCCTTTCGCGCTTCTTATCCGCCATCAAGGCTTTCATCAGTCCTTTGCCTTTGTATTTTCCGCGCAAAGAATGAACATATTCCCTCGTCACCGGCGTGAGAATGATTTTCTTGGCAACTTCGTCTACATCAATTTGCAGATAAGTCCCATCTTTGATTCCAAGCTGGCGTCGGACCTTGGAGGGAATGACAACTTGTCCCTTAGAAGTGGCAACCGTTTCCATTATTGAGTTCCTTTCAGAATTGTAAAAATATTCTACCTTATAATTAAAAGTAAGTCAAATTATAAATATCTTACAATGTAAAAAATAACTACTACATCTGCGTTGGTCTTCTTGCTTAGCGGCTTAAATAAAACAGCCGCCTTTATAGGACGGCTGAGTGAAGACTATAAGATGTTATGGTTGGCTGATCGTGATCGGATCAATTTTAACTTGAACCGGTCCACCTTTCAGAGATCCAACTCCCACCGCGATATTGCCATCTCCCAAAACATAACGATTATCTATCACGCTGCGTACTTGCACGCCATTAACGGTGAGCGATAAGGTGCGGTCATTGCAACTGGCGGAGTATTGATTAACGTTTTTCCCTGTAAGGATCTTGTTCGTTGCGCCATCGGCAATTACTGCGGAACTGGCGCCTTTTTGACCGTTATTCCATGAGGTGTAAAGGATTTGATAAAAACCATTGCTGGCAATGTTGAACTCATACCAGCCCGCGCCCTCATTGTAGCGGCAGACAATATAGACATTGGCTACATTCTGGTTTGTGTTTTCAGTGCTAAAGGCAATCTGAACATTGCCATACGTCTGAGGGCTATAATACTCGTAGAGTTCCTCCTGGTCACTGCCCGGCAGGTCAAATAACAACGATCCATTGGAAGCCTTGGCTGACATTTCATCGGCGGCATTGCCGCTGGTAATGAATTGTGTCCAATTAGCCAGACCGCTACTAAAGTTTTCTGTAAAGAAGCCGGCGTTGGTCGCACTCGTTGTTGCACTTGTAGTCGTAGTAGTGCCACTCGTTGTTGCAGCTGACGCAGTTTGGCTTGGGAAAATCCTATTTTTGAAGAGAAAGATGCCCGCAACGACAACCACCAGCACCGCTACTACTCCAAAGATGGCGATACCTGCGATAATCAATGTGCGTCTGTTGCCAAAGAATGCCGATCCTGATGTGGATGAACCCGGGTGCAAATTTGCCCCTTCCTGTTCTGGTTTGGCTACTTGGCCAAATGCCCTGGCAAGTTCGGTTGCCGATGGATAACGGTCTTCCCTCTTTTTTGGCCATGGCGGTTTTGATGACGGTGTCTGTCTCCTGCGGTAAATCGGGGTTGGCCTTCAAAATCTCGGGGACCGGATCGGTAATCTGTTTGAGGGCTACGCCCATGGGGGTATCTGCTTTATAAGGCTGTTGGCCGCTCAGCATTTGGAAGATGATCACACCCAGACCATAAATGTCAGTACGGCTGTCTACCTTTTCGCCTTGCGCCTGTTCCGGACTCATGTAAGCCGGGGTGCCTAGGGCAAATTCGCCCGTGAGATTGGTATTGCTTGAGGCAAAACTTGCCACCCCGAAATCTGAGATGTACGCATCGCCGTTACTGTCAAACAGGATATTATCCGGTTTAAGGTCGCGGTGAACGATGCCTTTTTTGTGGGCATATGCCAGGGCGGATGCCAGCCGTTCGATAATTCTGGCCGCGTCCTCCATGGAAAACTTTCCTTTATCAATCTGGTTTGTTAGCGAACCGCCTGGCATGTACCGCATGACAAAAAACGGAACGCCATCATCCTCGCCAACATCATAGACCGGTACGATTGCGGCATGCTCCAGCGCGGCAATGATCTTGACCTCTCGCTTAAACCGCTCACGGAACTCAGGATCGTGGAGGAACTCTTTTGGGAGAACCTTGATGGCAACCTCACGATCAAAACTCGGATCAAAAGCGCGGTAGACGGTTGCCATGCCGCCGCGACCTAATTCCGATTTGATTTCGTAACGACCAATTTTTTCAGGCATCATATTGCAAGTATAACTAAATAGATATTAATTATCAAGCTTTTTTATACTTCTGTATAAGAATGCTTGTGCCTTCCTTCACTTATGTCTCATGGTTTGAGGGCTCATTTATTTTGCCCATTCCATATTCTGTGCCAAAACCGCCTAAGTGATTGTTCGATGCGAGAGGCCATTGCTAGCGCATTGACTGTCATCAAACGCGGAATCTTCTGTATGCAGTCCGCGCTGGCAGTGCTTGCAGAATCCCATGTTGGTCTATCGGGATGGTAAGCAGACCATATTATTCTCCCATCACTTGTAAGACCAACTCTCTTTGGCGTGGACGATTGTCGAAGTCAAGGAAGATGATTTGTTGCCACGTACCCAATGTCAAACGGCCATTTACAAAAGGCACGGTCAATGAGGCCCCCAGCAGCGCGGCGCGGATGTGGCTGTGACCGTTGCCGTCATCCCAGCGGGCATTGTGGGCATACTCTCGATTCGATGGAATGATCTCCTCGAACAAACGGCGAAGATCGTTGAGTGCACCGCTCTCGTACTCAATCGTGGTCAACGCGCTGGTGGATGACGGAGTGAAAACAGTAACTGAACCGTTCTTCAGTTCGCTCTCTGAAACTGCACGGGCAACCTGCTCCGTGATGTTATGAATGTCGGTGTTGCCCTGCGTGCTGAGATGAACGCCTGTGGTTTTTACTGCCATCGTCACACCTCTTTTTCAATCGGATGTTTCAGAATGGTTTTGAGTTTCTCGGGCTTGGCGCGGCGCGGGTCGCCCATATAAATCTCATGATGTTTTGCGCCCAGGCTTACGCGGTCGCGATAACCATTTTCATGGGCAAAAGCTTTCATTCGTTCGACGGTGGCTGGTTCGGTCGCGTACGGGCCGACATGCATAACCTGCGCGCACAAGCCTTCCTCAAAAGCCGCCAGCCGCAACCGGGATAAAGCGGGGCTTTCACTGTTCTTGCGGCGCACTTCAGTTAATCCCTCCTCAAATATATCGTGTGTGACGATGTCCGGTTGCAGGATCATCAATGTGTAAAACCAGTTGTCTTTTATGGTGATATCGAACATTCCATCTTCGACCCACCACAATCCTTCGAGCGCCATCACGGGGTAATCAACGGCTTTTCCTTTGCGTTTCTTGAACATGAACTTGAGCGTGTACGAGATTCCGTAAAGCGCCTGGGTTGCCTTGGCGAATGCGGGTGACTTGCCCGGTTCAGATCCTTTTCGATGGCGCCGTCAATTATGGCAAATTGCAGGCGCGGCACCTGTACAATCTCCACTTTCTTTGCCGAAGGTGCATAGAGATATTTCAATTCTTTTTTGAGATCAAGTATTTTCATGGTTTTCTCCTCTTGATTTGATTGTAGCAAATGTGTTCTATAAATTCAAGTGAAGAATGTTATCACGATTTGCCGTGATGAATTGCCTTCTCGCCATATTTTTCTTTGAGGGCGTCCACCGCCTTCTGCAAGCGGCGCGACTTCTCTGATCCGGAATCCCATAGAGATAGTTGACGGATGGGCAGCCCGAGTCCACTCACGCCGACGCCAATCAATCGTATCGCCTGTCCGGACTTTCGAATGGCTCTCATTAAATCGAGCGCTACCTTGCTGATCTCATCGCCCTGGTCAGTTGGTTGTGACAACGTCATCTGCCGCGTCAACGTGGTGAAGTCGGGCCAGCGGATTTTTAGTTTGACAGTTGTTCCCGCTAAATTATTTTTTCTCAATTGCAGTGCAACTTCTGCGGCTTGTTCGCGCAAGGTCTTCTCAAGCATCTTATCGTCGCGCACATCGTGTGCGAATGTCGTTTCTTGGCTGATGGATTTGGTTTCTCGTTCAGTGACGATTGGCCGCTCATCAATTCCTCTTGCATGACGCGATAGGTCGCGTCCATTCTCACCGAATAAACGGATCAATTCGCCTTCGGGCCATTGGGCGATATCGCCTATGGTGTGGATGCCCAACTCGTTCAATCGTGCCGATGTCTTTGGCCCAACGCCCCATAACATCTCCGCAGGCAGGGGCGCAAGAAACGGGGCTTCTTCACCTGCAGGGACAATTGTCAATGCGAAGGGCGCGGCGCCACCTTTCGCGGCTTTCTTTCCAACCTCCGTGGCGATCTTTGCTACCAGTTTATTCGACGCGATGCCGATAGAGCATGGCAATCCCAATTTGTCGCGGATGCCCGCTTGAAGTCCGCGCGCAAGGCGTTCGGGAGAGTTGCGTAAATCGGTAATGTCGAGAAACGCTTCGTCAATTGAAATCTGCTCAACCAGCGGCGTCAATTCACCCAGCCGCGCCATCACTTGTTTGGAAACTTCGCTGTAAATTCGATGCCGCGATGAAATGATGATCAGTTGCGGGCAAAGCCGTAATGCGCGTGCCATGGGCATGGCTGACCTCACGCCAAAAATGCGCGCCGCGTAGGAGCACGAGGCGACCACGCCGCGTTCATTCGGTTTGCCGCCGACGGCGAAGGCTTTGCCGCGCAGGGACGGATCGTGTGTCTCCTCGACCGCGCAAAAGAAGGCATCCAGATCAAGATGCAGAATGACGCGAGGCATAGGTCAATTATAAAGAAAACGGCTCAAAATGTTCAGATTGAGTAGGAGAAATTGGCTACCCAAAACGGTCAAAAGGTATATTGAATAATCGCTTAAGTAAAGTTATACTTGGAATGGGTCGTCAATGGGAACTCTGTTGATGCTGATTTGCCATGTCCCATTGACCAATCAGGAGGCTCTTATGAAACATCGCTTGACTCTGGCTTCAACGATTTTGATTTTGGCGCTGATCATCTCTTTTATCCCCGCCTCGGCATCAACTTTGGATAGCCCTGTCTCAGCTTTCGGCTGTAACCAGGCTCAGTTTGTCGCGGATGTAACCATTCCCGATGGCACGTATATCGCGCCGGGCGCGACGTTTACCAAGACGTGGCGGCTGAGAAACATCGGCAACTGCACATGGACAACCTCCTATGCGCTGGTGTTCAGCTCGGGAAATGCGATGGGCGCACCGCAATCGGCGGCTGTTTATTTTGCATCGAATGTTGCGCCGGGTCAGACTGTTGATCTTTCCGTGCCGTTAACTGCGCCGACAACTTCTGGGCAGTACATCGGTTATTGGGAACTGAGAGATGCCTCGGGAAATTTATTTGGCATTGGCCGGCGTGGGAACAATTCATTTTGGGTTGAGATCAATGTTTCATCCACTTCGAATGTTGCTTATGACTTTGCTGGCAATGCCTGTCAGGCCTCTTGGTCCACTGCGGATGGAACTTTGCCCTGTCCCGGCACGGACGGCTCTTCCAGTGGATTCGTCCTGCAGGTTACTAATCCTCAGCTAGAGGATGGTTCGACCAGCAGCGGACCGGGAATAATCACCAATCCAGAAAATGTTTATAACGGTGAAATTCAAGGAACCTATCCTGCTTTCCTTGTTCAAAATGGAGATCACTTTCAAAGCGTGGTCAATTGTGCCTATGGCGCAACGGGTTGTTATGTAACATTCAGGCTCGATTATCAAATTGGCAATGGACCGATTTACACTTTTTGGTCGTTTCGCGAAAAGTACGATGGTTTGTATGACCAAGCCAACATTGATCTGAGTTCGCTGGCTGGTCAAAATGTCAAGTTCATTCTAACGGTCCTTGCCTTCGGATCCGCAAGTGGTGACCGCGCCTTGTGGTCGAATCCAATCATCCAGCGCAACGGCGGTGCTCCGCTTCCGACCGCTACGGTTGGTCCCGGCACACCGACAGTGGTGCCTCCTCCGCCCCCTGATTGCGACCGCGCTCGATTCATCGCGGATGTGACGATTCCTGATGGCACCGTGATCAACGCTGGCATAACTTTTACAAAGACCTGGCGGCTCAAGAACGTTGGTACGTGTACATGGACAACTTCTTACTCGCTGATCTTTGATACTGGTGATCAAATGGGCGGACCGAACTCCATCAATCTTCCACAGTCGGTGGCACCCGGTCAAACCACGGATTTGACGATCACGCTAACTGCACCGAATACTGCAGGTGAATATCGCGGCTATTGGAAATTCGAAGATAATAATGGCATCCCGTTTGGACTTGGCTTTGATGGCACGAAATCCTGGTGGGTGGATATTGTCGTTTCCGGCACGGCGCAGGCTACTTCGACGCTGATTACTGGCACACCAGGCACACCTCTTCCCACGTCAACAGCCACCACCGCAGGCATGGTGTATGACTTCGCGACGAATGTGTGTTTTGGAACTTGGTTTTCAGGTGCGGGCACACTTCCTTGCCCCGGAACCGATGGCGATCCGAGAGGATTCGTATTGGAAGTGGCAGAATCCCGTTCTGGAAAATGGAACGGTTGATCAGGGCGCGGTGGGCCTAATCACTTTCCCACAAAATATCTACAATGGTTACATTCAAGGCTTTTATCCAAGCTATACAGTGCGGCCCGGTGATCGTTTCCGCTCGATTGTTAACTGTTCCTATAATCAACCATCCTGTTATGTGGTCTTCCGTTTGGATTATCAGATTGGTAGCAATCCAATCCAAACTCTCTGGGCTTTTGCAGAGAAATATGATGGTCTTTACGGTCAGGCTGATGTTGATTTGAGTCCATTGGTTGGTCAGAATGTGAAGTTCATTCTCACAATTCTTTCTGCAGGATCTCCAACCGGCGACCGCGCACTTTGGGTCGCGCCGATGATCTATAATGCTTCGGCTGTTTCCGCAACGCCGACTAGCACTGCTGTTGTGACTTTCACTCCCACCGCCACGCCTGTAACCGGCACGCCTCAAGCCAATACGCTGACGTATGTCAATCAGACATATCACTTCCAGTTCAATTATCCCAGCCAGGGACAGATCAGTAATCAGACGGCTACATCAGTGCACATCACATTACCCTTTGCGCCCGGCACTAATCTGGTCGAGAAGTATTTGGATGTATCAGTGGCGGGAAATTCCACAACCTGTTCCAGCCCGTTGACGCAGGGATATACCCCGGGTTCATTCCAATCTCAGCAGGTGAGCATCAATGGCGTGAACTTTGTTAAGGAAAGCGGCGAGAATTCTGGGGCGGGCAACGTTTACGATTGGGTTGCGTATTCGACTCTCAAAGGGACGAATTGCATCAGTCTTGGCTTCACTCTGCATTCGACTAACCCCAGCAACTATACAACGTCGCTGCCAACTTTCAATATGGCCACTGAGTCGTCCGTCTTTTCAAACATCGTCTCATCGTTTGCCTTTACGCAATAGACTTGTGATAGCGAAAAATCAAGCGACCGTCATCTCAAAGATGACGGTCGCTCATTATTCTCTACGACCCTTTGGAACAATTCGGATGGGTGTTCCTACGAAACCATATTCATGCCTCAGGCGGTTTTCGAGATAGCGCATATAACTAAAGTGCATGAGCTTTGGGTCGTTAACGTAAATCATGAACGTCGGCGGGTCAGAACGGACTTGTGTGCCATAGAAGATTTTGAGTTGTCGTCCTGCGTGTGCAGGGGCGGAATGTGCGTCTTGGGCTTCGACTAGAATTTTGTTGATCTTGGATGTGGTGAGGCGGGCCAGACGTTCTTCCTGAACGCGTAAAGCGAGGGGCAACACTTCATCCATGCGCTGACCCGTTTTGGCGGAGATGAATAACAGAGGTACATAATCCACAAAGTTCAAATCGGCGCGGATCTGCCGCGTGAATTCATCCATCGTGTCGTTATCTTTTTCGACCATATCCCATTTATTGACCAGCACAATGCACGACTTCCATTCATCGAGAATGAAACCAGCGATGTGAGCATCCTGCGCGGTGATGCCCGTCGTCGCATCGATCATCAATAGTACAACATCCGCGCGCTCGATGGCTTTGAAGGAACGCAAAACGCTATATTGTTCCACACCTTGTTCGATCTTGCCTCGGCGGCGGATACCAGCTGTATCAATTAGCGTCAGTGACAAGCCTGCGTATTCGAGCTGGGTATCCACCGCATCGCGCGTGGTCCCCGCGATCGGGCTGACGATGGCGCGTTCCTTGCCAACCAATTTGTTGAGCAGGCTTGACTTTCCGGCGTTGGGTTTCCCAACGATGGCAATCTTGATGGTCTCGTCTTCTTCATGCTCCGCTTCAGGAAAACTCGCAACGAGCTTATCCAGCAATTCACCGGTGTCCGTACCGTGGATTGCGGAGATGGGATACGGTTCGCCGAGTCCCAGTTCATAGAATTCGCCAGCCGCGTTGCGCCGTTCGAGCGATTCACACTTGTTGACCACAACGAAGATCGGAGGATGAAAGCTTCCATCAGGATTCTTCTTTTGATGGCGGCGCAAAATCTCAGCGACTTCGAGATCGGGCGGTGTGACGCCCGCTTCGCCATCCGTGACAAATAAAACGGCGTCCGCATCTTGCGCGGCGATCAGCGCCTGAGCTTTGATCTCATCAATGAAATCCGCGGAACCCACCGAAAGCGGAGTCTTGCCGCCGTGCGTTGGATCAATGCCGCCAGTATCTATCACACCGAACGCACGGCCATTCCACTCGGACTCTGCGTAGAGGCGGTCACGCGTGGTACCGGGCGTATCATCCACGATGGCGAGACGCTCACCGACGAGTTGATTGAAGAGGGTGCTCTTACCTACATTAGGACGGCCAACAAGAGCAACAAGAGGTTTAGGCATAATTCCTTTTTACCACGAAGGACGCTGGATGTAAAACGCAAAATACAAAACGCAAAACGCAATTCGCTTGCGTTTACGCTTTACGTTTTGTGAATTAAGGAGTAGGCGTTGGGTTTGGAGTGAGAATCACTTCCACGGTTCCCGGAAGAATCGATTCAACTTGCAGATTGGAAATCAATATTTGCACATTCGGCGTTAATTGGTGTGTGCCCTCGCTCAATCCCGTTGCATCTACAGTAATGAAGACGTCTTGATGCGTCAGCGTATTCAGTAATGGGAGCGGACCTGAAATGATTACATCTACGATTGCTGGCGAGATTTGCGCACTCATGTCGGATGGTAAACCCGTGACTTCAACCTTTTCGCCGGATAACGTGAGACTGCTTTCGATGGCTGAAATGCCAGCTTGAATCGAAACAGTCGGATCGCCAATCACTGAAACGCCCGAAGGTAAATTCAATCCGAGTTGCGTGTTGATATTATTATTCATGTTTTGCAAATCGAGCGGTTGCGTTTCAACCACGCCGGGCAAGGAACTCACCAATGCGGGGTCCGATGAATATACAGTTACCACGGGAGGAAAAACAGAGATGTTATCCAAACGATAACCATTTGCAATTTGTCCGCGCACCACTACTTTGACAGCCATATCACGAAAGCCGCTCTGCTGGCTGATGGGTAAAGTGATATGCGCTGTTTCCGGCTGGATATTAATGCCATTCACAGCTTGATTAGTTCCATCATATGCTGTGATGGGAGCAGACGAAGAAATCCCTTCTCGCGCTCCATTCAGATTGACCGAGACGCTGATTTGCTTCACGCGTGAGACCAGAGATTGTGCTCCGGTAACGACCACTTGTTCCACATCTAGCGTTGGATTCCCAACTTGATAGCCTATAGCGGGTTGCCCAGTGACATCTATATTAAGCGGAAGGGTCTGTGTGACCAGCGGATCCAATGTCAATGTGATCAAATTGGGACTGACCTGTATAATTTGAACTGGACGTTCGTCCACTTGGACTTGAAGTTTCAATTGGTGTTTGCCCTGACTTAATCCTGATAGATCGAGCACCGCGCGCACGCTATCAGGTTTCGCAACGAGCTGATCCCATATCGAGCGCGGGGCGCGCATGGTGATTTGGGTTTGATGAGGAATATCCCCGGTAATGATCAATCCAGAATCCTGACCGACGATTTGAATATTGATTGGCGTCGGGTAAACGTGGACCTCATCGGGGTCCGAGGAAGTGACAGCTGCCACCCAAACGGCAAGGGCTAAAACGAGCGCCCATAGAAACAATCGAAGATTATCGGCAATGCGTCTAAGCATGTTGCTGCTACTCATCCTGATGCGGCGAATCTGATGGCATGAAACGTTTAAGCCAATGAGGCGTGTGCTCGCTGGCAACGGGACGAAAGAAAGCCACCAGTATATTCTCTAGGCGTTCCGAATCAATTCTACGGATCATGCGTCCGGCATGTGCTATGGAAATTGCGCCTGTTTCTTCAGATACCACCACGGCGATGGCATCACTTTCTTCAGAGATGCCGAGGGCTGCGCGATGTCGAAGTCCCATTTGACGTTCGGGGGAGCGGTTTAGAATTCCGCTTGATGAGAGAGGCATGACACAGGCAGCCGCGACCACTTTCGGCCCGGAAAGAATCGCCGCGCCATCATGCAATGGTGTATTCGGATAAAAAATTTGCAGTAGCAATTCGGGCGTGACTGCCGCGTCCATCTTCACCCCGCTTTGAATGTATTCATCCAGATTATCCAATCTTTGCAAGATAATCAGCGCACCATGTTGACGAGCCGATAGACGCGCAACGGCTGTCACGACGGTATGTATGGTTTGTTCAAATCCGGGCTTGGCTGTTTTGTTGAACGCGATCGGCAATGTTCCGGCACGTCCGATGCGTTCCAGGGCACGGCGGAGTTCTGGTGCGAAGATCACAGGGACGGATATCCACAAAGCCGGTAAAGAATTTTGGACCAGCCATGAGAACGCTGGAAGGTTAAAGAAACTTGTAATCAGGACCAGCGCGACCACGATCAGAATTACACCGCGCAATAAGATCATTGCTTGCGTGCCGCGCAGCCAATATAGCAAGGCAAAAAAAATCAGCGTGACCAGCAGAATGTCAATTACGCTGAGCCAGCTTAGACGTTGAAAAATGAAAAGGAGGTTGTTTAGAAACTCAGCCACTTTTTTCGCTGTGGTTTAACCGATCATCAGAAATTGCGAATATTCTGATGATGACATAATGTGGTGATCCAATGCTGGATATTCCAGCGCCGTAAGAAATCAAGGATGAATTAAAATCGGCCTCAGAACGCGATCCTGCCGCAGTTGTTTGAATAAGACAAGATTATTACCTGGTGGCATCGACTCGATGGCCGCGTCCTGCCAGGCTTGTACTCCGAGTGCAGTGGGTGCGCGCTGTTCATAACCCAATTTTTTCCAAACCGAATCCAAAGCGGCAAGTTCAGGCGTTGGGAAAATCAACGAGGCTTCACATTGTAAATCACCGGAGGCACGTTCTACTTCAGTGATCAGCATTTCAAGAACACTCTGAACATTAATTCCATTTTCTAAATAAAGTTCAGTGGTGCGCACCACTAGATTTTCCACCTGCCAACCCGCAATGCCCACCAATTGATCTTTAAGCTGAAGAAGCATGTACGCTTTATCGCCGAAACTTGCCATCACATCGTCGCTTGATAATTTTTGCTTGCCCTTGCTTAAGTGATTGATCAATTTGGCGATCGGTTCGGAATTTATAGGTTTGCCGCGCACTACGACAAAGTTTTCCGCGCCTTGTTTAATGATCGTGGGCGGTGCGATTTCGGAGATCGCGGGTGAAATCTGTTTCCATGTAGTCGAAACCTGTTTCCATAAATCATCGTATGAGCCAGTATTACGGATAACAACATTCGCCGCCGCGATTTTTTCACCTTGAGCGGTTTGCGATCTGATTCGATGTTGCGCGTCTTCGCGCGTCAAATTGCGCTTGCGAACTAATCGTTCAATCTGGACTTCCTCCGGCGCGTACGTTACCCAGATGCTGTCACACGCTTTTCGTAATTCGCCCTCCAATAATTTGATCGCCTCAATCACTACAACGGGTTGGCTGGCTCGTTTTACTAATACGGTAATTGCCTGCCCGACGAGTGGATGAATGATATCTTCCAGTTCGGCGAGCGCGGCGGAATCGCGAAATACAACGTTGCCCAGCTTACTTCGGTTAATCTCGCCATCTTTATCAACGATCCATTTGCCAAATTTCTCGATAACGGGCTGATAGCCCGGCGCGCCTTTGGCGATCGCGCGATGCGACAAAGCATCCGCATCAATGGTATAAGCGCCAAGATGCTCCAGCATTCTGCGTACCACGCTTTTGCCGGTGGCGATGTTGCCAGTCAGACCAATAATATATTTTCCGGGTCTGTTGCTCAAAGCGATTCCTCAAGGAAAGGATAATAACAATCCTATTTTACATTAAAAAGAGCTGGCGAATAGAGTTGACTGCTCTTTCTCTCGCGTGTATGATGAATACGCCTCAGGCCGGTTGGGCGGTCGCGGTTCCACGCGAAAGCGAGGGATCGAGGAAAGTCCGTACTCAATAGGGCACGACGCCGGGGAAATCCCGGGATGGAGCGATCTGTCGCATCGGGCCACAGAAACAGGTAGCCGCGCAAGCGGTCAAAGTGAAAAGGTGGTGTAAGAGACCACCGGCGTTCACAGTAATGTGGGCGGCCAGGCAACCCCCGTCGGGAGCAAGGTCAAGCAGAGACAATGGAGCGGCCCGCTCCTTTTAGTCTCGGGTAGACTGCATAGATAGATGATCGCCAGAACGAGTCGGCAGGGATGACACTTGTCAGAGCGTAAACCTGTGCGGCTTGTTTCACAAAATGCGGCTTATAAACTGGCCTGAGGTATCATTCTAAAATCACTCATCGAGGTTATTCATCATGCACGAACTCTATGCGACACAAGCCATTCTTGAGAACGCGATTCAAAAAGCGAACGAAGCCAAAGCCCAACGCATCACTAATTTGTATCTTGTGGTTGGCGAGATTTCTACCTACACCGATGACTCAGTACAGTTTTATTGGGATGATCTAAGCAAAGGGACATTGGCGGAGGGCGCTGTCCTCCACTTCCGTCATGTGCAACTCGAAGCACAATGCATGAGCTGCTTCACCAAATATTCACCCAAGGAAGGCGAAATCCTTTGTCCAAATTGCGGCGGGGTAGGCGCTAAGGTCATTGCTGGCGAAGAATTTTACATGGAAGCGCTCGACGTGGAATGAATAGTGGAGTCAACATCCACATCACGGGCATTGTGCAGGGGGTCGGCTTTCGCCCGTTTGTTTATAATCTCGCAACCCGGTTTCAACTCAATGGCTGGGTGCGGAATACATCCGCAGGTGTGGATATCGAGGTGGATGGGGAACAAGATGTGCTGGATGCGTTCATTAAAGCTTTGCGCGACGAAGCGCCTCCGCTTTCGCGAATTGACGAATTTACCGCATCTTTCGGACCTTCTAACGGCTTTCGTTCATTTGAAATTCTTCACTCCGAATCCATCCCCGAAGCTTTTCAGCCCATTTCGCCGGACGTTGCAATTTGTGATGATTGCCTGCGCGAACTTTTTGATCCGAAGGATCGCCGCTATCGTTATCCGTTTATCAACTGCACCAATTGCGGCCCGCGCTTTACGATCATTCAGGACATTCCTTATGACCGTCCAAAGACCACCATGGCAGGATTCGAGTTATGTCCCGACTGCGCACGCGAATATGCCGATCCGTCGAATCGAAGATTTCATGCACAGCCTGTAGCATGCCCGAAGTGCGGTCCCCGTGTCTGGCTGGAACGTGTCAACGCACAACCACCTGCACCCGTTCTTGAAAACGATGATGCCGTTGTTGGAACGCGTCAATTATTGGTTGAAGGAAAAATCATTGCCATCAAAGGCTTGGGTGGTTTTCACCTTGCCTGCGATGCTTTCAATACATCTGCCGTCATTGAACTTCGCCGCCGTAAACTGCGCGTGGATAAACCCTTCGCGGTAATGATGCCTGATATTGAAACTATCGAGCTACATTGTTTTATCAGTGAATCAGAACGTGAGTTGTTAAAATCGCCCGCACGTCCTATTGTTCTATTGAAACGCAAACCGGAGTCCAAGATTGTCCGTGAAATCGCGCCGGGACAAGACACGATTGGTGTGATGTTGCCATACACACCTTTGCATTATCTGCTTCTCGAAACATCAGATCATTTTCCTGATGCGCTTGTCATGACGAGTGGTAATCTTTCAGAAGAACCGATTGCAACCGATAATGATGAAGCTCGTCGGAAACTAGCTCCTCTTGCAGATGCTTTTCTTTTGCATAACCGCGATATTTATATTCGCTGTGATGATTCTGTCACGCGCATCTTCCAAGAGAAAATTTTCCCCATTCGGCGTTCGCGTGGATATGCTCCATTTCCCGTCAAACTCCCGTGGCAGGTACCGCCTCTTCTTGCCGTCGGCGCAGAGCTCAAGAATACTTTTTGTATTACCCATCGCAGCTATGCTTTTCTGAGTCACCATATCGGAGATTTGGAAAACTACGAAACACTCCAATCCTTTGAGCAGGGAATTGAACATTTTGAAAATCTTTTTCGCGTCAAACCGGAAGCAATTGTTTATGATTTGCATCCGAATTATTTAGCAACTCGTTATGCCTTGCAACGCGCGGAACGCGAGGGCTTGCGGACCATCGGTATTCAACATCACCATGCCCATATCGCCGCCTGCATGGCGGAACATGGATTGGATGGTTCACATCCGGTGATTGGCATTGCTTTCGATGGAACAGGTTACGGTGAAGATGGAAATATTTGGGGCGGAGAATTCCTGGCCGCGGATTATCGGAATTACGAGCGTCCCTTCCATTTGGAGTATTTCCCTTTGCCCGGCGGTGATGCGGCAATAAAACATCCCGCGCGTGCCGTGTTGGCTTTGTTGTGGTCATTGGGATTGGCATGGGATGAAAGGCTTGCCCCAGTTGCTGAATTAAGTGAAATGGAGCGTACAACTTTGCGAGCACAATTGGATCGCAAAATCAATACGCCTTTGACATCAAGTATGGGTCGTCTCTTCGATGCGGCTGCGGCGTTGGCATCTGTTCGGCAAAAAGTCAACTACGAGGCACAAGCCGCGATTGAGTTTGAAGCTTTAGTAGATGTAACTGAAACCAAGGGTTATTCATTTAGTTTGAATCAAGATCGCGTCGAGGTAAGAGGCGTGATTGAGTTGCTGGTTGCTGACGCGTTAGCAGAAGTTCCCGCGCCGATTATCTCAGCCCGCTTTCATAATGGTCTCGCGGAAATGGTGCGCACAGCCAGCATAAAAATAGGAGAGAAGACACAACTTAACGAAGTTGTCCTATCTGGCGGAGTTTGGCAGAATATCACCCTATTAGGACGAACTTTGACACTTTTAGAGAAGGAAGGTTTTAGAGTATACATACATCGAGAAGTGCCGACCAATGACGGCGGCTTGTCACTTGGACAGGCCGCGATTGCGTCAGCAAGAATGAGAGCTTGATATGTGTCTAGCGGTGCCAGCAAGAATTGAAGAGATTTACCCCAAAGATGGATTGAAGATGGCAAAGGTTGACTTCGGAGGTGTGACACGAGAAGTCTGTTTGGATTATGTGCCGGAAGCAAAAGTGGGAGAATTTTGCATTGTTCACGTTGGCTTTGCGATTAGTTTATTGAGCGAGCAGGAAGCGCAAGAAACATTGACAATGCTAAAAGATATTGCCAGCTTAGAAGAAGAACTTGGACCTGAATGAAGTATGTAAACGAATATCGTGACGCCGCGCTGGTTGGCGAAGTGATTGACGAAATCCGCCAGACGATAACGCGTCCGTGGACGCTGATGGAAATCTGCGGCGGGCAGACACACGCCATTGTTCGCTATGGAATTGATCAGCTTCTCCCATCTGAACTTGAATTGGTTCACGGTCCGGGTTGTCCCGTTTGCGTGACGCCGCTCGAGTTGATCGATAAAGCGCTTGTGATCGCATCCCAACCCGATGTGATCTTCTGTTCGTATGGAGATATGTTGCGCGTCCCGGGCTCGGGCCGCGATTTGTTTTCGGTAAAAGCCGCGGGCGGAGATGTGCGCGTCGTTTATTCCCCGCTCGATGCGGTGGAGTTGGCGAGACAAAACCCCGATAAGCAGGTCGTTTTCTTTGCGATTGGTTTCGAAACCACTGCGCCGCCCAATGTGATGAGTGTTTTGCAAGCGCGTTCACTCGAATTAACCAACTACAGTATTTTGGTTTCTCATGTGCGTGTGCCGCCCGCGATCAATGCCATTCTTGCATCGCCTGCGAATCGCGTGCAGGGATTTTTACTTGCCGGTCACGTCTGTGCGGTGATGGGATATCACGAATATCCATCGCTGGTTGAACGATTTAAGGTGCCGATGGCGGTCACGGGCTTTGAGCCGCTGGATATTGTGCTCGGCATTTTAGAGACCGTGAAATTATTGGAAGCCGGTAAATTGGAAATCAATAACGCCTATTCGCGTGCGGTAACATTTGAGGGAAATCAACCCGCGCAGAAAACGATCCATGATGTCTTTGAAGAATGCGATCGCAAATGGCGTGGCATCGGCACGATCCCGATGAGCGGCTGGCGCTTGAGGTCCGAATTTGACGCGTTCAATGCAGAAAAGAAATTTGAAGTAGGCGAAGTTACAACGCAGGAGTCGCCATTGTGTATCGCGGGGCAGATCTTGCAGGGATTGAAGAAGCCGCATCATTGTCCCGCCTTCGGTTCGGCTTGCACGCCCGAACATCCGTTGGGTGCGACCATGGTTTCGTCCGAGGGAGCCTGCGCGGCGTATTATCGCTACGCACGCATTACCGCGTTAACCGACCCAGCCGCTTTTGTATCTTTCAGATTCAATTGCAAGGACGTTCGCCCGTTATATTCGTTGGTTTCAAACGAATACATCACATCCACGCGCGAGGGCAGATTGGCTTGCAGGCTTCCCATGCGAAAACCAATGGCATCGTACGCCGCGCCGCGTTCATCTTCGAGCGTCAACTTCAGATGCCTGCCTTCCGAACCAACTGTGCGCGAAGATTTCACTTTCACATCACGCGATACAAAGATCGCATTGGGATTCCCATAGCCGGTCGGTTCGAAATAAGCGAGATGTTTAAGCAGATCGAAAGTTTAATTGGGAAAGCGAGACTTCCATATCCGCCGTCACTGTGGGACGTAAATCCTGTCCGCTCAACTGTGCCTCGGCAACGGACTTCAAGCGGTTGACCAGTTCCGGAAGTTTTTCGTTGCGGACGGTAAATCCCGCCGCGGCCGCGTGACCGCCATGACGCACCAGCAGGTCCGCGCATTGATCGAGCGCGTCCGTGATGTGGAATTCGGGAATCGAGCGACATGAGCCGCGCGTTTCTTCCGCGCCTTTGGCCGCAACAACAGATGGACGATAATGTGTTTCGGTCAAGCGCGAGGCGGCTAAACCAATTACGCCCGGATTGAATTCTTCGTCAACCGCAAAAAGCAAAAATGGATCCGTCTCATCCGTCATCGCCAGCGATTCGGCTTTTTCCTGCGTGACGCGCGTGAGCTCCTGCCGCTTGCGATTTTGTACATCGAGTTGCTGTGCCAGCTGACCTGCAAGCATAACGTCATGGGTGGTCAATAAATCCAATGCGGCTAACGCGGACTCGAGTCGTCCTGCCGCGTTGAGTCGTGGCCCAAGGATGAATCCAATTTGATCTGCAGTGGTTTTGCCAATGGTCATCTCCGCCACATTGGCGAGCGAAAATAGCCCCTGCCGTTTTGTTTCGCGAATTTGTTTTAATCCGCGTCGGACAAGCATGCGATTTTCTCCAACCAGCGGCGCAAGGTCGGCAACCGTGCCGAGGGCGACGAGATCGAGCAAATCAATCAGAGATAAATCTCCGCTCCCAATCAATGCTTCTGAGATTTTGTATGCAATTCCTACACCCGCCAAATCTTTATCAACATATAAATCACCAGCTTGTTTCGGATTGATGATGGTAAAAGCGGGCGGCAATTCATTGCTGGGATGATGATGGTCCGAAATAATGAGGTCCAGTCCAATGTCTCGCGCGTGTTGCGCTTCATTCGGCGAACGGATTCCGCAATCCACCGTGATGACCAGTTTAATGCCATCCGCTTTTAGATGATCGAGTGCGTCGTTGTTAAGTCCATAGCCTTCATCGAATCGATTCGGAATGTAGCGGTGTACATTGGCGTTGAATTGTTGAAGCGTTTGCAGAAGCAGAGCAGTGGCAGTGACGCCATCCACATCATAATCGCCGTAGATGGCAATCGCCTGCTGATGGTCGAGCGCAAAGCGGATGCGGTCGATCGCAACATCCATGTTTTTGATTTGAAAGGGATTGGTATCGAAATTTGCTTCAGCCCTGAGAAAAGCGCGCGCGTTCGCGTCTGTGGCATAACCTCGATTGAAAAGAAGTTGCCGCAAGATCGGATGAAACGCCCCGAGGTTTTGATCGGCTTGCGGCGTGAGCTTCGGTTGGATCAGCCAGCGTTTGAGTTGCATTGCTTGATTATACGGGAGATTGCCTCAGTGAGTAAAGTTGTGGCAGAGATTGTAACGTTGTATAATGGTTAAGTACTGAAGAACCATTATGGTTCTGAAGCACCGAACCATAATGGTCAACGGGAGAATCTCATATGTATAATCTTGGACCTGATGAAAAAACATCTACTGTGATGCTTTATTCCAATAGCGCTTTTGTGCGCGGCGACGTGGTCACTAAGGAAAATGTACGCGTCAGTATTTGGCTGCGAACACAGGGCGTACCGAATTACCTTCATTTGCTGAAAGCTCAGACACTGCTCTTTGGCGGAACGCCGCCCAAATCTATCGCATACAACGAGCTCTTTTTTCCGACCTCACAGATTATTGCTTTTCATCTCGCACCGCCACTGGCTGACCCGTTGGATTATGATCCCAACGAAGCCAACCGTACCATGGCGGACGTTAACTTGGGGCTTGGCACATTTCTCTTAAAGGGGAAACTTCGCATTTCAACCCACACCGATTTCGCAACCAGCATCGAAGTTGGACGCGCGAACTGGCTGTCCATTTATGATGCCGATATCGCGAATCCGTTTCTGCCGCAGATGCAACCCATCCATGTGCCGATGATGCTGGTGCGTCCTGAGCAGGTGAGTTTTGGATTGTAAGTTCGCTTTTTAGTCCGTATATCCGCACAGCGCTAGTCGCGCGCGGACCGGTGTTAATTCCCAGCACGGGGCCTGTGATATTGATCAACAATTCCTTCGGCGCGTACGTTTGACGAATGCGCTGAGCAATGGCTTGAGCGTCATCCAATGCATTGCCATGCAGGACTGCAACATGGATCGGTCTCTCCGTTTGAATCTGCTCGAAGAATCGTTCGATCAAAACCTCGACTGATTTTTTCCGCGTCCGCGCCTGACCAGCCGGTTCAACCGTTCCTGTTCTGTGGTTGATTTGCACGAGTGGTTTGATATCCAATAGACTGCCTAAAAATTTTGTAGCGGTGCCGATGCGTCCGCCGCGATGCAAATATTCCAGTGTATCCAGACAAACAATCTGCACCAATTTCTCGCGAACTTTGTTGGCGGCGGCGATCATTTCTTGGATGTTTGCGCTCGCTTCGCGTCCACGCGCCGCGGCGAGAACCTGCCACCCGAAACTCATCGTCGGCCCCTTTAAGTCGACAACATGAACGGGAACTTCCATTCGTTCGCCGACCTGTTTTGCAGCTTGGAACGTTCCGCTCATCGCACTGCTGACTGTGAAGATGATGATTTCCTTTGCGCCTTGTGCGATGGCATCCTTGTACACTTTCTCGAACTCTGCCGGGCTGGGGAGGGTGGTGGTGGGCATAACCGGATCTTTTTCGATGCGCTCATAAAAAGTCTGCGGCGTGATATCGACGCGGTCACGAAAGGTTTGTTCTCCCCAGATCAAAAGTTCGGGAATGATCGTGATGCCGTATTGCTGGATCAAATCCTCTGGAATATCGCAGGTACTGTCCGTCATCAAAGCAATTGAATTCTTGGTCATGCCATGTTCCTCTGCCCCAAAAGTATTCATCTTTATTGAGAATCATAACACAATCGTTTTGCCGCGAAGAATCAAAGCGTGCCGGAAAGAATCGAGTCTGTTCTGCGCGTAAAATGAACTCAAGGCGTTAATGTACTTCTTCTTTCGTTACTTTGTGTTATAACGAATTGTGCAAATAAAGAAAGGAGATATATTATGGTTCCCCAACATCTCTACAAATTTCAAAAATTGAATGAACAAACCTTACGAAATCTAAAGAACGCTAAGATTTATTTCAATACACCAGCAAGCTTCAATGATCCATTCGATTGCTCGGCTTTAAACGTATCTGCCATGTTAACTGATAACAATATAGTTGAAATTTATAAGAGATACTTGCAAGACAAGAAAATTCTCATTGATCATGAAATCAATTCTATAAAAGATGTGCCCCAGAATGATATTGATAAAATCGGTGTGGCTTTTGAAAAAATGTTCAAAGAGAGACAGGATGATTTGATAAATAGGAGAGGATGTACTTGTTTTTCTGAAGTGAATGATAATATCCTCTTATGGTCACATTATGCAGATGGACATAAAGGCATTTGCCTAGAGTTCGATACATCATTTCCCCTGTTTTCTAAAGTGCGAGAGGTAAAATATTCTTTCGATTTTCCTTTAATCGATCCCATTAAGATGATGTATGGCGGCAAGGAGGAAATCATTGAAGAGGTGAATAAACCACTTTATACTAAGTATGAAAGCTGGTGCTATGAAAAAGAGTGGAGGTTATTCCACGAAGAGCCAAATAAAGACTATGGCTATCCCGTCCAAGCATTAAAGGCGGTTTATTTCGGCTTGTCTGTTAATTATACCGATCTTGAAATTGTGTGTCTTGTTTTGCAAGGACAAAGCAAAGATGTTAAGTTTTATAAAGCTTATAAAGCTAAATCGAAATATTCTTTGTCTTTCGAAGAATTCACGTACACGCCTAATATTGCAATCCAAAAATAACTCGGGAGGGAGTAAATGAAAGGCGAATTAACAACACTGGAGCAAGAACTCCTAATGTGTTTTAGAATATTACTAGATGATCAACTACGGATGTTTGTGGTACAACAAATAAGGGCGCTAGCAAAATCGGATTTTTCTCCTCAAATCATGGATTTCAGCATCACCGAAAATGAGAACCCAAATGAGCGATATATAAAGGTGCGAGACGAAATCCAAGTAGATTTGGATGCGTACGAAGAAAAAAGATTTCGAAGCTTGTGCTCGCCGCCGATTAAAAAGAAGGGAAAAGGGATTTGATTTCTTCGTTTGATTTTAAGTATTTGTCTTTTAAGAAGCGTATTGAATTATTATATAAGTTTAATGCTGTGTATTAATTGAATATATTCTATGGCATAATTTTAGGTGAATAGCAGTTACTGTTAATACGGGTTTTGAATAACGACAATCGCTTATAATCTGCCCGATGTTTGAATTCACAGTCACCGCAAAAAACAATCGCGCCCGCACCGGTATCTTTACCACGCCTCACGGAGACCTGCTCACGCCGGTCTTCGCGCCGGTTGGCACGCAAGCTACGGTCAAGACGCTCACGCCCGAACATCTCAAGGACATCAATGCCACGCTCGTGTTGAGCAACACTTATCATCTTTACCTGCGTCCCGGCGACGAACTCGTCCGCGACATGGGCGGCTTGCACCAGTTCATGCAATGGCATCGTCCCATGCTCACCGACTCCGGTGGCTTTCAAGTCTTCTCGCTTTCGCAAACCCGTAAGATTGACGATGACGGCGTGACCTTCAAGAGTCACATTGACGGCTCGACGCATCGCTTCACGCCCGAAAAGTCCATTGCCATTCAGGAGAACCTCGGCGCGGACATCATCATGGCTTTCGATGAATGTTCTGATCCCAACGATCACGCCTACACAAAACTCGCAATGGACCGGACTCATCGCTGGGCGGAACGTTCCATTAAAGCAAAGACGCGCGACGATCAGGCTTTATTCGGCATCATCCAAGGCGGCGTTCAAGCCGACCTGCGAGCGGCTTCCGCTAAATTTATTTCGTCTCTCGATACGTCCGGCGTTGCCGTCGGTGGACTCTCAGTGGGCGAGACCAAAGATGAAATGCACGCCATGCTCGATGTGATGCATCCGTTTCTGCCCGAAAATAAGCCGCGTTATCTGATGGGCGTCGGCACGCCCGAAGATTTGATCGACGGTGTCTTGCGCGGCATTGACATCTTCGATTGCGTTCTGCCGACTCGCCTCGCGCGTCATCATTCGGCTTTTGCATCTGAAGGTCGACTCAATTTGATGAACGCGGCCTTTGCCCGCGATGAGCATCCCATTGACGATTTGTGTGATTGTTATACTTGTCGGACTTTCACGCGTGCCTATCTTCGTCATTTGATTGTGGCAAAGGAGTTGTTGGCCGGAACGTTGATCTCTATCCACAACTTGCGAGCTTTGATAAGATTGATGGAATCCATTCGCGGCTACATTGCAGATGGTTCGTTTGAATCAAGAGTGCCTGATTTATTGCTTCAATGGTCAAACAATGCGAAAAGGGTTAAACACGAAGGCCACGAAGTAAATCAAGGTTAAAGGTTTTTTCTTCGTGCTCTTTGTGTACTTTGTGTTTAAAAAAGGAAAATTATATGAATATTTTCTACGCTTTCCTGCTCGGCATCATCGAAGGTCTGACGGAATTCATCCCCGTCTCGTCCACAGCACACATGCTGATCGTCCAGAAACTGTTGAACATTCCGTCCAGCGATGCGATGTTTGCCTTTTTGATTCTGGTTCAGATTGGCCCGCTGGTTGCGTTGATTGTTTATTTCTGGAATGACTTATGGGCTTTGGTCAAAGCTTTTTTTGCAACGCCGTTCTCCACGCCGGAAAATAAACAGGCTTGGTTTATCATCATCGCAACCGTCCCCGCTTTGGTAGCTGGTTTGCTGTTGAAAAACACCGTCGAGAGCTTGTTCCAAAATCCGTTGATGGAAGCCGCCATCCGCATGTCTGCCGCGGCAATCTTATTGTTCCTCGCTGAATACTTTGGCAAGCGCGTCCGCAAACTCGATTCGATGACGTGGCTCGACGCGTTGGTGGTCGGCTTATTTCAGATCCTGGCGGTCTTTCCCGGTTCCTCGCGTTCGGGTTCAGCCATCAGCGGCGGCGTGTTGCGCAACTTCGACCGTCCCTCCGCCACGCGCTTTGCATTTCTGATGTCTGCGCCGGTGATGTTGGCGGCAGGCGCGTATGAATTGCTTTCAGTTTTGAAGATGCATATCTTGCACACGATTTTTGTTCCATTGGCCGTTGGGTTTGTCGTTGCGGCAATTTTGGGCTGGCTGTCCATTCGCTGGCTGATCAGTTTTGTCAGCAGAAATTCTTTATATTGGTTTGCTGGTTACTGTGCTATCGTTGCCGTGCTGTGTTTTGTATTCCTGTTTGTTTGAGCAATGGAACGCGGTAAACAAAAAGCGGCTCGCATTCTCTTTCTTTTCACGTTGATACCTTTAAACGCCTGCGGAGCGCAACCTTCGCAGGCTACACCGCAGTTGGTGAAAGTATATGTCACCTCTGCCGCGTTGTCGCGGCTGACCGATTTATATAATTGCTCGACTCCATCCACGGCGATTCTTTTATCGGACCCGCAAACAGCGGATATCATCTTGCGACTTGGTCCACCCGATAGCCTTTCATCGCCTGCCTTTCAAATCGGCACCGACAATGTCCTGGTAATCGTTCAATCCCAAAATAATATCAATAACTTAACTGCCGATCAAGTTCATTCCATTTTTCTGGGTCAAGTAGCCAACTGGAAAGATGTCGGTGGCTCAGATTTGCCCATTCAAGTTTGGACATACGCACAAGGTGAAGATATTCAACAAATCTTCGAGCAGATGGTAATGAACGGACAGCCTGTCACATCGTTGGCGCGGCTGGCAGTCAGTGCGCAGAATATGTTGGACTCGATTGCGAACAATGCAGGTTCCATCGGATTCCTGCCGCGCAGTTGGGAGACGGGCAATGTGCATGATGTTTATAAAGTCGCGTCGGAGCCGCTGTTGGCGATAACAAAATCACAGCCGCAAGGTGCATTGAAAGAGTTGATCGCCTGTTTGCAATCCAAATAATCCAAACGGTATAATTGAAAAATTCGCCGAGGAGAGTTCGTGAGACAACCGCTTTGGATTCCATCGGGTGATCGCAAAGGACGAGCCAACATCACCCGCTTCATTGACTATGTCAATCGTACGCATCTTCTTGACATAAAGACATACGCGCAATTATATGATTGGTCAATTACAGAGCTGGCTGACTTCTGGGCGGTGATGTGGGAATTTGCTGATATTAAACATTCACATTCATACGATGCAGTAATCGAAGACATCCATCAATTCCCCGGAGCAAAATGGTTTACGGGCGCGCGCTTGAACTTTGCGGAAAACCTGCTGCGTTATCGTGATGACCAAATCGCTTTTATCTTTCGAGGCGAGACACAAACATCAATACAAATGACCTATGCTGAACTTTATGATTCGGTTGCGCGGCTGGCAAAGTCCTTGCGTGAACTTGGCGTGACTTCTGGTGACCGTGTTGTTGGTTATATGCCAAACATGATGGAAACGGCGATTGCAATGTTGGCAACGGCAAGCATCGGCGCGGTGTGGTCCTCATGTGCCACAGATATTGGCCCGTCTGCGGCGCTGGAACGGTTGGGACAAGTTAAGCCCAAAGTGATGTTCACTGCAGATGGTTATTTTTATAAAGGCAAAATATTCGATAGTTTGCTTCATGCCGCGGAAGTTGCCAATGGAATCTCTTCTCTGCAAAGAGTAGTCGTTGTCTCTTACACTCAAGATAAACCAGACATCAGCCAAATTCCTAATGCGGTTCACTATGCCGATTTTGTTTCGACAGAAAAGAATCTCAAAATCCAATTTGAGCAATTGCCGTTCGGTCATCCACTATACATTATGTTTTCATCTGGCACAACTGGCAAGCCGAAGTGTTTGGTGCAGAGCGCGGGCGGCGTGCTGATTAATCATCTTAAAGAACTATTGCTTCACACCGATCTCAAACGCAAAGACCGCATTGTGTACATCACGTCGTGCAGTTGGATGATGTGGAATTGGTTGATCAGTTCGCTGGCTGTGGGCGCGACGATTATTCTTTATGATGGCAATCCCAATTATCCCGACCCCGGCGCGATGTGGAAATTGATTGATGAAGAAAAAATTTCCATCTTCGGTTGTAGCGCGAGTTATCTGCTTTTCCTAAAGAAAGAAAATTTTGCCCCACGCACACACTTTGATCTTTCATCGCTGCGTGAAATTTCGCAGACCGGCTCGCCGCTTTCAGTGGAGGGATTTGAATATGTATATCATGAGATTAAATCTGATTTGCATTTCAATTCGATCTCCGGCGGCACGGACATCAGCGGATGTTTCGCGGCCGGCAGTCCGATCTTGCCGGTGTATGCGGGCGAATTGCAAAGCCCGGCGCTGGCGATGAAGATCAAAGCCTATGATGAAAAAGGAAAACCAATTTTTGATGGGCAAGGGGAATTAGTTTGTGAAGCGCCAACTCCGTCCATGCCGCTTTATTTCTGGGACAACGCTGATGGTGCGAAATACAAAGCCGCGTACTTCGGTGTTTATCCGAACGTTTGGCGGCACGGCGATTATGTTTTGATTCACAGCGATACTGGCGGCGTGACGTTTTATGGCCGCTCCGACGCGGTGCTCAAGCCTTCGGGCGTGCGTATCGGCACGGCGGAAATTTATGCGCAGATGGAAAAACTAGAAGAGATCGCGGATAGCCTCGCGGTGGGACAGAATTATCAGGATGATCAGCGCGTGATCTTGTTTGTCAAACTTGCTTCTGGATTTAGTCTCACCGACGATTTGAAAGATAAAATCAAACGAACGTTGCGCGAGAATGCTTCGCCGCGGCATGTGCCCGCCTTGATTTTAGAAACACCTGATATTCCTTACACATTGAATATGAAGAAGGTCGAGAGCGCGGTAACGAATATCATCAATGGGCGCGCCGTGACCAATAAAGATGCGTTGATCAATCCCGGCTTGCTGGAATATTATCAGCAAGTGGCTGAACAGTTGGCGAAATAATTCGCTGTGGGACAATCATCCCCAGTTTCAGCAACTCCTTGATCTCCAGCAATATCTCATGCGCCATATTCAACTCGACGCAGGCAAGTTGAATAGCATCTTCAAGGTTTATTTTTCCATTCAAATTTTTTAGGACGGTCTTTGTCAGTGGATGGATTTTAGCTTCCAAATGAAATCCGTGATTAGCATGGGCAATCGGTTGATTTTCATCCCCGGCGAAATCCAGATACCGTAGGGCTGAAAATTTCGTTCAGTAGGGCATGGGTATCATCAATATTAGCCAAATAGTCTTGTGAGTCGAACAGTCGCACGAATTGTTTGCCTGCGGGATTTTCCAAGGTGCTATTTATGGTTGCGGAACAAAACCAGTTTTGAGCATTGCTTCGACGGCGAAGTGTAATGGCCCCCAGCGCAATTTGCTCAATGTGATTGTCACCATACCAGCGCAGCCAGCGCTGCTCCATCTTTTTAAACCTGCGCGGATCAGTCCAGTCTGCAAGTTTCAGCCAGAGCTTGGTATATTCGATCGGCTGTTTCGACCATTTATGGATCAACCAGGCATTCACCCGCCTGCCTTGAACCATCCGGCGGATCGGCTCTGACGGATCTTGATTTTTTTCGTGAACCCAATTGCTCAGGATCTGGGCAAAACCGCCTTCTGTGAGATGATCCGGGATTTCTTTCAAGCGCTCGCGAAGATCTGCGTTGCCGGGTTTATCTACGTCTCGATACATGAGACCAGTCTCGGGCGAAATGACAAACGGCAGATTGGCAACGATCAAATCAAATCTTTGATTCTCGATGGGATCAAAGTAACTGCCCTGGCGCGTTTCGACATTCTGGATGTTGTTAAGCTGTGCATTTAAACGAGTCAGCGCCAGAGCGCGCGGATTAACATCAATCGCGATGACCTGGCGGCTGTGCCGGGAGGCCAGTAACGCCTGAATCCCGCATCCGCATCCTAAATCGAGTGCCCGCTCTGCATGACAACGAATTGTGAGCAGCGCCAGATAGTGTCCTGATGGACCGATCGGTAGAACGTAGTCCGGCCTGGTCCGCCATTCAGAAAAATCGGAGAAGAAGATCAAACCGCCATAACGCTGGACCCGAAAGCGCGCTCGGACCCCGCTCTTTACTTTATGCAACAAACCTGATTGGATTAATTGCTCCAAATCCAGGGGATGAAATAGTGCGTACGCCGATTCGATTTCAACCAAAAGTCCATTTACAAACAGCCTCTCGAGAGTAGCTTCGGGGCCGGCATTGCCACTGGTTAACTCACTGTTTGAAAAGCTGTGCGAATCGAAGGCCGCCCTGAGCAGTTTGAGCTCGGAGGCGCTTAGCTTTGGAACGGGCGGAGCGTGCTGTCTCAGCAAGGAAACAGCGCGCTTTAGGAATTCAAAGATCTTCATGCGCTATGCCGCTTGCGGATGGGATCATTCCCAATTTCAGCAGATCCATGAGGGTCCCCAGTACTTCATGCTGAATTTGCTTGGCCTCCATCCCTGACTTCTGAGAAACCGCCTGGATGGCCTTTTCAATAGTATTCTTTCCGTCTAGTTCTTGGAGAACGGATTTTGATACAGCGGAGATATTTAGCTCAAAGCGTAATCCATGCCTTGCATGAGCCACTGGCAGTTTCTCAGTCCCGCTGAAGTCTAATTCAACCAGTGTGAATATCTCGTTGAGCAATAATTCCGGGTTTTCCATATGATCCATGTAATCTTGCCTAGCAAACAGACGCAGTAATTGGCCACCCGCCGTATCTTCCAACGTTCGGCCAACTGTAGCCGAACAAAACCAGTTTCGCTGGTTGCTTCGACGTCGAAGTGTAATGGCGCCCAGTGCAATTCGTTCAATGTGGTTGCGGCGATACCAATTCATCCAATCTTTTTTGGTCTTCTTAAATTTTTGGGGATTATTTTTCGTTAATGACTTAAGCCACATTTCAGCGTATTCATCCGGTCGCTTCGAGCTATTGTGAATCAACCAAACATCCACATTCTTATTTTGAATTGATTGCCTGATTGGCTCGGAAGATTCTCTGATCTACGCTATGAATCCAATTAATAAGGATCTGTGCAAAGCCGCCTTCGGTTAGATAATTCGGGATCTCTCCCAGCCATTCAAGGATTCCAGCATCGCCCAGCTGATCCGCAGTTCGATATACCAATCGTTTTTCCGGTGTGATCACATATGGCAGATTCGCAATGATCAAATCAAAACGTTGCCCATTCACCGGCTCGAAGTAACTACCTTGCAGTGTTTCGATGTTATGGATATCGTTGAGTTCGGCGTTGAAACGAGTTAGCGCCAACGCACGTGGATTTATGTCGGTTGCAACGACTTTGCTGCTATGCCTTGCCGCCAGCAATGATTGGATGCCGCATCCGCATCCGAGATCAAGAGCTAATTCGACTTGTCGGCGAACCGTTAATAATGCAAGATAGTTTCCCGCTGGACCAATGGGCAAAACAAAGTCTGAATCGGATTCCCATTTGAAGAAATCGGACAAGAAGATTAAGCTGTTGTAGCTCTGAGCGTGAAAATGGGATTTGATTTTGTGATTCTCTTCGTACAATAATCCCGATTCGATCAACCGCTCTAAAGCGAATGGCAGGAATAGTTTACGCGCTTCATCCAGACCAATGGATGATCCGCGTCCAAAGAGGCTGTGCAGTGTTTCGCTCTCATCGGTGTCGAAGATTGCTCTAAGCTGTTTCAGCTCGGAGGCGCTTAGGTTCGGAACAGGCGGAGCGTGCCGTCTCCGCAAGGAAACAGCACGCTCCAGGAATTCAAGGATCTTCATGGTCGGAATGATTCGAGCAGGGTAACTCAGCGAGCTTTGACCTGATCCAGCCGCTAAAATCATTCCTTAGGGGATTCGTCCATTCCATCCAATTTGAGGAATTGGTCCGAGCCGTCCTTGCCCTCTTTATCCAATTTGAGGAATTGGTCCGAACCGATCTCGCCGGACCCTGCCCCGCCCGTAGCGGACCCCACGAAAGTCTTTGAGCGGCCAATTTTCCTTTTGCCAAAACTGAAGCTAAGCACGACCACAACCACAACGAAGATAATGCCAACCAGTATGGCCGGTAACAGAAAGGGGTTCGGAGGTGGAGGCGGTGTCACCGGTGTTGGGATGGATGGCACGACTGGCCCGGAAGCGTTCCCACCCGACCCGGGGGGAACCAGTGGCGGAGCAGCATTGGTTGCAGGAGGTGATGCAGGCGTAAACTTGGCTGTTGGAATCGGTGTTGGATTATTCTTAGACTTTGGACACGGAACAGGACCACCCGTCAGAGGGTTAGTACATGTTTTCGCCGCTGCACCGAACTGCGGCGCAGCTTCAAATATTACCAGAAACATTCCGATCAACAACGCGCATAAGATTGTGTACTTTTTCATTTCTCTCTTCTCCTTCAATGGCGGAAATGGTTTAACCTTTAGGATAAATCAGGAACTATAAATCAGGTATGGTATATAAGTCATGGCTAAGATGAGAGCAAGTCAACCTACGAAAGTCGAAAATAGAGCTCATTGATATTGATAAGCAAGAACCCCGCCGCGGCCCGCTAGTTACGAGGCTTACCGAACAAGGTAGGAACAGGCACGCCATCGTCGAGAGCTACCTTTGAATATGGCGAAGGTCGAGAGCGCAGTAACGAGCATTATCAACGGGTGGCCGGCCCTCAATCCGGAGGCGTTGATCAATCCCGGTTCTTTGGCTTATTACGGGCAAATCCGACCTCAATTCGGTAATGAGGTAGATTAACAATACCCTGATCCATCTTCCTCGAAAGGGCAGGGGTGATTGAATTTAAATTTTATTTGAATATAATGTAAATATGGGGCAAAGCTTTTTCGTCCTTGTCGGCTGACTATGAGAGGAGAAGACATGTGAAATATATGATTCACCATTTATCTCAACATGGCGCGGCTGGTGTTATTGGCGGCTTGCGCGCCGGCCTCGAGTTCCGCCTTCCAGTTCTATGCCGGGCGCCGCCGATACCAGCAAGTCTGGAGCTCGGTCGGTCTGGTAACGCGGACTGTTCTGCAAGGTCATGACCTTAGAGCCATTCGCATCCGAAGAATCCGACTATATAATTCTACAATCTTGTTCCGAAGAGGTGATTTATGCGTCATTCAAATCGTTTGATCTCAATGTTGGTTGTTCTTTTGTTGGCCGCCCTGGCTTGCCAAATCACCGGGAATGCCAGCCCCGCATCAAGTGTCCCTGCTCCCACGAACACGGAAAGTGGTCCGCCTCCGTTGGTCGCCTCGCCTACGAACTCGGGTGTTTCTCCCGTGAGCCTGCCGGCGACGCGTTTGGATGAGGCCAGCGATGTAAACTCTGCCGCGAATGCCCATAGCAAAATGGTGTCTGGCGGCGATGTGTTTGTCCAGGGATTATACGAACGTCCCTTCAACGCCAACACCATGGACACGTATTTCCCTTATATTGATATCGTGGAGACGCAGGGCTTCATGGATGATACTTGGGGATACGCCACGATCACGTTGGAAGCCGATGATGCGAACGGACATCTTCCGGCTGAATATGCCGTCGAACTCGACCTCAATAAGGACGGCCGCGGCGACTGGCTGATTTGCGCCTCCAATCCTTCTTCTACTACGTGGTCGACTCAGGGAGTCCAGGCCTGGAAGGATACGGATGGGGATGTCGGCGGAGTCATCCCCATGGTCGCAGATAATAACCCACAGGGCGGCGATGGATACGAAACGCTGGTCTTCGATCAGGGCAAGGGCAAACTCACGGATGGCGCCTGGGCGCGCATTGATCCCAATGATGCAACGACGGTTCAGATCGCCTTCAAGCTCTCCATGCTGGGGAATCCCTCCTCCTTTGCGATGGGTGCGTGGGCCGGTACGAACATTGATCCATCCATGTTCGACTACAACGACCACATGACCCACATTCAGGCTGGTGACCCCAACCCCGGTTATCCAACGTATCCGATCAAAGCTCTGGCGGAGATTGATAACACCTGCAGGTTGGCGATTGGCTTTGTCCCAACGGGCAATGTGCCCGGGCTTTGCGAAACGGCTGCACATCAACAAGGTGCCAAGGCTGGTTGTACGCCTGTCTATGGTATTACATATAATGGATCAGGATGTCGTTGATCGTAACCAGCAAAAAGTGGAATGTTAGTGACCTGACCCCTTAATAACAGATACCAAATGAAAGCACCTCCTGAGATGATCGAACGGAGGTGCTTTTATGTCTGAAAGCAAAGAGGGATGTTACGCGACGGTCTGGAAACCAAACTTCAGGCACGCTTGGCCCATATGCCGAAGTCGCGGCCAGACTGGGGATACGCAAAGCCCAGTGTATTGAGATCCGGTTGCGGATGTACCGGCTGTGGACATGGAAATATCCGTTTTTCCTAATCCCATTTTGGTGATTGAATTTAAATTTTATTTGAATATAATGTGAATATGGGGCAATTTCTTTTCGTGCTTGTCCGCTGATTAAGAGAGGAGAAAACATGAGAAACATACGGTTCACCATTTATCTCAGCATGGCGCTGATGGTGTTATTGGCGGCCTGCGCGCCGGCCAGCACGCCAACGCCTGTGATCATCGTAGTGACGGCCACGACTGCGCCGGTAGCCTCCGACACAGCCACGTCTGCCCCGCCCGCCGCGGCGTCAACGACCGCGCCGCTCAATCTGGCTGGCCCGCCAATGCAGGTCGGATCGTCATATTTGTATTTCGATGGAAGTCTTTTGGTTGCCGTGCCGGGTGGACCGTTCCTGATGGGACACGGCGGCTCGGATAATCCTGAACACACGGTCACGCTGAGTGATTTTTGGATTTACAGCACCAAGGTCACGAATCGCGAATTTCAGCAGTGTGTGGCAGTGGGCAAATGCACTCCGCCCGACCTGACGGATAACCTCGGCTATAACGATCCTCTGCGGCAGAGCGATCCGGTGGTCGGTGTGGTGTGGGCGCAGGGCGAGGCGTATTGCGATTATGCCAACGGTCACTTGCCGACCGAAGCGCAATGGGAGAAGACCGCGCGCGGGCCGAATGGGAATGTCTATCCGTGGGGCAATGGCGCTCCGTCGAACAATCTGCTGAACTACAACAACAACATCGGCACCACCACCGATGTGATCAATTATCCGCAGGGGAAAAGTTATTACGACGCGCTCGATATGGAAGGCAATGTGTATGAGTGGGTCTACGACTGGTACGATCCCTTCTATTACAAGACCGGCCCCGCTCAGGATCCGCTCGGACCCGATAGCGGCACGGGAGGAAATCGCTCGGTGCGTTCGGGCGGTTACAGGAGCAACAATGATCAGGTTGTGGCTTCGACGCGCTTCTTTAAACTTCCCACCGATCATGCGCGCGATCTCGGCTTCCGTTGCGTGGTCAAAGACCCGACTTATTTTGCGCCGTTCTGTCAAGCGATGGTAGTCTATGGCATGAACCCATCCGGCAGTTCGAGTTCCGGCGGATCGAATAATAAATGTCCTGATCCGAGCATTATCCATACCGAAGACTGCGCGGCTGGGAATACGCCGGTCAATAATATCCATCTCCAGTCTACTTCACCCACACAGATTGACCATGTCACCGGCGGCGGTTCGTGCAATCCGCCCCTTGTGGATCCGCCGGATGGAGCCGGTCACGTCTGCCCGCTGGGGATCACGATTTCTATCACGGCCAGTTGTAACATACCGGCTTCATCTGCAGATGTGGCTGCTTGTCCGTCCGGCTTCGACTTCAGCCCCGATGGCAAATCGTGTATTGCAAAAGGAGCGCCGGGACAATGTCCCGCTGGCTCGACGTATGACCCGGCCCACATGTGTTGTACGGCCCTGCCGGGGGGCGGTGCCAGCATGTGCCCAGTAGGTTATCACGAGTATCAAGGTGCTTGTGTGCCGGATAGCAGCGGTTTAAATAACCCCAACCCTCAGACGTATACGACGATGAGCGGGATGACCTGTGGCGGCGGCGGTAACCCGGGTGGCGGCAACCCGGGCGGCACTTGCACTGTCGGCGGTTCATGTAACACTGCGAGTTGCAAGGGACACTATAACTCGGCCTGTCAATGCGTCTGTGGGTGATTACGGATCCTAAATTTACGCTGATCAGTGCCCTCGCTCTTACAGAGCGAGGGCTTTTTTGTAGCAAGCGCCCCCTGCAACGTCTTTGGAATTCATGTTGTTTACCGGATAAAGAGATTGGCGAGTTGCTGCCAGAGGACTGGGTTGAATTTTTGAAATTCATCCATTTGCCCAGAGAACATCAAAAGATTGCTAATGAGCACCGAGGCAATCATCAAACCGATGCCTGCGGCAGCGTATAACTTGCGGCTAATGGGTCTGTGAAGCAGGAAGGCATAACCTTGCCAAAATCCAATCATGCTAAGCAGGACCAGGGAAGGCGAGAAATCGAGGAAATAGTGAAGTGCTACCCAAAAAAAGGAGACCATTGGTATAAAGCCGAAAAGAAATGATCCGAACAAACTGATGACTGTCCACTTGAAAAAATAAGATTTATCGTCTTGTGCTATCTGGCTATTGAATTCCTTTTTTCGGTGCAGGAATGGAACGATCAAAATCACGGCAAACAAAATGAACGGAACGCTGAAGAACATTCCCGTCAGTTCGGGCGCAAAATAGATATTGGGCAAAGGGATGAAAGAGAATAGGAAAGCGCCATTTGCCTGAATTGATTTTAAAAAGGGAAACATCCCGGTGATCTTCGGCGGCATGGCTAGATAATTGTATAGATTGGGAAGTATGTATAAAGGAGAAAAGAGCACGTCTTTATATTTTTGAAGTTCTGGCCCAGCGAGTTGATATGAGAAGCCTGTTTCAAAAATGGAATGAAAACGCGCCCAGTTATACAATCCTAGAAGTGCAAGCCCAACGGCAAGCGGCAATGCTAAGGATGCGAATGAAAATATGGTCTTGCAAAGTAGTTTTGTCTGGCGATAAGTTCCAAGGAATGCCAGAGCGGCCATCAATGTAACGAAACCGATTGGTAGAGCTAGGGTTAGCCGTGATCCCAGGGCAAATGCCCATGACGTGCCGCCTAAAAATAGTCGTCCGGCTGAAATCGATTCTCGGTTCAAGGCGGTGATGACGAGGTACAGCCCTGCCAGAAAAAAGAACTGGCCACCGGAGCTCGCTGCTTCATAGACTCTGGCTTCTGTTAATGTCCCTGTCAATGGGACGATCAAGCCGCTGAACAAAATGCCAAGCGGTATTATCCAGATGGGGAGTTGATGGAAAAATCGTTTCCATATATATACGATCAGCAGGGATTGCGTGATGCCTATCCCGCAAACAAATGCAAACACGAGATACTGGTCGCTGATTTGGCCGGGGACGAACGATTTGATAACTGTCAGAAATAAGGCGGGGGCTGGTCCAAAATAAAGATAGTACTTGCCGCGATAAAGAGAGTAGTCTTTTTGAATGGGTATTCCGGCACGTTCGGCTGGATCATATGGATTGGGAAGCGCAATTAACGGGGCACTCGGTTTTTTTTCAAGCGATAATTGTCCTTGTCTGAAAGCATTTGCAAGCTGGTCGTAGACATAATAACTTTGTGGGGGCGGCCATCGAGTCATCAATCCAAAACTGATGAACCATAAATAGGCTACGATCAGAAAAAGGATGCTGGCAGATGCGAAGAGAAAAACTTGCCGGGGCTTTGAATTGGAAAAGTAATGAACCATCCGCAATTCTTTTAACGAATTAAAGCTGAAGCCATGTTTTGTTTTACCCATGCCGGGGATGTATATCCAAGTTGAGAATTATTCAACAGTTGAAAACTTGTGAATTCCATGGGCCAATTTGGGTTAGGGCGATACTCGCCTGGATGTATTGCAGCACATAATTCTCGAAGCGAACAAGAGAACGAATGAACCCAGAATTTTCATCTTCACGTCCCTGCATGGGGGTTAAGGAGTGGCAGTTGGAAAGAACGAAGGCTTGCCGTTCGTCAAAATCGTAAACGCAACCCACACGGTGCTTCCATTGTCTTCAACCATCGCACCGGGAGCCGAAGTGCCTTTCTGTAAAACGACATCCACCTTGTTGACACCGGAAAGAGCAGATAGATTGATAGAGGGGTTTACATTTTGGCTGAGCGAAATTACGACCTGGTTGGACTTGCCCGACGGCACCGGGGCAAAGACAATTTTCGGACCCGAATACTACGTGTCTCGCGTTGGGCGGTGTTTTATCGAGGTAGAGCACAATCCAGCCGGCTTGAGTTGCGGTCACCGAGTCAATCGTCAGACTGTTGTTGACGATGGGCTGATCTTTCACAACGATCAGATTGGCGGCATTTGGATTTGAACTACTGCTGTGAACGGCGGGGCCGGTTGGCGTGGGCGTTAGTGTGGGTGTGCTCGTGCTTTTGCTAACGCTGGCATGGGTGGCGGTCGCCGCAATCGGCGTGGATGTAGTCGGAACGGAGGTCGCGGGTGCAGTCTGGCAAGCTGCGAGCAGAACACTCAATAGCAAGATGAAATGAAAACGCTTCATGGCAAAACTGATTCCTTTACCGGAGATTTGATTTCACGGGCACCTTCAACCTATGGATTGGGTGCGGTCATACTGGCTTCGATTTTTTTCCGCCCCTGATTCAATTCGAATTGCCGCGAAGATGCTGATCTCGTATAAGATAACCAGTGGCACCATCACGGTCAGCGGTGCGACAATGGGATCGGAAACCGGCGTAATGATCTCCGCAAACGCGAACAAGATGAAGTATGCGATGCGTCTTTGTTTGCGAAGAATGGTAGAGTTGAGAATCCGCAGTCGCACGAGGATGACCAGCACGGTCGGTAATTGAAACGCGATCCCGCATGCCAGCATGAAAAAAATGACGAATGAAATGTAATCGTCGGCGGCGGGCAGGAACTGTACTTCGCTGGGGAAGAGGTCGATCAGGACGCGGATCATGCTCCATAATAAGTAATATCCGAAGAGCGCGCCCAATATAAATAAGATGAATGCCGCAATGAGCGGAGAAAAAATGGCCCGGCGTTCATTATCCTTCAAGCCGGGACTCACGTACCGATATAAGTGATACGCCCAAACTGGAAACGCGCCGACAATCCCTGTGTACAGCGCGATCCGCCATTTGATCATGAAGCCGTCCATCAAACTGAAGGCTTTAAGTTGTAATCCGCCCGACGGCAAAAGCAACAGCTTAAGAAGCGGGTCCGAAAAGAAGAAAGCAACGGCGGTCACGAGCAAAATGGCCGCGCCGGAAATAATGATTCGCATCCTCAATTCTTCGAGGTGGTCGAATAAACTCATATACTTATCGTGCATAGAAGCGAATCCAATGATTGATTTCCGGCTTTTGATTGTTTCAGTTCAGGCGTTTCATCCCTGGGTTTATGACTGCACCTGAAATGGATTGCCGCACTTGTTGCAGAAGAGCGCGTCGGAAGGATTGGGCGCGCCGCATTTTGTGCAGAATTTGTTAGCAGAGGTATTGTTATTGGTCGGCACGGATTGAGCCGGAGCAGGCTTGGCAATGGTATTTTTCTGTTCCTCAGTCTGTTGCGTCTCCATCATTCCTTCGCGCAGAGCCGTCGTCATCTCTTGTGATCCTTTGCGAAGTTCAGATAGCGACCTGCCGACCCAGCGTCCTACTTCGGGCAGGCTTTTGGGTCCGAAGATGATTAGAGCCACAATGATGAGAACCACAATGTGCCACGGTTGTATTCCAAAGGGCATTTCAGCCTCCTATACCAGATTGGATAAATTCTACCGCATAAAGATTAACTTTGGCTAATTGTGAAATACTGGAAAGTCGCTCAAATCAAATCTTTAACAGGATATAATTTCTTGATGGCTTCACTCGCAATCTGTACCTGCGGTGTGGGCAGATGTGAGATACAGAGAACAAAATGAAACGATGGTTCTTCATCGCTATAACAATCACCTTATTGAGTGCGTGCGTTCGATCCACCACGCCCACGCCCTTGCCGACCCATATGCCTGTGCCGACTGCGACCTTGGTCAAGGTTTCGCCGCCGCCGGTTCAGGACGGCGCGAGTTATCTCTACGTGGATGGAACAACATTGGTCGCAGTAACGTCCGGGTCGTTCATCATGGGCGATCCCAAAGGCAAGGATGATCCGCAAATTCAAGTCACGCTCGGCGATTTTTGGATTTACAGCACCAAGGTCACAAACACGCAATATAAATTTTGTTTCGATGCGGGTTATTGCACTTCGCCCGATGAGACCGATAACCCGAACTTCGGCGACCCGGCATATGCCAATGAACCGGTTGTCGGCGTGACATATGATCAAGCCGCCTCGTACTGTGCCTTTGTTCATGCACGGCTTCCCACCGAGGCGGAATGGGAGAAAGCCGCGCGCGGCCCCAATGGAAACATCTATCCGTGGGGCAACGCTAAACCCACATGCGATCTGTTGAACTTCGGCAAATGCGTTGGCAATTTAACTTCGGTGACCAAATATCCAAACGGGGAAAGTTATTACGGCGCGTTCGACATGGAAGGCAATGCCTTTGAATGGGTCGCGGATTGGTACTCCGCCGATTATTATTCCACTTCTCCATTGAACGATCCGCTCGGACCTGAGAACGGCGATCAGCGCGTCATCCGTTCTGCCGCGTTCGATACGGATGCCTATCTGCTTGACTCTGCACGTCGTTCCTCGGCTGATCCGGCCAGCCATACGAATGAGCTTTCCTTTCGCTGCGCGGTGGACGATTACAACTTGACGTATTTCGCCCCGTATTGCCAATCCGTTTCTGCCGTCAATGATGCGACCAGCGTTACATCGGTTTGTCCAAATCTTTCGATCACCACACAACAAAGTTGTAAAACTCACTCCACGTATGTGACCTTTAACGACGATCATCCTGGAGACCCAAACGGCACCGTGGGTGGGATTGGGAATTGCACAATGATCAGCGGAGAGGCCGGCTCGTATCCGCAGGCGTATCAATGCGCTTCTCAGACCACAATCGTGATGAATTCAAGTTGTATTTTCACGGGCGTTGAAAATGCAGCCTGCACCGCACACTATTTGCTCGACCCTTCCACCGGGCTTTGTAAATGGGATGGTAGTGTTACGCTTGGCAATCAATGTCTGCCGGCTTACAATTATGATCCGCTCGATAAATGTTGCCGCGTGGTCCCCGGTACAGGAGTGAGTTATCCTGCTTGCCCGGCGGGAACATCGTTTACCGAAGACACACCCAAGCATTATGGTTCTGAACTACCGAACCATTACGTCTGCCTGCCGGATTCAATTCCGAATACCGTCGCGCAGCAAAGCGTGATGGTGGATCCATCGAAGGCTTGCACGATTCAAGGTGTCAATACCTGCAAGTTGAATTCGATCATCTGCAACCAGACTTTCGATGCATTCTGTCCCACGTTTTGTTCCTGTTTGCCAACCGGCTTTAAGTGTCCAAAGCATTAGCGCAATGTTATGAAGGCTCGCAATAACTTCGAGACAATGACGAAAAAGGTATAATTCTCTTTATGAATAGGAGAACTGAATGAAACATTTGATTTGGATTTTGCTTGCGGTGATTCTATTGGCGGCTTGTGCGCCTGCTTCCACTCCGAAGCCAACCGCGTTGCCGCCAACATCCGAGCCGACTGCCACATCCGTGCCTCCGACCAGCGCGCCAATCCTTGCGCCAGTTTCGCTTGCCGGACCGTCCGCTGGCACAACCATGACATGGGTGGATGGCAGTGCGTTGGTTTATGTTCCGTCAGGTGAGTTCATCATGGGTCTAGGTTATGGCGATGCTCCAACGAAAACCGTTGCGCTCGATGCATTTTGGATTCAACAAACCGAAGTTACGAACAAAATGTATGCTCAATGCGTGGCAAGTGGAAATTGTGAAGCGCCCGTGCAGGAAATTGGCGCGCCGCTTTATAACTCCATTCAATACAGCGATTATCCTGTGGTCGGTGTGACGTGGAATGCAGCGAATACATATTGCCAGTGGCTTGGCGGTCAGTTGCCGAGCGAAGCCCAATGGGAAAAAGCCGCACGCGGCACGAATGGAAACGTTTATCCGTGGGGCAGTGATAAACCCACCTGCGATCTCGCCAACTTTGGAACATGTGCAGGCCACACCAGTCAAGTCAATGATTATCCGGATGGCAAGAGTCTGTATGGGTTACTGGATATGGCAGGCAACGTTTACGAATGGGTCAATGATTATTACGATCCAAACTATTACGCCAGCGCGCCTTCCTCAAATCCCACTGGACCCGCGACAGGCGATCATCGCGTGATCCGCGGCAGTAGTTTTGAAAGCGATGTTACTCAATTGTTTTCAGCACTCCGCCACCCATCTCCGCCGGATTATGACAACTATGATTTGGGGTTCCGCTGTGTGGTGACACAGCCCAAAGCTTTTGCGCCATATTGTCAAAGCGCGTCGTATCTTCCCATTGGCGGAACACAGCAGCAAAGTGGAACTTGTCCGGCACCGGCGGCACAGGCGCGCGGAAACTATTGTGTGGGTTCGGCCAACTATATCACGGTGGATCTTTCTCAGGGTGCGACGTATCAGGTGAAATCGAGTGATTTCAGTTGTAGTGATGCGGTGGTTGATGGTCAGAGGCGGTTGACCTGCTCTGGCCCGAACAATTCAACAACGGATGTGACGATTTGTAATCCGGGTTGCAACGGTTCAGCGAATGCGACCAGTTCTGTAGCGGCATGCGACCCCGGTTATAACCTTGATGCTTCGAGCAATGCGTGTGTATATTCGCCGATCACCGGACAACCCAGCGCGGCCGGCTGCCCACAGGGATACAATCTCATTAACCGCGGCGGACAGCAAGTTTGCGCTGTTGGACAAAATCAAAATGGTCAATGCCCGGCGGGTTTGTATTTCAATTCGCAATATGGGGCGTGTGTATCGGCTACCGGTCAGGAGGATGCGCCATATGGCCTTGATAACGCTGACCTGGCTTCGAAGAATTATCAGGGTTGCGCGGCGGGTTATACGTATAGTTCCACGTATCAATGTTGTCAGGTGAACACCGGTGGAACCTATCCGGGTTGCCCGCTTGGATTTACGTTTGACGCGACCCAAAAGACATGCGTTCCCGCGCAGGTGCGTCAGAGCGGCCCCGGGTGTGTCACTGTGCAGTTGAATACAGTGCAATGCGGCCCGGTCATTGATGTTTGCAATCAATTTAATTTGGGCGATAGACAGTGTATTCGTAGTGGATGTCACTGGAACTATAAGAAGGGTATTTGCCAGACTGCCCCCATGCCATGAATTAGAGCATGAGCCTCCATCGTGAGATGGAGGCTTTTTTATTTCATTCTTCGAGGTTCTCAGAGCAGGCTGGGAGGGCGACGTTTTCCCCAATTCGTTTCGCGTTCGTAGGCGTGTGCGGTGCATCGGACCCCCGCTTCATTCCAAGCCTTCGCAACAATTTGCAGACCGATTGGCAGGCCCTCTTTGCTGAAATCCGCACGGGATGGAGATCGCCGGTAAGCCGGTCAGATTGAATGGTGCGGTGAAGCGTGTGAGACGACGCGCTTGTTCAACCGCGTCATTTCCTTCTATGAATGGTGCGGTGATGGGCGTGGTGGGGAGGAGAATGAAGTCATATTTCCCAAAGAACTGAACGAGACGATGATTCATCTCCGCTTGTGTGCGCCGCGCCAACGAATATTCGGTTGACGAAAAATTGCGTCCTGTTTCCAGTCGCTGACGAATGTCCTCGCCAAACCAATCCGGTTGCTCAGCCAATCGCTCGCGATGGTACGCTGCGCCATCTGCTTGGGTCATCAACGCATTGGCAAGCGCCGCCTCGCGCAGAAAATCCATTTCGACCTTTTCGATTTTTGCGCCAAGCGAAGTGAACACCTTGGCTGTTTCATTCACGGCGGTCATCACTTCCGTATCGGACTCTTCAATATATGCGCCGGCAGCCAGTGCGATCTTTGTGCCTTTGATCTTGTCTTCAAGATGATTGAGATAATCGCCCGGCAAAATGTTGATGGACGCCGGGTCCTGCGCATCGTATCCTGCGATGATTTGCAAAACGAGGGCGGCGTCTTTGACCGTGCGTGTGATCGGCCCCACGTGATCGAGATTCCACGAAAGCGGAAACACGCCGCGCAAACTGACCCGTCCGTAGGTTGGCTTCAATCCGACCACGCCGCACAGTGATGCCGGAATTCGGATCGAGCCGCCAGTATCCGTGCCGAGGGCGGCCAACGACATTCCTGTTGCCACTGCAACCACGCTTCCGCCCGATGAGCCGCCGGGGATGCGAGTTGTATCCCAGGGATTGCGCGTCGCGCCGAAATGCGGATTGACCGTTGTCACGCCGAGGGCGATCTCGTGTGTGTTGGTCTTGCCCATGATGACTGCGCCCATGGCTTTGAGTTTTTGAATTACAAATGCGTCTTCACTGGGAATGTAATCTTTGAAAAACAATGAACCGGCGGTGGTTCTGATTCCTTTGGTCTCGAATAGATCCTTGATGGCAAACGGAATGCTTTGCAAGGTCATCGCAGGGGCGACCTCCGAAGCAATTTCCTGTTTGCTATGAAACGGCCGCGTTTCGCTCGCAGTGATATCGCAAATGGTGATGAACGCGTTAAGCTGCGGGTTGAGTTGCTCGATTTGACGGGAGCAGGCTTCGGTCAAAGCTTGAGGCGGGAGCGTTCCTTCCTGCATTTGGTGCAAAGCATCGTGAATGGAAAGAAAATTTATTTCAGTCATGCTATCCATTATAATTCTCGTTATGGCTAAGAATTTTTCTGGAGAATCCAAATTCAAAATTTATATCACATTTCTTTCATTAACAGGATTGATATTTATTTGGATGGTCACGCATAAATATGGGGCGGGAGTTTCATCTGATGCGGCGCGCAATCTCTCCACAGCCGAAAGCCTTTTGCAAGGCAAAGGATTCGTGGATATGCTTGGCGGGCCGTTTGTGTTATGGCCGCCTTTATATCCGTTGTTGTTAGCCGCGTTGAGTTGGCTCACCAAATGGACCGCATTTCAGGCGGGGTGGGTTTTGAACGTGATTCTTTATCCGCTCAATCTTTGGTTATGCGGCTGGCTGTTTTATATGATCTTCAAAGAGAAATCGCTTTATGCGGTCATCGCTGGATTGGCTTTATTGTTTTCGCGTTCCACACTTCGTATCTATGCCAACGTTGCCTCCGAACCGTTGTTCGTCACCTTCATGCTGATCTTCTTTTTCGCGGCGGCCCGATATCTAAAAGATGATTCGCATTCCATGTTGTGGCTGATGTTTGTCTCGGCGGGATTGGCGACTCTTCAACGTTATCTCGGCGTGATCTTGATTGGCGTCGGAGGACTCGTTGTTCTCTTCAAAGACAGTTGGCGGGGTCTGCCTCGAGCGATTCTTCCCGCGTTGATTGCTGCTCTGCCCATCGCGCTATGGGGCATATTCCATAATCTTCCACTCAGCGGCGGATTGTTTGGTCCGCGTAACTTCGGCGCGATGTTTCCGCTTGAAAATATCAACCTCTCGCTGACGAAGATTCTATGGTGGTTCATGCCGCTCACGCCGCCGCTGGATCAATTGATGATGCGTCCGTGGATTTTGATTGGCGCGTTTGTGTTGCTCTTGATTATTATCAGTAAGCGAGTCCATTGGATGAACTGGCTGAAAGCCTTGATGAATAACTATGTGTGGCCCGCGCTGGTTTTTTCTGTGGTTTATTTCTTTACACTGGCTGTTACGGTTGTCACCGCCGATCATCTTGATCTCACATCGGATCGTTATTATGTCATCATCCTGCCGGTGATTTTGATTTTGCTATTTGTTACGTTGGATCAATTGATATTTAGTCATTTTAATTTCAAAAGACCTTTCTCTAGTTATGCGCAGGCTTTTTTAATTTTGCTTTATTTTGTTTACCCAGTTTATAGTATGCAGGGATATTTGCGTGATGCGTGGGTCCTCGGTGAGCCAAGCAATTACAATATTGCCAATTCGGTGGATTTTAGGACGCGCGGCGTGACCGTTGCGGGTCAAAAGATATTGGGCGACCAGCCAACGGTCATGCTCTACACCAACTATGTCAATATCGTTTGGTTCCTCTTTTATGGACATCCGGTTAAGGAACTTCCATTTGAAAACCCCAGTTTATCGCGTGATCAACGAATTGCTTCGCTCAAACAAAATAATCCGAATTGGCCTCCGCAAAGCGGATATATTATTTGGTATGAGCCGAATCAATATCACAACATTGCAGGCCCGGATGATCTTGATGCGATTGTGAACTTGAAGGTGCTTTATCAAAGCAAGAGTGGAGGAGTTTATTATGTTCAAGCGCCGTGACAGTAAAATAAAAAGGCTGGAAGAAAATCTTCCAGCCTTTCACTTTAACTTTCAATCAATTTAGAACAATCCCATCACTTTGCCGGTCTTCAAATCCAGATCAACATCATAGAACACAGGGCGTGTCGGCAGGCCGGGCATGGTGCTCATCTTTCCGAACAAAGGATAGATGAATCCTGCACCAACGGAGGCGCGCACTTCACGCGCCAAGATGCGAAAGCCGGTGGGTGCGCCCTTGATACTGACATCCGTCGTGAACGATAGATGTGTCTTTGCCATGCAGATCGGAAGTTTGTCGAAGCCGAGACGCGTGTAGCGCGCGATTTGTTCTTCGGCCTCGGGGCTGTAATCCACGCCATCGGCTCGATAGATTTCGCGCGCGATGGTTTCGATCTTTTCCTTGATGGATATTTCAAGCGGATACAGGAACTTGAAGTTGGTGGGTTTCTCCGCGGCTTTGACCACGGCCTCAGCCAGCTTGATCGCGCCTTTACCGCCATCTGCCCAATGCGTCGAGACAATCGCGTCCATTGCACCGAACCCCAAGGCCGACTTGCGAATCAATTCCACTTCGGCGGGGGTATCCGTTGCGAAAGAGTTAACTGCTACGACCACGTTCACGCCGTATTTCAAAGCGTTTTGAATGTGGCGTTCGAGGTTCGGCAAACCCTTGCGGAGTAAATCAAGATTCTCTTCGGTATATTCAGCTGCTAGCGGTTTGCCTGCAACAACTTTCGGACCGCCGCCGTGCATCTTCAATGCGCGCACAGTTGCAACCATCACGACCACTTGCGGGATCAAACCCGAGTAACGGCATTTGATATCGAAGAATTTCTCCATACCAATGTCCGCACCGAAGCCGGATTCTGTGATCACATAATCAGCGAGTTTGAGGGCAATCTTATCGGCGAGGATCGAGCTGTTTCCGTGTGCGATATTGGCAAAGGGCCCCGCGTGAACGAATGCCGGGGTGCCTTCGAGAGTTTGCATCAGGTTTGGCTTGATCGCGTCCTTCATCAACACAGTAACGGCTCCCGCGACACCGAGGTCTTCTGCAGTGACGGCTTCGCCGCGCTTGTTGGTCGCGACGACCATCTTGCCGAAACGCTCGCGCATATCTTCCAAGCCGGTTGTCAATGCAAGCACAGCCATGATTTCGCTTGCCACTGTAATATCGTAACCGGAACGATGCTCAAAGCCTTTTTCATCCGGTCCCAGTCCAACCTCGATTTCGCGCAACATGCGGTCATTGATGTCAATGACGCGCCGCCATGTGATGGTTGCTGGGTCAATATCCAGCCGCGCGAAACGACTGCGCTCTTCTGCCGTGAGTTCATTGGGATCGGTCTTGTTGATGCCGAGTTTCTTTAGACGGCGAAGCATCGTCGGAGAGAATTTGCGATTGCCTTTTTTGTCGGGCGGGCAAAGCGCATCGAAGAGTTTTGTATCGTCCTGCTGCGCCTCGTGCATCACGCGGTATCAAGCGCGGCGGCGACCAGGTTGTGTGCGGCGGTAATGGCGTGGATATCGCCCGTCAGATGGAGATTGAAATCTTCCATAGGGATGACTTGCGAATAACCGCCGCCTGCCGCGCCGCCTTTGATTCCGAACGTTGGTCCCTGCGACGGCTGGCGGATTGCCGTGATGACTTTCTTTCCCAAATGCGCGCCGAGGGCCTGACTCAGACCCACAGTGGTTGTGGTCTTGCCTTCACCAAGCGGAGTTGGTGTGATGGCCGTCACGTCAATATATTTGCCATTGGGACGCTTTGCAAGGCGATCCAAAATGCCAAGCTTGACCTTGGCTTTGTAGGGTCCATACAATTCAAGCTCGTCGGGACGGATACCGAGTTCTTCCGCCACTTGCATGATCGGCTTTAGTTTGGCTTCCTGCGCGATCTCGATATCTGAGGGAACGGGTCGGCGCAATTTGAGTTTGGTCGGCGCAAATCTTCTCACGACCAGCCTTTTTACTACAGCTCGCTTGACCACTTTCTTAACTGCGGCCTTCTTTATAGACTTTTTTGCTTTGACTTTAGTTGGCATATTTGCTCCTTTGTGTAATTCTGCTTTATTATCAAAAATTTTCCTGTTTTTGGCAATAGCCGTCCGTCACCGATTTTGGATTACTAATCGCCCTCAATTAACCATCTGTTTGCCCACAAGACTTGTACATTCAAATTCAAGATTAGCATCACGGGCGATAAACCTCGTTGCTGGTGGACGGTTCGGTCATTTTGTGTATGTAACGAGTATAACCCGCAATCGAAATTGCGGCATAGAGAAGCGCGTAGGTTGCAGAGGAATCTTGCAGTCGTCTTTCAAACTGTCAGGCAGGGGTGGCTTTTCTCTTGACAATATTCGTTTCCCTTATTATAATCTAACTAGTTGGTTAGAAATCCAACCAGTTAGATTATTAGAAAGGAAAAGATGGCTAAGCCTGGAAGTAAACGAAGAGGAAGAATGCACGATGCCGAAGGCGCACGCGATGCGATTTTGAACGCGGGAGAAGAAGTCTTTGCGGAACACGGCTTCGATGGGGCGCGGATTGACGCCATTGCCAAGGCTTCGGGCTATAACAAAAGCCTGATCTTTCAATACTTTGGCGACAAGCTGGGTCTGTACGCGGCAGTGATTCGGCGTGCCGACGAACAGACACGGACTTGGCAGAACGAGGCGCTGAGCGCATTATCTGCGACTGAGCCGGATAAAAGCGTTGACCAAATCAAGAATCTATTGCGACTCTATGTTGGTGAGTATTTCGATTATTTAGTGGTGCATCCGCGCATTATGCGTATCTACAATTGGGAGATGGCAGAGGGTTGGCAGACGATGTCAAAAATCTTCACGCAACGCGATTTTGATGACGTGGATGAATTCGCTCCCGTACTTGCTAAACTTCAGAATGCAGGTCTGCTTCGCTCGGGACTCGATCCATTGCTCCAATTCTCTACCGCCATTTTTACAGTCGCTCTTTATTTGGCACTGCCTCCTCTCTACAAAACATTAATGCCAAGTGTTGATTTTTCATCCTCTGCAGAACTGGCGCTTGCCCGCGAGTTTGTTGTAGATTTTGTTGTGCATGGAATTCTCATTACACCGACAAAGGCAAAGCCTAGAAAGAAATAGGCGAAAATGATGGCAAATTTATTTCGACGTGGAATTTTGGTAATACCTATTTAAAAAAATGAATAATCAAAATAAATCATGCAACCATACAGGAATTGAAACGCACCTGTCCGGTTATTTATAAACTCATATCTTAAGGAGAAAACATGGAAACAATAGAATGCTACCGATTTGTGAAAGATGACTTGACTTCTGAAAATGGAGAAATGTCTTGGAAAATTGGAGAATGGAACAATGTAAGTGGAAAAATAGTTTGTTGTTCCAATGGACTTCATGCCGCATTGACACCAAGAGATTCACTCAGAAATGTTTATGGACAAAGATGGTTTGTTTCTGAGGCAAGGGGAACAATAGTCAAACAAGATACTAAATTCGCCGCAAGTGAAATGAGGATAGTCAAAGAGATTCCTAAGACTGTTCTTCAAAGATTTGCACTATGGTGTGCTATGGATTGTCTTGAGTACTATGAAAAGAAATATCCAAACGACAAGAGAGTAAGCGATTGTATTCAAGCAGCTGAAGACTATCTTGACGGAAAAATCAAAGTGGACGAATTAATCAAAAAGCGAGAAGCTGCTGAGTCCGTTGTCGCTACTGTTGCCGGTGGTGCTGCTGGTCGTGCTGTCGCTGCTACCATTGCAGCTACTATTTCTACTATTGCTCCCAACGCTGCTGCTTGGGCGAATGCGGCTGCCGCTGCTGCTTACGCTGCTCATAATACGGCTGCTGCCATTGCTGCTTCTATGGTTGCGGCTGATGCCCTTTCTGCCGCTCACAATGTAGCTACGACTGCTACGGCTACCGCTGCTGCCGATACTGCTGCTGCCGATACTGCTGCTGTTCATGCTCACACTGCCGCTGCTGCTGGTGCTGTTGCTCATGCCGCTGCTGTTGCTGCCGCTCGCAATGTCGCTCCTGCTGATACTGCTGCCGATCCTTATTATTCTGCTTACGCTGCTTATTCTGCATATACTACTGATACTTATTATGTTGCTCAAGATAAGAGACTGTCAGAAATGATCGATCAATATTTTACAGATGCTTTGTTTAAAAAATCCTAATTTGGAACTCGCCATCGCGAGCGTGTTTCGCTTGTGATAAATATTAGGTAGCGTCCCGCTACCACACAAACCAAACACTATAAACTAAAAAAGAGCAAGTTGTTGGTGAAAACACCAGCAACGGCAAAATAATAAACAAATTAAAATGCAAGATTTTGGTAATAATTTATGCTGAGACGAACTTGGGCGATTACACAAAAAGAATTTATTCAACTCATTCGTTTTCCCATCGTGCTCATCGGGCTGACGGTGGGTGTGGCATTGGAATTGGTCCTGTTTGCTTTTGCCGTTCATAACAACGTGACACATATCCCGATGGTGATAGCCGATCAAAGCCGGAGCGAGGCGAGCTATTCGTACCTTAACGCTTTCACTGACTCCGCCGATTTCGATATCGTCGCCATGGTTCCCGATCAAGCCAGCGTGATCCGCGCGATCAATAGCGGGCAAGCCGGTATCGGCTTGGTAATCCCGGCAGATTTTGCAACCCTCGTCCAGCAGAAAGATGCGAATGTTCTGATGGTGGTGGATGGCTCAGATTCGTTTGATGCCCAGTCCGCATACGGCAACGCCGCGGCCATTTCGCAACAATATGCCGTCAGCCTCGCGCCTCAACAACTTGGTTCATTGGATGCACATATCCAAATCCTTTATAACCCCGACTTGGAGGATATGTGGTTTATCGTGCCCGGTTTTGGCGCATTTCTTCTATATGGCATTGCGCTTAAATTGACAGCCTTTGCCGTTGTGCGCGAACGCGAAGCGGGAACTATCGAAGCCCTGTTGGTTACGCCCATCCGTCCAATTGAGTTGATGTTAGGCAAGATGATTCCAAATTTGTGCGTCGCCATCTTCAATCTGGTTCTGACCTTTTCCGTTGGAATGTTGATCTTCGGCGTTCCATTCCGCGGCAGTCTTCTTTTATTTTCAGCACTGGCAAGCTTGTTCGCAATCGGAAGTTTGGGTCTGGGTTTGGCAATCTCGTCCGTTTCTCAGAGTCAGGTGCAGGCAAATCAATTGGCATCCTTGACGAATATTGCCGTGATGTTCGTAAGCGGTTTCATGTTTCCTGTCTACAACCTGCCGCTGATACTCCGCGCGTTTGGTTACATCATGCCGATGACTTTTTTCCTGCCGATTGTAAATGGCATTATCACAAAAGGAGTTGGGTTGAACGATCTGTGGACTCCGGTCTCATCGTTAGCGGTGTTGACGGTAATCATCTTTTACTTTAGCGCGCGTTCTTTTAGACAAAATTTAGACTGAAGGAGTTTGAATGCAATTTGACTTTCAGCGTTTAGGTGCGCTCATGCGAAAAGAAACGATTCAGATTCTGCGCGACCGCCGCTTCATCATGCTGTTTCTCGGTTTGACTTTTGTTCAATTATTTGTTTATTCCTATTCCGCATCTCGAACCGTTTATCATCTCCCGATGGCAGTGGTGGATCAAAGCCAAGATTCCACAAGCCGCGCCTTTGTGCAGGCATTGGTTAACTCACAATATTTCGATGCGACGATGTATTTGGATGATGAGTTACAAGCGAAAGATGCGATTGACAAAGGTCAAGTAAAAGCCGCGTTGATTATCCCGCCTCATTTCGCCGCCAGTGTGGATCAAGGTGCCGCAAATTTTCTGATGCTGTTAGATGGTTCCGATCAATTCGCCGTCCAATCAGGCTACAGTGCCGCAGGTTCGGTGGCGCAAAGTTTTGGTTTGCAGATGTCCGCGCAAAGCCTCGCGCTGAGCGGAGCAATGTCTTCTACAGATAGCTCTTTGCCAATCACAGTCTCCACTCAAATTCTGTATAACCCGGATATGAACGATAAATGGTTTGTCATTCCCGGCATCATTGGGATGATTTTGCAGACTCTGGCAATTGAACAAGCCGCGATATTTTTGGTGCGAGATCGCGAGTGGGGGATTATGGAGCAAATCTTAGCTACACCCGTCCGCCAGTTGGAATTGATCCTCAGCAAAATGATTCCGTTATCCATTTTATGTTTGCTGGCTTTCGGGATAAGCGTGGGGTTAGGAATTTTCTGGTTTGGAGTTCCGTTCCACGGGAATCTGCTCCTATACTTTTGGCTGGCTTTGCTCTTTCTCGCATCGTGCCTGGGACTTGGGTTGGTCATTTCAACGCGAGCCACCACACAGTTCGAGGCGGAGACATCCAGCCTGATTTTCATGCTATTTGGCTTGTTGTTGACTGGTCTTTTTTATCCGAGAACCGGTATGCCGCTGATTCCTCAATTGATCGGAGACATTGCTCCATTAACTTATTTCATTCGCATCTCACGCGGCATTTATATGAAAGGCGTCGGATTAAGTTTTGTGTGGGGCGATGCTTTGGTCCTTGTTATCTATACTCTGATCGTTGTTTTTATTTCATCCAAGACATTTAAGATGCGACTCGATTAATAGAGGTGAAAGAATAAATCAACTTGCAATATCAGCCACGGACCTTGTAAAAGAATTTAAAACGAATAAGAGTATTGTGACAGCAGTGAATGGACTTTCACTACAGATTGCGCGCGGCGAAACATACGGTTTGATCGGTCCGGATGGAGCCGGGAAAACAACCACAACGCGCGTTATCTTGGGCCTGCTCTCCAGAACGGGCGGTGAAAGCAGTGTGCTTGGATTCAATTCCATGAAGGATATGTATGAAATCCGCGAACGCGTTGGTTATATTGCCCAGCAATTTTCTTTGCCTCCAAACTTGACTGTCATGGAAAACATGCTCTTCTTTGCCGGTATTCACTCTGTGAGTATTGAACAACAGAGGAAGCGCATCCCAGAATTGTTGGCATTTGCAGGGTTGAATGAATTCGCAGGGCGGCTGTCTGGAAAGTTGTCGGGCGGGATGAAGAAAAAGTTGGCGCTCGCTTGCAGTTTGATTCATGATCCGCAAGTGGTCATGTTGGATGAGCCAACTCTTGGAGTTGATCCGGTCAGCCGCAGGGAGTTCTGGAATCTTTTGGGAAATCTCCGCGCGGAGAAAGGGTTGACGATTTTTGTATGCACACCTTATATGGATGAAGCCGAACGTTGTACACGGGTTGGATTGATCTATGAAGGCAAACTGATTGTGGACGATTCTCCTGCCAACATCAAGCGGATAATTCCCGGTCACGTGCTGGAATTTACTCCCTCTGATTTTGCTGCGGCACTCAAGCTTTGCGCTGAAATGGACAGCGTGTTAGAAGTTCAAACTTACGGCGATAAACTGCATGTCTTCGTGGATGATGTCTCCAAACGCAAACCACAAATCGAAGCGGCGTTGGCTTCTCAAGGAATTGCACGTGACAATTTACGCGAGATCGAAGTGAGAATGGAAGAAGCGTTTATCAGTTTAATCCGCCGTCAGACGGAAAGCGTTGAGCAGAATATGATGCCGCCTCAAAAGTCTGAGATGCTCGGAGATGTTCGATGAGCGCTGAATTGTTTACAACACAAAATCACGAATCTCCCATTCTGGTGCAAAACCTGACCAAGCGTTTTGGGACATTCACTGCTGTAGATGATGTCAGTTTCAGTGTGCAGGCAGGCGAAGTGTTTGGATGGCTTGGTCCGAACGGGGCGGGCAAAACGACTACCATTCGAATGTTGCTTGGGTTGATCAAGCCGACGTCGGGTAACGCGTTTGTGTCCGGTTTCAATTCCGCGACACAAACCAAATCTGTCCATGCGCATGTGGGATATATGTCGCAACAGTTCAC
>CAWKNE010000020.1:0-6156 GCA_963850945.1 uncultured Chloroflexia bacterium | reverse complement strand
CACCGTGACTGGTTTCACGGAACTCATCCTCGAAGAAACACCTACAGATGCTACTCATCGCGCGGACATTGAACTTATTCTCAAAGAAGCACGACGTGCGCGCGATGTTGTCAGGCAGCTTCTTGATTTTGCGCGTCAAGGTGACCGAACTCGCTCCAAGGCGGATATCAACGAAATCATCGAGGATGTGTTGATGTTGACTCGTCACCTCATTCATACGAGCGGCGTGCAATTATCTCTTGAACTTGTCAAGGATCCGCCGTGGATTTCTGTGGATACCAACCAGATGAAACAGGTTTTTCTGAATCTGATTCATAATGCCTTGCAAGCCATGCCAGCTGGCGGCAACCTTGAAATTCAAACGTCAGCGCGGACAAAGGATAATCGATCATGGGTCGCGGTAACCGTCAAAGATAGTGGTGTGGGTATTGAAGTTAAAGACAAAGATCGAATCTTCGAACCATTCTTTACGACAAAGTCGAATAGTGGAGGAACAGGTCTTGGTCTTTCGGTGACGTATGGCATTGTCACTGATCATGGCGGTACAATTGACGTGGAAAGTTTGCCGGGTAAGGGTTCGATGTTTACCGTCTGGCTTCCGTTGTAACTATGGGACCGATAACGATTTTGGTTGTGGACGACGAACCGGGAATCGCTTTGCTTTGCAAGCGTCTGCTTGCGCGTGCAGGATATATGGTAATCGCGCTGACCGACCCAAAAGAGGCGGTGGGGTGGCTCAAAGAGCATGCCGCGGATTTATTGCTCGTTGACATTCGTATGCCTGAAGTGGACGGTTTCGAACTGATTACGCTTGCCCGTCGCCTGCAACCCGATTTGGCGGTGCTGGTCATGACCGGTTTCGGCACCATCGAAATGGCAATCCACGCTCTTCGCCAGGGTGTGGACGGTCTAATCTTAAAGCCTTTTCAAAACGGGGAAGAATTAATTCAGGCGGTCAAATTGTCTCTTTCCGACAGCCAACAGAAACGCGATGCGGCACGTATCAATGCCTTAAGACCTTTGTTTACGATCACTGAATCGATGTTTTCTGAAACGAGACAAGATTCTTTACTGGATTTGATTGTCAATGCGGTGCTTGGGCAATTGCGATGCAGACACGCAGCCTATTATCAGTATTCACAAGAGGATGGTCGGTTCATGCTTTTGAGCGGCCTTGGCAAAACGCTCACAGATTTTTTGATCCAGGCGGATGCGGGCGGTGCCCCGATTTTGATTAATGCGGTTGGCCCTGGAGACGAAGTCTCACAAACGCGGCTCCGAAAAGCGGGATTGGGCGCGGCGATGTTTGCTCCCATCGTAAGCCCCGGCTCTCGAAGTATTTTGTTTGCAGCTCGCGACCCAGAGGAATTGCCATTTAGCGAAGCTGACTTGGAGATGTTCCAAGTGCTTGCCCGTCAGAGCGCGGCCGCCATGGAAAACGCGCGTCTGTATGATGAACAGCGCGCATATGTACGCAAGATCGAAGAATCGCAAACGGCATTATTGCAAGCTGAAAAGATGGCTGCTGCAGGGCGTCTAAGCGCTTCGATCGCGCATGAAGTGAACAACCCATTGCAGTCCGTGCAAAACTGTTTGCACCTCGCCGCCCGCGAAGATTTGCCAGAGGAAAAACGAAAAGAATATTTCGATTTAGCACGAGTGGAGTTGGAACGTTTATCTCTCACGGTGCGCCGTATGCTGGATTTTTATCGTCCCGGCGCCGCCAATCCGGAACTGGTCAATCTTCCGGAGTTGCTGGACTATGTTTTGGCATTGATGCAAAAACAGCTTTCCGAGCGCAATGTTCAAGTCAAGGTTAATTTGGCTTCCTCGATGCCTCCGGTTACGGCAGTAAACAGTCAAATCCAGCAGGTGTTCATTAATCTTATTTTGAATTCGTTCGATGCCATGCCGAAAGGTGGCCATTTGACAATCACAGGGAGAGCGGTGAATGAAGGCGTCGAGATATTATTTCAAGATAGTGGACCCGGCGTGCCTGTTGAGCAACAAAAAAATATATTCGAACCGTTCTTTAGCACCAAGGAAGGCGGCACTGGACTTGGCCTTACCGTCAGCTATAATATAGTCACCGCACATGGCGGGACGCTCGAACTGCTGACCAACCATGGACGCGGCGCCTGCTTTAAAATCTTTTTGCCGATAGGAGGTAAATAATGAAATCCAATATTCTGGTGGTTGATGACGAGAATGTTGCGCGTCAATCTCTTACCGATATCCTTAAACTGGAAGGATACAACGTGGCGTCCGCTGCCAATGGACAAGCAGCAGTGGAATTTATTCGCACTCACCCTGTTGATTTGATGGTTGTTGATTTACGTATGCCGGGTATGGACGGTTTGGAAGTTGTACAGGTGACAAATCAGATTGCCCCTGATACGGAAATCGTTTTGCTGACCGCATTTGCTTCGACTGATTCAGCGGTTCAGGCGTTGCGGTTGCGAATCCACGATTACCTGATCAAACCCGCCGCGCCGGCACAGGTCATTGCCAGTGTGAAAAAAGGACTGGCGCGTCGCGCGGCAAAACTACAGGCCAAGAGTGGCTCGGGGGAATCCGCTGAAATAGATGAGACGGCGGTTGAATATAAATTGAAAGATGGAACGCTAGTGGACCTCTCGCGGCGGCAAATTCGCGCTGGAAAGAAAGTGGAGCATCTTACGCCCGCCGAAGGCAGACTACTGCATATCTTGATGGAGAATCCGGGAAAAGTATTTTCTCATCGCGAGTTGGTGTTGTTGGTTCAGGGATATGACACATCAAACCGCGAGGCGCCTGAGATTTTGCGCCCATTGGTAAGTCGCTTGCGCCATAAACTGGAAAAATTCCCAGTGTTATCGGAACGCGTGGCGAGCGTGCGAGGCACGGGTTATCTTTACGAAAACGAAAAATGATATAGGATACGATAGACAAAGAGTCTGTGTTGTGCAGACTCTTTGTCGTTCTACTCGTGCGGTCCCCAGGGTATATCAGCAGGAATGTCACGAGGCAGATCGGGCGGACGAATCCATGAAAGCCAACCGTCTTTGTTACTGGAATGTGTTGGATGAGACTCTTCTATTCGGACGAGAAGCAAACTAAGCCCAAGTCCAGCCGCGCCCAGCCATTGTGTCCACGCTAGGTTTTCTTTAAGGAAAATATAGCTAAATAAAATGGTCACAAGCAACTCGCTCAATCCAAGTAGCGCAGTCTGCATCCCGCCAATATGTTTGACGCCGAGGAATAGTGCAAGACGTGATAGAAGTGTGGCGAAGGTCAAGCCGATAACTGGCCACCATAGTAAACTGGGTGCGATCCATTTGCGATCAAATATTCCATAAGCTGGTAAAACCACAAGCGTCATTGCGATGAGTGTGTAAAGTGTTACGGTCGGAGCTGGAACTTCATATAACACCCGCTGATTGATAGGCAGATGAAGTGCATAAAGTGCCGCCGCTCCTAGCATCATCGCAATTCCGATTGGATCAGTGGGATGTTCTGGTAGAGTAGTAATAAGAACTAAGGATAATCCTGCGATGCCCATGCGAAAAATGGTCAAACGGCTGGGCGGTTGGCGATCGAAGAATCAACCAGATGGCAACAAAGAAGGGATAGATGAGATATAAAGTCTGTCCAACACTGGCGTCCAATCGTTCGAGAGCCATGTAATATAAGATCGAGCCGAGACCATTGATAACCCCAGCTAATAAGCAACCGAGGAGACCGATGGGATAAATATAAAGATATCGCCGATAGAAGAGAAGCATGACAATCAGAATCAAACCTGCCGCCATGGTGGTGCGGAGGGCGGCCACAGCCAATGGAGAGAATCCAAGGTTGATTGCCAGTTTTCCAAAGACCGGGGAAATTCCAAGAAAGGCCGCCGAACCAAGCGCCGAAAAGATCCCCTTTGTGCGTCCTTTTTTCATTCTATTCCATGATCATTTCTAAAATCATTTCTAATTTATGAACCATTCATTTGATGAGCGCTTTGACTTCTTCTAGGAATTCATCGTTGAGAAAATCGCCTTTTTGCATGAGAGATTGGATTTGTGTTCCCAGCCGATTCTTCTCTTCTGGCGTAAGTTCTTTTGCGGTTGCGACAATAACCGGGATTTCAGCGGTTTTCTGGTCTGCCTTCAACGCGTCCATGACTGCAAAGCCATCCATCTCAGGCATCATCAAGTCGAGAATGATCAAGTCGGGCAATTCGCGCCGGATGAGATTTAAACCTTCCTTTCCACTGGTGGCTTCGAAGATCGTAAAGTCCCCCTGTGATTGTAGAATACGGCGGATCAGACGCCGCGCTTCGGCGGTATCATCCACAATCGCAACGCGCGGGAACCGATTGGGTACGACCTGATTTAGCGCGGATAGTAAACCATCTTCGGGTGTCTCCTGGTTTCTGGTTGGGAATTCCACATTACGCGTCCAGTTACTACCGAGAATAAATTCTTCAGCCGGCATGGTGTGCCCTGTGCAATTGACTACAATGGTATCCGTTGATTTGATAACGCCGGAACGGATGAGTTTGAACAAGCCCGCGAAGCCTACGGCCGCAGCTGGCTCCACAGATATGCCTTCCATTTTTGCCAGCGCATGCATCGCGCGGAAAGCTTCCTCGTCAGTAACGCTCTCAAAGGTGCCTTTAGTATCCAGTATGCGTTCGCGCAGAAGCGTATACGAACGACCCGGTATCTCCAGTTGCCAGCGTCTCGATATGTGTCTTGGGTATTGTCACGGGGATTGCAGTTTCGAGACCTTGTTTGAAGCTAGACACCATGGGTGCACAGCCTTCTGCCTGAATTGCTGCAATGGCTGGAATTCGATCTACTAGCTCCATTTGCTTGAGTTCATGGAAACCTTTGAACACGCCCAACGGCCCCATTCCTCCGCTGATAGCCTGTACATACCAATCGGGCGTGCGCCATATTGCCTTACCTTTGCTGTTGGAGTTGGCGGGCCCTTGAATGGCAGTCAGTTGCTCAGCGATTTCATAAGCAATCGTCTTCATCGCTTCAATGGACGTAATGGTACGTGCGCCCATATCCTGATAAAGGTTTCTCTGTCGCGCGAATTCTGATGCAATTTGCTTGGCTTGGTCGTATGAGCCTGTAACTTTAACAACCTGACTTCCATACAGCGCGATCTCACGCATCTTCACCGCGGGAACGAGGCTGGTCACAAAAGCCCAAAGCTTGATGCCCGCTCTCGACGCGTATGCGGAATACGCAATCGCTACGTTTCCTGTGGAGGCAGCTACCATTTCGGTGATACCAGCTTCCTTCAACGCCGCGATGGTGACAGCTGCCTGTCTATCCTTGAAAGAGCCGGTTGGCCCCTGACGCTCATCTTTGATGAAAAGGTTTGGAGTTCCCAGCATCATGCCAAGGTTGATGGCTTGTATGAGCGGCGAGCCGCCTTCCCCGAGCGACAGACTTACATTCGGATTGCGAATAGGCAGAAGTTCACGATACCGCCACAAGTCAAAGGAACGACCCGGTAATTGCAATGGCAGGGTCTTTGCGAGTGTATCGTAATCGTATTCCGCTTCGCGCCACTGACTGTTACAGCGCGGGCAGTTGGTTGAGGTTGGAAAATAGGGCGCAGTATGCCCGCAATCCAAACATTTGATGATGAATGACATTTATGTAACTTCCTATTTCTTTCCTTCGATGCGTTTGAGAGCATGTTCGATGGTGTTTAGCAAATCAGTTTCGTTCAAAGCGCCTTTGCTAAGAAGCCGCTGTCCAAAATCCTTCAATTGCTGCTGTTGTTCTGCAGACAAGTCAACGCCGCTAACCACAACAACGGGAATATCGCGCAGCTTGGGATTCTCGCGCATTTTTTCGAGAATGGTGAAGCCATCCATTTCCGGCATGAACAAATCGAGAATCACAGCATGCGGAGGATGAGAAAGGATAGCATCCCAGCCTTTTTGGCCGCCTTCTGCCAGTACGGCTTTGTAGCGTCCCTGTTCTTTAAGAATCTTATCCATTAAACGCAAATCACTGGGATTGTCGTCAATCACCAATACCTCGCGAATGCTTCCGTCGCTGTTCAAGCGATCCAAGGCATTAAGCAAATCATCCTCAAGGATCGGCTTCAGTAAATAATCCGCCGCGCCGAGGCCGAAGCCGTGTTCCTGATCTTCAATGA
>CAWKNE010000019.1:0-77508 GCA_963850945.1 uncultured Chloroflexia bacterium | reverse complement strand
AGCCCGCTCCGTGACTTGACGTTTTTCAACCAAATGAGACTCGACCCCGAGGCACAGACATTGATTTGGCCTAATGATGCAGATTTCGATCCCGCCGATTTGCACGACTGGCCTGAAATAAAGGATGAGTTCATTCGCCATGCTCAGAAGTGGGAAACAGCATAACGCCGTGTATACTCGCGCAACTACTTCGATGGCTTCGAGCTGACCCGGCGACGATGAAAGCCACGACCCTGCCACCGGAGTTAACGCGCCGAAGACTTTCTATTACGAGAAGGTCGGCACGGATGTCTGCGGTGTGGGTGCGTACCAGCCATAGCCATTGCACGTTTGCCCATGAATGACAGCGGGCTATTAGTCATAACCCATAACCCGCTTTACCGCCCCTATCTACATATTAATGGAACGCACGAACACGGTTCTCGAAACACAGAATACGCTCAGGACAGAGATGAAGATTAGTCAGAAGGAAATTATCATATAATTGATTTCGTTATGGCTACAGATACTTTTAATGAATTGGAATCATTCCTCAATCCCACTAAGTTAAAGCAAAACCTTATCAAGGCATCGTTATTCATTTCGACTTACGAGACAATCAAGAGCCGAATTGTGGATGAGATAAGGGAGTTCTACACATTCGAGTGGAAACTTAACGAACAAACTGGGGAAGTGGAATCTAAAGTTGATGGCGAATATAAGAAAGAAGTATTGGCTTTATATCCGAAAGATGAATTTCACGCCTGTTGTCTCTGGCTCGCTGAAAGTCACGCGTTTACACCAGATGACTTGAACATCATTGCAAAAGCCAGGAAGCACAGAAATGCGATTACGCATGAGATGACAAAATTCTTGAGTTCGCCAAACACTCATGTGGTTGATGGGCAACTTTTTACGGCGATGGTTGAAATCATCAAAAAATTTGACCGATGGTGGTTTAGAGAAGTTGAAGCCTCAATTAATCCAGAAATCTATGAAGGAAAAATGGAGGATATTGATTGGGATAACGTGATCAACTTAGGAACAATGTCTCTCCAGTTAATGGCTAGCTTATTTGATGGGGATGAAGCCTACCTCGCCGAAATCCATAAAATATTTGTCGAGGAAGCAAAGAAACATAATAAAAATCCGCGACCATAACAATCGCGGGTTTTTATTTGCTAATTACACTCACTCTCCCGTCGGCACCCAGATATTTTTCACCTGTGTTGCTTCGTGCAAAAACTCGTGACCTTCGCCCTGTTCGCGATCCATCCAATCGCGCGGCAAGCCATATCCAACCCACGTGCGTTTCATGTTCGCAGCGGATTCATTTTCAACGTGATAGCTTCCTTCCGCTGAACCGAAGTACCAGACCGAATCCACATCTTCATGTTGAACCAGAGTCTTCATCAGATGATCGCGGTCACCAGTGACGATGTTGACCACACCGTCTGGCACATCGGATGTATCCAACACTTGATAAAAGTCCGTGGCAGAGAGCGGATATTTCTGGCTGGGAATCATCACCACCGTGTTGCCGCGCGCAATCGCGGGAGCCATCAGCGAGACAAATCCGAGCAATGGCATTTCATCAGGACAGGCAATGCCAATCACACCCACCGGTTCATTGACCGCGACTGTAATGCCGCGTAAGGTTGTCTCTTGCACGCTGCCACCGTATTTATCCGACCACGCCGCGTATGTAAATAATCTTTCAACCGCCGCGTCCACTTCCGCTTGCGCGGACTCTTGCGTACGTCCCGTCATTTCAACAATACGATGAACAAATTCCGCGTTGCGCGCATCGAGGTTCTCGGCGATGAAATATAAAATCTGCGAACGGTTATATCCGTGCCGCATCGCCCAACCGGGTTTTGCCAGATGCGCGGCATGCGCCGCTTCGACCGCCTCACGAATGTCCTTGCGATTGCCATCACCGACTTGACCGATGATCTTTCCATTGGGGTCAAGCACTGCCATCGTGTAAGCGCCATCCGGACGAACCTGCTTGCCGCCGATATACATCTTAGGTGTGCGATCAATTCGGGGAAGATCGCGCCCATTAGCTCGAGCCGTTGTCGGTCCTTCGGCTGCGCTCAGGACAGGCATCGTCGGACGCGCAGGAATATGCTCGCCCCACTTCTTTGATTCATCCAATTTAAATTCCGGGCGCGGACGATCCATCCATTTCGGTCGCACATATTCAAACAAACCTTCTTTGCCGCCTTCGCGTCCAAAACCGGACTCGCGATATCCGCCGAAGCCCGAAGCGCCATCGAAAAGATTCGTTGAGTTGACCCACACCGATCCGGCTTTGATCTTGCTTGCCACATCCAGCGCGAGATTGATGTTGTCGCTCCACACACTCGCGGCGAGTCCGTAACGCGTGTTGTTGGCGAGTTCAATCGCCTCGGCGGGAGTTCGGAATGTTAAAGAAACCAAAACGGGTCCAAAGATTTCTTCCTGAACAGTGGACGCTGCCGGATCAAGCCCGGTGAGAAGCGTAGGCTTGTAAAAGATTCCCTTCGATGGCAACTGAATGTTCGGCTGATAACATTCCGCGCCTTCGCTCACGCCGGTCTTCACCCAATGATCAATCGTATCCCATTGCGTTTGGTCAACGATAGCGCCCATATCAATCGCTTTATCGAGCGGATCGCCGACGCGCATATGTTCCATACGTGCTTTAAGTTTGCAGATGAATTTGTCCGCGACGTTTTCCTGAACCAACAATCTTGATCCAGCGCAACAAACCTGACCCTGATTGAACCAGATCGCATCTACCACGCCTTCAATGGCGCCATCCAAATCGGCATCTTCAAACACCACGAACGGACTCTTGCCTCCGAGTTCGAGCGATAATTTTTTTCCCGAACCCGCAGTTTGATGACACAACGTGCGACCGACATCGGTTGAGCCGGTGAACGCAATCTTATCCACATCGGGATGCGTGACAATCATCGAGCCCGCGCTGCTGCTTCCAGTGATGATGTTGATCACACCGGCAGGCAATCCCGCTTCGGCAACGATTTCAGCAAAGAGCAATGCGCTGAGACGCGTATACGATGCAGGCTTCAACACAACCGTATTGCCCATCGCAATCGCAGGCGCGATCTTCCACGCCAGCATCAACAGCGGAAAGTTCCACGGGATGATTTGTCCCACCATGCCAACCGGCTGATAATCGCGCAGTTCGGTTTCCATGAGCTGCGCCCAGCCCGCATAATAAGAAAAGTGACGCGCCAATAATGGCACATCAATATCGCGCGAACTCGCGGATGGGCTTGCCATTGTCCATCAACTCAAGCACTGCCAGCAAGCGATGATGTTTCTGGATGTTGCGCGCAATCGCATACATATAACGAGCGCGGATTACACCAGGAGTTCTTGCTCCATGATTTCGAATGCAGTCCGCGCCGCGGCAACTGCTTGGTCAACTTCTTTTTGTCCTGCTTGAACTGTTTCAGCAAGCAACTCGCCATTCGACGGATCGTGAGACGCATAATACTTCGCGCCCTTTGGCATAACCCATTCGTTATTGATGAACAGCCCGAATTTGCGATTGTGTTCCTCCAGCCACGCATTCACCGCGGACGGAGATTCGGGCGCAGGTCCATACTCCATGGTTTTGAAGATTTCAAGTAAGGTAGACATAAGAAACTCCGATTATATTTACTGTTCAGAAACTTTCACCATAGCTTCTAAACTTTTCTGTTTTCCGACAACAACACGAACAAGGGCGGCTATATTAACAGTGGCTTGCATTTTATAGGAAAGCAAACTAAGGAAAATAACTTTTGACGCGTCAAGCGGCAACATCGCATGAAGGCTTTCTATGAATGTCCGCTTCTCTTTATCTCGATGGTACTCAAAGGAATTCAGCCAGTCCTGTAATACCTCTTCCGAGTTTAACAATACATCATCGCTCCAAACTCGAATCATTGTTTGCATCTTCTTGCCACTATATGCATCTCGTTGATCTTGAATCAGATTTCTAAAATAAGAGTGATCTAATTTCTTTCCTAAGATATTGCAAACTTTATAAAAATTCGAATTTTCGTCTTTCAAAATGATAGGGCGAAATCTATGCAGGAAAGCCATCACGTCTTCCCAATCAGGAAGTTTAGTTGCAACAGCCAATTCCGTATCTTTGTCCCAATTGATCTTTAAGGATGCTGGCATTCCGTCTTTAACATCTTTTGTAGTTAAAAGTTCATCAACACATTGAAGGAATTCATGAAGAAGATTCCATTCGTCATCCTCAAGAATCCCTGACAACGATGTGTTCTCGCCAGTTTGATTTATAGTGAGAGTTAATTGATATGGATGAGACATAGACTATATTTGCACTAACAACTTATCCCATCGGCATGTGATGTTTCGCGGCGTAATGACCCGTGATGAAATGATACAACTGCCGCTCGAGGTCGGTTAATAAACTACTCGCTCCAATGCGGAACAGGTTATTCATCAACCATTCATCGCCGAGTTCTTCCTTCATCAACGATTGCCATGCCATCGCCTGCTTGGCGGTGCTGATTCCGCCTGCGGGTTTAAATCCAACTTTATAACCGGTGCGTTCCAGATATTCGCGAATGGCGCGCACCATCACCAAACTCACTTCCAATGTGGCATTGATCAATTCCTTTCCGGTCGAGGTCTTGATGAAATCCGATCCCGCCATCATGGCAACCAAACTAGCTTGATAAACTTGCTTGTACGTGCCAAGATCGCCAGTGGCCAAAATCGTTTTCATATGTGCTAAGTCGCCGCACGTTTTGCGGAATTGTTTCAGTTCATCGTAAAGGGATTTCCAATTGCCAGTCAATACATGATTGCGCGAGATGACCACATCAATCTCCCGCGCACCGGATTCAATGGCTTGCTCGATCTCTTGAATGCGTTGTGGCAATGGAGTCTGCCCGGCGGGGAAACCTGTCGCAACGGAAGCAACTGGAACTCGAGAACCATGAAGGGCTTCGACCGCATCAAGCACGCGATTTGGATAAACGCACACCGCGCCGACAGTGATCTTCTCGCCACCGACACCGAGCCTCTCCAGCATATCGGGGCGAATCGGCTGTTTGGCTTTGGCGCATAAGCGTTTGACGCGTCCAGGAGTATCATCGCCGGAAAGAGTCGTCAGGTCAATACAAGTCACCGCGCGCAAAAGCCAAGCGGCTTGCCATTCTTTTTTAACAGTGCGACGCTTAGGCAAAGATTCGACGCGGCGTTCCACCGCGCTCTTATTGACGTGCGCGCCCATCACCCAATCCAAGTCCAGTTCCATGCCGGGATTGCGCACTTGATGAACGGTTTCCAAAGTTTTTTGTAGGTTAAGAGTTGCCATATTTCGCTCCGCTCTCATTATACAACTTGATTGAAATCCGATTGGGATATAATCATCAAAAGAAATGGATACCATTGCGAAAGGGCGCGATGACAAAACGATGTGGGAACTCATTCTGCTTGCAATCATCGTCGGCGGTTTGTTTCATTTCCTGCACACGCTTACTGGCAATGATGAGGTGGACGGACTTTTCAGTGTGCTGCTCGGCTTGTATATTTGCTCGAAGCCAGCAACCCATGTTGTAGATATGATGATCTGGGGGCGCGACATTCGTCATTGGATTTCGTCGATCCAGTCGAATATTTGGTGGGTGATGCTCAACTTGCTGGTTATGTTCAGCGGATTAAGTCTCATCGTTGCGGGAACGACACGGTACTTCCGCGGAGGCTGATACATTCCCATTCGTGTATAATAGATTGAAGACCTGTAAATAGGAGCATGGATATGTTCGACAAGACAATTTCAGAACTTAAGGAAAGAATCAAAAACGCCAATTCCATCAAAGGCGAAGAGAGATCCGCTTTGTTGAAATTGATTGACGAGCTAAAGGTCGAAATCACGGCTCTATCCAAGACTCACGACGAGGATGCCAAAAGCATCGCGGGCTTCACCCAAATCGCCGCGCATGAAGCCATGCGAACTGATAAAAACCCCGGATTGTTCAAGATCGCCCAAGATGGCTTGGAAAAATCTGTGGAAGAACTTGAGTTGACCCATCCTGAGCTGGTCAATACGATCCGCGAAATCAGCGATGTCTTATCGAATCTTGGAATATAAAAAAACTTTATTAGTAGAAAGGAATCAAAATGGATCGGTATATGATCAGAGTCACCGCATGAGGCAGAAGACTGTGACAAAATTATCCACGAGATTCATGCGGCGGGTTATTTGCATCATTTCGAATGGGGCTGTCATGACGGTGTTCACTGCGGCTGGGCATTTGTCGAAACAGAAAGCAGAGAACACGCCAAACAAATGATCCCATGGGAAGTGCGGGATAGGGTGCGGATTATAAAAGTGGAAAATTTCGAGAAGCGAGATAAAATCCCCTCGCACAAAAAGTCATAAACAAAATTTCAAGAACAAAAGCGGCGCATTCGAGATGCGCCGCTTTTTAATTCGCGAAACTTTTTACTAAGCCGCTTTAGCGACCACTTCTTCAAGCATCTTGGTCGTCAACGACTTCGGACGTTCAATGGGTTGACCCAACGCGCGCGCCCACACATAGTTGGCGGTCACACCGAGGGCGCGGCCAATTCCAAACAGCACGGTATAGAAATCGAATTCGCGCACGCCATAATAATATTGCAATGTGCCACTGATGGCGTCCACGTTCGGCGCGGGATTCTTGGCTTTACCTTGTTCCCGCAGCACCTGAGGGACAACATCAAAGACCAAATCCGCGAGTCGGACCAATTCGTCATCGGGGAAACGCTTCTTGGCGAATTCCATCTGCGCCATATAGCGCGGATCAGGCACGCGCAGAACCGCATGTCCATAACCCGGAATCACATGACCGCCATTGAGCGTATCCCACGCGAATTTATAAAGTTCATCGCGAGATGGTACGCCGCCAAATTTATTCTTGACTTCGATCAGCCAGCCAAGACATTCCTGATTGGCGAGGCCATGCAATGAACGGCTAGCCCATTCAACGCGGCGGAGAAGGAAAGGTATGGATCGGATAACGCGGAACCGACCAGATGCATGGCGTGCGCTGAAACATTGCCCAATTCATGGTCGCTGTGCAAGATAAAATACAAGCGGGCAAGATACCGCGTAACCTTTTCGATCTTCAACACCCATCATCTTAGAGAAGTTCAAACCATAATCCCAATTGGGATTATATTTTGGCTTCTTGGTCTCGCCGAAATATTTCATGCGATAAATAAAGGCCGCGATGACCGGAAGTTTTGCAGTCAACTCAACGCTGTCTTCCAATGCGGCATCCCAATATTCATCCTTCTTCATGCTGTGATATTTCTTGGCGAAGACGGAATTGTTTTGCAACGCCAGCACAGCTTGAGAGAACAACGTCATCGGATGAGTCTCTTTCGGCATGGACTTGATCATCTTATAAACATAATCAGGAACGACCGCGCGTTTGCCCCATTCGGCTTCGACTTCCCACGCTTCTTCTTTGGTCGGAACTTCGCCAACCATCAGAAGATAATACAACCCGCCGACCAGCGGCATCTTTCCGCCGCGCGCCTTGGGAAGTTTCTTTAACACTTCAGGGATGGACATGCCGCGGAAGCGGATACCCTCGGCCGGGTCCACGAATGAGACATCGGTCAACAACGATTTGATGTCACGCATCCCGCCGACGATCTGTCCGACCGTGACGTGATCCACGACGACATCCGCGTGATCTTTTGCCAGCACCTTCATGCGCTCATGCCATGCAGGCAGTTGAGCAGAAATTTTTTCGTGCAGAATCATATGACCTCCAAAATTTCCCTCACCCCTACCCCTCTCCCAATGGGAGAGGGGTTGAGGAGTAAGGGAGAGAATTAAATCTTCACCAGCTTTTTCAACGCTTCGTGCGTTTCCTCGACCGATGCGGCAGATTTATCCAACAACGCTTTCTCTTCAGCATCAAGTTTGTATTCAACAACCTTCTCCATACCCTTGCGGCCCAACTGAACTTGCATGCCGAAGAACATATCCTTCAAGCCATATTCGCCATTCATATAAACCGAACACGGAACGATCAAATGCTTATCTTTGAGAATCGCTTCCGCCATTTGTGTGCAGGCCGCGGCGGGCGCATAATAAGCCGAACCCGTCTTCAGCAGATTGACAATTTCACCGCCGCCTTTGCGCGTGCGGTTGACAATCGCTTCGAGTTTATCACCGGGAAGATAATCCTTCAAGGAAATGCCCGCGATATTCGATAAGCGCGTCAACGGAACCATCTCATCGCCATGTCCGCCCAACACATAACATTGAATGTTCTCGACGCTGACGCCTGTTTCCATCGCGACAAACGCGCGCATGCGGGCGGAGTCCAAAACACCGGCTTGACCGATCACGCGTTCTCGCGGCAATTTATTCAACTTCATGGTGAGATACGCCATCGTGTCGAGCGGATTGGTCAACACAATATAAATAGCATCTGGCGAATACTTCAACGTTTCGGCTGCGGCTTTGCCCACGATCTCGGCATTGGCGGTCAGAAGGTCATCACGGCTCATGCCCGGCTTGCGCGGCAAACCCGCGGTGATAATAACGATGTCGGAGTTTTTGGTCGCGGCATAATCATTCGAACCGATCACAGCCACATCTTTATTGACAATCGGCAAAGCTTCCGCTAGGTCAAGCCCTTTGCCTTGCGGCATTCCCTCGACCACGTCCACCAGCACGAGGTCCGCCAGTTCGCGTTCGGCCAGCCAATGAGCGGTTGTGGAGCCGGTCATACCTGCGCCGATGATAGAGATTTTGTTCATTACGCCTCCAAGTCAAAAGATAAGATTATTTTATCCGATAGTCTTGAGGCGAAAAAGTACAATTTGTCATGTTTTTTTACGCAAGACATTCTGATAAGAAGGGGACTTCTCTTGATTTTCATCAACAAAAGTCCCGTTGTTCTTTCCGGATGCTTCGGCAAGCTCAGCACAAGCTTTAGTCTGATTCTGCCTCGAGAAAATGAGTCGCTTCGATGGCGGCCGCCGCACCCATTCCCGCGGAGGTAACGACCTGACGAAAATGCGAGTCCGCCGCCTCGCCCGCCGCAAAGACTCCAGCTTTACTGGTCTGCATCTTATCGTCGATCTTTATATAACCGAGATTATCCATCTCCAACTGGCCTTTGAACATCTGCGTATTCGGTGTGTGACCGATAAAGATGAACACACCATCGGTTTCAAAGATAGTTTCATGACTAGTCTTGATATTCTTCAATCGCACAAACTCGACCTTATCCGTTCCGATCACTTCAGTCACAACGGTGTTCAAAATGAAATTCATTTTGGGATGTTCTTTAGCGCGCTTCTGCAAAAGCGGGCTGGCGCGAAATTCTTCTCGGCGATAAATCACTGTCACGGATGAAGCATAACGCGTGATGAACAGGCCCTCTTCCAGTGCGCTATCTCCGCCGCCAACGATGATGACTTTCTTCTCCTTAAAGAACCAGCCGTCACATGTGGCGCAATAGGAAACGCCGCGTCCGGTCAATTCTTCTTCGCCCGGAACTTTGAGTTTATTTGGATCCGCGCCAGTTGAGATGATCATCGTGTCCGCGGTGTACTCGCCGCTATCGGTCTTGACAATGAACGGTCGTTTCGAAAAATCCACACCATTGGCTGTATCGAATTCCACCTTCGCGCCGAAATGTTCGGCCTGCTTCTGGAACAACTCACCCAACTGCGCACCGCCGACGCCTTCGGGAAAACCCGGATAGTTTTCAATCGTATATGTCAGTGCAGCCTGTCCGCCGAGTTGAACGCCCGTCAGCACCACCGGCGCGAGTTCGGCGCGCGCCGCATACAGCGCGGCGGAAAGCCCCGCCGGGCCGGAGCCAAGCACCAACACTTTGACGTGATTCGAATTGCCGTTTGAAGCCATTTAAATTGAGTACCTTCTTTAAATATTCGCCTCCATAGAGACGCCGCGTGCAACACGCTTATTACATATACATTCTATCAGAGGTCAAAGGAAGATGATAAGTGGCATATACCAAAAGTGATTCTTGTCAATTGTTTACTCTTGGATGCGTGGTATTTTGATATCGAAAAGTTTTCAACTGGAAAGAGGTAGCTAGAAATGCTACTGTGATAATAGAAAGGAGACTGAAATGAAAAAAATACTTCTAAGCATCTTGCGCGTGATTGCACTCGTAATCGTCTACATTGTACTGTTCACCGTTGCCTCGCGTCTGAATAATCCACCCGAACTCATGCAATTGTTCACTCCTGAACAGTTAAATCAAGCCACCACTGCATTGCCAGTCGTAAGTCTTATCATGACACTGATGCTTGCTTATCTTGCCCTGCGTTCACGCTGGCATGGTTGGAAACTGGCAGGGGGCGTTGTTCCTGATCTTTTATGTGCTTTACACGTTCCTCAGCTGGATCGAATTATTAGCCTTCCCAGCAGTCGCCCGCCAAATGCCGAAAGGATTTTTGATACCCGGCATGCTCATCGAAGGTTTAGTCCTTGCCGTTCCATTTTCACTTCTGGCCGTTTGGATTTTGGGAAAAACCAAGCGGGACTCGACCGAGGCTGAAAGTAATGATCGTTTGCAAATGTCCACTGCCGAGTGGATTTGGAGATTAGCCGTCGCTGCAGTTTTATATGTGATCGTATACTTCACGTTTGGCTACTATGTTGCCTGGCGTACGCCGGGCTTGCCCGAATTCTATGGCGGCACTGACCCGGGGACTTTCTTGGGTCAACTTGCCAATGTGATGAGAGATACACCATGGTTGTACGCAGTAGCCCTGTTCCGAGGGCTGATCTGGGCCGGGATCGGATGCATTATCATACGAATGCATAAGGGCAAGGCTTGGGAGACCGTCCTTGCGACCGGATTGTCTTTCACTGTTTTGATGAACGCAGCGCTTCTGTTTCCCAATCCCTTCTTTCCGCCCGTCGTTTTACACGCGCACACCATTGAATTGGTTTCATCGAACTTCCTGTACGGAATTCTGTTCGCTACATTTATGCCCTGGAAGCTTACGAAGCAAATGCAACGAATATGATGGTTTCCTACTTTGCTCGCTAAGTTCCCCTTTGCTGCCCAACACTGGCTTCAGCCCTTTGGGGATGTTGCGCGACGGACATAAACAGTGATTAGCTTCCCATATATCGATCGGAGATAAATCGATGATCATCGACGCGCACGCCCATGCAGCACAAGTGTACTCAACCGCAAAATCTATCATTGCTACGTCGAAAAAGTATCAGATTGCCAAGATACTCCTCTGCACAAGTCCCAAAAACAACCTTGACTTGAAAGAACCACCCAATTTCCCCTTTTTGAAATTCCCAAACAGCATCTATCTCCTCAATCGAATGTTGAGATTGGCTTACAAATCGTTTAGAGACTATGGCGATGGCAACCAATACGTATTCGAGTTAAGAAATAGAGTTCCCGAAATCGTTATCCCTTTCCTTTGGGTCAACCCGCTTGACCCAATGCACATGAGCAACCTTGAAAAGAATATTCAGAACTACCAGGCAAGAGGGATTAAACTTCATCAAGCTTGGAATCCATTTGCCATCGACGGCAGCGAATTCAACAGACTAGTAGAAGTTGCCAGGGCGAACAAACTTCCCATATTCATCCATCTGTATTCAAAAAGGGAGACCCAGAAGTTGTGTCAGTTTATTGGGAATAACCGTGATGTGACATTCATAGTTGCACACATGCTCGGATTGGACATATTCAAGGAGAATTGTATGGACCTTTCCAATGTATATTTTGACACATCCGGCTCTGAAAGGGTCCGAGGAAAGGACATACAAGAGGCAGTCGAACGATTCGGCTATGAACACGTGGTTTTTGGTACTGATACGCCCTATGCAAGGATTGGAGATCAAATCAGCAAGATAGAACGGCTTAAATTTTCTGACAATGTAAAGGAGCATATATTCCGGTTGAATATTGAACATGTTTTATCTATAAATGGATAGTTCATGGGTACAACTTATCCAGGATATGAGGCTGATGCAAAAAGGAGAAATATCATGACTGAAGAAATTCGTATCTTTAAATCGTCCGAAAGCAAGGCTCAGTACTTTGCGGCCTATGATGCGATGTTGGAACAATGGCCGGTTCCCTATGACGAACTTTACATTCCTACCCGATTTGGTGACACTCACGTAATTGCCAGTGGATCTCAAAATTCTCCTCCGCTAGTCCTTTTCCATTCTGCTGGTAGCGGAGCGGTTCAATGGTTTAAGAACGTTGGCTCCTTCAGCCAGCGCTATCGCACTTATGCAGTCGATGTGATTGGGGAAGTGAACAAAGGCTTCACAACTCGGAAGCTCAGCAGACAACAAGAGTTTGTGGATTGGATAATAGACTTATTCAACGGGTTGCATATCGAGAGTACAGATTTGGTTGGCAACTCTTTCGGCGGTTTCCTAGCATTCAACACTGCCCTTTATTTGCCCGAGCGAGTCAAGAAAGTCGTGCTCATCAGTCCTGCGGCTACTTTTCTGCAGATGTGGCCTTTCTACTTACATATTGCTTTCCCATATAAGATCGGATATACGCTCGGATCAAAACGTCTGATTATGAGTGGATTCAATTGGATCTGGCAGGGTTTCCCAAAGGATGAGTGCTTTACGCTATACACTGAGCTCGGCAAAACCAGCGGCTTTCCCAGCAACCAGCTGCCCCCGCCCGTCTACAACGACCAAGAACTCCGCAAGATTCATACTCCTATGCTATTGCTAATTGGCGACCACGAAGTTATCTACAATCCAGAGCGGGTTATCAAGCGGGCAACAAGTCTGGTTACTGGCTTGAAAGGCGAGATTATTCCAAATGCAAATCACAATGCTCAAGTTACTGCGCCCGACGTTGTCAACACGAAGATACTAGATTTTCTTGCATAGAAAACAGCGTGGCCTAACACCGACTCCAGCGGACGGGGCGCTACACCCTGCCCAAAAGGAGTACACTACGCTCAAGCCAATTCCGTCAAAGCGGCTTTGTCTCGTCCCGCCCAGCAGCGCCATGCTTCGCGATTCCCTACGGGGACAACGTCGCAAACCGTTGGGCGCTAAGCATCAGATCAAGAGTCTCATATGGATACTGAAAAGCTAGGAAAAAATACTTTTGGAAGGATGTTCATAAGATTGATGGCTCTCATAATGGAGAGCCCATTTCGATACAAGTTCTTTGGCCCGAAAAAAATACTGGAAGGTGCCGGAATTCACCCTGGCCTGAAAGTGTTGGAAGTCGGATGTGGAACAGGATTCTTTACCATTCCAGCAGCCAAGATGCTTGGCAATGGTGGCTTATTGACGGCAATGGGCATGCTGCCAGTATCCGTCAAAACGGTTGTGGAAAAAGTACGACAGGCAAACTTGAGTGATGTAGTGAAGGTGGTAAAGGGAGATGCGCTGGATACAAAGCTGGAGGAAGAAAGCTTCGATGAGGTGATCATATTTGGCGTTATTCCAGCCCCAATGCTACCAATGGAAAAACTAATGACTGAAATGCACCGAATTCTTAAGCCAGGTGGAGTGATGGCGGTGTGGCCTCCTAGTTGGGTACATGATGAGATCGTTCAATCTGGGCGGTTCCGATATGTGAATAGGCAGAATGGTGTGACCAATTATCGAAGAGTGGACCAGCCATAGGATTCGAGACCCAACAACGGCTCCAGCGGACGGGGCTACAACCTGCCCAAAAGGAGTACACTACGCTCAAGCCAATTTCGTCAAAGCGGTGTGATCTCGTCCCGCCCAGCAGCGGGTACCCTGAAGAACACAGGGCTTACGCATACCGGTAGGCGGCACAGTTTCAAGATGTGACGGATTGGAGGAATCTATGTCAGACCATTCCAATAACCTTCTAAAGGAACTTTTGCTCTCTCTCAGAGCTATCTTGAATGGAATCCTTGCTTTTCTCATATTCGGGATTGTCTTGTTTATTCCAGCCGGAACGATCAAGTTTCTAAACGCATGGCTATTCCTGGGGATTTTCGTAATCTGCTACGTATCTATCCTCATCTACTTCTCCTTTACAAATCCCCAATATGCTCAAACTCGCTATCGAGCAGCAGAAACTGAAACAGCTCAAAAAGCGGCAATGGGCTTGCTCATCGCCTCGGCTCTAATCATGTTTCTTGTCACAGGCTTGGATTTCCGCTTCGGATGGTCTCACATTCCTTTCATGGTGGTCATGAGTTTCTCGGTCATCATGGTATTATCCCTGGCGATGCTCTTTTTCGTCATGAAACAGAACAGCTACACTTCAAGAGTGGTCGAGATTCAAGAAAATCAGCAGCTGATCAACACCGGGATGTATGGTGTCGTGCGCCACCCAATGTATTTGGCATTTACGATCTTGTTTCTTTCCACCCCTTTTATCCTTGGATCATGGTTCGCCATACTTCCTGCCCTCTGCATTCCGTTTTTCCTGTCAATTCGCATTCGGAATGAGGAAGAAGTATTGAGTAAAGGCCTTCATGGATACGAGGAATATACAAAGAGGGTACATTATCGGCTCATTCCGTTTGTTTGGTGACAGTCAAGCAACTCAACCTTTTCCAACTCAGAGGATATATCTTTTACGCGATTCAAGTTCACATACGAGTTCAAGATGTATCTTATAATGCTTAGAAGCCGCCCACAGCGTGCACTGTGTCTCGCTTCGCTCGCAGAGCGAACGGCCCGACCCTTGGAAAAATACCACCTGTGCCTGCGGCAAGGTGCAGGCAAGGACAGGCTGGTGGGATTCACCCCGGCTGCTGCCTCTTATTGCTTGCTTGCTTTATCCGTGATCTTCAAGGCTTCATCCAGCACATCAAAGCCTTCCCTCAATTGCTCCTCCGTGATAATCAACGGCGGGATGATCAACGCGGTGTGCCAGTGAATATCCAGATACAAACCGTGATCAAAGCAATATTTTTTGAAGGCGGTCATCTCCGGGCTTGAGCCATTCCACGGCGCCATCGGTTCTTTCGTTTCGCGGTTCTTGACCAACTCGATAATGCCGAACAACCCAATTGAACGGACATCTCCGATTGATGGATGCGCCTCGCCCAGATCGGTCAACATGCGCTTCAGCACAGGACCCATAGCCGCCGCGTGCTCAACAATATGATCTTGCTTCATGACATTGATGTTCGCAATCGCGGCGGCTAACGAAATGGGATGCGATGTGTAAGTCAATCCCGACTTATAAGCGATTTCATCAAAGTGCGCCGCGATCTGTGGCTTCATCGCCACTGCGCCTAACGGCGCGTACGCAGACGTCAGCCCTTTTGCCATCGTCATGATGTCCGGCACAACATTCCAATGATCCACCGCGAACCATTTACCCGTGCGGCCAATCCACTCATGACTTCATCGGCAATCATCACGATACCATATTTATCGCACAAGACGCGGACGCCCTGCATGTAACCTTCTGGCGGAATGATGATTCCGTTTGTCCCCGTCACGGACTCCATCAAAATCGCGGCAATCGTCTCCGGTCCCTCGTATTGAATAATCTCCTCGAGGTGATTGAGATAATCACACGTGAATTCTTCTTCCGAAATATTTGGATTCGTTCGATGAAACATGGAACGATAACGATACGGGTCAAGGAAGTGGACGACGCCAAGCATCAGCATCGGTTCCCACGCGACTCTGCGCGGATCGCCGGTGGCGGCCATCGCGCCCGCCGTCGCACCGTGATACGAGCGATAGCGCGCTAAAATCTTATAACGCCCTGTGTATCCACGCGCTAATTTGATGGCGTTTTCGTTGGCATCCGCGCCGCCAAGCGTGAACAAGACTTTGGTCAATTGTCCGCCGGGGGAAACCTCAGCGACCAACTTGCTTGCCAGTGCGCGGACTTTGTTGGTCATGCCCGGTGCGGTGTATGGAAGCGAGCGCGCTTGTTCAACCATCGCTTCGATCACGCGCTCGTCGCCGTGACCGATGTTCACGCACATCGTCATCGAGTTGAAATCGAGATAGCGCTTGTCGCTCACATCCCAGAAATAAACGCCCTTGGCGCGCTGCACGGGAATCGGATCGACTTTCGCTTGCGCCGACCACGTCCAAAAGACATGCTCTTTGGAAAGAGACAGAATTTCATCATCGGGAAGATCAAACATGGGAGCCTCGTTTTCTAAAACGCAATGAGCAAAACGCAATTACGTTTTATGTTTTGCATTTTATAAATTATAACGCGACGATCAGCTTCGCTTGCGAAACCAGTTAATGAGTTGAGCCAATCCCAACACGACCACCACAACCCATAGAATCACCCATTGAAAAGTAAATTGTAATTTGACGAGCATGGCAAGACTCGCCAACGTCATGCCGATGATAGTAAGTACACTGATTCGGATGAGATGACGTGTCTCTAGGCCGCGCCGCTCCTCATCGGAGACCATGAAGCGCACTTGATCCCAAAAGCGAGTCAAATCAAAAGCAAGCAGTCCGCCAATTGCACCTGCGAACATCCAGCCCGGGGGAAAATTTAAGAGCCACAATCCCAATGCGGCAACAAGCAAATTGAACACGATCCCGATATATGCAAACCAGCGCCAACGTTGCCAAACTGCAACGAGCCACACCACGCCAAAGAAAATGATCCAACGGACAAATGGTGCAAAGCCCGCCAAGTGATAACCGAAGGCGAGCGCGCCGATGCCGAACACAATACTGAATAATAAAGCAAAAAAGTCACAACCTGTCCCCCATTCGATGTGTATTTCGAGCCATGTTAAGAAATTTTACCACTTAGCAAATTGTATCCATGTTATACTGCCGCGAACATGACCGATTGTGATGGCAGGCTTCATCCCCGCGCACACGAAGGATTAATTCTTTTCAACAAGGGAAAGTATTTCGAGGCACATGAAGAGTTGGAAGCCGCGTGGAAAGATGAAAAAGGAAAGATACGGGAACTATATCAAGGAATTTTGCAAGCCGGAGTAACTTATCTTCATATTACGCGCGGAAATTATCCCGGCGCGATCAAAGTCTACGGACGAAGTATGAAATGGCTGAGACAATTCCCAGAAACGTGCCGCGGCGTAGAAGTGGGACAATTGCGAAATGATTTGGACGCGGCTATTGAGGAAGTCAAACGATCGGGCGAAGAGCAAATCACAGAATTCAATCGGGATTTGTTAAAGCCGGTTGTTTGGAAGGAAGATTGAAATGGGAAATGAAGTAAAAAGTAAAACGGAAAGCGAAAAACGCAAGGAGCAAAACGAAAAGCAAAAGTTTGTTTGCGACCGATGCGGAGCCGAGATGTACGAAAGCAATTGCAAAATCATGTGTCCCAACTGCGGCAATCGCTTTGACTGTTCGGATTTGAATATTTATTTCGATTGATGGAAATCGGTATTACTCTTCGAGTACGATGCCGTTAATCGGGAATCGGGCAGTGGTAAAATCAAATTATGGAAGAAAAAATTCCTATACCGATAGAAGTCATACCCCTTAAGAACTATCGCCTGAACATCAAATTCTCAGATGGCGTACAGGGCGTGATTGATCTATCCGAGTTTGCAAGGAAAGGCGTCTTCGTTTTATGGAACGACTACAGCCAGTTTGAGAAGGTCAAAATTGGTGGAAGCGGCGAGTTGATTTGGAACGAAGAAGTGGATATGGATGGATTGGCAATCTATCTAAAGCTCACTGGCAAAAAACCCGAAGATGTGCTCCCAAAACTGCGACAATTGAATCATGCCTGAGATCAGCGGGACTAAAAGTCCCTGCTTAGTTCATGAAAGTGGCGCGATCGCGCCACTCAACCCGCAGGGCTTTCATGTTTTGAGGCGGGGACTTCCAGTCCCCTGCCAAAATCAAAGAATCAATCCCTGCATCGAATGGATCCTTTGAAATAATTGTATGCGCCACTTGGTTTCTTTTTTGGCAATCATCATCTTTCTCACTGCCTGCCAGCCTTCTATCGAGGGTGAGCCAGCGACTTCGACAAACATACCAACTGCCACAGTTGAAATTCCAGCAACATCAACAGTCGCACCAACGCAGATACCTGCCACACCAACAGCAACCCGTGATCCGAATATGCCGCCGGATGAAACTGGGAAGGATAGTGCGACCGGTTTATATACAAAGACAGCAGATGACGGAAAGACGACGCTCTATTGGGAGCCAATTCAATATGGTACCGATGTTGAAAACGGCATAACGGGGCATTGGGTTGAATCACGCATGAAAGACGAGACCGATTCAATTTAACCGGCGGTGGCGATAGTATCTATAATGATTTTACATTAAATTTTACTCTCTATTATGCTTCAAATTTCGGTAGTGGTTACAAAGTAAGTGATGCAAGTTGTTTTCTGGCGAGATTGTGATCAATGATAAACCATGTAGTGACCATGTGATGAAAGGCGTCGCGCTTCGAAAACGAAAGGGTTTTACGGACATAGCGCGCCTGATGTTGGCGCAAAGTACAATACCAACGCTCCATGTGTGAAACCTGTCCGCTCTCTTTCCCAACCGCTTGATGCGTGCTCTGCGGAAGAACTTTTTGGTAGGCTTCCCAGAAATCACTGTAGGAAATACAACTGCGGTAGGCCAGTGGAACTTCGTTCCACAAACGGCGACAGGTTGTTTCACTGCGGTCGCCAATGACAAAGGCGATGATTTGTCGGGTGCGACAACACATGACCGTCCACAGCCAACGTTTATTGCTCTTTTTGAGAACAAAACTCCAGGCTTCATCATATTCCAAGACATCGTCCGGTTCGGCTGGCAACAAAGTGTCTTTGAGTTCCGGCAGATCTTTTACATGTTCGACAATCCATCTGGAAACGCTTTGGCGAGCAACATCAAAAATCCGCTCCAAACCTCGCAAACTTACACGCTCTTGGTAGAGGCTGAGGATGATCGGTTTTTGCGTTTTTTTGCCTCTCGCTTTAACTCCAGAACACGCCGCGCTCCGCACTCTTTACAGTGATATTGCTGTTGCTTGAGACGGTTGGTGCCGTTTTTGACAATATTGGTGCTTCCGCACACTCGACAGTGGTAGGCTTTTTGGATCATACTGCCTATCTTATCATCACTTACTTTTCATCCACTACCCAAATTTCGAATACTCACAGGATGTCGGGGAATTGGTTCATCCACCGGGAGAATCAGCTTATGTGGCAACGCAAAACGCAAACTCATCTCTCGCATCCGTAATTATTGTTTATTTATTTTATCGAATTATTCACGTTAGCTGAAGTTAATTTAACGTGAATAATGGATAAGGAAGCGGGGTTCACATTTGGGTAAACTTTAGGTGCAAACCAAAAAGCACCCGAAAGGAACCCCGCGCCATGAGTTTACTCGAATTATTTGTGAGTGTAGATGATTTTTGCCAAATCTTTTAGCCGGTCTGGGAAAAGAAATTGTTGGCCGATGGGAGTAAAAGGCGTCGGCGAGCGGGACAATTAAGCATGAGTGAGATCATGACCATTATCATTTATTTTCATCAATCCAGATATCGGAATTTCAAAGCGTATTACACTGAGTATGTTTGCACGCAGCTTCGTGTCGAGTTTCCGAATTTAGTGAGTTATGAGCGCTTTGTGATTTTGATGCCTTCTGCCCTTGGACCGTTGAGTGCTTATCTGAAAAGTTTGTATGGACGCTGCAGCGGCATCTCGTTTATCGATTCCACTGCCTTGGAAGTATGCGATCTGCATCGGATCCACAATCACAAGGTTTTTGAAGGTCTGGCGCAGCGAAGCAAAGGCTCGATGGGCTGGTTTTATGGCTTGAAGCTCCATCTGGTCGTCAACGATTGCGGTGAAATCTTAGCTTGTCAGATCTCACCAGGAAATGTGGATGATCGCAAACCAGTTCCGGCTCTTTGCCAACATGTATTCGGCAAGCTCATTGCCGATCGAGGATATATTTCTCAGTCTTTATTTGAACAATTACTGGAAACTTTGAACGTTCAGCTCATTACGCGACTGAAGAAAAATATGAAAAACCGATTGATGCCTTGGGTGGATAAATTGCTCCTGCGCAAACGCGCCATCATTGAGAGCGTGATCAACCAACTCAAGAATATTTCTCAAATTGAGCATACTCGGCACCGCAGTCCAATCAATGCCTTCATCAATATTATCGCGGGTCTCATTGCTTATTGCCATCAACCCAAAAAACCTTCCTTGAATATCGTCCCAAACGGTTTGCCTTTGCTGGCCTCTTAACCATTATTCACGTTAATTTACAATAGATGGTATGACATGGAAACCATCTTATCTGACACGTGAGCAAATGGAAGAACGTCGTAGAGAAGGAGGCCGCCTGCTGAGAGCTGGGAAATTGACAAAAGCCGAGATTGCCAGACAGCTTGGCGTCAGCCGGGCCACAGTGGGCGTTTGGGCGAAAGCGATCGAAGCAGGCGGTCTCCAAAGGTTGCGACAACGGAAAAGTTCGGGACGTCCGTCGAAACTGACTGCGGGGATTAGGAAGAAGCTGAAGCGTCTGCTGGATCGGGGGCTTTGGCAGCCGGGTTTCCAACGGATCGATGGACACGGGTGCGAGTGAGCGAATTGCTCAAGAAGGAATTTGACATTGACTATCATCCGAACTCTCTCCGGCGAGTGCTGGATCAATTGGGCTACAGTGTTCAAAAGCCATTACCGCGTGCCGCCGAGCGAGACGAAGAACTGGTGAAGGCTGGGCTGACAAAAGATTGGCCAAGGATAAAAAAAGGCGCTGCGGCTCGGCGCCATCATCGTGTTCTTCGATGAATTCGGCTTCTCTTTCCTGGAACCGCTGGCGACAACTTGGGCCCGGAAAGGCAAACGGCCCGTCTTGCGGCGGACGGCACGCGATCGGCGAGTTTTGTCTACTGCAGTCGCCTTGACCATGTCGGGCAAAATCTACAAGTGTCATTTTGAAGGCTCCATTAAGAGTGATCAGGTGATCGTTTCACTTCAGCATTTACAGCAGCATCTGAGCGGTAGGATCATTTTGATCTGGGATCGAGCCCGGACACATAAAAGCCGAAAAACTCAAGCCGATCTGGCTGCCCCTACGGAGATCCAAGTGGAAGAATTACCAGCTTATGCTCCCGAACTCAATCCTGAAGAATATTGCCATGGCAATGTCAAACACCATCTCAAGAATGCTCGACCAGCAGATAAAGTGGAGATGCGCCAAATGCTCAATCGCAGTTTTGCACGTTTACGACACCGGCCAGATTTGTTGCTCAGTTTTTTCCATGCCGCCGGTCTTTCTGTTAGGCAACTTCAACTAATGTGAATAAGAGTTTAGATAATCAAACAATCCGATCAAAATATAATTTTAAAGATCCATCAGGGCTACAACAATATTTTAAGGATGTGAATGCAATGGTTCAGGATCTCAATAATGGTGAAGCTATTGATGTCAATGGGTCGCCATGGGAAGTCCGCAAAGGATTTACCGAGGATCTGGATCAATCCTGAAGATGCAAAAAATGATCCTGATATGTATTTAGCAAACGGGATGTATATGAAAGTATCGGCGGTAAACGGTCAATTAGTTGCGATTATGGCTCCGGCGGTAAAAGATGCAATGCAGGAAACGGCCTTTCGAAGAGAAATGCTCTCTCCTCTTCAGGCGTATGTACAAGGAGATCCATCGCCGAAAAGCATAAGCTGGATGGACTATGAATATTTTGGAGGACTAACCGATAACACTGGCACCATTGGTGGTGTGCCTATCACCACAGAAACAATTGAATTTGTGCCCTGATTGAATCCTCTTGTAACTTTTTCGTATTTCCTTCAAGCTAATGAAGGCTATATGAAAAAAACGCCTATTTGGTGGGATCGTTACGATTACGGCGTTGGTGTGGCTTTGGGTATCGGTGTGTGAGTTGGCAGTGGACTGAAATTCAGCAACGGATATAAAGTCGGAGTTTGCTCCGGCGCGGGCGTGGGAATGAGCGGAATCCATCCGCTGTAACCAAAGTAGGCAGTCAGGAAGGCGGCGCGTTCATCGGGAGTCATCGGGCGCGGCTGTGCGTAGTCTTCCAGCATGGCGGTCAATAATTCCGTGCTGATGTAACGGTTATCGTAAAAAACATGGCGGTCAAGAAATTCCCAGCGTTGGGCGGGCTGCGGCTGCATTCCGGGATTGGGCGGCTGGTTGCCCATTTGGTCAAAGAACAAATTGCCCAATCCATAATGAATGAACGTCCCTTTATAAAATTCCATTTCAAGCGGCGCGTGCGCCTGGCTTCCGCTGACAATGACCGCGCCGGCATCCGCGACCCGTTGAAAATCATTCAACTGCCACGGCATAACTTGCGGTGTATACCCTTCCTTGTATTGAAGCGTGACAATCGGCAGATAACCCTGTGCGCGCACCTGACCAATTTCCTGGGCAAGCTGGGTGTAATCGCACGGGTTGGCGCCAGCCGAATACTGCGTTGCAAGCGGCTGAGGCGGTTGTCCTGCATTGCAACCGATGAACGCAATTTTATTTCCGTGATTTTCGATCAAGAGCGGCTGGCGCGCCTCGGCGAGATTTGCACCGCCGCCATAAGTTTGCATGTTATTTTGTTTGTAAAGATTCAGTGTGTATAAAAATGCAGGCGCGCCGTCATCCAAAATATGCGGACCGGTCAACTCGACGACTTTCACACCCACATCCACCAACAACTGAATATATTTTGGATCACTGCAAAAGAATCGATTCTCCAACGGATTCGGCGGTGGGCAGTTTGGATCGAACGAAGTCTTATTGCTGACGTGAAGGATGTCCGCCTGGCGCAATATATCCCCGATCTCTTGCTCCGGATAGTCAATGCCGTTGACTTCCATTTGATAAGCGATCCCCCGCACCAAAGATGTTGTGCCGGTCAAGATAACGGTGGTCAACCTGGATGGATCGCGATTTGAAGTCGGAAGGATGAAAGACGAAGGATGAGTTCCTTGCAGGGAGAAAGTGATTTGCAGTAGATATTGGGTCGCGTCGAAATCTTTGTGAATGGGCGATTGATTGTCAACGGTCAACACTTTCCATTTTGGATCGAGCGATTCGAATGGAACGATTCCCCACGATGGAAGACTCTTCCACATATCATCCACCAATTGATCGGCAGGTGCGGTCGTGACGGCGCCGTCAGCGGGCGCGCCCCAAAGCGCAGTGAACGCCGCCAGCGTTGAATCTGTCATCCACAACGGATGACCTGCAAACGGTCCGGATGATGATCCGTGCCACGCGGCTTTTAAATCATCCGAAGTCACACCATCGGTCACCGTGGGAAATGGCGCAACCAACGCGTATATCCAAACGGATTTTTGATTTTCGATTTTCGATTGCGGATTTTCAATGTCGAGAACCAGCGAAGCCGTGGATGCATTTGAAGCAGTTAGCAGATTCCATCCTTGTGCTGTTGTGCGAAGTTCGTCCGGCACTGCCGGGCTGATCCAAAGTGTGCTGGAAGATGGCGTTGCAGTTTGCGAAGCAGTTGCAGTGGATTTTGGAATCGATAATGATGCGGTTGGCGTCGCGATGGTTTGAGACGCACAAGCAGTCAACAGTAAGATGAAAATCAGAATAAGTTTTTTCACGAAAACGATTATAGCCGGAGAAACTCGTTGAAAGATAAAAACTTATTCTGGCTTAACATCTATTTCTAATGTCACACCTGCACTTGCACCAGGTGCAAGTGTTGCGAGCACCGACACCCGAAGGGTGCTTAGGCGCGTGGCAATCTCATGTTTTCATGCAAAGAATAGTTTGATGTAAGGGGAGATTGCTTCGTCGCCGCGTGGTTTCGACCCTGAAAGGGCGCAGGGCGTTATACTCGCTTCGCTCGTTACTCAACCGGTGCGGCTCCTCGCAATGACATTTTACATTTGCTTAAGTTCGAGATGGGCCAGTGTGAATGAAGCCAGCGCGTCTTCATCAATCGTCACACCGAGACCTACGCCGCGCGGCACATCAATCGTGCTATCCTTGTTGAGCGAAAAACATTCGTGAGTAATATCGCGTTTGTAATAACGATCCGACGCAGAAATATCGCCGGGCAATTTGAAGCCGGGCAACGAAGCCAACGCCAAATTCGACGCGCGGCCCACGCCGGTCTCCAACATGCCGCCACACCACACAGGGATATTTTGCGCGCGGCAAAGGTCATGCACTTCAATCGCCTGACTCAAACCACCAACACGTCCCGCTTTGATGTTGATGATGCGGCATGCCTTCATCTCAATCGCATAACGCGGATGGCGCGGCGATAAAATGCTTTCGTCGAGGCAAATCGGTGTGCGGAATTGTTCCTGCAATTTGTGATGATCCCAAATATCATCTTCAAATAACGGCTGTTCAATCAACAATAGATTCAATTCATCGAACGGCTTGAGCGATTGAGCCGACTCCAGCGAATAGGCGGAGTTCGCATCCACTTGCAAACGGATGCTTGGAAATTTTTTCCGCACGGCAGACGCATCGCCGACATCGCGTCCCGGTTTGATTTTGATCTTGACGCGCGCATAACCGCTTTCCACATAATCGGTTACGGTTCGCACCAAGACTTCGGGCGACTCCTGCAAACCGACCGACACGCCCACTTCGACTTTATCCCGTTTGCCGCCAAGCATTTCGCGCAAGGATTTTTTATCACGCTTGCCAAGCAAATCCCACAGCGCCATCTCGACGCCAGCCTTGGCAAGGTGATGTCCGCGAATCCCAGAAACACGATTCTGGAAGTCAGCGGCGTCTTTGACATCCTGTCCGAGAATCAATGGTGCAATAAAATCTTTGAGAATATGCCAAGCTGTGCCAGTGGTCTCATAGTTATAGCCCGGAGATTGATCCGCAACGCATTCGCCATAGCCGGTCAACCCATCTGATTGAATCGAAATGAGGATACATTCGCGGTCCAGCTCGCGTCCGAACGAAGTCTCGAACGGCGCGACCAGGGGCATACGAATATGATGAAGGGTGATGGAATTGATTTTCAATTTTATTCACTCAATTCTTTAGAATTTTTTACAGGAAAGAGATTGCTTGATTTGTTCAATCACTTTTGCATCGGGTGTTGGCAATTGACTTAATCGCGACCAATTTGCGCATAACATCGTTTCAAGATCCGGAGTCAATTTTTGAGCAGCAAGGGTCAAATCATATGCTTTATGCCAGTTGCCGGTCTGTGCATACGCCTCGATGAACGGAATATACTCCGCGCCATCTTGAGGAGCCAAGCCGTTTTGTGTCGCTTGCTGATAGAGCACTATGACAGTTTTCCAGTCTTCCATTTGACGCGCGAGGTCAGCCTTCTCGAAGAAGTAACACCAGTCATGATTAGGTTCAGGGCCGAAAACGTTGGTGTCGGGTGCGGCAGATGCAGGGGCCGGAATGATTTGAGAAAGGTTGGAAACGGGAATCAATGCTCCCTGTTCGGTGGAGTATATGGGATCGTCTGCATAAACCGAATCAAGCATCCGCAGGCATGTAATGCTTGTCTGGTGCATTAAAGCAATGCTTGCTGAGGTGTTTCCCTGAAAATGAAGATTGCGGACGGAGTGATTGATCGGAATGCCTGGTTTGAGGTTCGAATTCATAATAGGCCCGTCCGTAACAAACCAATAGGGAAGTGAGCCATCGCTGGTTTGATAATGATATAAAATGTTAAGTGCGTACCCAGCATCATCCTCGGTTACAGAAAGTGAGGGTTGTTCAAAAGAAAGGAGAGCTGTGCCAGTTTGCAGAGCCGGCGCGCGCCAATAAAGCTGCCAATAGTAATCGCGCTGAACACTCCAATCAAGACGATATTGGTTGACAACTAAAACTTGGGCTACAATGGAAAAAATGAGAAGTAGGCCAAGAATAATTTTATGACTTTGAGGGCGAACAAACCATAACAAAAGTGCGATGACGATGAGGCCCACACCGAGCATCGGTGCGAGACCAAAACGATCATCCCATCGCCCCCCTCCGCTAATCTGTCTGCCCAGCGTCCATATCGGAAGAGCGCCGAGAACGAATGAAAACAAGCCAACCACGAAGATGGAAGCTGGCGACGAAATCTCCTGTGCATCTTTCTCGCTGGTATTTTGAAAGAAAGCAAAGAGGAGTGTAAGCAAAATGCCTAACGCGAAAGCCAACCAGACTACCTTGCTCTGGAAAGTAAAACCCGGGGAGGTGGTTATAGCGCTAGTCCAAACCTGCAATGTCGAATAGATCAGGTCCAGGAATGCGCGAGTGAGCAAAGCCAACGCCGTACTCACCAAAGATATATGAAATCCACCCACAAACGAGTTGACAACTCCAACTTGTTCCCTTGTGTGAATCAAAGCAGGGAAAATAACGAATCGAGTGAAGAAATAGAATGCTAAAATGAGAAGATAAGGTAAGAATTTGACCGCAACTTGGCCCAAAGAATTTAAAATCTTTTTATTTCCAGGGGCGATCAACAACCACAAAAGAAGGGGGCGTATCAATTCGAGGCCCGCAAAATTGTCAGCTGTAAAAAGATATGCAAACGCCATCAGCCATGAAAGCGGAAAAAGAAACCAAGCCCATTTCGGATGTTTGACTGCATTCACCATCAGAAAGACGGAGAGAGCAAAAATCAAAAACGCCGCTAAAACACGATCTTTTGCGGCAGATTGGGATTGTTGAAGAAAGCCTGGGTAAACAATCAACAAGGCACCCAGCCAGCGCAGGTGAGCCTCATAGCGCGGCCAGATAAGAACGAGTGAAAGTACAAGAAACAGTGCCCCTGCCCAGCGAAATAACAGGGTAATGATATGCCAGCCAACCGGATTTGAACCGAAGAGAAAATATAGGAGTTGGGGAGTCCAAGGGAACGGATGATCAATGGCATAGAACCCCGGCTGCAGTGATGGATTGAGCCTTGTAAACATAACGACCTCCCAATCATCCCAGTAATAACCAAGGGAGGGCAAAACATATCCATAGACGATCAAACAAATTAACAGCAGTGCCACTGGATAAAACCAGGGCTTCTCGGAAATCTTTTTCAATTTAGAAACGTAATTCATCCGATCTTTACTTCCCCATCATCACCCATGTGCAGCTCGTGCAAAGCGTCATCAATACTGAGGCTCTCTTGCCGCATACCGGGAACGGGCGTTCCGCAATATGGACAAATGTTCCACGGCAGTTCCATCAGCTTGCTGCAATGATGACAAACTTTTTTTAGCTTGGTATTGCAATTCGGGCAAACCTGCCAATCATCTTTGACGCGTCGTTCACAACCCGGACAAAGCGGTAAATCTTCCAGTGATTGAAGCAAAGTTTCTTCTTCAAGAGTATGCTGATATTCTTCTTCCAACGTCCTCGCGGGGCGCAAGATTAAATAAACCAACACTCCTGGCAAGTTCAAGACCGCGACCAACAATGCAGAAAGAATATGCACTAATGGGTCACGAGCGCGAGCGCGGATATCGCGATACGTCCAAATGACGAGCGCAATCCATAAGGCAGCTAAAAAGGCTCCGCCAAAACCAGTTAAGACAAGCACGAAATTGGTGAGGAAAGTCGGGTCGAAGTTCATAGCTCCTCTTCCTCTTGAATTGTACCCTCCAATTGCAAATTATGGCAATAATGTTGGGATAAATCCTCCGGATGCAAGCATGGTCGTTTGACCAGTTTGAATGTTGATCATCCAAACATCCGACTGCCCGATGTTGTTGTAAGAATAACGCGTGTAAGCCAAATAGCTTCCATCCGGCGACCAATTCAAATCGGTGTAAGAAACATCCGATTCACTAAGGATCGTGTGAGACTGAGTTCCGTCGGGGTGCACCAGCCAAACTTCATCGCCTTTCTTGGTGCTATCAGACGTGGAGTAATTCCGATCAATGGCGATCCACTGCCCGTCCGGCGACCAAGAGGCGGAGTAGTCCGTTTGATCCTGAGTTCCGCCCAAGTCATTCTCCTGACCGGAGTTCAAGATATATCTTTGAACATGAATGGACGATCCAGCTTCGGGAGATACCGCATTCCAATATAAAATTGCGTCAGATGAAGGACTCCATACTTCAGGCATCAAGCCTTGATAACCAATGGGGATGGAAATATCTTTTGTATCTAGAAGGTGATAGATTTGGATTGTATTATTCGCCGGAGAAAGATAACTCAGCCATTGGCCATCTGCAGAAAACGTAGGAGCAGAACTCGGAAAGGTTTGATCTTGAAAGACCGGCACCGTTTGGCCCGTTTTTAAATCCAGCCACCAAATGCTGAATTTCGATAAAGCAGAATCTCCTGCATAATCCAAGCGCTGATACACAATCTTTTGACCGTCAGGATACCATTGCGGATCACCGCACTGGGAAGTAGGGCAATTCAAGATCAGGCGTTGTTGAGTCCCGTCTACATTGATCGCCGAGATGGTAGAACTGCCATCCACCTTGAACGCGGTATACAGAATCGTCTTCCCGTCCGGCGAGACGGAATAACCGGCTATCCCTGAAGATTCTTTAGTATATTGCCTTGGAGTTCCACCACTTAATGACATTTCAAATAATTGGTCTTCGCTCTCAGGCTGATTATCCGGCGCAAGATAAATCAATTTCGCGCGTGTGACATCAAAAGAAGGCAATGATTTTGAACTTGAATCTGTTGAAGCGCTTTGAACTCGCGGGAGAACGCGAAAGCGACGAAAAGAAATTCAACGAATTCAACGCGCTGACCGTCAGCACGATTCCCAATCCCGATACCACCACTGCACTGACCACCGGAGCATAAACGCTAAAGCGGGATAAGATATCACTCCGAGTAATGAAGCGAACTCCTTGAACCATGGCAATCCCAATTGCAATCAGCACAAACGCCAGACCAATACTGAAAGCGAGAATCAAAAACATGCCGAAAGGAATTCGATTTACCGCAACTGCAACGAGCAGAATCGCAATCGCATCCGGGCAAGGAACCAAGCCTCCGCTAACGCCCAGAGTCAGCAACGACTTCCAAGTAATCTCGTTGGCAGGCACGGCATGAGTGTGAGGATGAGAATGATCGTGTTCGCCGACATGAGTGTGATCATGAGTATGAGTATGTAACAAACTTGATTCATGATCGTGGGTATGATCCGCCACTTTGATAGAAAATTCCCCCGCCGGTTTCTTTGTTTGATTAGTTGAAAAGCGCGTCAGATCGTGCCTTCGTTGAATCAATAAATTGATTCCGAAACCGATCACCAGCACGCCGGAGATTATTTCCAGCCACGGAGCAATCAATGCAGGAAGAATGTAATGCGAAGCGATCAACGTGATCAAGCCCAGCAATAAAACGGAGCCGGTATGAGTGATAGTCACAATCGTGCCGAGAAAGACCGCATCGCGCGTCCTGCCCTGCGAGCCGACCAGATAGGCGCCGACTAATGCTTTTCCATGTCCGGGAGTCATGGCGTGTAAACTTCCCAGAACCAACGACAATAAAAATGCGCCAAGTAAGAACAGCGGGGAGAACTGTGGCATCTTTACCAGTCCAGTCAGCGCGGATGTAACCATCGTTGGACTGCCCGCGAGTTGCGGAGATGGATTCGAATTGGAAAGATTCCCTGCCATCTGCGAGACCGCGTTGGTAAAACTCGGAAGGTTCGGCGTGCCACTGGTCCAGGAAGTCAAAGCAGTTGTTCCCGCGGTAGAAGAAACCGGAAAATAAATATCGAAACCAAGAATGCCGTTGTTCTGTGCGGGTTGATCAAACGTCATGCCTTGCTGACTCGCAACAGAAAACCAGTTAAGGCTGTTGAGTTCCAGATGCGAATTATGAATCACGACCGAATGCTTGCCGCTCAGCCCCACTGGAAATTGGACGAGCAAATGCATTTCAATGGAATCCTCGCCAGTGCGCATGACATCCACGGTGGCGGGCCAATGAATGTCCTGAGTTTGAGTGTAAGCGATTGGCTGATTGTCGAACAAAACCGTCTCACTGGAAAGCCAAGGCGCGGTCCAAGCCTGCACCTCCTGCGGGCTGATTGTACCGTCCTGATTTTGATCTGCCGCGCTCCAAATCGCGTCCGCCAGCAAAGGTCCGGGCGTGATCTTCCAATCGATTTGAATCCCATCCGAACCGATCAGGATGGATTGAGTTTGCGCGTACATGTCAATGGGATGCGCGCTCGCAACCAGAGTCGGATAGAAGACCGAAAGAAGGATTAAGAAAAAGGGCTGTCCCTCGTAAAAGAAAAGACCAGCTCTTGAAGGTACGTCTCTTCATCATGGAAATGATTTTATACCCAACCGATTAAAAACTTCTGAGACGCATTCAACAATAAAATCAATATCAACTCTATCCTCCGCCTCCAGCGCCGCCAGCAATTCCGCCTTCGGTGAGTTTGCGTAAATCGGAAAGCGCGGCATTGATTTCATCCACAGTCACCGGGCGATCTTCATCGCGATGTTTAAGCGCACCCGCTTTGGCTTTCTCAACTGCCAACTCGCGGATGGAAGCATTCTTTGCCAATGCTTCTTTTACCAATGCCGCGCCTTGTGAATAACCAATCACCGGATTCAACGCCGTTACTACGATGGCATTTTTCGAGAGCCAACCCTCCGCTTTCTCGCGGTTCGCAGTCAGACCTTTGACTGTGCGTTCCGTAAATGCGTTCACCGCGCCGATGGTCACCTGCATCATCTCAAACAAATTATGCGCGACGATTGGCATCATCACATTCAATTCCAACTGTCCAGCTTGCACCGCCATCGCAATCGTCGTGTCGCATCCGATCACATGAAACATCGCCTGATCGAGCATCTCCGCCATCACCGGATTCACTTTGCCGGGCATGATGCTCGAGCCCGGTTGAACCGCGGGCAAACGAATCTCATCCAAGCCAGTGGAGGGACCGGAGGCCAACAAACGAAAATCATTGGCGATGCGAATCAATGTCAACGCCAGCGTGCGAATCGATGCGGAGAAATCCGCGGCGTCTGCAAGCGATTGCATCGACTCAAATAGATTATCCGACTCGTATAACTTCAAGCCGGTCAATTCGGACAACTTCTGGATCATCCGCTTGTGATATTCGGGATGTGCGTTCAATCCGGATCCGACAGCGGTTCCACCGATTCCTAGCCGCCTCAACCCTTCGGCTGAACGCACAATACGCTCCGATTCGCGCGCGACCGCTTTGGCATACGCGCCAAACTCCTGACCAAGTCGAACCGGTACGGCGTCTTGAAGATGCGTACGACCGGATTTCACAACATCATCAAATTCGCGCGACTTAATCTCCAGCGCTGATTGAAGTTCTTTAAGAGATGTCAGCAATTCATCCAAGCGCCATAACCCGCCGAGTCGAATGGATGCTGGAATAACATCGTTGGTGGATTGCGCCATATTGACGTGATCATTGGGATGAACATAATACTTTCCAAGTTCGCCACCCAATATCTGCGTAGCGCGGTTGGCAATCACTTCGTTAGCATTCATGTTATGGCTCGTGCCCGCCCCGGCTTGAAATGGATCAACCACAAACTCAAAATCCCATTTGCCGTCCATAACTTCCTGTGCGGCTTTTGAGATTGAATTCGATAATTGCTTGGCGGTGAATTTTTTACCATCCACTTCGCGGTCGTTGAACAAACCCAGATTATCATTAACCTCAGCGGCGGCGCGCTTGATAGCGGCAACCGACCAAATGAATGCGCGCCACGGGCGCAAACCTGAAATGGGAAAGTTTTCCACGGCGCGTTCTGTCTGGACGCCATACAAAGCTTTGATTGGCACACGCAATTCGCCCAGCGAATCTTTTTCAGTGCGGAATTCGTTCTCGGTCATTTCATGCTCCTGATTTCTTTGGATTGATTGTTGATGCCAAACCTATTTTACACCTACGGCTTTTGGAACTCAAAATGCCAATCCGTCCCATTTTGCGAAAAAGTGGAAGTCTCGCCAATCACTTGAAAAAAAGTTTGACCAGGCTTCATATAAATTGGAGAGCCATCCAGATTCGTAATCAGCAACGGCTGATTAATATCTGTGCGAAACCACCGCGCAGGAATAGCCAAGCCATCTCGAAATACAAATGCGTTGCCCGAGTCGATCAAATTGACATGATAGACTTCATCTTGTTGTTCGTTATCATTAGCAAAAGTATATGAGACAAACAAGACAATCACGTTATCCGTCGCAACCTGTTGACCGTTCACGTAATCCGTCAAGGGCACATAGACTTCAGGTTTGTTATCGCGCGTGTCGTCGGTCTCTTCATAACGAAGATAACGTCCAGATGCAGGATCGTATTGCCAATAGTTATAGGCATCCGCCGAATAAACCGTGAAAATCCGAGTAGCTGCCGAAGCACCCGATGGAAGCGCTTCACTGAAGAAACCGCTCCGTATATTTTGTGGCGAATTATCCAAATGAAGCCACGCGGCGCAATCGTTCCATTTGGTGATATCGAAGTAGGCATTGTTGTATGTTTCAATGAGGCGGTCGCTATTGAAATAGGGCGGACAACTTCCATATCCTTGCAACACCAGAAAAGGATTTAAGTCGCCGCTCTCAAAATATGTAAGTTCACGCGGGTCCGCGTACTGAAAGACATAGAAAGCATGATACATACGAACCACGTGTTCATCGAAGTAACGCCCCGAACGTACGGGACCTACCATCGCCGAGTTATTTCCGTAAAAGACCGCGATGAAACGCGTCAGCGCGCCTTCGATGTAATATTCGAAGACAACATCCGCAAGAGTTAATCCCGCTTGCGGGCGAATATACCGTGGATAATTTGCGACCTTGATTGCAAGCGGGCGGCGCTGAAGCAAACTCGGATCCGCCGGCGGCAGACCGGTTAATGGGTCAATCGTTACAGTAGGTGTATCACCGCTCAATAAAACCTGATCAGGTGTAGGATATGCTCCGTTCTTAAGAACAACTGTTGGATATGGAGTAAAAGTGGCAATGTTTTGAGAATCAAAAGTTGGAGCAGGAAAAGGCGAATCATAGACACCCGGCTGGAACGGCGTCGGGAAAGGTGATGCATGAGGACCAGGAGCCGATTTCAAATCAGGGGAAGAAGTGCACGAGGAGGCAATCAATAAAATCAACAAACAAAGTGTTATCCAAAAATGATGTCGTTGCATGGATAGAATTGTACCAAGCATCTTCCCTAGCAAACATGGCGATTGATTATCAAAACTGATAAAATACTCCCGTTATGTTGATCTTAATCACAGCCTTGCTTTTGTTTCTAACCGCGCTCGCCGTCGTAATCCTTCAAATCATGCGTCCAGAATTTCGATTCACCTGGCTGACGGCGGTCGGCGGTGCGCTCCTTGCATGGATCAGCGTTTTACTGTGGCAGACAAATATGCCTTTATCATTTAAGCTCCTGCCATGGAAGCCGGTGAGTCTTTTTTCCGAAATCACCTGCCTTTGCCGCTGAGATGATCATTTGGCCCTACGCATTGAGTTTGGTTACGCTGGCAATTTTCGATCTTATTAACCGCTTCCGTGAATGAAACTTTCACCAGCGCATTCGCGTGGGCTGGTTCATTGACTTTGTGTGGATTGGGATTGCTGGCAATCACTGCTGCCAATCCATTGACGTTGGCATTGGTCTGGGCCGCGCTTGACTTTACTGAGTTAATCATCATGCTTCGTTCGGTCAATGATTCGACTGCCAGCGAGCGCATCGTCATTTCTTTTTCAACTCGCGCGGCCGGCATCGGACTATTGATATGGGCCAACGTGGTTACCGCTGCATCAGGCAAGAGTCTAAATTTTTCGACAATTCCTCCACAAGCGGGACTTTATCTTTTGGTCGCGGCGGGACTGCGCCTCGGTGTGCTACCACTTCATTTGCCATACAGTTCTGAATCAACTTTGCGGCGCGGCTTTGGCACGACTTTACGTTTGGTCTCTGCCGCATCAAGTTTGGTTGTATTGGCACACATTCCCGCCTCGAGTCTTGCTTCGCCTCTCACACCGCTTTTGTTGATCCTGACAGCTATTGCTGGAATCTATGGCGGATGGATGTGGTTGCGCGCGCCGGACGAGTTGATCGGTCGTCCATTCTGGATCATTGGGCTGGCATCGCTGACTGTTGCGGCCGCCTTGCTTGGAAATCCGATTGGAGCCGTCGGTTGGGGAACGGCATTGATCCTAATAGGCGGCGTGCTGTTTCTTGCCTCCGTGCAACAAATTTGGATTAGCCGCGTTTTACTCATCGGCGCGTTCAGCCTATCTGCCCTACCCCTCTCACTCACTGCTTCAGGCTGGCAAGGAAATGCATTTGGCTTTTGGTATATCCTGCCTTTCCTGTTGATCGCTCAAGCCTTGCTCATGACTGGTTTCATTCGAAGTGCGTTGCGTCCTTCGACGCGCGCTTCGCTTGAATCGCAACCGATTTGGGCACGAAGCATTTATCCTGTTGGAATTGGGATTTTACTTTTTCGATCAAATTCTTTTAGGAATATGGGGATGGAATGGAGCTCTGAAAGTTGGCGCATGGGAGGCGAGCCTCTTCGCTTCTCTCCTGACCTTTGGCTTGCTGTGGGCGATCCCGCGTTTTCCAATACTGAATCCTGTTCCTGCTCACTGGGTGCGCCCATCCTTTACACCGCGGCTCGACCGCCTATATCAATATCTGTGGGTCATTTATCGTTGGCTTGCGCGTCTCAGCCAAACCGTATCCGATATCCTCGAAGGGGACAGCGGCATCATGTGGACTCTGCTTTTTCTCGTGTTGTTTATTTCGCTCATGACGCAAAGAAAGCCGTAACGATGATTATCGCCATTGTGTCATGGGCTGCGGTTGTGGTTCTGTTGATAACATCGACCGGACTTTTATTATATCGAGATTGGCGCCGGGGACTCGGTTTTCTAGTCATTCAATATGCAGGCATGTTTTGGCTGGTATCACAGCATTGGCCACTCGGAATGGCCGCTGCAAAACTGGTCGGCGGTTGGATGGCAACCGCATCGCTCGGCATGACTTTGCTTAATCTGCCTCAACAACCAGAGCCAATTGAAAAGTACTGGACGCAAGGTCGAACCTTTCGTTTATTTATGATTGGTATGGCCATACTTCTAGCAATAGCCGCCGCATCGCTCATCGAGTCCATTATGCCCGGAATAGAAATCCCCGTTATTATTGGCGGGGTTTTGTTGATAGCGATGGGCCTGCTTCAGCTCGGTATGACGACACAAGTGTTACGCGTTATCCTTGGATTATTGACAACCCTTTCAGGTTTTGAAATTCTATACGCCGTGATGGAGGGATCCAGCCTCGTCGCCGCGCTATTGGTTGTGATCAATCTCGGTTTGGGTTTGGTCGGCGCATATTTGCTCACCACTTCAACTGAGGAGAAAACCGCATGAGCGCGCCATTCATTTGGATTTTCCTGCCGCTTATCATCGGCGGATTATCTCTCTTGATCACACGAGAACGCTTGGCAACGATGGTTGGTGGAGTCACTGCAATCATTTTAGCGGGAGCCGCCCTCATTGTCCCGATTGATGAAGCGTTGAGTTTTGGTTCGTTTTCTCTAAAGGTCGCATCTTCGTTTCAAATACTAGGCCGCAATCTTACACTTGATTCATCACAAGCGCCTTTGCTTGCAATCTTATTTGGAGTTACAGCGTTGTGGTTTTTCGGGGCAGAATCTGTGGGCGTTGCGCGCCGCCTTACATCTTTGGGATTGATCATTATTAGTTTATTAGTGGCATCTATTGCAGTTCAACCATTTCTCTTCGCGGCCTTATTGATTGAACTTTCTGTACTGACTGCTGTGCCCTTACTTTCACCATCGAATCAAACTCCAAGCCGCGGTGTAATCCGTTTTCTGATTTATCAAACTCTGGGAATGCCATTCCTCCTAATCGCCGGTTGGCTATCAGCAGGAGTAGAAGCCAGTCCCGGCGATTTGGCTCTTACTATTCAATCCACCACGATGCTTGGATTGGGCTTTGCATTTTTGCTTGCAGTCTTTCCACTCTACAATTGGATTCCTTTGCTTATGGAAGAAAGCTCGCCCTACATCGTTGCCTTTCTATTATGGCTATTGCCAACTGTCACAAGTATTTTGGGGATGAGCTTTCTCGATCGTTATGCTTGGTTACGCACATCGGACCAAGTAATCAGCGCGTTGCGTGTGGCAGGTCTTCTGATGGTCGTGACCGGTGGAGTATGGATGGCCTTTCAATATCACATCGGGCGGATGATGGCGTTCGCGGCTGTTGCTGAAACAGGCTTTATATTATTATCGCTCAGCCTCGACCCGAAAATGGGTTTAGCCATTGTTTTCCTTTTGCTCATCCCGCAGCGGACTCGGCCTTGCGGTGTGGGCATTGTCTTTATCGGTCTTAGATTCAGAGGCAGAATCGCTTCGCTTCGCTTCTGTTCAAGGAATGGCGCGTACGTACCCATTAGCAACAGCAGGGTTAATCTTATCGGCGTTATCCACCGCGGGCTTTCCGCTCCTTGCTGGTTTTCCGCCGCGCCTCGCATTATGGAACGGTCTGGCGCAACAATCTCGCGGTGACAGTTTCTGGCTTTTAATTGGCATTTTTGGATTAGCGACTGGCGCGATCCGCATGTTGGCAGTAATGGCAAGGGTTGATGAAAAAACTGCATGGGCTTCCAAGGAATCATGGGCACAACGCGGCATGCTTGGAATAGGAATAGTCGGGCTTTTCATCCTTGGATTATTTCCACAAGCCGCGAATCCAATCTTGGATAAATTGCCGCTGATGTTCCAGCATTTGGGGCACTAACGCGCCATGCTATAATTTATCCTCTGCCGGAGGAATTCATGGAATTTGAGCAAATTACAAAACGTTTGGAATGGTTGGATGATCAGGAACGCAAAAGCAAAGCCAGCGTTTCTGAGATTGGAAAAAGTCTCGCCGCGCTTGAAACTACGGTCAATGCAATATCAAAGCAAATCAAAGCCCTGACTAAAGAAGTTTCGGATCTTGGTCCTGCGGCCGCACGTCTTAATCAGTTTGATCAAATCCTTGCAAAACAGCGTGCGGAATTAAACAAAGCGCTTGAAGATATCGAGAAAAACGCCCAACGCCGCGAACATGAGGTGGTTAACCAGCGTCAGAGCGAGTGGAAAGAGATCAATGCATCTATTGATGAATTACGCGCGTCTTCCGATTTAGAATCAATTAGAAAACAACTCAAAGATCAAGCAATGGAAGACAAACGCCTGTCGCTTGCCGTTCAGGATATGCAACAAAAAGTTGAAGACGCAATGAAACAAATCGTGGAAGATCTGAGCGTCTCAAAGGAAATAGAGGAAACCAACCGTCAGAACCTTAAGCGAAATCACGGATATTCAAGCGGAGCTGGCGGCTGTCCGCAAACACGCCGACGAGGCACGTGAGAAAACCACTTTGCATAGCGATAGTATCCGCAATCTGGAAAATCGAATTACTGAATTAATGGAATCCGAAGCCGGGCGCAAAGAAGCACAGAACGCTTTTCTGGATCAACAAGTCCTCGCGCAAGTCGAGCGCGACCGCGCCTGGAAAGATTGGCAGACAAAATACGAGACCTTCAAAAAGCAAGCCGAAAACATGGAACTGCAAGTTGCCGCACTGGATGATACGATCCGCGTGGCAAAGCGCTCGCAAGAGGCGTATACTGAACTCAATCAAAAGCTCGAACGCCGCATCGCCGAGATCAGCGAAATGCAGCGCTTGGCAGAGGACCGCATCCGTCAGGAATGGATCGCTTTCAAAGCAGAAGAACAAAAACGCTGGACGAGTTACTCCCTTTCCCAGGAAGAGGCGATGCGCGACCTCCGCAAAGACTTGGACAAGCTTGAAGGACGGGTGACCCAACTCGACGATTCTTCTCAAACCCTTCAGGATCAATTACACCAGACATCCAGCACCACTGAGCAACAATTGCAGGAACTCATGAATGTCAGTCACGAATGGCTCACCGCCTATGAACGAATCATGGGTCACAACAAAACCAAAACAACAAAGAAGGCTGCCAAATAGTTTTCTGTCATCTCTTAATCAAAAGGCACGAAATAAACATGCGTATCATCGGCACTGCGGGCCATGTGGATCACGGCAAATCCACCCTCATCGCTGAGCTGACCGGCATACATCCAGACCGATTAAAAGAAGAACAAGAGCGCGAGATGACCATTGATCTCGGCTTCGGCTGGCTTACACTGCCAGGCGGTGAAGAGATTGGCATTGTAGATGTGCCCGGCCATCGCGATTTTATCGAGAACATGCTGGCAGGTATCGGCGGTATCGACGCGGCGCTTCTCGTCATCGCCGCCGATGAAGGCATCATGCCGCAAACGCGCGAGCATCTTGCAATCCTTGATCTCTTGCAAATCCCATCGGGAATAATTGTCATCACCAAAATAGATTTGATCAACGATAAAGATTGGATGAACTTAATCGAATCCGATGTGCGCACCGCAGTGAAAAATACAATCCTGCAAGATGCGCCCATCGTGCGCGTCTCTGCCCAGACCCGTAGCGGACTCGACCAACTCATCTCGACTCTCAGCGACATCCTTAAACAAAAACCTGCGCGTCCTGATCTGGGTCGGCCGCGTCTGCCGATTGACCGCGTCTTCACCATGAGCGGATTCGGAACCGTCGTAACCGGCACATTGATAGATGGCCACCTTTCCATCGGCGACGAAATTCAAGTTTTGCCATCCGGATTTACCGGTCGCATACGAGCCTTGCAAACACACAAAAAGAAAGAAGAGCAAGCCGTGCCCGGTTCGCGGACGGCCGTCAACATCTCCGGCATTTCCACCGAACAAATTCAACGTGGCGAAGTACTGGTTCATTCCAATCAATATGTTTCCACTCGCCGCGTTGACGCACGCCTTCGTTTGCTCAAAGATATCGCTTCTCCGTTAAAGCATTCCAGCGAAGTCAAAGTGTTTATCGGCGCGAGTGAGACCATTGGGACGTTACGATTGCTCGATGCCGACGAACTTGAACCCGGACAGGAAGGCTGGATCCAACTTGAAGTGCGTGATTCAATTGTGGCCGTGCGAGGCGATAAATATATATTGCGGCGCCCGTCTCCCAGCGAAACACTTGGCGGCGGCACGATCGTAGATGCACAACCTAAAAATCGTCACAAACGATTCGACAACGAATTATTGAAATCATTATCTTCAATTGCAAAAGGTTCGCCTGCAGATGTTTTATTTGAAGCCGCGCTTGCACTCCAAACTGCATCCGCCGGTGAAATGATCAAGCGTTCTCGGCTCGAACCTGAAACAGCCAAAAAAGCATTGAAAGAATTATTGGGGAACAGTCGTTTGATTGCCTTGGAAGACGACTCGCCTGACCAATTAATCATCGCGCAATTGTATTGGAATGATTTGCAAATCAAAGTTCAAAAGCTAGTAAGCGATTACCATAATCAATTTCCTTTGCGACGCGGGATGCCGCGCGAAGAATTGAAGAGCAAGCTCAAGCTCTCGCCGCGTGTTTTAATGCGGTCATTACGCAATTTGCAAAACGCAACATACTAACAGAGTTCAATAGCATTATTGCAAAACCGGGGCGCGAGATTCGTTTTGATAACGGTCAGCATGCTCAAGTCCAGACATTGATCCGAAGGTTCGCGCAAAATCCATATGCTCCGCCAAGCGTCAAGGAATGCAAAGCCGAGGTTGGTGAAGAAATATTCAACGCGCTGATCGAATTGAATCAGCTTGTTACGGTATCTTCGGAAGTCGTGTTCCAAAAAAAGGACTATGATTTAATGATAACAAGTATCAAACAGAAAATTGAAGTCAAAGAACAAATTTCGCTGGCGGAAGCGCGTGACTTATTCAATACAAGTCGCAAATATGCACAAGCCTTGCTTGAACACTTGGATGCCATCGGCGTTACGGTGCGCGCCGGTGATTATCGAAAATTGAGGAAGTGATGTGCGGACGATTTGCTTTAACCATTGATCCTGCCGAATCAAAAGGTGCTTTTGAAGATTTTAATTTTCCAAATAAGTTTGCACCGCGCTTCAACATTGCGCCGACCCAGCCTGTACTTACAATTCCAAACGATGGAAAGAGCCAAAGCAATTTCTTCATATGGGGATTGATTCCTTCATGGACAAAGGATCCGTCTATTGGGAATCAACTCATCAATGCACGCGGCGAAACACTGACCGAGAAACCCGCTTTTCGCGGCGGCTATAAATATAAACGCTGTCTAATTCTGGCAAATGGATTCTACGAATGGAAATCAAAGCCCGGCACAAAAGCCAAAACGCCTTATTTTATTCATCTCAAGAACGGCGATGTTTTTGCATTTGCCGGACTTTGGGATGAATGGCATTCTTCGGATGGCTCAACGATTCGATCCTGTACAATTATCACAACAACACCAAATGAATTGATGTCAACGATTCATAATCGCATGCCAGCGATCCTTCAGTCTTCTGATTACGCAGATTGGTTGGACACAAAGCCTCGGACTCCCGAAAGCCTCATACATTTTATCCAACCATTTTCTGCAGAATTCATGGATGCGTACCCTGTCTCGACTTTGGCCAACAGTCCAGCCAATGATCGTGCGGAATGTATTGCACCCTACAAAAAGAATTAAATTCGCGTTCATCACCACTTATTACAATTACGCTCGTGTCAAAACTCTCCATTAACGACGGCTAAGTGTGCTTGCTTGACGCTCGATTCCTCGCATGTTATCATGCTTAAATGGAGCACGAATGCAAAATAATTCTGGTGGCAATTTAAAGGCCGATAAAGGGGAAAAAACAAACGGTCAATTTACGAGTTGGACGCAAAGCCTGTTTCAGATAGGGCTGGGCGATTCACTATTACACACGGTGACGAATATATTCTCCATCGTTGCGATCATCATCGTAATCTGGATGGCAGAGGCATATTTCAATCAGCCGAGCGCACAAGCCCAGGCTAATGGCGAGCCATCTCAAGGGCCGACCCCGATACCGGTTTCCACTGTCAACCCTGCCACCCTGATTGACCTGTCTTCCGCTGGGATCGTTCGAGAAGCGAATATCCATACCAATATTCCCAGTCGGCCTCGACAAGATATCACCACCTACGTTGTGCAAAAAGGCGACACGATATCCGGTATTGCAGATATGTACGGCCTTCAACCAAAGACAATTTTCGCCGCCAACTATGCTATTCTTCAAGATGACCCTGAAAACCTCAAGGCTGGTGAAAATCTTAAAATCCTTCCGGTAGATGGCGTCTATTGGGAATGGCTAGGAGGCATCCCTTTCGGTCAATGGGCGGCGTACTTTAACGTCAAGCCAGAAGATATTATTAACTTCCCTGCGAACAATTTAAATCCTAGCGCCGTTGGCGATCCTGCCAATGCAAATATTAAAGCGGACACCTGGCTGATTGTGCCCGGCGGTACCTATCAATTTCACACGCCGGGCCAAGTACCATTAGGCATTACCCGCACCAACCCAGCCACCGCGCAAGTAGCAGGCCCAGGAGCTTGTCCCCCGACAACTGGCGGTGCCGTTGGAACAGGTACTTTTGTTTATCCAACAAGCAGACATTATCTTTCAGGGTTCGATTATTCCACCGTGACCCATCATTTGGGCATTGACCTGGCTGCCAATTTGGGTGACCCCATCTATGCCTCCGATGGAGGCGTGATCGTTTATGCGGGTTGGAATAATTATGGATATGGTAATATGATCATGATTGATCATGGCACCGGTTTCCAAACGTTGTATGCGCACTTGAGCGCGATCTTTGTTCAGTGTGGGGAGAGTGTAAGTCAGGGTGAAACCATCGGGTCAGCCGGTGCGACGGGTAACGCCAGCGGACCCCATTTGCACTTTGAAGTCCGTACTACGACAACCGTCATTGATCCATGGAATGTATTACCGCCAGCATCCGCTCCCCCTTGGAAGTCATCCCCATGATTGCAGCGAAGAGAATTCATCTTGCACAAGAAAATTATCTCGACTATAATCTGCGTCACTCCGGGCGCGTAGCTCAGCTGGTTAGAGCGCATGTATCACACACATGAGGTCGGGGGTTCGAGTCCCTCCGCGCCCACAACAACACTGATAACCACATGGACAAGGAAACAAGAATACCATGTGGGCGGAGGTAGCAAAAACGGGGATCAAGCGTCCAACTCTTATCCTCGTTTATTGCCAAGCTTTTCAAGAGAATAAAACGCTGTATAACCGATCATGAATATGATCCACCCGCCGATAAAAGCCAGTCCATATAAACCCAAAACGATTCCGCCTGTAGCTAGCACAGAAAACGCACTTGAACATGCCATGGAGATGGTCGTGATTAATAGAGCTTCAAAATAGATCAGGCTGAGTCCCGCCAGCAAATGATACGGTGGTTCTGACTAATGAGGCTGTTTCTTTTACCATTACCATCATTTGCTTCGTCGCGTTGACTAATTTGGCCAGGTTTTGGCCGGAAGATCCCATCTTACCTTTTGTCTTACTCTGCTCCACAGGCGCCGAGATGGTACGGCGGTTCATTTCATACCACTATACCACTTTCGAAACATCTTCATAAAAATGACATTTGACATGTAAACATGGTTAGGAAAGACTATTTATTTATTTCCAAAGAGATTGTACAATAGCATTATACAAGCAGTATTTACTCGTTTATGGGGATTTTACCAAGTATTAGTATATAAAAATACTCTGCTAGCCATTTTTGAAAAGTTATATACCACGAACCACTTTAGTGTTTTATCGGCTGAAATAGAGAAAGAACAGGAAAGTGGCTATGAACGAAGAAGTCAATAAACCCTTATATATTCGAATTCAGGAATATATCGCCGAACTGATTCTTTCGGGAAAATTGACGCCGGATACCAAGATCCAATCGGAGCGGGACTTCAGTGAGGATTTAGGCGTCAGCCGCATGACTGTGCGCAGGGCAATCACGGAATTGGTTAATGAGGGCCTTCTGGAGCGCAAGCATGGATCCGGCACCTATGTTGCCAAACCCAAGTTTACATACGAATCATCAGAGCTTGTTAATTATGTTGAAGCGATGCGCCATCGAAACATAGCCACTGCCAGCCAGTTGCTGGAGTTTGGACAACTGGCAGCCAGCCGGCGTCTTGCCGAATCGCTGCAAATCGAAATTGGGAATCCGATTTATCGAGTCATGATCCTGCGTTTTGCGAATCGCGTTCCAGTCGTTTTGGAACGCGTTTTTATTCCCTGCGCCCGCTGTCCGGCTTTGGAAGAATGGGATCTTGAAAAAAGCTCAATCTACGACTTATTAACCGATGTCTATCACATTGAACCCGATTGCAGTTCACAGACCGTCGAAGCGGTTGCGGCAGCTGATCCGGTGGCCAAACAGTTGCGTGTGGATGAGGGTTTTCCCCTGCTCATGCTCTCGCGCGTTGTTATTGAAAAGAAAGCCGAACTCCCGATTGTATTCTCACAAGATTTTTTGCGCAGCGATTATGCCCGCATTCACACTGACACGCAGTTGCCGGAACATAGCGAGATAACTCAAGAACAAGACGCAGGAAAGGAGGAATTAACCGAACATAAAGCTTAGTCTGAAATTTGTACGGTTGATATATCTGGAAAAAATTTTGAAAGGAGAAATATACAATGGCTGAAATGGTTGCACCTGCGGGCGCAACGGGTAAGAAACTCTACGCCCGCAAAAGTTCAGGTCTGGTTAGAACGATCGGTGTCTTTGGCGCCATGGTCTTTGGCATTCACTGCATCAGTCTATCTTCCTCCGGCTTGATTACATTTTCGTGGCTGGCAGGCGTATGGCCCGGGAGCAGCATCATCGGGGTGTTGACGGTTGCCATGATCTTCTGCCTGTTCCACGCCTATACCTACGCTGTGATCGGCGCGACAATGCCTCGTTCGGCTGCCGACTATACGCTGGCCAGCCGCACCTTGAGCGCTCCGCTGGCGTTTGCCGCGTCCTGGACCCTAGTCATCTTCAGCGCGATGGTGGCAGGCTCCCTCATCGCCTGGATTCCGAAGACCGCTTTTCCGGTTCTCTTCCAAACCATGGGCATCGTGTGGGGCAATCAACAGTTTGTCCAGTTCGCAAGCTGGTCGTCCACACCGATTGGGATCGTTGTTATCGGCACGATCTGCACAGTGATCACTTTTGTCACCATGATTCTACCGACGCGTACGATCCTGCGCATTTTGGAAGTTGGATTCTTCCTGGGCCTGCTGGCCTGGGTCGTGCTGTACTTCCAGCTTGGCACGGCGACCAAGGACGCCTTCCCAGCCGCCTGGGATAAATTTATGGGCGCGGGAAGTTACGAAGGGCGTATCGCCCTAGCCGAATCTAAAGGCATGGTGATCAACCCCAATGTTGGCATCATGACCTTAGCGGGCTTGATCATGGGCTTCTGGATTTTCTACGGCTACTATATCCCGACTTTCTTTGCAGGCGAGGTGAAACAGGCTGAGAGCACCCTGATTTCGGGTTCGTGGGCTTCCCTGCTTGTGACATGGGCGATCTTTGTGGTCGGGGCGATTCTCTTGCAACGGCTTGTCCCTCTCAACTGGATCGCGGCTGAATCCTACCTTAGCACTGCTGGCGTCACCAGTGCAAACCCCATGCCGTGGATCACGTTCTACGCCGCCATCCTCAATCCGAACATCATTCTCTTGTGGATCGTGGCCATCGCCTGGTTTTTCACATTGATCAACCTGGCACAGACGTACTTCTTCTATTGCAGCCGCATCATCTTTGCCTGGTCGTTTGATCGGTTGATCCCGGAAGGTGTCTGCTATATTCACCCGACCCTGAATAGCCCGATCGTGGCCATTTCCATCATCACCCTGATCGCGGAAGTCGGTGTGTTGGATGCTTCCGGCTGGCTGTGGGCTGGCAGTGTGATGGGCGCACAGTTGAATTTTGTGTTCTTTGCCGCTTGGACTATGCTAGTGCCCGTAACAGCAATCACATTGTTCCCATTCACCAAGCCGGACCTATTTGAAAATGCCAGCGCATTTGTGAAGCGCAAAATAGGCAAAGTGCCGGTGATTACCATTGTTGGCACGATCACTTTCCTGTTCCTTATCTGGTTGATTATTGCCTCCTTCCTCTATCCCGCAGTGGGAGGGATGATTGACCTGGATAACCCTCGGAACGCTGGCCGGCTTTATCATCAGCGGCCTGATTGTATTCTACGTTGCCCGTGCATATCGATTAAGCAAAGAAGGCATCGACATCAACTGGACTTTCCAATCTGTCCCGCCCATATAAGCTTCTCATATGGAGCTTCTCTGACCGGCCAGGGGTATCTCTGGCCGGTAGAGGGAACCTTATTACTTCGGAGTATTCTTATGAAGATGACACGTATTCTTTATGGATCAGATTTCCACGGTTCGGAAGTGGTTTTTCGCAAATTCCTTTCGTCGGGGATTCAATATAAGGTAAATGCACTCATGGTAGGTGGAGACGTAACCGGCAAGGCAATGGTACCGGTCATCCATCAGGGAAGCGGCCGCTACCAGGCTCATTTGTTTGGCGCTGATAAAACTGCCGCGACTGCCGATGACCTTGAAAAATTAAAGAAATCGATCAGCGCCGTTGGTTTTTATCCGATCGTCTTGGAACAGGACGAAGCCCAAGAGCTGGAAAACGATCCGGCGAAGATGGGTGCCCGCTTCGAGCGGGAGATGTGCGGCCGCGTGCGGGAGTGGATGAAGCTGGCAGAGGAAAAACTGGTTCCTCAAAAAATCACTCTCTATTTCATGGCTGGCAACGATGACTTGTATTCGATTGACAAGGTTGTGGAAGAGTTCCAGCATATCCGCAATCCAGATATGAAGCACTTTGAGATGGAGGATGGCTACGAAGTAGTTGGCCTGTCCAACGCGAACATAACTCCCTGGCTCTGCGCCCGTGATATTGAAGAGGAAGAATTGACTCGCAAGTTGAATATCCTCGCCGGCATGATCCAAAAACCGGAGCGAACAATTGCCATCATTCATGTCCCGCCAATTGGTTCTGGCTTGGATACTTGCCCGGATCTTGATAAGAATTTAAAGATCATTACTCAGGGCGGACAAGTTGTGATGAAGCAAGCCGGTTCATCGGCAGTCAAAGCTTTCATCGAAAAGGTTCAGCCGATGCTGAGTTTGCATGGACATATCCATGAGTTGCCGGGCCATGTGCGCAATGGACGCACGCTGATGATCAATGCTGGCAGTGAATATGCCGAAGGCATCATGAAGGCCGCCATTGTTAACCTTGAAGATGGAAAAGTGAAAGGCCATATGTTGGTTTCTGCTTAACGGAGGAACGAATGGGCAAATACGGCGAGATCGTGGAAGATTTCTATACAGAGCGCACGCGCATCCTGAATGCCCTGGCTCAAGAAGAGAACAAGCATGTCATGATGCGCTTGATCGGTGCGCTGGCATTTCGGACTCATTGCCAGACGTATGGTTATATTCAGGATAAGCTTGGCCGCAAGTTCACCGATTTCGATTTTGTTTCCTATCCGCGTTTTGTGCGGGATGTTCGCCGTATCCTGACGGAACTGGGTTACGAAGAGGACAAGCAGGTCACTCAGTTGTTCGGCGATCGGCGTATGTTGTTCCATGATCCGGCCTTTGATCGCCACGTAGATGTTTTCTACAATGTTTTGGATTTCTGCCACCCCATCAACTTCGTTGGCCGTTTGGAAGCAGAAGAACTAACCGTTCCACTGGCGGAACTTTTGCTGGAGAAGATGCAGATCGTTCAGATCAACGAAAAAGACTTGATAGACAGCGTGATGTTGTTACGCGAACATCCCATCGGCAATTCAGATAAAGAAACAATCAACGCGCTTGTAATCACTCGCATCCTCGCCAATGACTGGGGATTCTGGCGGACCGTTACCAGCAATTTGAAATTGCTGGATGAAAAACTTGAACACTATAATAGCTTGTCAAAGGAAGACCGACAGGTCGTGCATGACCGCATCAAGGAATTGCAGGATCGCATTGAGGCTAAGCCGAAGTCATTGGGTTGGAAAGCACGTGCGCAAATTGGCGAGCGCGTCAAATGGTATAAAGACGTGGAAGAATTGCAGAGATAAAAGCACGATGTAAAACTCTGGTTAGGAAAGGAATTTTCATGAAATCCGTTGAAGACTTCATCGTACCATGGGTTAAGAGCGCTGAGCCATACAGCGATAAACATATGGATGTTGCCTGGGAGAATCCTCAGATCATCCGCATGATGTCCAATGAAAACCTATTGGCGCCGTCTGAAATCTGTTCTGGACGCAATTGTGGAGGCGGCTCGGTTGGGAAATTTATATCCGGGCTCGGGACCTCAACTGCGCAAAAGACTTGGCGAGGCCGCGGGATTGACGGCGGATCATGTTGTCTTGGGCAACGGCTCCACCGACGCAATCAACTTTGTTGCCCATACTTTCATCGCCCCAGGGGACGAGGCATTGATCTCTGTTCCGACTTTTCCAATGTACGAAGCGCGGGTGCGTGTGGCGGGCGGCACGGTTGTTTCAATTCCGATGACTCGCGATTTCTACTGGGACATGGATGCGATTCTCAAAGCCGTGACATCCAAAACAAAATTAATTTTCATTTGTTCGCCTAACAATCCGACCGGCAATCAGATTGCTGAAGCAGACCTATTGCGAATCCTTGAATTGGGAATTCCCACCTTCTTCGATGAAGCTTATTATGAACTGGAAAATGAAGTCGTCACCCGCGCATCGCTGATCAAAAAAAAACCGCATATGTTGGTCAACCGCACGTTCTCGAAGGCATTCGGACTGGCGGGTTTTCGTATCGGCTATGTGTTATGCGATCCGAAACTGGCGATCCATTTCAACAAGGTACGTTTTCCGTGGAACGTCAGCTTGATTGCGTTGGCTGCGGCACTGGCGGGGTTGGAGGATACGCAAGATCAAGAGCAAAAGCGGCAGAATGTCATCAAGGGCCGCGAATATATCTATGAAGAAATCAACAAGATGCCCGGACTGCGCGCGTATCCATCCGAAGGAAACTTTGTTTTGATTGACGCCGGCGTGCTGGAAAAAGAATCCTCGGAGATACGCGATCACATGGCAGAAAAGGGAATCTTCATCCGGCCAATGAGCGGCCATAATATGTCGAAGGGCTTCATTCGCATCACGGTGGGAACTCCCGAACAAAACCGTTTGTTCATCAAGGTGTTCAATAAATATGTAAAGGGTGTATTGAAAATATAGCTTATTGATAAACCGGAGAAACGTCATGGCACACAAAAAATACATCCTAGCTCACGATACCGGCACGGGGGGAAACAAGGCAGTTCTCTGCGATTTGAAAGGAAAGGTAATCCATTCGGCTTATCAAACTTATGGGATTTCCTATCCACATCCCGAATGGGTGGAGCAGGATCCGGACGAATTGTGGCGCGTCGTCGCAGCGACCTCGAAGCGGGTTATTCGCGAAATCGGGAATCGACGCGGCGGACATCATCGGGGTCGGCGTCTCGGCCCAAATGTGGAATACACTTCCCGTTGATGAAAAAGGCAAGCCGCTCACGCCGATGTTTTCATGGCTCGATCTGCGCAGTATCAAGCAAGCGGATCGTGTTGTATCCGGTGATATGCCGTCTTTTCTGCTTAAGAATACCGGTAACATCCCAACTGCCAAGGACAGTATCCCCAAGATTTTATGGCTCAAAGAAGAACGGCCAGAAATTTGGGACAAGACTGCCTATTTATTGGACTGCAAAGAATACATTCTTTTCAAGCTGACCGGCAAGATTGCGATTGATTGGGTGGGCGCTTCGGTTTATTTTCTTTTCAATCCATATACCAAGAAGTGGTCCGAAGAAGTCTGCCAGAAGCTGGGCATTCCAATTGAGAAATTACCGCCGGCTTTTCCCTGCACAGAGGTAATTGGCGAGATCACACCCGAAGCGGCAAAGCAAACTGGAATGAAAGCGGGGACACCTGTTGTCATCTGCGCGGGAGATGTAGCAGCGGCTCAGTCCGGTGCCGGAGCAAATCAGGAAGGTAAGGTTCACCTGTGCATTGGCACGGCGACTTGGATTGGCATTTCCACTTCCACGTTTCGCAATGACCCCATCAAGCCCTTCTGGGGATTAAATCATATTGACCCGAAGAAATACATCATCGCCGGTGAGATGGAAACCGGCGGCGGCGCGCTGATGTGGTTTCGCGATGTGTTTGGTCAGGAAGAGCAGCGGCTTGCGGCAGAAAAAGGCAAATCCAGCTATGACTTGATCAGCGCCGCCGCGCAAGCAGTTGCGCCCGGCTCAGACAAGCTGATCTTTTTGCCGTGGCTTTCCGGCGAACGCGCGCCTGTGCTGGATCACTACGCGCGCGGCGGCTTCATCGGCCTCAACATGAGTCACAACAAGAGCCACATGGCACGCGCAGTCATGGAAGGCGTTGCCTACCATTTGCGCTGGATTTGCGAAGCCATGGAAAAAGTTGGATTTCAAATTGATGGCTTCAATGGAATTGGCGGCGGTTGCAATAGCAAGGTGTGGCTGCAAATCATCAGCGATGTGACTGGTAAGCCTTTGCATGTCGTTAAGAATCATCTCGAGGCAGGTGCAGCTGGTGCGGCACTGACCGTCGCTGTGGGATTGGGAATCTATTCAGGCATGGATGAAGTTGACCCGTTGGTGAAGATCAGCCGTGAGGTCCAGCCCAATGCAATGCACTGGAAGCGATACGATGCGCTGTATCACGAATATCGCGGATTGTATGATCTGCTCGTCCCCGTTCATCGCAGGTTGTATAAGATTCCATGAAGATATATATTGACCGTCGGAAGGTGAACGGGCGCGCCCAATTGGCAAATTTCGCCAGTGTGGGTGGATTGATTATGTTATTGGCAAGCGTCGTCATTCCCCTCTTCCTGCCAGGCTGGATCAATTTTTCTTCGGTTTTATTAGTTATCGGGTTGGGCGCGGCGATGATTGGAATCTACTTTGCAAATCGCTGGGTAAGAAAGCCGCGTCCAGAAGAAAGTCTTGATAAAGCTCTCAAATCCCTTGATGATCATTACTACATTTATCATTATCCCTCCCTGCCCTGTGACCATATCCTTCTCACTCCAATGGGCGTAATTGCTTTGGAAGTTGTCAATTTGAGTGGAAGTTTTTCCTACCATAATGGGCGATGGAAGGAAGCCATGACGATTGGCCGCGCGCTGCGTTACATTGTTGAGGAGCGCGTGGGTGATCCTGTGGCATTCTCGAATGGAATCGTACAAGAACTTGAAAGGCTCTTTGAAAAGGAATTGGGTGGAAAGACCAGATTGCCTATCAAGGCATTAACTGTGTTTACATATCCAACTGTTGAGTTAGACATTGAAGGACCATCCGTCCCAGTGTGTAAGATCGAAAAGCTTCGCAAGCAGGTGGCGATCAGCACCGAAAGATTGTCTCCCGAAACGTACGAGAAATTGAGTTCATATCTGGAGCGAGTTACAGTGGGTTGACGAATTCATGCGGGGCAAAGTGACCTGCCCTCCAAAAACTGATCCAGCATTTGAGTTGAGATGCGTAGACCTTGCTAGTTCATTCAAGCCTTGGTATGACCTTATCTGCTTATTGACACCGTTTATCATGGGTCATTGAAGAAGTTGCTATGAATAGAAACAAGATATTCAGTTAGCTTATCGGTTAGCTTACACATCTAAAACAGGTGGAATGATTGTGCTGATTGGAAGAAAATACCTCATAATTCGGAACAGATTAGACGCCTTGGATACAATTTTCAATTTGCCTCATTAATCACACACATGAGGCCGACGGTTCGAGTCCGCCCGCGCCCACAAAATATAGGATCAAATCCCCAAAACTACTTCGTTCTGATTCATTTGTAGGGGAGTGGTTTCTGAAGAATTCAAGAAAACAGTTACCTGAACGGTCAGTTTAGACAGCGGACTCAGTATTATCATACATCATCACCGCTGGCTCAGGGCTTTCGAAGGTGTCGATGCTATCTTTCAAGGAGGGTCACCGACCGACCCCAGTATCCCAGTAGAATTCTTCGTGAAAGCCCAAGCCGCCCATCGCGCGCCTTTGGTTTTGGTATTTACCGAGTCGTTCATGATTAAGTAACCTGTCACTACAGTTGTCTTTGGTCGTCCGATGCGCTTCAGCCCTTACATCTTCAGACGCTGGTGTTCCGCTTCCACCGATTGCTCCATTCGTTCTCGAAACCACTTCATCTATGTGCTCGCCACTGCTTCCGTGGACCACGACCATTTTCTCAAAAACCGCGACATCCCCGACAAACTATCCCGTTCTGCCGCCAAACGCAACAAACCGCTCATCGTCTTTCGTTCTCCGCATTCCACCAACCCCACCAGCACGATGACAAAGCACCTCCTCTGCGTTTGCGGAAGCAGGGTCGAAAGATTTCCAGATACTGGGGCAACGCGTCGGATAGACATACAATTGGCTTGACCACGGCTCACCTCGAGATATGGTTATAGTGACCTCATTATCAGGCTTTGAGCTGTGCCTTTCTATATGAAATTCTTAAAGCGCAAAGATAGTGTAGGAATCACTTGCGAGGGGGAAAGGCATGTTTGTATTTGCCCAACCAATTGTTAGGCACCTCGCGGAAAGGAGGTTTGATGCAACATCGGTGAATTCCTACTCCCATGGCAGATCTTTAATCGAGCGTATCACAGTCCAGGCACTGGTGACAAACGTCAGAATTGTCAGCCTATCTATTCGGTGGTATATTTTTTTCGCGTTTCCAGTGGAGATGATTACTAGGGGAATTCGTTTACTCGTGCTTTCTGGGGCTGAAAAAAAACGATCTTTATCGGTTTCATATCCGTTCATTGTGAAATTTCACATGGCATAAAACGCAGTGACTCTTCCGTGTAAAGCAACAATACTCAACATAGAGCTCAGATAAGTTCCAATGAAAACTTTACCCAGATACAAAGCCATCACCACATTTCCTCACCCGGTAAAACAAATCGAGAATGCCTGGATCACGCTTACGGACGGCATACGGTTGGCGGCACGCATCTGGATGCCTGTGGATTTAGATCAAAATCCGGTTCCTGCAATTCTGGAATATTTACCTTATCGCAAGAATGATGGAACAGCGATAAGAGACCGCGTGATTCACGAATATTTCGCCGGATATGGATATGCATCTGTGCGGGTTGATATGCGCGGCAGCGGCGATTCCGATGGATTGTTATTGGACGAATACCTTCCCCAGGAACAGCAGGATGCCCTGGAAATCATCGCCTGGATCGCGCACCAACCCTGGTGCACCGGCAAAGTGGGGATGATGGGAATATCATGGGGTGGATTCAACAGTTTGCAAGTCGCGGCTCATCGCCCACCCGCATTGAAAGCTATCATTACAGTTTGCTCCACAGATGATCGTTATACCGATGACTGTCATTACATGGGCGGATGTGTACTTGGTTCTGACATGTTGAATTGGGCTTCCATCATGTTCTCGTACAACGCCCTCCCTCCTGACCCTGTGATGGTCGGCGAGCGTTGGAGGGAGATGTGGTTCAATCGAATGGAGAAAACACCTCCTTTCATTGAAAACTGGCTCAGCCACCAACAACGCGACGACTTCTGGAAACAGGGCTCGGTGGATGAAGATTACAGTGCGATTCAGTGCCCTGTCTATGCTATAGGTGGTTGGGTCGACCCATATACCAACGCGGTGCCGCGCCTGTTGCAGGGACTCTCCGTGCCTCGCAAAGGATTGATTGGTCCTTGGGCACATTCTTATCCGCATACTGCTGTGCCTCATCCTGCAATCGGCTTTTTACAGGAAAGCCTGCGCTGGTGGGATCATTGGCTTAAGGGAATCGACACCGGGATCATGGACGAACCGATGTTACGCGTGTGGATGCCGGAAGGCGTTCAACCCCAACCATGCGAAACGGAGTGGCCCGGCCGCTGGGTAGAAGAAACGAATTGGCCTGCCGCCCTTGTCACGCCGGAAGTTTTTTTGTTTGCCGATGAACGCTTGGTCAAAATTCCCGAATCCAGCGGCAAGGTCACGCTGTTGGGTTCGCAAACCAACGGCACGACTGCCGGCGTCTGGTGCCCGTATGGGAATAAATTTGGCATGCCCATTGACCAGCGCGCGGACGATGCGCTTTCCCTATCCTTCACATCAGCCCCGCAGGATGAAGCGATGGAAATCCTGGGCTTCCCCGAGGTCAGGCTCAGCCTGTCGGTGGATCAGCCGAACGCACTGGTCGCGGCGCGTTTGTGTGACATTGCCCCTGATGGTGCCTCCAAGTTGGTAAGTTGGGGCTTGCTCAATCTCACGCATCGCGATGGGCACACTGCCCCAACTCCCCTGGAGTCGAGCAAAACCTATAACGTATCCATTCAGCTCAACGTGACTGCACACCATCTGGCCGTAGGACATCGTTGGCGGCTGTCCATTTCTCCCACATATTGGCCACACGCCTGGCCCTCGCCGGTGGCTGTCCAATTGACGATCCATACGGGCGAGGATAGCCGATTAATTCTACCGGTGCGACCACCCAATCAGGCTGATAAATCCCTTGCGCCTTTTGGCGATCCGGAAGGTGCTCCGATGCTGGAGTTTGAAAGCCTGCGGCCTGAAGGTGCAAACCGAACTTTTACATATCAGGAGCCCGAAGGTCGCTTGAAAATGGTGGACCGCATTGACGATGGGCGCAATCGTCTCTCGAACGGCATCATCTACGACAGCGTGATTACCAATATCTTTACCATCACTGAAGGTCAGCCGCTTTCCGCTAATGTGGAATGCAAGCGGCAGATAGGAGTTAGCCGCGGTGATTGGGTCACTCGCGTGGAAACCTGCAGCGTTATGACCAGTGACAAGGAATATTTTCACCTAACCAATATTTTGGATGCTTATGAAGGTCCAGTACGGGTATTTACCAAAAGCTGGACGAAAAAAATTCGCCGGGAGAATGTGTAATGAATGCAATCGCTTTGGGTAAACACAGAAAAGGAGGCACCGCATAACTGTCACTGAATTCGGAAATTTGTACAGCGCCTATCAATTCAATACAAAAGATGAAGAGAAAGGATAGAAGCATGAAAAAAAATCTGTGGTTATTGTTGAGCTTGCTCATGGTAGCCAGCATGTTGATCGTAAGTTGCGCCCCGCAGGCCACTGCAACATCTGCACCGGCACCTACCCAAGCCGTTGCCACTCAAGCACCCGCTGCGACAACTGCTCCGACGACTGTTCCGACGGCCGCCGGTCCAAAGGTACTTAAGGCGCGGATTCGCGGGGATATCACCAACCTGGACACGGCCAACGTCACGGGGGATGTAGAAGACTCGATCGACCGGGCGGTAATGGAGGGTTTGTTCCGTTATGACGCCACCGGCAAGCTGGTACCCCAGCTAGTCGATACCTACTCGGTCTCACCGGATGGCCTCACGATTAGCTTCACCCTGCACAAGGGAGTTATGTGGCAGGGCGGCTACGGGGAGCTCACTATGGATGACGTGAAATTCTCCTACGAGCGCTTCCTGGCGACGAACCCCAAGCCCGCTTATGCCGACGACTTCGCCTCTCTGGATCATGTGGAGATCGACGATCCATATACGGGCAAAATTATTTTAAAGCAGCCGCAGGCCACCCTTTGGACCTCGGTTCTGCCAATGACCTCCGGCCTGATCGTCTGCAAGAAGTTCTATGACGAGGCCGGCCCGGATAAGATCAAGACCGACATTATTGGCACAGGCCCGTACGTCTTCTCGCAATGGATCCCCAAACAGGAAGTCGTCCTGAAGCGCAATCCAGCCTATTGGGGAACCCAGCCTTATTATGACGAAATCGACCTGACACCCATCGATGATGACAAAGCAGCAGAAGTTGCCTTGAAGGCCGGTGAGCTGGATTTCAGCGGCTTTTCTTCGCTCACTACGGAAGATGATTTCCAGTCCGATTCCGATTTCACAGTTGACGTGGTACCTGCCGATCAATATAAGTGGATCGGCATGAACGTTGACAGCCCCAAGCTGCAAAATATCAACGTCCGCGAAGCCATCCGCTACGGCATTGATGTCCCCAGCATCCTGGCAGCCGCCTATAACAACAAGGTCCAGCAGGCCAACGCCTTGATCCAGCCGCCAGGCGCGGTCGGCTATTGGCAAGACGCACCGGTTTACAATCGCGATGTGGCCACGGCGAAGAGCTACCTGGCTAAAGCGGGGGTCACATCGCTCACCCTATCGTTGACTTACGAGAATACCGACGAGTACAATACTTGGGGTCAAATCATCCAGCAAAACCTGAAGGATGTGGGCATCAACGTCACCCTCAATCCAATGGATTCCAGCAGTTTCTGGGCCTTGGGTGAGGGCGGCAAGGACAAGACTCTGGAGCTTTTTGAGCTCTATTATTCCTCTGTGGTGCCCGATCCTGCCTGGTCCACCCAATGGTTTACCTGTGATCAGGTGGATCTCTGGAACTGGATGCGCTGGTGTAGTCCGCAATTTGATGCCTTGCACCAACAAGGCCTTGCCACTACCGACCCCGCACTGCGCGCGCCAATCTACATTCAGATGCAGCAGCTGTGGGATGCAGAGGTCAACTCGGTCTTTGTAGCCGATCAGCCGCAAGTCTACATTTCCAAGGCTGGCATCAAAGCCGTCATCTACCCGGGCGGCCTGTCGCCCATGTTCCGCGACTTTAGCGGTCAATAGGATTGTTCAGAAAGGGAACAAACTCCGATGTTGTTTCCTACATCGGAGTCTGTTCCATGAATAGGTTTTATTCATGCTCGTCTACATAGTCAAACGCATCCTGATGACCCTCCTGGTGCTGTTATTGGTAGTGGTCTTCTTAACCTTACTTGTCCATATCGTGCCAGGCGATCCCGTCACTATGATCCTCGGCCCGCGCGCCACCCCCGGCCTGATCGCCCAAATGCGCTCAGCCATGGATCTGGACAAGCCAGTTTATGTGCAAATCGGCCATTTCCTGTGGAATATTCTGCATGGCAGCCTGGGAGTGGATGCCACCACCGGCATGCCCATCACCACTCTGGTCGGCGCTTCGTTGCCGCAAACCCTGATTCTTGCTGTAAGCAGCCTGCTGCTGGCGATCCTTTTGGGTGTACCCATAGGGATGTATTCCGCCACTCATACGAATTCTTTGCCCGATCGTATTCTGACAATCGTGTCTATCTCATTAACGACCACTCCGTCTTATGTGGCGGGCTTATTTCTGCTTCTTATTTTTGCGGTGGACCTGCACGTTTTGCCCGCCATGGGACTGGGCGCGCCGGGGACACCGTGGATTATTTGAAACATTTGATTTTGCCTTCCGTTGCGCTAGCCATTACCTGGATTGGCTATTTGGCCCGTTTGGTGCGAACCAGCCTGCTGGAAGTGTTAAACGAAACCCATGTGCGCGCTTCCCGGGCTGCGGGCATTCCCGAACGATTGATTAGATATCGCTACGCACTCAAGAATGCGTTAATTCCGACGGTAGCCATTCTGGGCGTGGGCCTTGGAAGCCTGATGGGCGGTGCGGTGTTTATAGAGATCATTTTTACCAGGCCCGGTATGGGCTTGCTCATCTACAACGCTATACAGACCCGTAATTATCCTTTGGTCCGCGCAGGCGTTTTTGTAGTGGCGGTACTGTTTGTCCTTGCAAACTTCATTGCTGACCTGGTCTACACCTACCTGGATCCTCGCATCCAATTGAATAAAAGGAAGGCTTGATTATGCAGTATTTCGAGAAACCAACCAGCCCTTTCCAAAAAGCACTGGACCGCATTCCATTACTCGGCGACATCATCAGGCAACCGCTGGGCGCCATCGGGTTTGTGATCGTCTTGATGTTTTTTATTTCCGTTATTTTCGCACCGTTGATCGCCCCCTATGACTATGCCCGGCAGGATATCCCCAACCGCATGGAAGGCCCTTCGGTGAAATATTGGCTGGGCACAGATAACCTAGGCCGTGACCTCTTCTCCCGGCTGGTATACGGTTCTCGAATTGCCTTTGAAACCGCGCTGCCTTCGGTAGGAATTGCCCTGACCGTCGGAATGTTACTCGGCCTCATTGCGGGTTACGTCGGCGGGTGGCTGGACAATCTCATCGTGGTCATCATGGACACCCTACAAGCTTTCCCCTCGATCATGCTCTCACTGGCGATCCTGGCATTATTGGGCCCTTCTCTGATCAACGTGATCATCGTAATCGGCCTGACCTGGATGCCCAACTATGCGCGGGTGGTCCGCGCCCAGACGCTTTCCATTCGCGAAAAGACTTATGTGGAGGCGGAGCGCTCGCTGGGCGCCACCGATCGAAGGCTCTTGCTCTCCCATATCCTGCCGAATGTCATCGCACCACCCTTGATATTGGCGGCTATGGACCTGCCCTGGGTGATCACCTTTGAAGCGGGCCTCTCGTTCCTGGGGCTGGGAGTGCGCCCGCCTACTCCCTCTTGGGGCGCAATTCTTTCCGAAGGCTTTGATCACATCTTCGAAACACCCTGGCCTATCTTATGGTCAGGCTTAACTCTGGCACTTATCACCCTCGGATTCACCTTGTTTGGAGAAGCCTTGCGCGATGTGCTCGATCCGCGGCTTTCCGGGACGAGGGGGCTCTGATGGCGGCGCTATTTAAGGCGGTTAACCTCGAGGTCAAATACCATACACGCCAGGCAACGCTGACCGCGCTACACAATGTAAGCTTCGAGGTGAACCGTGGGGAAATAGTCGGCCTAGTCGGCGAGTCGGGCTGCGGGAAAAGTACGATCGCCTCGGCGGTCATGCGGCTGCTGCCCCCGAATGGTGAGATTTCCTCTGGAGAGATGCTTTTAGATGGGCGAGACCTGCGGCAGGTAAGCGAAGCCGAGATGCGTAAAATCCGCGGTTCCAAGATCTCGATGATTTTCCAGGACGCTATGGTGAGCCTGAACCCGGTTTTCAGCATCGAAGATCAAATGGTGGATGCTATTTTGGCCCACCCGCCAGAAAACCAGCCCATGAGCCGGAGAGAAGCTCGCCAGCGCGCCATTGATATGCTGAATAAGGTGGGCATACCCGACGCGGCCCAGCAGATCCACAATTTTCCGCACCAGTTCTCAGGCGGCATGTGCCAGCGCATCATGATTGCTTCAGCCTTACATTCCAAACCGGCCCTTTTGATCGCCGACGAGCCCACCTCGGCCCTGGACGTGACCCTGGAAGCCCAGATCACCGATCTGATCCGGCAATTGCGCGACGAGCTGCAGACCTCTATCCTGTACATCACCCACGACCTTGGTGTTGTGGCGCAGGTCTGCGACCAGGTTGTGGTGCTATATGCCGGTAATGTGGTCGAGACGGGCGACGTGTTCAATTTGTTTAAAAACCCGTTGCACCCCTATACCCAAGCCCTGCTGCGTTCACATCCTTTCCAGCAGATCGGCGTTAAAAGGCTGATCACCATACGCGGCCGGGTACCCAGTCTGAAAGAACTTCCCGTCGGGTGCAAATTTGCCCCCCGCTGCGACCTGGCCGAAGCGATTTGTTTCGCCAATGAGCCCCAGGCCTGGAGCCCGGACGGCACGCGGACAGTCCTCTGCCATGCCTACCAGCCCCATTGGTCCGGAAAACCTGTACAGCTAAACCCCGCCTTGGCTGGAGTGGAGGGCGAGGGCGCCAGGGAGACCAGGCAGGGCGCGACCAGGGTAGGCGAGGAAGTCGTGAGGGCTGACCAGGTCAGGGTGCATTATAAGGATACCATGGGTTGGTTGGGGAATCTCTTGGGGCAAAAAGAGGGTCTGGTACGCGCCGTTGATGGGGTGGATGTCGCTGTTTATCGCGGGGAGTCCCTGGCGCTGGTGGGCGAGAGCGGCTCCGGGAAGACTACGCTGGGGAGAACGATTTTGCGCCTGGAGCGGCCCAGCCAGGGCGAGGTGAGCATCGCGGGGCAAAACATTACCAAACTGCCTCAGGCAAAGATCCGGCCACTGCGCGTCGGGATGCAGATGATTTTTCAAGACCCGATTTCCAGCCTGAGCCCGCGCAAGACGGTTACTGAACTGGTTCTAGAGCCATTTATGATCCATGGGATCCCGGTGAAAAAGGAAGAGAAGGTGAATGAGCTGCTGGAAATGGTGGGATTATCAACCGAGCAGGCTGATAAATACCCTCACCAGCTCTCCGGAGGTCAGGCCCGGCGGGTTGGGATTGCCCGGGCGCTGGCCCTGCGCCCCGCCCTCCTCGTGGCGGACGAGCCTACGGCAGGGTTGGACGTCTCGGTGGCTGCCGGCATTTTGAATCTGATGAAGGACCTGCGCGAACGCCTCAGCTTAACCTATATCCTGATTACCCACAACCTCAATATCATCGGGTTTATCGCAGACCGGGTGGCCGTGATGTATCTTGGTAAGATCGTCGAAATCGGTGAAACAAACGAGCTCTTCACCCGGCCAAAACACCCGTATACCGAAGCGCTGATGTCGGCGGTTGCGATCCCCGATCCAGGACTGCGAGATCAACGCCGGCGCATCATTTTAGAGGGCGAAATCCCCAGCCCTAGGAATCCACCGCCGGGCTGTCTCTTCCATCCGCGTTGCCGTTATCGGGAGGAACGTTGTGTGACTGAACCGCCTCTCCTTGGAGAATATCCGGATAGCACTCATCTGGTGGCGTGCCATTTCCCCGAGCGGGTGGGAACATTTGGTTCTACTGATTGAGGGATCATTGTCAATGAACTTTTCCTCCAACCCACCATTGGGTGGCAGCGTTGTCCGGACCGACTCGCTAAACAAAGTTACGGGTAAAGCGAACTATGTGGAAGATTTCAAAATCCCAGGCATGTTGCATATCAAGGTTTTGCGGAGCCCGTATCATCATGCTCGCTTGCACAGTCTCAATGTTTTCCGTGCGGCACACATGCCGGGCGTGCGACGGATCATTACTTGGATGGATATTCCAAATGTCAATGGCTTTCCAAGCTATAGTATCGAGGAGCCCGTTCTGACGCCAGTCGGCGATACTTTGCGCATGCGAGGAGCGCCCATTGCCTTGGTTGTTGCTGAAAGCATGGAGCAGGCGCAGGTTGCACTGGAAGCCGTAGAAATGGAACTTGAGGCACTGCCATATACTTTTGAAATGGAAGAGGCGTTGAAGCCGGGCGCTCTCCATATAGCGGGGGACGCGAATGTGCTCTCCAGATTTCAAGTCAACCACGGTAATCTTGATGGTGCCTTATCTGCATCAGATCACATTGTCGAGGCAACTTTCGAGACCGCATTTCTTGAACATGCGGCGCTGGAACGGGAATTGCTGCTAGGAATGATTGATGAAGATGGAAGAATAACTGTTGTAGGGGGCACGCATCAGCCGCACATGCAACAGCGTCTCATTGCTGAGATGTTGGGATTGCCACAGGATCAGGTCAGAGTTATTGTGCCGCCAATGGGAGGAAGTTTCGGAGGCAAACAAGACCCCTGGCCGTTCACCGCGGTCGGTTTGGCAACTTACCACTTACGCCAGCCCATCAGCCTGATCTACTCGCGCGAGGAGTTGTTTGACGCATCTCCCAAGCGTCATCCGTACCATGTGCAATGCAGAATCGGCGCCACCGACGCGGGTGAGCTGACCGGACTCCAAGTGCGTATTGACTGCAATACGGGCGGCTATGATGGAGGTGGTCGCTTCATAACCAATTATGCGGTCACCGCAGCTGGTGGTGCGTATCGCTGGCAGGCTGCGGATGCAGTTGCACGTAGCGTATATACGAACGGACCGAAATCTGGCCAATTTCGCGGTTTTGGTACTGCACAATCCACTTTTGCTTTGGAATGTGCACTAGATGAATTGATCGAAGAGTTGGGGGATGATCCTGTTGAGTTTCGCTTGCGTAATTGTCTTCGACCCACAGATAATTCATTTCTGGGTTACCCACTTGCAGATACCCTGGGTTATTCTCAAGTACTGCACGCAATCGAGCCTCACTATCGGCAGTATTTGCAAAATGCAGAGTCTTATAACGCCGCCCATGCTCATGGTTACTTGCGCCGCGGCGTTGGGTTGGCAGGCATGTGGTACCGATTCGGGAAGGCGGGCAGTCTCAAAATAGAAGCCCAAGCCGAACTAGCTGCCGATGGACATTTTGTGGTGTATTGCTCCGCTCCAGACTATGGTCAGGGAACGAATACAGTGATGAGTTAAATTGCGGCGGACACATTGGGCGTTAATCGAGATTTTGTGGAGGTGGTTAATGCCGATACTGCCCGAGTGCCTGACAGTGATATTCAGGGTGCTTCGCGCGCCACCTTCTTTGTCGGTGGTGCGGTTCAGAAAGCAGCAGGTATGCTTTTACAATCGGTGTTTGGTGTGGCGGCGGAACTCCTGGATGTATCCGCTAATAATTTGAAGGTACAGTCTGACCGGGTGGTAGTTCTGGATAATGCCAGTTGCACAATCCAGCTGGTTGATGTAGCCCAGGAATTCGACCGCATTGGCATGTCGCGGCGGGTAGTAGGTTATTTCGATATATCGGATGAGCTGCCCAAGTCGGATCGACCTGAATATTTGCCGCTTTTTATTACAGGAGCGCACTTGGCTGATGTAGTTGTAGATATGGAAACCGGCATCACGCAGGTTACGAGAGTAACCGCCGTACATGACGTTGGTCGAGTGGTCAACCCGTTGGACGCGGCCGGGCAAATAGAGGGAGCTGTTGTCATGGGGCTGGGAGCAGCGTTGCATGAGGAGTACCTCCCGGGACAAACAACCGGCTTAAGCCAATATTTGGTTCCGATGATAGGATCGATGCCTGAGATCAAAGTAATATTTGTGCAAGTCCCCAGCCGGTTAGGGCCCTATGGAGTAAAAGGTTTGGGGGAAGCGGCTATGCTTCCAGCCACACCGGCAATCATCAATGCAGTCTCACGCGCAATTGGACAACGATTGCGCTCCATTCCTGCGACCCCAGAGCGGATCCTGTCTGCCATAAAGAAATCAAGGCGACAATGATCGAGGGGTAAGGTCGAGCGGCCAATCCACATTGCGGATCATCACAAACATTTCGAAGGAGATTAAGGTCTATGCCTAACAGTTATTCACCGTCCAAGGGATTAAACTTCCGCAAACTATCGGACGATAAACTTGAAAAAATTCACGCTGCCAGCTTGGAGATTTTGGAAAGCACGGGATTGCGATTACTTGAACCCAACGCGGTGCAACTCTTGAAATCAAAGGGAGCAAGTGTGGAAGATGGGAATCGCGTCCGCATACCAGCCAAACTGGTGGAATGGGCGCTATCCACCGCGCCTAAGAGTGCGAAACTGTTTAACCGTCACGGCGAGGAAGCGCTTGTTCTGGAAGGGAAAAATATCTTTTACGGTACCGGCTCAGATTGTCCCAATGTGATTGACCTGCGCAACGGGGAACGGAGACCCGGCGTATTGCAAGACATTGTGGAGGCGACCACGGTTTGCGACGCCCTGCCAAACATTGATTTCCTCATGTCGTTTTGTATTGCAAATGATCTTGATCAGCGTACGTACGACCGTCATCAAATGCGGGCCATGCTAATGCACAGCATCAAACCGATCCTGTTTGTCACTTTGGATTTCGCCGGTTGTGTAGACGCGATCAAAATGGCGGAGACAGTAGTCGGCGGGGCAGATGCGCTGAAACGTAAGCCTCTCTGCGCCTGTTATATTAATGTCAGCAGCGCGTTACGGCACAACCAGGAGGCGTTGCAAAAATTACTCTTTATGGCGGAAAAGGGATTGCCAACGACTTATACTCCCGTTGTACTGCGCGGCGCCACGGGACCCGTAACAGCGGCGGGAGCGATTGCGCTGGCTAACGCCGGCGAACTTGCGGGCGTGGTGATTTCCCAGATAAAGCGGGAGGGCGCTCCCATCATCCTCACCGGGGGGGTGAACGATATGCTTGAGATGCGTACCGCTATTGACTGCTATGCAGACCCGACCAACCGCGTTATGCTGGTGGAAATGGCTCATCGCTACGATCTGCCCATCTTTGGCCTGACAGGTTGCAGCAACTCTAAACTCCCTGATGAACAGGCGGCCGCGGAAGCCGCGCTTTCCATCATGTTGGAAAGTTTGGCGGGCGCCCAAATGGCGCATGATGTTGGGTATCTGGATAGCGGCATGACAAATTCAATCGAGCAGATCGTTATCTGCGATGAAATTATTGCGTACACTAAACACTTCATGAAGGAAGTGGAAGTCAATGACGAGACTCTCGCATTGGATGTTATTAATAAAGTTGGCCCGGATGGAGATTTCATCAGCAACAAACATACGCAAAAAAATTATCGCAAGGACTGGTATCCCAAGCTTTTTGAACGGCGCAATTATGATGGGTGGAAAAAAGCCGGAAGCAAGACCATGCGTCAGCGCGCGCAGGAGAAAGCATTAGATATCCTTGAACATCATAAGCCGGAGCCTTTGGCGGATGAGGTCGTGAAAAAACTTGACCAGATCGTAGCGCAGGCTGGCTCTTCCTAGTTTATTCAATAGGTCAGGGGGATGATGAGCCTTAATCATGAAATATATCCGATTGTGTGTACTCTGCAGTGGCCTCAAAAGCGGCTATTTCAAGCACTTAGAGTACAAGCGATTCACCAGCGCCTCTCTCCTCCCACTGTGCGGCATAGACCGTTTTCAGTGTGCGAGTTGTCCGTTATATGCCTTCTAGAAACCGATTCGGCTTCAATGTGCGGATGCAGTTTGATAAGTTGTTGATTCGTCAGATGCAGATAGAGATCGCGCAGAGAGCTGACAGCGTAAACTTCGATATCGGGAATGAGAGCCGCTTCGGGTGCGTCGGAAGCGGGAACGAAGATTCGCTTAAATCCATTTTGACGCGGGGTGGCAGTCATCGGCAAGACGCCAGCGCGAATAATGTGTATATGAGATTTAGTTAGCTTATCGGTTAGCTTACACGTTCAAAATAGGTAGATTGATTGTGCTGATTGGACGAAAATACCTCATAATTCGAACAGATTAGACACCTTGGATACAATTTTCAATTTGCCTCATTAATCACACACATGAGGTCGCGGGTTCAAGTCCCTCCGCGCCCACAAGAACCATCGTCTTGGCGGTAGCTTTTGTTTTTAATATCGCTTCTTGATATAATTCCTTCATCAATGTCAACAACACGTAGCAACGAATCATGGTTATCCGATTTACGTTCTGAGGGCTCGCTCCGCGAAGCTGCCCTGACCGACTTACGCAATGTGATCCAGCATGGGCTTCCATATGCTCTCTCGCGCTGGCTTTCTCCCAACGATCCGCTGTTCACGCCTCTCGTTGAGGAAGTGACACAGGAGACGCTTCTGCGCGTCCTGGATCAGCTCGACACTTTCGAGGGACGCAGTATGTTCACCACGTGGGTGCATAAGATCGCCGTCCGCATCGCACTGACCGAACTGCGGCGCAAACGCTGGCAGGATTTCCTCCCTCGATGAATTAATGGATAACGAAGAATCTCCGGCCCCATCGAATTTAGTTGCGGATCATCATCCCACGCCTGAAGCAGTTTCTGAGCGCTCAGATATGTTGGAGCGCGTCCGCCGCATCCTAGAAGAGGAACTGACTTCCCAAGCAGCGCGAGGCGCTGACTTTGCTGGGAATTCAGGATGTGCCGCTCGAAGAAGCCGCCAAACGCATGAAGACTAATCGTAATGCACTTTATAAACTTCTTCATGACGCGCGCTTGCGCCTCAAGCGGCGACTCGCCATGGAAGGCTTGACGCCGCAGGAAGTGCTGTCGGCTTTTGAACAAAAGTAAGATTAAGATTCGGTTAAACGTCAGAGGTTTTGTATGAGAAAGGGCAAGCCATGAGCGTGAGGGACTTTATCCAGAACATTCAAGACAAGTTCAAACGGAAAGGACCATTATCCGATGAAGTTGTTGATGGCTTTTTGCGCGTCTTGGAAAAAATCCGAGCGGAAGATGTGACGTGCGAAGAAGTCTTCGCGGAATTGGATGAATATGTCGAGAAAGAAGTAGACAGCAAAGATGCCGCCCGCCTGATGCCTCTGCTCCGCGAACATCTCGATATATGCTCGGATTGTTGCGATGAATATGAAGCACTCTTGGAAGTAATCGAAAAATCAACAGAGAATTAGAAAAAGAAGCGAGCCAAAAAGCGCATCGGAATCAATGCGTCTAATCCCGTTTGAGCTTGAAATAAAAATCTAGTAACACGAAAAACGCTCTTCAAAACGAAGAGCGTTTTTTTATTCCTCGAAGGAATCCGCCCGCCCTTAGCCATAATGCGGGCATCTTACCGGTGCGATTAAGTTTCTTAACACTGAAAATCCTTACTACAAACAGAGATGATTGTTCTTATCCCTGTTTCTGTTTCGCCGTTCATGCTGCTCTCCTGCGTTAATGAAGGTAAAGCACAGGATACTCTTTTACTCCGCAAATTCGGAACGGATGAACAATGTAGCTAGGACAGGCAGATAAACCTAATCCATTTGTGTCCATTTTGGCCGAATGATCAACGCAAGTATGGCTATAGCGCTGATTGCTCTTAGTACAGCACCTTCTATGCTCCCACCTTGGAGCAGAGCCAATAACATATTCAGAACAATTACTCCGACAACACCATAAACGCCCCACTTTTTCCAATTCCAGATAGCGATTGCGAACCGAATGCTCGCCAACTCGCTTAAAGCGATAAGCACTTGCTGATAGTCTATAAAATTTCTGTAAATTGATATGATGCTCCAAAGAACCAATATTAAATTTATAGAGCTAACAACAATAGTCAGAACAAGATATGCGCTCAACCAAAATCCCCGACCCCGCTCATTGAACTCATAATCTATTCCTAGTGCAGTCAGTGTTCTTTGTGCGTCCTTTCTTGCATAATAGTTCGGGTCGCTCGATGCGATGGTTTGTAAGGCTTCGATGACGCGTTGATCCGCGATTCTATTTTCTCGGATGCTTTCGGTTCCCGATCTTACTACGGTTAAATCATCACTTTTCAGGTCTTCTAGGATACCTGAAATATCTTCTTCAGATTTATTGCCATTTTTCGGTTGGGCATTTCTGTTTTCTGCCTCAGCATCTTCAAGATTTTCTTTTGCATCTGTAAAATCTGGTTGAAGACGAATAGCTTCTTGATACGCTAGGATTGCTTCTTCATTATTTCCCAAAGCATCCAAAATAAGCCCTCGAAGGTTGTGTGCTTCAGCATAATCAGGCCTATATTCAAGTGCTTGTTCGCAGTCAGCGAGGGCCTTTTTTAGGCTTCTTCCACTTGCCGAGGCCTTTTCGGCTTTTTGAAAACATTGTTGTGCTAATGCATTAAGCTCTGTTTTTTCAAGAGGGCGCGTCAAGATTTATCCCGCAATGTGGACAAAGCTTGTCAGTCTCACTGATCCTTTTGCCACAATTAGGACAGTGTAAACCAAAGATTATATTTGACATCATATGCCTCATCAATTTACATTTGATTAAGTTAACGAAATCTGTTCAATTGCAACAAATTATAAGGCAATTATCTAGTCACCTGACAGTTTCAAGGATCGTACATTCCCGCATGATAATCCATCAAACCTAAAAGGGGTATGTCTCTTTGCTGGCTCGTCAAAGTTCAGTTGCTGTCCGTGATGGCAATGATCTAACCAAGCTAGTCGGTCAATAGATATTTTAATCCTGTTTCATCGTTCATCGCAATCGTCATTCCGGCAATCGAATCAAGTCACCAGCTTAAACAAAAAGAGACCGACATAATTGGCTCGCTTCTTTTTCTAGTGTGCTTTGTGGAATATCTTTTCTCCGGCGCGAATCGGCACTTTAAGCCGGTTCTCAAACGGTGTCAACGGACAAGACCAATTCTCGTTATAAGCACAATATGGATTGTATGCCATATTGAAGTCAATCAGGAGACGCCCGCCGGGCAAAGGCTCCGGCTCGAGGTAGCGTCCTGCGGGGTACGTTTCCTTTCTAGCCAGCGAATCGACAAAAGGCAAAAAGATCCGTTCGGTCCCTCGTAAATCGTTAACTCGGCATCCTGTCCGTCTACGCGGAAACTGAATCGGCTATAGCGAAAGTAGATTTGCACATCACCGGTTGAAGTCTGCATTTCGATGCGCTCTTTATTTGGAAACTCTTCAACTTTGATTTCCAATCGCAGGTTGGGATTTTCAGGAAAATAATCCAAACCTTTAAATTCTCTTTTCTGGTCACGGGTCAATGGGCTTTGATGGTCGTGCCCGAAGAAATCGTCCTTCTCTGCGCGAAAAGCTTCCAACTCATTCATGGCTTCTCCATATTCATTGCATTTCACAGATGGCCGTAAATCAAAAATCCTTACATCGTCCTCTTGCTATTTCGGTTATCTTATGCTATTTTTGATGTGGATGCAATAATGGCAGTCAACCAGAAAACTGTGATGATCATCAAGGACGAGCCGGATGCCGCAGAACTTTTTGCGGAGATGATGCGCGTCAGCGGATTCCATGTGCTCAGATCTTATGCAAGCATACCCGCGATGAATTTGATGGTTCAGGAAAAACCGGATGTGATCGTCCTCGATATTATGATGCCCGACATTTCCGGCTTGGATATATTACGCGACTTGCAGGGCAAAGCAGACTTGGCAAAAATACCGGTTGTGGTGATTTCGGCAAAAGGCAGGCCATCGGATGCACCGGAGGGATTGGACGCGGGCGCTTCTAATTACCTTACCAAACCGGTGGGCTTTGCGGATTTAAAACATCCAGTCGAGCGCGCATTGAAGGATTCATAAATTAGCATGAGTCTTCTGCGCGCCTTTATCGCGGTGGAAATCCCATCATTACTTCAGCATACAATTCAGGAAATCAACAGCCAGGCTGCGCAAGACGCTGGGCGATGATCTCATTCGATGGGTACCGCCGCAAAATGTTCATTTGACGCTGAAGTTTCTGGGCGATATCTCGTTCTCCAATTTGGATTTGATCAAACAAATGCTAACAGCGGAAGCCGCACAACATCCTTGCTTTGAGATGCAGATGGAGGGCATCGGCTCTTTCCCAAACCCGCGGCGGCCGCGTGTGATCTGGGTCGGACTCCATGCTCCGGCCGCGCTGAGAATCGCTTCAACGCAGTGTTAAATCGGCCGCTACTCGATTAGGTTACGCGACCGATGAAAAAAGTTTCTCGCCTCATCTGACGATTGGACGCGTGAAACAAAATTTGTCTGTGCCTGAAATTCAGCGTATCCGGGCCACGCTGGAAAAAACAAAAATCGGTTTGCTCGGAGTCGTGCACGTGGATGCCGTGCATCTTTTCAAAAGCGAGCTGCAACCCAGCGGTTCCGTTTATACAAGATTATTCTCTGCTCCGATTGGAAAAATATAAGATGAGTCATCGCTCGTTTGTAGCACCAAAACAAAGAGGTGAATCCTGAACGCACTCGAACTAGCTCATACTATCGTCAATTCGCTCGAAGATAAAAAAGGTGAGGATATTCTATTGCTTGACATTCAAAAAATCGCATCCTTCACTGATTACTTTGTTCTGTGCACCGGCACGAGTGACCGAATGTTGGATGCGCTGGCTGACGCCACTTTGGAATCCGTTCGTACATCGCATCGGAAGAGAGGTAGAAAACAAGGCGAAGCGCGCGAAGGCTGGGTCGTTGTAGACTATGGCGACGTAGTTGTGCATCTCTTTTCACCCGATCAGCGCGATTACTACAATTTGGAAGAACTTTGGGAAGACGGCAAAGTATTGCTGAGAGTGCAATAGGCGGGGAAACTTTCAGATGTATGGCGGGTTAACTTTGGTAAGCTTATAATAGCGCATCCTACAATCTAAAGGGAAACTCATGACAGATAACAAAACCTACGTCCGTCCACCGATTTCAACGTTTCGACAAATCCTGTTGAGCTTCTTCTGGTTCTCGACCAACATGTTGTGGGCGGCTACGTTGCTCATCACCATGCCGTATCAGGTTAAAGCGGCGGTTGGCAATTCAACAAAAGGCACTGATCTTGGACTCGTTCTTGCAATTGGTGCACTTATTTCATTGATTGCCGCCCCAGTTTTCGGCGCGCTCTCCGACCGCATTCGACTCCCGGGCGGCAGACGCAAGCCGTGGGTCGTGATTGGAACAGTTGGGAATGTGATTGGCCTAGTTGGGATGGCATACTTGATACAACCGAATCGTCCCGATACAGTTTTTGTGTGGATGCTCACTTTTTTAGTTGTTCAACTGTTCAATAATATGGCTACCGCGCCATATACAGCATTGATCCCTGATCTTGTCTCCACTGAACAACGAGGGTCGGCTTCAGGTTGGCTGGGTTTGATGACCCTGCTAGGAAATTTTGCGGGTGGGCTGATGGGCTTTCTCGTTGATCCATTGGGAATCGCAAATATTTATTTCATCATGATCGCCGTTCTCATTCTCGGCGCGATCGTTACCTGGTTTGGCATCAATGAGATTGAAGTTCCGCATGAAATTCCGCCATTCAAGTTCAGTGAATTTATGCACGGTTTAATTGAACCGTTCAAATATTCGGATTTCACGTGGGTTCTGATGACACGTTTGCTGGTGATGATGGGAATTTACATTGTACAGGAATTCATCCAATATTACATGGGCGACGTGATCGGTGCACCGTTTGTTCTAGCAGGCTTCGGCAAAGTCGCGGATACAGCGGAAGCGGCAGTGTCGTTCTTTATACCGGCTTTATTAATCGGAGCGGTCATTACTACACTTGTGGCCGGTGTGCTTTCCGATAAATATGGGCGCAAGCTAATGGTATATCTATCCGGCGCTTTAATGGGAATCGTGTGTTTTGTTTTTGTGTTCACTCATTCGTTTACATTGGCTGTAATAATGGGCGTTGTTTTTGGCTTGGGATATGGAGCATACACAAGCGTAGATTGGGCATTGGTTTCGGATGTCCTGCCATCCGTAGACGATTACGCCAAAGATATGGGTATATGGCATGTTGCTGACGTTTTTCCTCAAATAGTTGCAGGATCAGTTGCGGGGATTTTGCTCGACAACTTCCAACGCATCGGCGCGGCGCATAATGCTCCAAACCTTGGTTACACCGTAATTTTTTCGATGTCCGTTGTATTCTTTATTTTGGGCACCATATTTGTTGCGAAAATCAAAGGTGTGCGATAAAGAAACAAACTATGCAATAATAAAAATAACCCCGCTTTACTGCGGGATTATTTTTTACTTCTCAAAAATCCATTTATCCACTTCGCGGTTCCAGCTCACTAGCTCTTCTTTCTTGAACCACAACGCGACTTCCTTCTCGGCGTTGGCTAGTTCATCAGACGCATGAGTCAGATTGCGTCCCACTTCGAGTGCGAAGTCATGTCGAAGCGTACCCGGCGCGGCTTCGGTCGGACGCGTCGCACCCATCGTCTGACGGACAGCGGCTACCGCGTTGGGACCTTCCCATACCATCGCCATCACCGGCGCAGATGTAATGTAAGAGATCAAGCCATCATAAAACGGTTTGCCTTTATGGATTGCATAATGAGTCTCAGCCAATTTTCGGCTAACGTTCATAAATTTAGCGGCAACCAATCTAAGCCCGCGACGTTCGAGGCGAGATGTTACCTCGCCGACCAATCCACGTTGCACGCCATCCGGTTTGACAAGCACGAGCGTTCGTTCCACAGGTTTCCTCCAAAATGAAAGTATATAGTAAGTCGGACTGCTAGTCCGACTTACTTATTTATCGAAGCAACTCTTCCGCCTTGGTATAAGCATCCAGCGCTTCCTGCAAACGATTGGAGCGCATGTATGCGTCGCCAAGCGCCTGCCAAAGCGGAACTTCAACAGGATAGCGATACAGTGCCTCACGCAGATCGCGAATGATCTCTTCGAGTGATCTGCCTTTGCGAATGAGTTTTGCATATACTTCAATTGCCGCGCCAATGTTGCCGCGTCCCATGTCCGACTGGGCATTCTCAAGGGATGTGCCTATCTCTGGTTTGCGAGCCGGCTTTGGCGGCTTCTGCGCTGTGGGCGTGGATCGTTTCACGGGTTTAGGCTGTTCAACTTCAAAACTTATTTCGCGGGTTGGTGCTTTTACAGGCGCTGGCGATTCAACTGTAATAGACCAATCGGATGGTTGAATCGATTCTACGGCTTGCGGTTCATTTTCAACCGGATGCCACTCCTCTGGTTGGGTGGGTTTAGTCGATTGCGGTTCTGCCTCACTCGCCAACCATGCAGGCAAATCATCAGCAGGTGGCGCAGAGGAAGTTGTTGATTCTTCTTTATCCAAACTGGCCAACCATGCCGGCAAATCAATCGGCAGAGCCGGGTTAGAAACTTCGGATGGCGCGGCTGGTTCAGCAGTCTGGATACGTTGTTCAATTCCACGCAACCAATCGGGAACATCCTGAGATGCAGGTTGGGCAGGCTCGTTTTGCATATCCTTCAACCAATCAGGAGTGTCTTGCGCGCCCATAATGGGAGGCTCTTCTGCAGCATCGGAAGGTTCATTGGACAATTTGGGAAAAGCATTTTGATCAGAAAGCCCGCTAATCCAATCAGATGGTTCTGTAACAGCAGAAGGTTCTTGTTCTTCCTTTTCCGCGGCAAAGGTTTCTGCTTCACTGGTTTCAAGATTGTGGAACCACATACCAGTTTGATCATCAGTTGCCTCGGCAGGTTGTTCAATCGCTGGAGCAGGCGCAGCCACAGGAGTCTTGCCGATCGTTTTAGCCTTATCCACCCAATCCGGCGCAACATCCGTACGCGAATTCGGATCTGTAACCAGTTCTTCTGCTTTGGCGCCATGTTTAGCCGCGAGACTTTCAAGCCAAGCCATTGCGTCATCTTGCTCTTGCGTGCTTTTGCCAAGTCCTCCAAGCGAGTCAGCGCCAGTTGTTGCGACGGGTTGAGAGCTGGCAACCGCTGGTTGACTAATAACAGGTTGTTGCACCATCGGTGGTTCAGGTTAAATCACAGGCGAGGGCTTTGGCGAAGTAACTACCAATTGCGGAGGAGGAACAGGCGCAGATGTGGGTGGATTAACTGAGGCTAGCGGTTGAGTAGCCAGCGCGGCGGGTTGACTCTTATCAAGGCCCTGCAACCAATCGGGAACATCCATCGCAGGCGGAACAGGAGCGTTCGCCGGTGTTGCCGGTGGAGTTTCCGCCGCCGCAGGAGCCATAGCTTTTATCCAATCAGGCAAATCGGCTTGAACCGCCGAACCAACTTCGTCGGCTTCATCCGCAGCGCTGGATTGACTTTCTTAAATCTACCATTTAGTTCTCCCCAGCCAGCTTGGCGGAGAAAATCTGGGATTTGAGCTTGGCTTTGAGATGCAGGAGCTAGTTCTTTATCCGGAGAAGATGGAGGAATTGCGACACGCTTGAGCCAATCCGGTTGTGACGATGAGACTGCGGTAGCCTCGGTTGGGAGTCCGATGCCCAAACTGCTGCCCCAGTTCGTGCCGATATCCACAGCCTGACCTTTGTATTCGAGTTGTTCCAAGCTAACAGCCGAATCGGCGACTTGATCAGAATTAAATACAGAATCCTTCGCGAATGCAGTATACGGTTCAAGTTCAGTCACGCGTTGACGATACACCTGTGTTAATTCAGCGCGTTCAGTGCCGGGTAAAATTTCCACCAAAATACGATTGGCATCCAAACAATACAGATACCGCTTGAGGAGTTGAGAACACGAATCGCTTGCATCGGCTTTTTGCCCCATGTGGTAATAGGCTTTGGCAAGCAGCACCTGCATATCAATTCGCTGAGGGTCATTAGCTAACACGGCGCGGATTTCAGAAACTGCCTGAGTATATAACTCACCTTGAACATACATATGTGCAAGCGCGCCGCGTGTCGAGACGAATCTTGGGCGGCTCAACTCCATCGCGGCGGCCAAATAACCTTTGAAGCTCGCCCTGAATAGCGGCGTTGGATGGTTAAGTCTCGAACGCGCGTTCCATGTGCCAGATAGCTTCATCCAGTTTGCTCTGCTCATCCGCAATAATGCTCAGACCAACGTGGGATACAAAATCATCCGGCACGGACATCAACACGCGTTGGAAAATATCCACGGCTTCGTTATAACGCTTGGCTTCCAAATAAGCCTTGCCAAGCAGGCGATAGGCTTCTATATACTTGGAAAAAGTCTGGAGAATGTGACGGCAGTGCGCGATGGCCTCATCGTGCTGACCATTCTCAATCAAATTCTCGATCAGGCGGTTGTAATTTCGCAGGGAAATCTTAGCCATCCTATACTCCAGCTTAAGTATGCCTTAATCTTATTAATTATGCAAGCCTATACACCTTTTTAGTCATAAAAAAGCAATAAAGGCGGCACCGGAGCATCAACGAACACGTGAGCGGCAAGAACCTGTGCGCGGGCTTCCGCCTGTTTGATTTCATCATTGGCATGGATGGTAAAAAGCGGTTCACCTTTTTCAACTTTATCTCCCACTTTGTGATGAATGACAAAACCCACCGCGTGATCCACTGGATCGGATTTTTTGGCGCGGCCCGCACCGAGACTCACCGAAGCTTCACCCACGCTTCGAGCGTCGACTTGAGCCAGCCAGCCGCTTCGAGGCGCGTTGACCACCTCTACAAATCTCGCCCGCGGAAACTTATCGGGATGATCCACATAAGAAACGTCGCCGCCTTGCGCTTGAACCAGCACGCGGAATTTTTCGAACGCGCTTCCGTCGGCGATGGCTTTCTCAGCCATCTTGCGACCTTCATTCAAATCGTCCGCGCGCCTGCCAACTACAAGCATATGCGCGCTGACATGCAGACAATGCTCGCGAAAATCATTCGGTCCGCCACCTTTGAGCGTATCCATCGCTTCGATGACTTCCAGTGAATTGCCAACCGCGTGTCCCAGCGGCTGATTCATATCCGATAAAAGACAAATCGTTTTACGTCCGGCGAGATCGCCGATTTGAATCATCAAATCGGAAAGTTCGCGCGCCATCTCAAGCGTTTTCATGAACGCACCCTTGCCCACTTTGACATCGATCACATTGGCGTTGGCGCCGGCCGCGATCTTCTTGCTCATAATGGACGATGCTATCAATGGAATGGATGGCACGGTTCCAGTCACGTCGCGCAGTGCATAGAGTTTTCCATCCGCCGGCGCGAGATCATCGGATTGGCCAGTCAGAACAATCCCCTTCTCTTTGAGTTGTTTTTTAAATTCATCAGTGTTCAAATCCACACGATAGCCGGGGATCGATTCCATTTTATCTAACGTACCGCCGCTGAAGCCAAGTCCGCGACCGGACATTTTTCCAACGGGCAATCCGCAGGCCGCGACGATGGGCAAAACCGTCAAGGTAGTTTTATCTCCAACACCGCCCGATGAATGTTTATCTACTGCAATATCCACAACGCCAGTTAGATCAAGGATGCGTCCTGAAAGAACCATCGCTAGGGTCAAGTCGGTTGTTTCTTGCGGTGTCATTCCGTTGAGCAAAACCGCCATCGCCCACGCCGAGACTTGATAATCGGGAATGTCGCCTTTGACAAGGCCCTGCACAAAGAAGTTGATCTCTTCTTGTGTCAATTCCTCATGATCGCGTTTTTTGATGATGATGTCGGTTGCGCGCATTTATGCTCCTAGCGCGTATTGTAATCCGATTCTACCGTCCAATTATTCGAAAAAGCCAAATAAAATCACTCTCACTTATGCAATTTATCGTCAGGTTGCAGATATTCAGCTTAAAGATACAAACTTTAAATGACATCAGTCATTTTGATCTGGGACAGTACTCCATTATTTATAGGGCAACCAGAGTTTATAATCACAACGGCATCAATCTTTTCAGTGATACGGATTGAATTCCATCAACTTTCAGCATAGGGAGTTTCTAATGACACTCAAACAGTTATTGATCAATGTAGCGAAACTACTGCTCTGCAGTTTCGCTTTCTTTGCGGGCACAATCATCGGAGGAATGATTGCACGACTCCTCGGTTTAAATCCTCCAACTCCACCAGCCGGACTGGATTCCAACACTCTTATTCTCTATTCGCTGCTTGCCACGCCGCTTATTGCGCTAGCATTACTCACGGTGGCACAAGGCCTGGGCGGCAATTTCCTTACACGCGCAGCGATGCTATCTTTCTTCACATGGATTTGTTATACAGTGAACACACAGTTGGAAGCCTCGATCTTCTCAACATATGCCGCCGGGTTTTGGTTTGCTATCACTGATTATTTCGTGGCGAGTCTTTTCTGCGGATCGCTGATCGCTTATCTATTTTCCCCAAAGAACAGAGGAATAGGTTTCATCGCCGCGGGTCGCGCCTTCTTTGGTTCGCGTACAACATTCGCTTGGATTTGGCACTTGATCGTCGCCGCCGTTGCTTTCATGCCAATTTATTTCATCTTCGGGTTAATGGTAGTTCCGTTTACGAGCGAGTATTATCGTCAAAATATGTTTGGACTTAGCATGCCGACCATTAATCAAATTCTTCCCATTCTGTTCGTGCGGAGTATTCTATTTCTTCTTGCATGTTTGCCAATTTTCATTCTATGGCAAAAATCCAATCTCGCCCTCTTTTGGCGATTGGGTACCGCGCTTTATATCCTCGTCGGGCTGATTTACATGTTCATTTCAACCTGGCTACCACCTTATATACGTTTCCCTCATGCCCTGGAAATTCTAGCCGATGAATTTGTATATGCTGGCGTGTTGGTCATCTTGTTAACCAAGGGAAAAGCGACCACAAAATAATTGAGGACACGCTTACATGCTTTCAGCTTTTCACCAACTTCTGCCCCTCTTTCGTATCCTGCACCGTCCAACCCAGCGCGGCGATTTGATCGCGCAGTTGATCCGACTCAGCCCATTGTTTGTTTGTGCGCGCTAATTGTCGTTGTTCCAATAATCCCAAAACTTTCTCAGATGGTTTATTCTTCTCCCACTGGCGGTGCATTGACAACCATCTCCCACACATCGGGGCGAATGCCGCGCTCAATGGGATCAGGCACATTCAATTCGCCCAATTCGCTCAAAGAAAATTTCGCGCCCGATGGGTACATCTTCGGATCGCAATCACGGACAAGCGAAATCGAACTGACGCCGTTCACTTCGCAGGTTCCGCTTGCAAAATCAATGATGAACCCCGTATGTTCATCGAGACCAATTGTTGTATTTTCTTCAGGCAATAATTTACACCATTGATCGAATCGTTCCATGCCGATAAAACAACGGCTCGTATCCAAATCGTCGCCGCCATCGGCATTGTTCCAATGCGGAACGAATGATACCTGCATTCCATAATCCGCAAAAAGATTTAATCCGGTCTTGGTGTGTACGTCTTCACCCACTTTATAAATCTCATAAACAGGGATTGCCCACGCGCCGATGGAAATCGTCGCGGCGGAAGCAAACGCCAGCGTGGCACCGAGACGATGGCGGGCGCGGATGATTTCCCATGCCAACGAAATCTTTCAATTGCCGCGTCGCATACGTCGGACTTCCGGGCCCATGAAGATCATATTGGAATATAAAAGCGGCTTGACAATCTCCGCTTCATCCGGGCTAAATAGCGTGCCGCGTTTACGAGCCGATACCACGTCAATGATCGGGGTGTAGTTTGCCAGCCGCGTTTTGAGAAAGTCCGCTACCCGTCCTGCGACTTGATGCGAGTTCAATTCAAAGCCAGCTGGAGTTTCGAGAACGGCAATCCGCAACGGCTGAGGCAGGGCGCGTGCCAATGATTCAAAAACGCGCCCACCCGCTAATGAAGTCTCACCTGAACCAAGGAAAGCAATTTGTCCTAAAGCCATGTCACTTTGATGATGCATTTAACTCATCTATTACGTCGAGCAGGGTTTTATTTTCAGGAATATCCGACATGGATTTGCCATAATGAGCATAACGGATCATGCCATTCGCATCCACCACGCAGACAAGCGGCATTCGTCCAAGCTTGAAGAGATTGACCTCCTGCCGATAACGCAACGCCACCTTGTGATCTGGATCGGGCAAGCCGACAAACGGAAGTTTTTGCTCATCCCAATACTGGCGGAAAGCATTCTGCTATCAGGACCGATGGCAAGAATCTCTGCGCCGCGGCTTATGAATTGTTCATACTCATCGCGCAAGCGCGCCAACTGCGCACGGCAATACGGTCACATGAAGCCGCGCAGGAACGCCAGCACAATTGGCTTGCCGCGATAATCAGATAAGCGGATAAGATTCCCATTTATATCATGAAGTTCAAATTCAATTGCCGGTTCACCCGGATGCAACAAATTAGTCATTTGAAATTAACTCCTTGGCTTTCTTCCAAATCTCATCGAACATTTTCACGGTCAATTTGCCGGTCAATGTGTTTTGCTGGCTGGGATGATAGGAACACAGTAACCATGTTCCATCTGTCAATGGATATAATGCACCGTGAGCGAATTTCCATTTGAAATTACGGGCAGAATATATTTGCAGGATTCTGCTCAAAAGCTATCCGACCTAAAACAACGATCACTTTCGGTTTCAGCAATTGAATCTCGCGCTCCAGAAATCGCTGACAATTATTCGAGTTCTTCATTCGTCGGCTTATTGCCGGAGGTGCACAGCGACCCGAAGCGGTGAGGAACATGTCATGCAGAGTCAAATCATCG
>CAWKNE010000018.1:0-75602 GCA_963850945.1 uncultured Chloroflexia bacterium | reverse complement strand
GGCCGACCCGGCCGCCTTCGCCCGGCTGGCCCAGGTGGCCGTCCAGCGCTGAGGGAGCCCCGTTCCGGAAGCCACGGAGAGGCCCCGCCGGAGAAGCCGGCGGGGCTTTTTGCTTGCATGGAAATCCTCAAATCCAAGGACAATCCTTCGGCCAAGGCCCTGGCCAGGCTCCTGAACGACGCCGGCGAGCGGCGCCGGCTCGGGCGCGCCGTCGTGGAGGGGGCCGCGCCTGGTGGCGGAGGCCCTCAGGGCCGGGGCGGTGCGTGAATGCTGGGCCACGCCCGAAGCCCTGGAAGGTCGAGAAGCCGGGGACCTGCGGGCCCTGGCCGGCCCGGCGGGCCTGAAGCCGCGCCTGCTTTCTGCGGGGCTCCTGAAGCGCGTCGCGGACACGGAAACGCCCCAGGGCTGGCTGGCCGTGGTGGACACCACAGCTTCCTGCGCAATTGCCAAGCCGGGACCAGGGCTGACCCTGGCCCTGGACGGCCTCCAGGATCCCGGCAACTTGGGCACGCTTTTGAGAACGGCCTGGGCGGTCCAGGCCCAGGTGCTGATGGGAAAGGGCTGCGCGGATCCCTGGTCGCCGAAGGTCCTGCGCGCGGGCGCAGGGGCGCAGTTCCATGTATTCATTCAGGAATCCGAGAACCTTGCGGCATCCTTGAGCGTCCTGGTTTCACAGGGCGTATACGTCCTGGGAGCCAGTCCCCGGGCCCGGCAAGAGTTTCACAGTTTGAAACTGGATCGGGCCGTATGTCTGGTGCTGGGCTCCGAGGGGGCCGGTTTGAGCCCGGAAACGGCCAATGCCTGCCAGGATTTGGCGGGTATCGGCTATCCAGGAAGCGTCCAAAAACTCAAATCAGGGTAGTTCCCTCCCCACTAATGTCCACGGGGCACAATTTTCCGTCGGATTCGCCGAGCCGACGAATCCGAGTTCCGCGAAGCGGGACACCGTGAGTAGCCATAGGTGGAACCTACTGGAATCGAAGGCACGAGATTGTTCCGGCCCTGGAGGGGCCGGAACAAAAAGCGACTCAAGTAAACGCTTATAGGGCAGTCACCCCTCAACGGGAGTAAACCCGCACCCACTGACCACGCTGTTCCATCTCCGCCAATAGGCGCAGGTGGTAATGCGCCACCAAAACTTGCGGTGCGACCTGCGGGTGATAATCAAAGTACCGCCCCTGCAATCGCAGCCATCCTGGAAAGCGTGTTACCCAGTTGCCGGGCGGCTCCCACCTGCGGGAGTAGAGATAGAGCAGGTCAAACGACCCCGCCGGCACGTCGGCGAAGTCCTGTGGCGCGAAACCCTGCACCGGGACTACGCGCAGCGGCCTTCTGATATATCCGAGATAAGGGCTGGTGAGTTCGTTTGTCGCTGGCCATGCCGTTAGAATCCGCGGCTGGCCAGACTGTGTTTCCAGGAAATGTGCCGCCTGCTCATGCAGTCGGATGAAGTCCGCGTACGCGAGGTTATCCTCAAATGGAAACGGGTAAGGTGGATTGATGAACCAAGCCCAGATAAAGCAGATTGCGGACGTCGCCAGAATGAGGCGGGACCAGAAGCGTGGCAAGCGTGTCACCATTGCCACGTATCGAGGCGACTAAATCTCCGAGAATCAGCAGGATGCGATGCTCGCTAGAACGCAAACGAAAACTGGGACGGGATGAATTATCAGTCATGATTCTGAATCAGAGGGGATGAGATGATACTAAATAAAAAACCACTGCCCCATGATAGATGCATCATCGAAATGGAAAGCGGCAAGCCGATCACAAGAAATGATTTGCGATTCCGAAATCCAACTTGAACACTTGCGGCCATCAGCACCAAAAGATATAAAATAATTTCAATGGATAAAAGCCAGCGAAACAAAGAAAACCAGAATGATAAAAGTATCAACGCAATCAGGCTTGCAACGAATAATGGTGGAAGCGCCTGCCGCCAGCGGATAGTGTTTGCATAACGTTTCAGCATTCTCCATTTCCAAAAACCATATCGCCAATATTGACGAACCAATTCGCGAAACGAGCTGCGCGCAAAATACGTCGAACGAATCTGCGGGTCAAGCCAGACAACGCCGCCCGATTGACGAACGCGTGTATTAAATTCATAATCTTCATTGGATAATAAGGTTTCATCAAAGCCGCCAATTTGATCAATAAGCTCGCGTCGGAACGCTCCAAAAGGGACTGTGTCCACCGCGCCGGCTTTGGGATGCAGCCGATACATCGCATCGCCCACGCCCAGCGGATGCGCGGCTGCAACAGCAATTGATTCTGCAATCCAGCTTTTACCGCCCGGACGAATTTCCCATGCACCACCGACGTTAGTGCCCTTTCCATCTTCCAGCGCCTGCACACACCGCTCGACATATTCGGGATTCGGCTGTGAATGCGCATCGAGGCGGATAATGATCTCGCCGCGCGCTGCCTTAATAGCCAAATTCAAAGCCGCGGGAATGGTGCGCCGCCCATTATCCACGACCCGAAGCGAAAGATCATAATGATCGCGTTGAAACAGGTTGATTTGTTCGCGGGTGTTATCCTGCGAAAAAGCATCAGCAATGACGATTTCCATTTGTGAACGAGGATAAGTTTGAGCTAAAACCGCATCCAATAATTGACGGATGGTGGCTTGTTCATTGTAACATGGGACGATAATTGAAACGAAAGGCGGCATAGTCAACTTGCGTTTTACGCTTAACTTTTATATTAAATTCCCAAAGCGCAAAATCATTTGGGCGGGCGGCTATTCAACGGCAAATGAACAATGAAAGCTGTCCCCCGCCCCAACGCACTGCGGACGCTAATTCTACCACCATGAGCGGCTACAATTTCGTGAACAATCGCCAGCCCCAGCCCCGCGCCATGATGCTCGCCCCCCGCCCACGCCAAATCCGCTTGATAGAAACGGTCAAAGATATGCGGCACATCCTCCTTCGGAATGCCCTTGCCCGTATCGTCCACAGCAACTTGAATTTCATTGCGATCATGGATGGCACGCAAAGTAATGCTTCCACCTTCGGGTGTGAATTTCAACGCGTTATCCACCAAATTGGTAAACACTTGCGCCAGCCGATCTCCATCTCCTAACAAAGGCGGGAGATCGTTCGCAAATTTAGCATTTAATGCAACGCCCGATTTGGAAGCCATCGGCGTGAATTTTTCAACAATGCCATTTAGCAAAGCGCGAACATCAATAGGTGACATCTGCAAATTGATGAGGCCCGCGTCGAGACGTGCAAGATCGAGCAAGTCGAGCGCCATGCGATGCATTCGTCCCAACTCATTATAGATCACCTCAGCCGCTTCCTTGCGCGCTTCGGGCGTATCCACTGTCCCATCCATGATCGCCTGCGCAAAACCTTGAATGGATGTCAGCGGCGTTTTGAGTTCATGGGAAACGTTCGCAACGAAATCACGTTGAGATTTTTGACTCGCCTGCACGCGTGTCATCATCGCATTGAAAACCCGCATCAATTCCTGGACCTCGTGCGGGCCACGCGCGTCAACAGGCATTGCCGTTGCGTGAGGAAAAGTCCGCGCGGCTCTAACGAGTTGTTGGAGTGGATCCGCTATCCAACGGGCAATCACAAAAGCCAGGATCAAAGATAGTAATAACGCAATGACGCCGCCTTCCAACAATGGCACCAAAAGTTCATCCGTTAAAAGTGCAAGGATTGGCGCTTGGGGCCGCGGCGAAGCAACCATCAACCAATTGCCGGTGGGAAGTTGTCGCAACGTGTAAAGCCAAAATTTTCCGGTTTTATCCGGAACCGTTTGAGTGATGCGCGATAGAATTGCCTGTGAAGGTAACGAGATCGCAGATGAAGCGGGATCCGTATCTGTAAGCACGATGCCGTTTAAATCAAAGGTCAGGATGCGAACATTCAATGCTTGAGCAATGAAGGCCACATTGCTACTGGATGGATCTGTTACCAGACCGTCAGCGGCCCTCAATTGCACAAACGTTTGGCGATATAGAACTGGATTACGCAACAGGAAAAGAACTAAAACAAATGCTACAACTCCCAGAGCCGTAACAATGAGCATGGCATAACTCAACCAAAGCCGGGCGCGAAGAGAAGAAAACATATTTTACAAGGCACGTATTACGCAGGCGTAATCAAACCACCAATTTATATCCAACGCCGGTAACCGTGTCGATCTTTATCGCACTGCCTTCCAGTTTCTTTCGCAGATGCGCGATGTGAACATCTACGGTGCAAGTCTGCCCATAAAAGTCAAAGCCCCATGCCATTTGAAGCAATTGTTCGCGAGTGAACACACGTCCGGGCTGACTTGCCAAAGTAAGCAATAAATCAAATTCCTGTGTCCGCAGATCAAGCAGACGGGAACCAACGCGCGCATCGCGGCGGACGGGATCAATCTCCAGCTCGCCAAGTTTGAGAGGTTTATCTACGGTAGCCGGTTTGTTTTCACCGCGCCGCAAGATGGCCTTGACGCGCGCGACCAGCTCACGAGGATTAAAAGGTTTGGTGAGATAATCATCTGCACCAAGTTCCAAGCCGAGAATTTTATCAATATCCTCATCACGCGCGGTCAACATGAGAATCGCAACGGAATTATTTTGAGCGCGGACGCGGCGGCAAACTTCAAACCCATCCAGCTTCGGGAGCATCACATCCAACACTACCAGCGCCGGCTGAAGACGCGTGATCGCTTCCAGCGCGGCCTCCCCATCTTTGGCTTCCTGAATGCGAAAGTTATCGCGCTCAAGATACATACGCGCTAATTGCAGAATGGACGGCTCATCGTCCACAAGCAAGACAAGTTCGTTGGACACTCAATCACCACGCGGTGATTTGAGCAAAGCAATCACCTCTATCTCGACCAACGCGCCCTTGGGCAAAGCCGCAGCCGCGATCGTACTGCGCGCTGGCGGGTTTTGAGAAAAGAATTCGCCATAGACTGCATTCATCTTGGCAAAATCATTCATGTCTTTTAAGAAGACGGTAGTCTTGACCACATAATTCAAACCCGAATCCGATGCCTCCAGCACATGATTGAGATTGGTCAACACTTGACGCGTTTGCGCTTCGATGCCGCCCTCTACCAATTCACCGGTCGCAGGATCAAGGCCGCCCTGTCCCGCGGTAAACACCATCGACTCGGTACGTATGGCTTGTGAATATGGGCCAATTGCTTTCGGGGCTTTATCTGTGAAGATGATCTTCTTGCCTTCCGTTGTAACCATTCAACCTCCGATGAAAATTTAAGATTAGCGTATTGAGTTCCAACGAGTATACAACCGAGAAGCAAGACAAGCAATACCGACGCGCAAAGGCCCGGCGTTACACCGTGCCTTTGACAGGTTTATTTTTGATTATCCGTTTGATGTAGATGGCGTAGGCGCGGCCGCTTGATTGGATTGACGAAATGCCTGAATCGCATCATGCAAAGCCTGCCGCGCTTCTTTCAACCCTGCCTGACGAAACGCTGCACCCTGTGAGCGAAAATCCTGGACAGTTTGAAGAGCCTGAGTCGGATCCGTGACATTGCCTGAGGCGTCGAAACCTGCATGGGATTGGATAATCCCTTGCATCTCCGCATAAATTGGCTGTACATTTTTGATGGCCGAAGAAAAAGCATCCAACGCGGTCTGAACGGCGGATACATCCTTGCCTTTGGCTTTCGCGGCGTCCAACCGGGTTTGAATTCTGGTAATCAGACCGTTGGCGCGATCAAGCATCTCACCAATCCGAGCATAAACGGTTTGCTCTTTTGCCCACGCTGTCTGCAACCTGTCGCTCGAAGGCTGACCCACATCAGGCGTTACTGGCGGATTCGCCGACTGGGCGTACGCGTTGATAAATGGCAGAGCGCTAAGACCGATGGCGGCCACAACAGCCACAATCAAACTTTTCTTAAACCACATTGCAATCATTGACATTCGAATCTCCTTAGTTCTTTTTTATGATTGCAATTTTAGATTGCAGTGATTATGAAAGTATGTCAAGAATGTAAAAAATTTGTAAAATCTATTTGCGGCGCACAGCCAGCATGGTCAAATCATCGGAAAGCGGGATAGAACCCACAAAAGCGTTGAGACTGGCTTCCACGGAATTTAGCATAGCATCTACAGAAGATGACAGGCCAGAGAAAATCGCATCCCTTAAACGCGCTTCGCCAAAGAGATCGCCATTCGCAGAAAACTCTTCCGTTAAGCCGTCGGTATAAAACAGAATGCTCTCTTCATTGGACAAGTGGATCGTCTGCTGGGATATTGTCCGCGCCTCGGTTGCGCCAAGCGCGACCCCAGTACGCGTCAATCGCTCAATTTCTCCATTTGCTCTCACCCACAACGGCGGATTATGTCCTGCGTTGGCATAAGTTAATTCGCCCGTGTCTAGGTCGAGTACAGCATAAACAGCAGTCACAAACATTCCCTGTTTTGTATCAGGCATCAGCAATTCATTGACGCGCTGTAACGCCTCAGCCGGAGAAGGAGTCTCGATAACGGCCGCCCGTACCAGCGTCCGCGTGAGCGCCATAAAGAGTGCGGCGGGCATACCTTTATCAGCCACATCTGCAATGAATAGACCAAGTTTTTGATTCGATAATTCCATCACATCATAAAAATCGCCGCCCACTTGCCGCGCGGTTTTCCAGCGGGCCGCCAATTCCCAACCCAAAGGTTGCGGCAGTGACTCAGGGATGAACGTCTGCTGGATCTGCCGCGCCAATTGAACTTCTGTTTCGAGACGTTCGCGAACGACCATCTCTTGTTGCAGACGGTCATTCTGAATCGCAAGCGCGGCTTGTTGTGCGATACCCGTGATGATTTCCAAACGACGCGTGCGAAAGCGACGTCCGCCGGATGTCTCTTGAAACAGGATAACGCCGAACACATCGGCCTTGACCGAAAGCGGAACCGCGTAAAGAAGCGGTTCATTACTCCGAACAATTTCATCATCCTCGCGATGCCAAGGTTCGCCAAGACAAATCCACTTCTCCGGAGTATCCTCTGCTCCGAGCGAATGCACCAAAAGGCAATTGGAATTTCGAGTGGCGTCAAGCATTGGAAACGCGCCGATTGCAAGATCATCGCCCGCCAAAATTTTCCGTGCTTCATCTTCAAAACCGTATCCGTGAACGGGATGAAACACTTCATGCTCAGCATCCCAAAGATATAATGCCACATGCTCAACACCCACCAAAATCGGCATGACACGCACAATCGTGCCGAGGATTTCATCGAGTTCATTCAAACTCACCACTGCCTGCGCGACTTGCAACAACGCGGCAGATGCATAAGCCTGCTCCTGTGCCGCATCATAGAGACGTGCATTTTCAATTGCCACTGCGGCGTAGCTTCCAAAAGTAGTCACCATCGCTTGAGCTTCGTGACCATAACGTCCCGGTGTGTGATGCGCCAACGATATCACGCCGATAGGCTGGTCACCAATATGTAACGGAGCGACCAACGAAGAGTAATTTGATTCGAATCCAGCGGCTTGACCCGATGGCCAGATTGGATCGGTGGGTGTGCGAAGAATAGGGCTCTCAGATAACATCGTCCGCGTCAAGGCAATTGATCCTTCGATATTGGTTAGACGCGCTCGACTGGATAAACGCGCTCGCTCGATCGCCTGCGGATCACCTCCATGAACGGCGGCCAGCGAAAGATCGCCATCGCTTAGCAACCAGATAGTCGAAACATCCACAGGAAGGTTGCGCTCGATTTCGGCCAGAATGGAATCGAGAACATGATCCACATCGGCATTGGAGGATAGCAAGCCTGCTACTTCGCGCAGACTATCCGACACCTGCCGCCGCCAATGCTCTGAGCGATACAGGTCTGCGTTGCGGATTGATGCAGCAATCGTTCCCGCAACAGTCTCGAACATCATCCGGTCATCTTCAGTGAAAACGTTCAATTTATCCGATTGAATATCTAGCACGCCGAGGACTTTTTCGTTGAACAATAAGGGCACACACAATTCAGAGCGTGTATTCTTCGGTGGCAGCGGCGACTGCTGATAGCGCACATCTTTAGCAACGTCATTGGCAAGTACAGTCTGACCTTCGCGCGCAACCCATGGAATGATGCCTTGCGAAGCATCCAGCAGAATGGAATACCCTTTGAGAGCTTTACTTCGGATACCGCTTCCGGCTTCGTATTCAATCAATCGCCGATTCGGGTGAACGGTGAACAGATGCACAAAAGGAAAACCGAATTGACCATGAATGAGCGCGGCGGTGTCGCTCATCAACTCACGCAAATCAAGAGTTGATGTGACGCTTCTGCTCACTTCAGCAATCAGCGATAACTGATCAGCGCGGCGACGAATATCGCCATACAGTCGAGCGCCCTCCACTGCACGCGCGATATTATCGGCCAGAGATTCGAGCAAGAGCAAATCATTTGGATGAAAGGCATTGACATGATTGGACTGAATATCCAAAACGCCAAGAATGCGATCCTCGATCTTGAGTGGGATGACCGCCTCCGAACGCGTTTGAGGAAGACGATCACTAAATTGGAAACGGGCATCCGCTCGAACGTCGGAGGCAACAATGCGTTCCCCCCTTGCCGCGACCTCACCAATCAGACCCTGACCAATTTCGACATCCAACGCAATCGCAATTTTCTTTTTTCCTATGCGCGGAGCCGATGCGCTAGAACGAAAACGCAAACTTTTGGTCCCCGTCCGAACCGTAAAAATTCCGACATAATAATAGTTAAAAGTTTTTTGAATCAGTCCCGTCACGCGCCGCGCCAGTTCATCCACATTCAAGACATTGGCAATTTGCGCGCTGACCTGTCGAACGAGATTCAATTGTCCAAGCCGGAACCGCTCCACCTCGACGCGATGCGACACGTACAATCCAACCGCAACAATGCTCGCAAGGCTTTCAATTAATTCAATTTCTTCTTTTGAAAAATTTGGACCGCGCGAACGCATCACCTGCAATGCGCCGAGAACCAAGCCTTGATCTTCAATCGAAAAGGCAACAAATGTTTTTTTTGTCTTCGCTTTTTTGCTGGCATTTCTCAAAACCGGTTTGTGCTTCTTCACCGCGTTGCGCATTCCCTCTAGGCCAGGTTGAGGCGGAAACAAACGCTCGGCATCCCAATCCGGCAAACGAAACAAATTTTCATGGAGCCAGACATCCACCTTCCCCGGTATAAGTCGGCTCGTCATCGAAATAATACGATCCCGTTGCGCAACCAGAGAACTCGTGCTGACCAATTGCTCCCCAAGACCAGCAATCTCGCGCCAATCAAACGGTTCGGAAGAACCTGTCGTCTTGGGCATGGCTATCCCTTTCGTTTGACCAGCGTAAGAAGATTGCCCGTCTGCGTGGATTCATATCGAACTTCGTCCATCAATTTACGCATCAGATAAATGCCAAGCCCCCCGATCTTGCGATCCAATAAATCCGCTGTCAAATCCGGCTCTTCCACTTGGCCAGGATCAAAAGTTTTTCCATGATCCAACAAAGTAATGATCAAGCGATCTGTCCGGAATTCACAACTGACATCAAACTTTCCACCCGGCTTTTGATCATATGCATGTTCAATCACGTTAGATGCAGCTTCGTCCGCCGCCAGTTGGATGGAATAAATCTCTTTAGCATTAAATCCCGCTTCACGCGCCTGATTGCCTACGAATGTACGAATCTCATCGAGAATTTCAAACGTGGTAGAAAAAGTCAAAGTCTCCATTGTGTAATGAAAGGCCGCCTCACGCGAGATTTGAAGCGGCCTCTGTTCCATCAAATGATTTTGCACCAACCTGCCTACAAACTACCAACCGCCTCAAGCGGATCGTTAAATGTTTTAAACAACTCAGTAAAGCCCGCCAACTCAAGCGCTTCGCGAATTCGATCCGGCAAGGAAGCCAGCACTACTTCGCCGCGATTATAACGTTTGCAGGCGCGCTGTGCCGCCAATAAAGCGCGAAAACCGGCGCTGGACATATACTCCAAATGACTCATATCCACGACGATCTTATAGACGCCTTTTCCCATAACAGCATCCAGGGTTTTGCTGAATTGAGGCGCAGTAGAACTGTCCACACGCCCCTCGACCAAGACCATATCACAATGTTTAAATTCCTTGGTATTGATTTCCATACTCGTCCTCCATCCGAAGAATGAGAAGTAGTCCTGCGATAGGCAAAATTATATCACGAGAAACTGCGACCTATCTACAAAACCATAAGACTGGAGTAACCAGACTTGTGAGAGGAAAGATGATTTTCTCGCTTGGTGCTCCTCCTGACCTTCATTTTCAATGATAAAATAAGGAAAATCATCGAGGTTTAATCGTTAAATAATTAGCGCAATCTGAAGGCAATTTGAAAGTTAAATTGATCAGCAATGGTCAATGGAAAACATGTTCTCATGGGTTTCGGTTCAACATCAATTTTTCTTCAAGGAGTTGAAAAATCAATGAATGGTGAACCTATCATGGTCATGCTCGTGGAAGACAACATTGATCACGCGGAATTGGTCCTGCGCATGCTGGAAGATCATCGGATCGCCAATCGAATCCGCCATTTTACTGACGGACAAAGCGCGCTGGATTATCTCCTTCGCCGCGGCGAATTCTCAGACCCTGCCAACAGCCCTCGCCCCCATGTCATCTTGCTTGATTTGCACCTACCTCGTGTAGATGGCCCACAGGTCTTGGAAATTATTAAAGAAAATGACGAGCTTAAAACCATACCAGTGATCATTCTCACCACTTCGGAAGCGGAGCGGGATGTCGTGCGCGCTTATGACCATGACCCGAACAGCTACCTCGTCAAGCCCTTAGGGTATGAGGATTTCCGAAAACTCATGGATGATCTGGGATTCTACTGGCTTGGTTGGAACACTCATCCGAATATATAAAATTTCGAATCAAATGGAATGTTAGATCATTCTTCAATTGAAATTCTACTAATCGAAGACGAGATGGCGCATGCTGAACTGATTCAACGCGCCTTTGAAGATCGAGGGCCGAACTTTCACATCGAACACGTCTTATTGCTTTCTCAGGCGCGGCAATATCTTTCCAGAAAGAAACCTGATCTTATTATTACCGACTGGCGCTTACCGGATGGCGACGGTTTGGAGTTATTATCAGGGCAGGAAAATTCGCCGGATGCGCCCCTCGTCTTTATGACCAGCTATGGAAGCGAACGCATCGCGGTGGAAGCAATCACATCAGGCGCATTGGATTACGTGGTGAAATCACCGGAATCCCTAATGGATATGCCTCACATCGCCGAACGGGCTATTCACCAGGGCGCAGCAAAAGCCGAACGCCTCCGTATGCAGGAGGCATTGGCAAGAAGTGAAAGCCAATTTAGACTGCTCGCCGAAAATGCCAGCGATATGATCTCCCGGCATGATGTCAACGGCACTTTCATATACGTTTCACCGGCTTCCCGCACCATTATAAGATTTGAGCCTGAAGAATTGATTGGCAAAGCGGCAGTGGAATTTATCCATCCGGAAGACCTGCCAAAGATCAAGACAATGGCAAAGATACAACCCAAAAAAGATTCAGTGCACACCTTTTCTTATCGGGCAAGACAAAAGGATGGCCAATACGTATGGCTCGAAACATCCGCCCGCGCCATTCTGGATGAAACGACGGATTCCGTGATCGAGATTCATGCCGCATCCCGCGACATCACCGAACGAAAACGATCTGAGGAGGCTCTTCGAAATCGCTCATCAAAACCTGCAGGAAGCTTATGACCGCACAATTGAAGGCTGGGTCAAAGCGCTCGACCTTCGCGACCGCGAAATAGAAGGCCACACCCAACGCGTCACCGAAATGACCCTCAAAGTGGCGCGCGCACTTGGCCTGCCCGAATCCGAGATTATCCATGTCAGGCGAGGCGCCCTGCTTCACGATATCGGTAAAATCGCCATCCCAGATGAAATCACAAAAAAGACCAGTCCCCTTAACGAGCATGAATGGAGTATCATGCGCAAACATCCCGAATATGCTTACGAGATGATTTCTCCCATTGCATACCTAGCACCCGCGCTGGACATTCCCTATTGCCATCACGAAAGATGGGATGGGAGCGGTTACCCGCGCGGTTTGAAAGGAGAAGAAATTCCGCTCACGGCGCGGATGTTTGCCATCATTGATGTATGGGATGCGCTCATCAGTGAGCGGCCATACCGTAAACCAGACACTCCTGAAGACACCATCGAGTACCTCAAGAAAGAATCGGGGCGGTTATTTGATTCACGTCTGGTTGAATTGTTCTTGAATGTTTTAAAACAGGGAACCACTTAAATCTTCACATCGCAACGATTTGAACAAGTTCAAGAGAAAATTCAAGCAAAACAGTCTACAACGGGCAGCTCATAAAACCGAGTTACCCGTTTCCAAACTTACCAACTGTCAACAAATCTCCTTACAGGTTTCTGAGGCACGCTTTACAAAACAGCAAACCCATGAAGTTGATCTTAACTCAGTTGACATCCCCCCTCTATTCAGTTATCCTCATCACTGTCCGGGCAGGCCCGGCGCGGCAAAGCCTTTCGAATCCCGCCAGGATCGAAAGATAGCAACGGTAAGAAAGTGTCTTTGGGTGCCGCCGATCCCCTGCCCGGATATTTTTTGGATGCCCAATTAACCAAAAAGACCTATCAAGTTTTTGATTCCTATGGCAAAATAATCCCATGTCTCGCTGGCTTTACTCTGTTATCGCTCTTGCCATCGGTATCAGCATCGGGCTTTTTTATGGATGGGTCGTCAATCCCGTCCAATTTGTAGACACCACCCCCGCATCCATGCGCGCCGATTATCGCGCAGACTATGTTCTCATGATCGCTGAAGCCTACCAAGCCGATCAAAACACCGATTTAGCAATCCGCAGGCTGGCTGTTTTTGGAAGCGATCCTCCGGCAATCATTGCCGCGCAAGCGCTTCAAACCGGACAAAGCATCGGTTACTCCGCCAACGACATTTCATTACTCCAAGAATTGACGCGTGCCCTGCAAGCTTATCAACCAGCGCCCACGCCGATAGAAGACACGCAGAAAGACAGCGCACCAACAGGCGGTGCGCCATGAAACGCTTTCCGTGGGAAATGATTTTGGTTCTGGCGATTGGAATTGGTTTGGGCTTGTTCTACGCATGGATGATCGCTCCCGTGCGTTATATCAACACCACGCCGAATACTTTACGCGCCGATTTCAAGGATCAATATCGTGTGCTGATTGCCGCAGCATACGCATCTACGCATAATCTTGCGCGTGCAAAGTCCCGCCTTGAATTGCTTGGTGATGCCGATCCAATCCAAGCATTGACCGCGCAGGCTCAGCGCATGTTGGCATCCGGTCAATCGTTTGATGCTGTACAACAAGTTGCCATGTTGGCTGACGATCTGCAATCAGGAGTCGCACACATTCCGCCGACCGCGATCGCGGAAACAAATATCAGCATGGAGTCGCCAACACCAACACCAGCCGCCCCTTCGTCTGAAACTGAAACGCCGCAAGCCGCATTGGATGAATCACCCACCAGTGAAATCGTCAATACGATCATTCCGTTGACCATCACGCCGCGCCCCACTCAAACGCTCACGCCAACTGCAGGAGCGCCATTCATATTATTAAGCAACGATAAAGTTTGCAATCCAAATCTGACCGATGGGTTGATGCAAATCTCTGTGATTGACAGCCGTCATCACCAGTTGCCCGGTGTTGAGATCATCATCACATGGGACGGTGGCGAAGAGAATTTCTTCACCGGCTTCAAACCTGAAATCGCAAACGGTTATGCCGACTACGTTATGCAACCTAGTGTGACCTATACGATTCGCATCGCGGAATCGGGAGCTCCAGTTCCTGATTTAACTGCGCCCACCTGCACTGATTCCAGCGGTCAAACGTATACAGGCGGGCTTCATCTCACGTTTCAACAACCTTAAAAGAAACCGCCGCAGTTTCCATGCGGCGGTTGTTGCTCTAAAAACCAGTGGGAAGTTTTGGTATCCAATCGCTTCCCAAAACTACGATTAAATCAACACCCGGATAGGCCTGACATTGATTCGTATTAAAGGATATTTGACTTCCGCTGGTAATCACGGTTCGAGCAATCAGATAGCGCAACGTATAAAGCTTTGGAGAACACATATAAACTGTCGTCTGGCTATAGAGCTGGCTTGCGCGTCCGGTTCCTGCAACGCTTAAACCTAGCGAAGTAAAATAAGTGGCAGTTCGTTGCTCCAGGTTCGTGGTGTAGGTTCCGTTCAAGACGCCGATATGCGCCTTATCCGCCTGCATCAGCGCAATCGGATCGCCTTGCGCCATCGGGCTGATCGGACCACTGGTCGTGAACACTTGATCCCTAATAAGTTCGATCTTATCCGGGATTGGTTTAAAGACCGAGGCGGCTTGCCCGGCTAGAGTGGTATTTGCAATCGTCATATCGGAATAATCAAATACAATGTTTTTGATTTGACTCAGAGGAATATCCTTCATTAGATATGCCAGTTTGATGGCATCGTCCAAAGACATGTTGGTATGGATGCCGCCCCCAAAGGTCGTATAGAACCACGGAGCTTTGGCAATCAGCGTTGGAAAATTGGCTGGATCAAGAACCTTATCGCGAATCGCCAGGATGATTTGTTGTTGACGCTTAGAGCGATCCAAATCACCGCCCTTTGCTCCACATTGATCCTGGTCACGGCAACGGGCATAAGCGAGCGCAAGTGGCCCATCCAAATGACGCATACCACAACAGGTGAGGATAAATTTATCTTTTCCAGTCCCTAATGGGTCGAGACGAAGTGTCTCATAAGTACGGATGTCCACACCGCCGATCGTATTGATAAATGAGACAAAAGTGCCAAAGTCTACCTGAGCATAGTATTGGATCGGCACACCTATGAACTGTGAAACTGTCTTCATCCCCAAACCGGGACCGCCGCCCGGCAATTTATAAGCCTCGCCGTCGGTCCAAGCTGTGTTGATACGACTGAAGCCAAAGCCGGGAATATTCACCCACATATCACGCGGAATCGAGATCATTGCCGCTGTTTTCGAAACAGGATCCACAGTAAACAAAATGATCGTGTCGGTGCAATCCGGGCAATCGGGTCCACTGATATCTCCACCACCGCCGCGCAAGCCAAAGAATACAATATTCACCCGGCTTCCGCCATCCCACGTTGGAGCCTGCACCGCCGGTGCTGAAATTGCCGCTGTCGGAGTCGCAGGATTGATCGGCGTGCCTTTCGCGTTCAGCACAAAGGATGGCAAACCCGAGCTAGCATTACAACTCGCGGGTGGAACGCCATCCAAAGTAGTGAACTGCCAGCACGTAATAAAACTACGCGTAAAGATGAACAGCCCCACAGCCAAAGCCAGAGCAACAATCCAAAATATGCTTTGAGACACTGATGGACGAGCCACCTTTATGTTTTTGAAAAAGTCAACAAATCGATTCATAATCAACTCAATTTAAAATATACCATATCGAGACCAAGTCCTTGAAGACCAATCTCGCACCAGTGATGCAAAATCGCCGAGTCATCATCCAGTGCTTTCATCATGACAGGAATTGCGCGTGGATCGCGCAACTCAGACAACACGCGGATCATATGGATCTTTACGGATGGAGACGCCTGCGGAAACTCATCGATCAGCATAGGAACCACGGATTTGCCTATCCCAGATAATGCATTCGCCGCAAGCATTTGAACCATTGCATCGTCATCGTTCATAGCGCGGACGAGAACCGGCGCGGCCTCCTCGACAGGATGCGCGGCGAGAGCCAATGCCGCGGCTTGACGCACTTCAGATGAAACATCATTCATTGCTTTGATAAAACAATTCTCATCTACTTCAGACATCTGCGCCAGCGTCCGCACTGCCCACCAGCGATGATCCGCATCGGATGATTCCAACAGCGCCTCCAGTGCGGGCAACGCCGAGCCGCCCCATTGCGCGAGTTGAGACGCGGCATTCTCTGCACGAGTTTCATCTCCGCTCGTCAATTCTTCAAGCAAATGATCGAGAGATGACACAAAGCCTCGTTACTTCGCAGGCGGCGGAACAGGCAATTGAGCTTCCGCCGTCTTCATCCACTTCCCGCCCTCGTCAATCAACATCACCGGGATATCATCCACAATCGGATATTTGCGTCCACAATCCTGACAAATCAGCCAGGCATCTTTGTAAAGCTTCAGCAATCCATCTTTCTCACGCACGCAATTGGGACAACGCAAAATCTCAAGTAATTCTTGGCTGACCATTTTTCTCCAATCAGTCGGCTATTGTACCATGCTCTATGCAGGCGGTTGACAAAGGCCATCATGCTTTGCCACATCGGCAGGATTTTGAATCCCGGGCGCGTATTCACAGACCGCCTGCCACGGCTCGTAATGCGTTTTGTACTCATCCTGAAAATAAACCGCACCATTTTTCATCACCGTACGCGTCACATCCACATCCGCGCCGTTCACAGCGTAATCTGTTTGATTCATCTGATTAAATTTCAAATCAGGATTCACCACAAAAGAAGCGGAAGGAGCCGGAACGATATTCTGCGGACCTGGATTGTTAATCGTCACACTGCGTCCATCAGGTGTTGAATAGAATTGCCAAGTAAGATAGTCCGAACCCACATGGGTCTCCATCAAAATCCAATACTGCGAGTCATTTTTAAATTGGAAATCCACCAACGGAAAATAAACCGTCGCATCCATGCCCGCCAAACTAGGATCATCTGCACCGCTAGGAGTCTCCTCATAATAATGAACTCGATAGGCATGCGGAACGCGCTCCACAACCGGAAAGCCGGCGTTTAGCACCGTGCGAAACAACGTGGTGCTTACCTGACATACACCTCCGCCTACGCCCGTGATCGTACGGTTGCCGTAAATGATGAGGGCTTCAGCGAATCCAGAATTCAAACTCACATCGCCGAGAGTCTGTCCCATAGAGAAGGTTTCACCCGGCGCGACCAGCACGCCATCGAAACGCGCCGCGGCCGTTTGAATATTTTGAATCCGCGCAGAGGGCGAGCCATAAAAATAAGTTGTCTGTTGCTCGAGCAATTGGGTAATGCCTAACTGTTGGGCGGTTACATTATCAGCAACCGCCGGTTGGGTTTCCTGCATCACAAGCGGAACTGAATGCTGACCCTGCACCACTGCATCATTGATCGCTTTGACACTGGCATCAATGTCAATGGTGCGGCCCGTGACCGAAGGAGTGATCAGCGTCAATTGATTCGTGCCTATATCAAAATGGAATTGCGCGTTCGCCGCTTGCCGGTCCGCCTGTGTGGCGATGTTTGCTAACATTTGACGCACAGAGTCAGGGTCGAGAAGAACTTGCAAACCGGCTTGATTACCATTTTGTACGCGTTCAACGCCAAGCATATTAGCCACGATTTGCGGATCATAAACCCATGGGCCCGGATCGTTTGGCCCCGCATTCGGCATCACCAATTGCAAAGGCTGGCTCAAAATCTGACGAGCCGCATCCGCCTGCGAAGAGACATCCATCAATGAAGGTTGCGTTTCTTGAATCACGAGCGGAACTTCGCCATCACTAAAGGTTTGCAATCGCGCACCCAAATAAGTCAATGTGGCATCCACATTGAGCCCGCGCCCAACTTGTCCCGCCTGCGCCACCACATTCGTTCCTTCGAGATGCAGGCTGGCTTCCGCCGCTGGTTGATCAATCTTCTGCGCGAGGGTCTGCAAAAATTGATTCGCCACGCGCTGATCGAAGACGATAACAGGGGAAACATCATCCCCAAATTCAAGCGCGCGCAGTTGACCATCCAGCGCCGCAAACAGGTCTCCACTTCGTCCCAGCCGGTAAGCGGACTCTGCGCTCGTAGATGGGTCAAAGACCATGCCAAGTTGCGCTGGCGAAGCAACCCAGACACTCGATCCATCTCGAAATAACACCTTGCCGCTGATCGGATAGGAAAGTGTTTCGCTTAACTTCAAGGCCGCATCTTGCGGGGACATTCCGGAAAGGTCAACGCCCGCCACCGATACACCCGGAAAGATTCGTCCCGCATATATCAGTTGATAGCCCAGCACCCAAAGAAAGATGGCGCCGAGGAACAAAACCAGTCCGCCAATTACAGCAGTTAAAAGTTGAGCCATTATCGGCGTGCGTTGCGAAGCGGGATAAGATAGTACAGACATTAGCGCTTATTATACCCAGCATAATGAAAAATACATTAACCTCCAAATACGAATTCATCAGATGTTCACCTCTATGAAGATCACTCGTTTCGCTTGAAACGCAAACCGGGAATAATCATCGGCGTGGCAGATTTGTAGCCGATGTAAGCTGCGCCATATTCGCGCAGAAGTTTCCGTTCTTCAAAATACGCGCCGACGAAAATATAAATCGTAGCGCCGACATATACGGTTAGCTGATTGATTGTCACCGTAGTGGTCAGCCAGAGAAAAAGCAGCCCTGCGCTATAAAGCGGATGCCGCACAAAGCGATAGAGTCCACTCGTGACGAGCGGACCCGGCTTAATATCCGACGAGACCAGTTGGCGTAATCCAACGAACGACAATGTATCCGTTTGCAAAACTCCGTAAAGGAGAAGGAACGCCGCGATTCCCTGCCCAGCCAGCATGATATATTTCCATGGCGCGGGAATGAGATATACAACGCGGTTAGGCAGGATTCACATCAACCACAGAATCGGTAAAAGACTGAGCGCTGAAAATATATTATAGCCAAGACGATAGGCGCGCATAAAATAATCACCCAGCGTTTTGCGGAAAAAATCTTTCAACGCAAGCGATGCCAACAGGGAATGAACAATACCCCATACAGCAAACGCGCTAGTCAAAAGCAAGAGATTCATAGGAATAGAAGTTACGGTTGCGCCATCGCATAAACCCGTTGAAACTCCTTGATAAATTGCGCAGCAATCTCCGGATTATCGATCACCACAAGGTTTTCATCATTGCTCTTCTCAGCGCTGGCAGTGAAATTGTATGAACCCGTCACTACAATTTGTCCGTCAATAACAAAGACTTTATGGTGCATCAATCCGGGATTGCCATCCTCATGAACATCCAGCCCAGCCTGACGAAACGGATCATATTCCGTTCCAACATTGGACTTGACCTGATCGGTTTCCATCACGCCTGATACTTTTAACTCCCGCTTCGGCACGTTGACGAACAGCCTTTCCCAATAAATCCGCTGTAAACGAATATGCCAGGAAATAAATGCTTGAGTGGGCATTATTGATCAAAGGTAGTAAAGCCGATTGAATGTGATCAGCGGGTGAGAAATAGATATTTAACGGCGTACCGTCCATCGTCACGGAAGGATACGGAGTCTCAGAAACTAAATTCGACCCGAATCTATGATCCACAAACATTTGATTGAATTCAGTTTCATAATCATCCGCCACTTCCGTAGAGCGGATGTGTATCAGATTATTGTTGTCGTCATACGTGCCAGAGTCAGTATAGTTCATCGAGCCCGTCCAAACTTCGGCGCGGTCAATCACTACGAACTTGTCATGCATTAATCCCGAAAGATGATCACCGATAATCGGAACATTGGCGCTTTGCAATGCCTTCACCTCAGCTGTGTTCATATTGTTGCTTTCCATAACAAGGCGTACTTGCACGCCGCGCTGTTGGGCATGCAGGAGCGACAACTCAACATCCTTAAGATTCAAGCTATAGGCAGCCATGTCTATCGCAACGCGCGCAGCATCCAAGGAAGCAACCAAGGGATCATCGGGCCCACCCGTCTCTTGTTTCGAAAGCGAGATTGGTCGGATCTGTAAAATATAATTCAAACCAAGGACCTCTGACCCCGTATCCAATCTGCATCGGAATATCGGCTAATGCGCTCGGCGGACCGGTAATGCCAGACGGAACTGCCGTGACCGGCTGTTTTCCGACAATCGCGCCAGGATCCAAACTGGCAGGCAACAATTAGAAGACATATCACACATGAGAATGAGAGACGTTTTATGAAAGCCTCCTAATACAGTGTTTCTTAAATCGAATTTACCACAGAGTACACTGAGAGTATAGAGTTTTCTGCTTATTTTTCCCTGTCTGTCCCTGGCGCAGATATGAGTGCGGTGAGGCGTTGATTTACTTATACTCTTAGCAATTCGCCCTATTGACATCCAATTCAAGATATGTGATACTTTCGGTATTGCTTGGGGGATCCCAACGATCGCCATCCTTATAGAAAGGAGGAGGTGATGTCCAACATGAAAGATAGTATCGAACTCAGCGCTGTGGCATCCCTCCCCAAGTAATTTAGGAAGCCACAGCGCGCCACGGATGCCATCCAAGCGGATGGCATCCTGGTTTAAGGGGCCTAGAAATAAAGCCCGACTATACAAAACCCGTTCATACAGAAGCAGGGAGTGGGATAATAGTGTTAGATCGCTCAACTGGTCAGGTTACTATCGCTTGTGTCAACATCCCATTTTTAGTACCATTGGCAAGTAGACCACTTCAGGCATTCTGACGTGCATATTGGCGAGGCGATAAGCCTTGTAAGGCTTCGTGGGGACGAATAGAGTTGTAGTCTTCCAACCAATGCTCTGTAATGGTTCGCACCTCCTGTAAGTCATCAAACAAATAAGCATCCAACACCTCTTCACGGAACGTTCGGTTGAAACGCTCGATATAGGCATTTTGCGCAAGTTTGCCGGGCTGAATGTGGATCAATACGATATGTTTCTCCTTTGCCCAGTTCTCCAATCGTTGAGAGATTAGCTCTGGGCCGTTATCCATGCGGATTTGTTTTGGTGCGGTTTGTTCAAGCAGGAGCATCTCCAAGACTTGCACCACGCGCTCAGCAGGTAACGAGGTATCGACTTCAATCCACAGCGCTTCACGGTTGAAGTCATCAATCACATTCAGCATGCGAAAGGTTCTGCCATGGGTCAGACTGTCACTCATAAAATCCAACGACCAAGTCTGGTTGGACTGCGTAGGCACTTCCAAAGCCTGGGCAGTTCGGGCAGGTAGGAGCTTCTTGGGTTTTCGGTGCAGATTCAAACCCATCTCGCAGTACACCCGATAGATCCGCTTATGGTTCCAGACATAGCCCTGGTGTCTCAGGTAATCGATCATTTTGCCGTAACCCCGACTGAAAGGAGCAGTCACTTCGCAGCGTGGTTGGCGTTCTGCCAATTCCTGCAACTCCTGCTCAATGTCGTGATTATCTGTTTTCTTCGCCTGGTAGCGATACACACTGCGGCTCAAGTCCAAAATCCGACAGGATCGGCGTTCACTCACGCCTTGTTCTGCTATGGCTTGCTCGGCCAATTCACATCGCTGCTCAGGCTCTATAACTTTTTTTCGACAATCTCCTTGAGCACCTGATAGTCCAGACTCAAGTTCGCATACATCTGTTTGAGCCGCCGGTTTTCTTCTTCCAGTTCTTTTAGCCGTTTCAATTCGCTCACACTCATGCCGCTGTATTTGGCTTTCCACTTATAAAAGGATGCCTTGCTGAAGCTGTGCTGCCGGATCAGTTCATCCAGTGCCACTCCGGCTTCCGCTTCCTTCAGAATATTCACAATCTGGCTTTCCGAAAACTTTGACCTCTTCATGTAGATTACTCCTGGTTCTATTTTGCCATGAATGGCAGCTCTTGTTCTTATGCCATGAGTTTTCTACTTCCCACTGGTACTATTTTAGGGGATGGTTACCGCGGCATGCCATCTTTTTTCCATGTCTCCCAGAATCCAAAACTGCTGCGCCCCTTGAAATTGGTAACCCTTTAATACTATGCAATGCATGGTTGAGCGGTGAAAACTGGTTGACTACTAACCTCAAGCCGTTCGTAAGAATGTTCTCAGTGAACCTATCCCAATGAAGTATTAGTAGACAATCTACTATCTATGATGCTTCTGGAGTAATAAATCTTATGAATGACAACACCAATCTCTCACTTCGAGAGCAAATCAAGGCGTTTCAGGCACAATTGGCGAGCCGGGTTTCGCCGGAAGTTCAGGAACGAGGCAGAGCGCGGCGTGCTCAATTAGTTGCGTCCGGCATCGCTGACAAAAGCCTCAAGGCTGGTGAAACTGCACCGGACTTCACATTGCCTGATGCGTATGGCAATCCCGGCGCGTTATCTACACTGCTGGCGCATGGTCCCGTTGTGCTGACTTTTTATCGCGGTGATTGGTGTCCCTTCTGTAACCTTACGCTGCGCGCCTATCAGAAAATATTACCGGAAATTAATGCGCTTTATGCGACTCTGGTTGCGATTTCTCCGCAGAATCCTGATAATACGCTGCTCACCGTTGAGCATAAAGAATTAACTTTTCCTGTCTTGAGCGACCTCGGTAATCGGGTTGCGCGGATGTACCGATTGGTCTGGTCAGTGCCTGAAGATCAGCGCAGTACCTCAGCGAACCTTCCCCAATACAATGGCGATGACGCCTGGGAATTGCCGATGACCGGTACATTTGCTATCGCGCCCGATGGCATTATCAAACTTGCTTCAATAGATGCCGACTGGACACATCGTTTGGAGCCGCAGGTTATCGTAGAGACGCTCCGGCAAATAGGTTTAATACAGAATTAATTTCATCAGCCCTTTAGCAATTAACCCTTGTATCTCAGATGTCTTAACAGACATACAGTTGAGGTTTCAGAAGTTTTCCCTTTCAAGGATGATGTAAAAACCTCAGAAGCTTACTCTCATAGGTCTGATTCTTATTGCCCCCTCGGTGCTTTTCCTCATATACACGACAGTAGCTTCGAGCTGATCTGCCCAGTTTCGGTCGCAGTAAAACTGGCTATCTCAGGCAAGGGTACATAATTCCACAAATCCACAAGCGCCATAGCCGTCATGTCATTCTCCAGGATCAGGCGTAGCAGGCCTAACTTTAGCGGCTCGAAGTCCACGACTAGGCAGACCCTCAGGATAGCATAAATGATATACTCCTCCGCACCAAGGAGATCAAGAAGGATGAACTTTATATATGGAGTTTTTGCAATTTGAGGTATAGATGGCTGTTCATTAGTAGAAGCGCGGAAGCTTCTACTTGATAATTACAAAGATGGAAACAATTGCCAGTTGTGCCAACGGATAGTAACTGGCCTTGTCAAACAATGTTGCTGCTCGACATCCTTCCTGAAGTTGATATAGTTGATAACCGGGTTTCAGGAGCAGTATGAATCCGACAACCGCGCTTGCCAACAGATAGGACCAGCCCAGATTGACCGGAGAAATCATCGGCAAGAGCAAGCTGATAATAACTGTAAGTCCCAATGAGATCATCACAATCAGCCCGGCTTTTTTCGTGCCAAACTGAATGGGAATCGTTTTGGCATTGACACGTTTATCTTCGGCGGTATCATTCCAATCTGCCGGGATATTTTGGCCCCCGATTTCCCAAAAGAAAACCCAAATAAATATCAGCAATAGGAGATATAGCGAGGGATTTCGATCAACAACAAAAACAGCGGCCAGCGGACCACTCGACTTAACCATCCCGCTTACCAATGTCCGCCAGTAAGTAACTTTTAGCAATAGACAATAAATAACCTCTAGAATTGAGGCGGAAATCAATATAATGACAATGGCCGGATTGAGGAGGTAAGAACTAATGAGAGCTAATGCAAACCAGACGGCAAACCAGAGCCATCCGCCGCGATAACTCAACACATTCTGCGCCAGCGGATAGCGCATATCAGATGCTTCGACGGAATAACCAGCGTTGATGCCGCCAGCAAATTTCTCTTTATCCACAGTAATGCCAACGAGGTCATTCAAGGCGTATGTCGCTGTATAAGCCGCAAAGGCAGTGAACAACGACAATAAAATAGTTTGCCATGAAGGAAAATGTCCCAGCCAAAGCAATGCGCAAAAACCGGGAGTAGCCAAATCCAAAATCCCATGTGTGATTCGGGAGAGAGCGAAAAATTTTTTCATGCACTTATCTCCGTGCAGAAATTAATTCTTCTTGGTGAAATGTGCCATGTAGTTTACGTCCTCTTTGCCTGCGGCAACTTTGAACGTTTAAGTCAACGGGTTATAGATCAAGCTGGAAAGCCTTGAAAACTCAAGTCCGCTTTCGTGCGCCCAGTTCTTCAACTCTTGAGGACAAATCAGCTTTCGATACCTGTGAGTTCCTCTTGGCAAGAGGTGCAATATATATTCACCTCCTACGATTGCAAACAGAAAAGCTTTCGGCGTACGGTTAATGGTTGAGAATATCGCGCGTCCGCCCGGTTTCAATGCTTGAGCGCAAGCCGCAACGATTTTGTCCGGCTTCGGCACATGCTCTAGCATTTCCATGCACGTCACCACATCAAAACTACCCACCTGTTTTCGAGCAATCTCTTCAACGCTTTCATACCGATAATCGATATTCAATCCCTGCTTCTGCGCGTGTTGACGCGCCACTTGAATGGATGCCTCGGATAGATCAATACCAATCACCTGCGCGCCGATTTTGGCAAGCGCTTCCGATAAGATGCCGCCCCCACAGCCCACATCCAGTATTTTGGGATTACTTACAGTGAACATTTCCATGATGAACTTCGTACGCAGAGGGTTGATGGTATGGAGAGTCCCCATTTCTCCTTCAGGGTCCCACCAGATTCGAGACACCTTGTCGAACTTTCCAATTTCTTTGTTGTCAGCATTTTCAAATGATGTCATCTTTTATAGCAATCCAATCTTCCAACAATTTGACAGCGGATTCGATTTCGTACATCTTTACGTCATTCACAAAAACACATCTTCCTATGCCATGCGGCAATGGAACTCTTTGCAGTCCGTTGCGGTGATAGGCGCGCTCTTCCAAAGACTGCCAGAGCAGGCATGGATCAAGAATAGTCGTGTCCGGCATTATTCCTAGCATAGCAATCAGACGAAATATTCTGCTTGTGTCTTCTGCGGCTAGTAAGTTGCGTGCTCTGGCGATCAGCGCCGAGATGACAATATCAAGCAGGACGGCCTCGCCGTGGAGCAAATGGGCTTCATGACGGATTTCCAGCCCGTAACTAAACGTATGTCCAAAATCCACCTTGCGCGCCAGATCTTCTTCAAATAAATTCGGCTGTAATTCCTCCAACATCCTATAAATTGCGCGATCAAGAATCGTACCGCCATCTTCATTTTGAAATTGGGCGTCAACGCTTTTCACTCCGTGTGTTTCCAGCAGGGAGAACAGCCCTACGTCTTTGATGATGGCCAATTTGATAATCTCGCATATCCCATTAAGGATATGGCGTTTTGGCAGGGTTTTCAGGAAGGACCTATCCAGCAAAACTTTTTGCGGGGGATGAAACGCTCCCAGTCAATTCTTGCTTCCGTTGAAATTGATGCCGGTCTTAATTCCTATCGAAGCGTCAACATATCCCATCAGGGTTGTGGGAACTTTGATGTGCGGTACACCTCGGCGATAGCTGGCAGCTACAAAGCCCACCACGTCAGTTAGAACGCCGCCGCCAATGGCGATAATTGGCTCGTCCCTGCGATGGATGGGAAAGGAATCCAGTTCCCGTACAATGGAGAGATAATTTTCCATGGTTTTATTTTCTTCGCCGCAGGGGAATGGGAGGATCTTTGCCTTAACCCGGTGGTGCAAAAAATAATTCCGTATTTCCGCGGAGTAAATCCTTTCAACATTACTATCTACGACAACAAACCTGCGGCCATTTTCAATTCTTCCCCCAGAGAGCAGAGCCTCATTTTGGGGATGAAAAAGATTGGAGGCGTTGATAACCTCATATTCAATTGTATGTTGAAAGGTGACACGTCGCATGTACATTCTATCTGTCATACAACCTGCCGCCAGTTGAACTTGGCATCCAACACCCTCCTGGCAACACTCTGAGAGAGTTCCAAGCTGTGATTTTTATAATTGCCACATTGCTGAATATTGGCATAGGGCACTTCGCGCGCATTCAAAATGTCGTTCAGAATGCTTTCATACGCCCCACAAATTTTTTCAGCATTGCCTTCATTATATAGAACAAGATAAAAACCAGTCTGACACCCCATGAGTCCAATAGAAAGAAAATTTCCCGGCATGTATTTTTGAAATCCTGCCAGCAAGAAATGCTCAAAGGAATGCATCTCCGTCGAGGACAAAAAATTTGTATTTGGCTGGTTGATACGCAGGTCAATGCAATACACGACATCGCCTTTTGGCCCCTCTGTGAAGGAACGCAGTTTCACATGCGGGGCTTTCAATAAGCGATGGTCGAGCTCTCCGACTGTGCCAGCATCCCAGCCTAGTTGTTTAACATCTACCATAACTCTCTCTCCTATATATTTAGATGGATGATTGGTTCACGCGTGGATCATCCGCTCAAGCGTGTGCAGTCAACGTGACTTCCTTGTTCCAATTGTATCTATCTACACAAATTGTGACAAATGCCTGTAACTAGCATTCAGTGCCTTTTCCCATGATTGAACATGATGATACAGCTCAACGGACGCGTACCCGGAATAGCCGTGATCCGCTAAAGCCTTAAAGCTTGCGGAAAAGTCGAGCGTCCCTTCGCCCGGAATTTCGTGGAAGTGAACGATGCCGGTCAGGGTATTTGCAACCATCTTATCCACGAGCAATTTGCCTTTTGCGTTTTTCGTGGTTCGCAAATAAATTAGGATCGGCCTTGCTCTTTCCAACACATCGTAGTTCAACCCCGGCACCGAAATCAAATAGGTGAAAATTTCGTCGTCGAAGGGAGTAGCCCCTGCGAACAGTCCATTGTAATCAACATAAGCCGGCGATTGCGAGACACGCGCGGACTCTAAGATAGCTTCAACGCGTTTTTCCTGACCCCTGCCAGGTTTTTCATCATAAAAATAGATAGGGTTATTTCTATCTACTAAAAGATAATCCGCGAATTCAGGAAAGTACATCAGGTAGCTGGCGAAGTCCAGATCAAGATTCAATTTCTCCGTCATCTTTAAAATTTTCAAGTTGTAACCCTCCCGCGCATCAGAAACGTGCAGATAGCGCGTGTAAGGCGCGGCTTGCCCCAACGCAGAGATGTAATCTTTATCCGAACAATACATGTGGCAAATGTCCAAATGTAGTTGGAATTTGGGCGAATTGACTTCATTGACGAGACTCAGACCCTGTTTCACTGTTTCAATGAACATCCCCGGCTCCGGCTCGATCAGAAGGATGATATCTTCATCGTCCCTGACCGCGCGCAAACATTGGTGGATGCTGTCCACTAGCAGCTCGCGCGGGTTAACCGACGGATTCGTCACGTGTTCATCCCGGATGAAGCCGCTGCCAAACGTGACGAGTGAAACGCCCAATTTGCGAGCGACATCAATTCCCCGCCTGACCAGATCGATGCGGCGTTTTCTACCTGCCAAATCAGGAACTCATCAGGGAAGGTTCGTGCGGCCTCGACGGAGTAAAAAAATGTGAAGCGGTGGCCACACAGGCAGGTTTTACCCCAACGGTACCAAATCGTTTTTTGATTGCTGCGATGTATTCATCCGTAATTTCAAATGGATTGAACTGGTCTCGATGAAATGAAAGTTCAATTCCAGGATAACCTGCTTTATCAACCACGCCAATTGAATCCAAAAAATCCAGGTTGGTCAAGCCAAAAGTGCTATAACTTAGTTTTATCATTTTTCTGCTCACAAAAAACTAAATCAACTTCACCGTCACTACAGGTGAATCAGTCCGCTACATGGAAACCAAATCTGCTTATACGTCTTCAAAACATTTGAGGCACAGGGATTAATTGCTGAGATATGGTTTTCCAGTTGAAGTGATTATACTGCGGCAGGCTTCCGATGTTATTGGGCTTTTAGGTGAATGCAATCTTCAGCTCCGTTTTCACAATTTATCTGTGAATGCTAAGTTCTAGCATGGAACCAGCAACACGTTCAATTCCTCCTTCAATTCGGCCCGAGTTTTGCCTGTCATAATTTGTTCCATTCCAATTGTTCTGCCAGACCACAATTCGAATACTTGGCTTGAACATCTATATCTGGTAAATATTTTAGGTGACTATCCCTTTATAGCAGGTGCGTGCTTCAGGGTGGCTACATTGGCCAATCAGCAGAAACGCCTAAGTTATGTCTTGATGAAAAGGAATAATTACCTCACTCTATTCTGAAACCATATCAAAAATACAACTGCCACTCTGAATTCGGTGTGCTGTAGTCGTGAACTGTCGTCCAATATGGATAGTCAAGAAACAAAGTGCTGTGGCATCACTCCTCAATAGAACCAAAGGAAGCCACAGCACCCAACCAACGAAAAGCCACCCGCCACCCTTGCGGGTGGCTTTTCTATTTCCAGACAAAGTCCTTGAAGTAAGTGAAATATCCAAGAAACTAAAAAACGCTTACGAAAAACTCGCCGACGCCTTTTGATATATTCTTTTTTCGAGGTCAACCGACGAGGAACCTGACCCACTAATTTAAGAGCATGCACAAACCATCCGCAAGAGATTCGCTTTTGATATTTCGTGACCATACCATGTGCACACGCGCAGGGTTGAGCGAGTCGCCGCGATAACTTCAGTAAGCTAATCACAAAGTCTTCAGTGCTGATTCAGTCACGGTGATAGTATCGTCGATCACCTTATCTGTGTGCATGATTGAAATAAATCCTGCTTCAAATTGCGAAGGAGCAAGATAGACGCCATTCTCTAACATCCTCTGAAAAAATTTTCCGAAGCGGATTTTATCTGCCATTTTGGCTGTATTCCAATCTTTAGGTTTAATCTCACTGAAGAAGGTCGTGAACATTGTTCCAATCCGAGTTTGCTGTACGGGTACTCCAGCCTTTTTCGCCGCCGATGCGATTCCCGTTTCCAATTGTTGCGCGCGAAATTCCAATTCATCCCAAATCTTTTTGTCGTGGATTAATTCAAGCGCAGCAATACCCGCGCTCATCGCCAGCGGATTACCCGATAGCGTTCCCGCTTGATACATTGGACCTGCAGGAGCGACCATTTGCATGATTTCCTTTTTGCCGCCATATGCACCGACTGGAAGTCCGCCGCCGATGACTTTTCCAAGCGTCGTCAAATCAGGTTTGATATTGTACAGCGTCTGCGCACCGCCGCGGTGGACGCGGAAGCCTGTCATCACTTCATCCAAGATCAATACGCTTCCTTCGCGTGTTGTGATTTTTCGCAAGCCTTCAAGGAAACCTGGCAGAGGCGGAATGACGCCCATATTCCCTGCAACCGGTTCAACAATAATCGCCGCGATCTGATCTGGATATTTTTTGTACAACGCCTCCACAGAATCAAGATCATTGTAGTTTGCAACCAGCGTATCTTTAACAGTGTTTGCTGGTACGCCCGGAGAATCAGGCAAGCCAAGCGTCACCACACCCGAACCCGCCTGCACCAACAATAAATCCGCATGACCGTGATAACAACCTTCGAACTTAATGATCTTATCGCGTTTAGTGTACGCTCGCGCCAGCCGCAACGCCGACATAGTCGCCTCAGTCCCTGAATTGACAAAGCAAATCATCTCGATGTTGGGCATAAAATCCATAATGTCTTTTGCCAGTTCATTTTCAAGCGAACTCGGCGCGCCGTAGGATGTCCCCTTGGTGGCCGCCTGTTGTATCGCTTCCACAACTTTCGGATGGGCATGACCCGTGATGAGCGGTCCCCCACGAAAGGACATAATCAATATAGCGATTGCCATCCACATCATAAAGGTACGGGCCTTCACCACGCTCGATGAAAAGCGGTTGTCCACCGACAGCGCGGAAGGCGCGCACCGGCGAGTTCACGCCGCCCGGGAATAATGTCTGTGCTTCTTGAAAGATGGCGATTGATTTGGTGATATCCATATTATCTCCAGTTTTTTACCGCGAAAAGTGCAAAGGAACACGATGTTAAATTTGTGTCTCTTTGTGTCCTTCGTGTTTAAGAATCTTTTCCACGGCAAGTTCGCCCGAATGAATGCAATCCGGATACCGATTCCGCGATAGCCATTACCAGCCAATTCAAGTCCTGGATATTTTTCGAGTGCAGTGTCAATTTGGTTAAGTTTTTCTGGATGCCCTAAGTTATATTGCGGCATGGCTTTGTCCCACATAAAAACGCGCGAGAATCGGCTCGGCGGTGATACCTAAAGTTAAGTTCAATTCTTCTTTGGCTAGTTCGAGCAAAGCATTTTCACTCCATGGAATGTCCTGCCCCGCACGACCAACAAAAACACGAATCAGAGCGTAACCTTCAGGCGCGCGGTGCGGAAATTTGGTGGATGTCCATGTGCAAGCCAAGGCGCGGCGTTCTTCGCGACGCGGGATGACGTAGCCGTAACCGTCAAGCGCGCGGCTTAGATCACGTTGTCGGTAAGCGAGGGAAACGGTAGCGGTTGATGCGTACGGAATGCTTTGTAAAACGGAAGCAAGCGTGGGATCGAATGAAGCGAGTAAAGTCCCGCTGACAAATGCGGGTGTGGCCAAGATAACGGAATCAGAGTCGAGGCTTGAACCATCCTCCAATTCCAAACGAAAACGAGAATCGATATTTGATATTCGAGAGACGGATGTGTTGAGACGTAGATCAACATTATTGATTTGAAGACAAGCAACCAGCGCTTCAACAATTTCGGCAAGACCGGTTGTTGGCGTGAGAAATGCGGAGCGCGCACCTGGGTTGCTTGGAGATTTTTTTCGCATCTCCAATGCGCCGCGTGCAAGCGAACCATATTTGATTTCAAGATCGCGCAGATATGGAAACGTGGATGCGAGACTGAGCGCATCACCGTCGCCCGCGTAGATGCCAGACATGAGCGGCTCGATGAGATTCTCATACGCTTCACGTCCAAGCCGACGGCTGACAAATGCGCCGAGAGATTTGTCTTCGCTGATATTTTTCGCGGGCTGAAGAAAATCCAATCCAATGCGCGCTTTGCCAAGCCATGAAACCAACTGCGTTTTGAGAATAGCCTGAGTGTTGGTGGGAATCATCATGGCCAGGCCATCGGGAAGGGGAAGCAAGCGGCCTTTGTTGAGAACGTATGTGTTGCGTTGATTCGGATTGGTGCCATGTAAACGCTCGCCCAGACCGAGTTCTTTGCAGAGCGCAGTGGCATAAGGCTTTGTGGCAAGGAAGGTATCGGGACCACCCTCGATGATGAATTGACCATCGTCAAACGCGGCGCGATCCGTTGTGATCTTTCCCCCCCACCGATTTGAAGCTTCGATCACGGTAATTTGTGCGTTTGGGATTTTCTTTTTTGCATAATACGCAGCGGATAAACCTGTAATGCCGCCGCCAATGATCGCAATGGAGAATGATGAATGGTTCATGGCTAGAAATGCGGCGCTTTCCATTTTTTGATGAGTGATTTAAACGGCAGCTTGATCTTGTTTGCGTTGAACGGGAACCAGCCCAGCTCTGCACGGACAGCCTGTTCTTTGAGTTCCGTGCTTCCCCAAACGAAGGTCGCGCCGACAACGGCAATGATGACGCACAGCCAATCATTTTGAATGAATAAGGATATAGCAATGATGAGAATGCCAAGTCCCATCATGTAAGGCCAGCAGAGGTAGCCAAAAGTTCTTTCGCCGCGAATGACAAGCGGGAAGCCGAGTCCGATCGTGAGGAGAGTGATGATGCCGATGAGGGGACCAAAGAAGTTCATAAAAACCTTTTAACCATGAAGGACACGAAGATACACGAAGGGTTTAATCTTGATTCGCATTGATAGGTTTGCCAATTGGTTCACGTTTCAGCAGATCGTGCGTGATGGCGGAAGGATGCTCCGCAAGAATTTTTGCGTGACGCGGATTATTTGGGTTGGCGGGCGCGTGTCCTTTGGTGATACGTTTTTGTTGACGCGTGAATTCAAACGCATCCCAAAGCAAGGTGATGCCAATGATGCCGAAGACCGATGACAGTGGACGGTTGACAGTAGTGAGTGAGCAGTATTCAATAGCAAATCCCAAAATTATGACAATGACACTCGGAAGCCAAATTGTATGCGATGTGAATTCGATTTTGCGGACAGCAACATGCCCGATCCAGATGCTAAGGAATGCGGTTATGGCGACGATGAGTCCGAGAGAATTAATTTGCATGGTCACGCCCTCACCCAGCCCTCTCCCAATGGGAGAGGGAAAATTCATGCACCGTATCCACAACAGCCTTCACATGATCCACAGGCGTGTTTTGCAAAATGCCATGACCCAAATTGAAGATGTGACCAGGTCTCCCGTTGGCGCGTTGGAGAACATCATGCACACGCGTTTTGATTTCAGGAAGCGGTGCAAAGAGAACCGCGGGGTCGAGATTGCCTTGCACCGCAACATCCTCGCCGAGAATTTCCCAGCCATCGTCGAGCGGGATACGCCAGTCGAGTCCGATCACATCGCCGCCCGCGCGTTTCATCAAAGGCAAAAGGTTGGTTGTATTTGTGCCAAAATGAATCACAGGGACATTTTCGTTTTTTGCGGCTTGCAAAATCTTTTGCGAATATGGCAAAACAAAATTTTCGTAATCCTGCGGACTCAACGCACCGACCCATGAATCAAAAACTTGCACAGCTTGCGCGCCCGCATGAATTTGCGCTACAAGATAATCCGTCAACACAACTGAGAGTTTTTCCATCAGCGCGTGCCAAACCTCGGGTGCGGAATACATCATCATTTTTGTTTTCAGAAATTCGCGCGATGATCCGCCCTCGACCATGTATGACGCGACTGTGAACGGAGCGCCACAAAAACCGATTAACGGGATGCCGCTCAAAGTCCCGCGCAAGATGCGAATCGATTCCATCACATATCCCAAATCGGATTCGGGATTCACGGGTCGCAGTTTTTTTACATCTTCCATCATGCGGACAGGATTCTGCAAAATGGGACCTTCGCCTTTTGCAAATTCCAATCCCACGCCGAGGGGAATAGCAGGCAGAAGAATATCCGCGAAGAGAATCGCCGCATCCACGCCTAATGCGCGAACAGGTTGAAGCGTCACTTCGGCGGCGAGTTCAGGATGCTGACAAATTTCAAGCAGGGAATATTTTTCACGAATGGTGCGATACTCTGGCATGTAACGTCCTGCCTGGCGCATAAACCAAACGGGGGTGACATCCACAGAGATACGATTTGCGGCGCGAAGAAAACGAGATTCGGTATTCGGGAGTTGGGAATCGGGGGTTGAGAGTTGTGAGGTTTGCAGCGTCATCACTTACGAATTCCGATTCCCGATTTTCGATTTCCGCCAACCAACACACACGCTGGATCGCTTTCCAGATAATCACCTGTGATCGCGTAGGCGCGTCCACGCTGACCGCCGCACACGTCGCGGTATTCGCAGACTCCGCACGCACCTTTGTATTTATCAGGGTCGCGCAAATCTTTGAAAATTTCCGAGTTGCGATAAACATCCACGATGTCTTGCCCGCGTACCATTCCCGCCGTGATGGGGAGAAATCCGCTTGGTTGGATCTCGCCAATGTGTGAGATGAACAAAAAGCCATTGCCATCGTTGACGCCTTTCGTCGGGCGATGAAGTCCATCCGCATATTGGAAACCTGCGCTCTGGAAAGTGACGGGATTGCCATCGCTCTGTGCGCGCTTGCGTTCAATTGCGACGCGGCGATACATCGGCGCGGCAGTGCTCTTGATATCAAACGGAGCGTTCTGTGATAAATCGTACAGCCAGTTGAAAACTTTCTCATGCTGTTCAGCGGAGATCATCTGCTCTACCATTGCGCGTCCCGTTGGGACGAGGAAAAACACCGACCATTGCACCGCGCCAACTTCCTGAATGAACGGGACCATCTCATGCAATATATCCACATTATGTTTAGCAACCGTAGTATTGACCTGTACACTTAAGCCGACATCATGCGCGCGATGAAGTGTGTCCATCGTCCGCTGCCACGAACCCTTGACCTTGCGGAAGTCATCGTGGATTTCGGCGCGCGGAGCGTCGAGCGACAAAGCCACACGGCGAATACCCGCCTCGCGCGCCTTTTCGAGTTGCTCCTTAGTCGGCAAAGCAGTTGCTGTTGGTGTGAGCGAACAACGTAGTCCGCGCTCATCAGCGTAAGCAATCAATTCAAAAAGATCGGGTCGCATCATCGGATCGCCACCCGTGAAAACCAAAATGGGATTATTGCCAAACGCAGCGAGTTGTTCAATCAATGCCTTGGCTTCGTCCGTGGAAAGTTCGCGCGGATCACGCTGGTGTTGCGCGTCCGCCCGGCAGTGAACGCACGCATATGCACAGGCGCGAGTCACTTCCCAGGCAATGGTAAAGGGAGCCATGTCGAAGTCTGCGTGAACCATACGTTCGTTATTCGCGCTTCGTTCAGCGGCGGCACGGGGAGCTAAGTTTTCTAATGACATAATATCTCCTAAAATTTGTCAGTCGGTTCGTTATTTCAACCATTGTGCGGCATCCACCGCGTGATACGTAATAATTAAATCCGCGCCTGCACGCTTGATGGAAGTCAACGTTTCGAGCGTGGCTTTGGCTTCATCAATCCAGCCATTTTGCGCGGCAGCTTTGATCATTGCATACTCGCCACTGACGTTATACGCCGCCATCGGCAATTCAGGGAACGCGTCTTTCACAACGCGGATTACATCCAGATATGCCAGTGCAGGTTTGACCATTAACATATCCGCACCTTCTTCAACATTGATCGCGGCCTCGCGCAATGCCTCACGCACATTAGCGGGATCCATCTGATGAGATTTTCGGTCACCAAATTTCGGCGCGCCCTCCGCCGCATCGCGGAACGGTCCATAAAATGATGATGCATATTTCACTGCGTAAGAAAGGATTGGCGTATTCTCAAAACCAGTTTCATCCAATCCCGTCCGGATCGCCGCCACCATTCCATCCATCATGCCGCTTGGCGCCACAATGTCCGCACCGCATTGGGCATGCGAGACCGCCACCTTCGCCAGCACATCCAGCGTTTCATCATTCAGAACATATCCCTCGGGCAAACCCAAATGAAAATGTTCGCCCGTGTTCAAAATCCCGCAATGCCCATGATCGGTGTATTCACACAAACACACATCTGTCACGACAACCATCTCAGGAATTTCTTTTTTGATCGCGCGAATTGCTTGTTGGACAATTCCATCTTCTGAAAAGTTCTCAAGCCCAATTGGATCTTTCTCTTTAGGAATTCCAAACAAGATAACAGAGTTCACGCCCAACTTTGCGGCAGCTTCCGTTTCACGAACAACTTCCGACACCGACAGTTGATACACGCCAGGCATCGAGCGAATCTCGCTTCGACCCGTCCCATGCCGCACAAACAACGGATAAATAAAGTCATGCGCGTTGAGTTCCGTCTCGCGAACCATCGCGCGGATGGCAGGCGTGGCGCGTGAATCGGCGTGGGCGAGTAATAAGTGAGGCGTGTTGAGTTGTTTGAATTTCTCTAAGCATGATGTACTCCTAATTTGTTAATAGCTTTTATCAATCCTTCTGTAGTGTATTCTTCAGCTACCACAAGATTGGTTATCCCTTCTTCTCGCGCGGCTTGCCCCGTGATGGGACCCATACAAGCAAACAATGGATGATTTGGCAGATTTAATGGATCGAGTTTATTTTGATGAACCAAAGCGACAAAATTTTCAACCGTTGATGCACTTGTGAAGGTGATCAAATCCACACCCGATTTCAATTCATTCAGTCCATCCAAATCAACTGCCGAAGGAAGTGTTTGATATACCACGATCTCATGTGCGATACCGCCAGCTCTAGCAATCGCTTCAGGCAACTCCTTGCGGGCGATCTCTGCACGTGGAAGAAGTACCCATTTATTTTTCAAATCACCGAGTCCGGGCAAAATGGCTTCGGCGACATATTCATCAGGGACAAAATCAGGCTTGATGTTATGTTTGCGTAAAGCCTCGGCGGTTTTGGGTCCAATGGCAGCAAACCTCACCCCTTGCCCCTCTCCCACTGGGAGAGGGGTTGGAGCGAGGGGAAAAACTGCATCCACTGCATTAGCTGATGTGAAAATAACCCAACTGTATTTGTCTATATTCTTTATTGCATTATCAAGCTCAGTATTATTTTCAATGGGTCGAATCTCAATCACAGGAAAATAAATCGGCTCGAAGCCGGCGGCAAACAAGGCTCTACCAAACGATTCGGATTGTGCGCGGGGACGAGTGATCAGCACTTTCATGGTTATCAAGAAACAGTGATCATCTTTAGAATTTTATCTGCGCCTTGCTGAATTGCCTGTCGAGCAAGTTCATTTCCAAGCTTCAACGTGTCGTTACCTTGACCCATAACTTTAACAATTTTCTTTCCGTTTTCTGAAACCACCAACCCCGTCAAATTGATTACTAGCGATTGATTATTGTTTACTGCCGCATACGCCGCCACAGGCACAGAACATCCGCCGCCGAGGCCGCTTAGGAAGGCACGTTCGGCAGTGACACATTTGCGAGTAGATCTATCTTCAAGCGCGGAAAGAATCTTGAGCGTGGAAGAATCATCAACGTGGCATTGCACAGCCAAAGCGCCCTGCCCCGGTGCGGGAAGCATCACATCGAGTGGCAGCCATTCCGTCACATGCTCATCCAAACCGAGGCGAGTGAGTCCCGCGCCTGCAAGAATGATCGCATCGTATTGACCATCCATTGCTTTGCGAACGCGCGTGTCCACGTTGCCGCGCAGAGATCGAGTTTAATGTCCGGATGCAGGGAAAGGATTTGAGCCGCGCGGCGCAAGCTCGAGGTCCCGACTGAAGCGTTTGTGGGCAAAGTCAAAAGTGTGCAGCCGCGCGCCGAGATCAAAGCATCGCGTACTTCCGCGTGTGCCGGGATGCATCCAATCGTTAAACCGGTTGGATTTTCAACAGGCAAATCTTTGAGCGAATGAACCGCGCAATGTACATCGCCATTCAATAATTCAGATTCGAGTTCCTGCGTGAATAATCCTTTGCCGCCAATTTCGGGCAAGGGTTTATCTAAAATTTTGTCGCCTTGCGTGGTGATGATTTTTTCTTCGCATTCCAAATTGGGAAGAATATTTTTTAAGGCGGCGATAACCCACTGGGTTTGCCAGCGTGCAAGTGCGGATGGACGAGTTGCAAAGATTATTTTCATCGTCAGTGCGCAGCGATAGAGACGGGACACGCGTTGCCGGAAAATCCACACAAGCCCTGTTCGCCGGGCAGATCAAACAACGCGCGAGTGACCGCCGCATATTCAGGCGCATGAGGACAAACCGCCTCGGCACGCAGACGTTGAGTGGGCGCTTCCAATAATTTTTTGACCAGCGCCTGAGTCATGGCTTCGATGCGCTCGCGCTCAGCGTCGGTGAGGTCAGGCATACGGCGCAAAGTCTTTTCGAGTTCAGCTTGCCGAATTGTTTCGGCATTTTGGCGAATGTCCGCGATAAGGGGAAGCATTTTCAACGAACTTAAATATTCTCCAAATAATTTTAGCTCTTCATCCAAAATATTTTTGACCTGCGGCACTTCAGCCATACGTTCGGTCAGGGAATGTTCAAGCTGAGCATTAAGATTATCCATGTCAAATAATTTGACATGAGGAACATTCGCAACATCTGGGTCAATATCGCGCGGCACAGCAATATCAATGAGCACCAGCGGACGTTCCGCACGTTGCGACATTGCTTCCTTTACCATTTCAAATGAAATGAGGGTGTGGGGTGCGCCGGTGGATGAAATCAAAATATCAGCAGATGCAACTGCGGCATGAAGATTTTCAAAAGTCGTGGCTTGCGCGTCCCAGCGTTGGACGAGTGCATGTGCACGTTCAAGCGTGCGATTGACAATGAGAATTTTTTGCGCGCCACGTTTTCGCAAGGCTTCGACCGCAAGCTCCGCCATTTCGCCTGCGCCGAGGATGACGATCTGCGCTTCATAAATTTGATGGACGACTCGCTCCGACAACGATGCGGCAAGCGATGAAACCGAGGCAGGATTACGGCTGATGGCTGTTTCTGTGCGAGCGCGTTTGCCCGCGTGGATCGCGGATTGGAACAAACGATTAAGCACGGGACCTGCTGTGTTTTGTCCGCGTGCCAGTTCAAGCGCTCGCGTGACCTGACCTAAAATTTGCGGCTCGCCGATGACAAGAGAGTCGAGTCCCGCCGAAACTTCAAACAAGTGACGGACAGCATCCAAATCATGGAAATGATAAAGGTGTGAGGAAAACTCATGCACCGGTACCCCGCGTATATCCGATAAAAAAGCCTCCAACTCGGCAAAAGCCAATTTGTTGGAGGCGGCATAAAGTTCGATACGATTGCAAGTCGAGACGATAATCAGTTCTGTGAAAGAAGTGAAGATGTGTCCGCAAGCGAGGCGAGCCAGCGATGCGCGAATTTCGTCTTCATTGAATACCAATCTTTCACGCATATGTACGGGTGTAGTGGTGTGGTTGATGCCAAGACAAAGAATGTGCATTAATGGTTACCGTTTTTTTTTATTTGCCCTACTATAGCAATAAAAATTATTGCAAGCCATACAAGTTTATATAGGTTTGGATTAGAGAATAATAAAATCGAATAAGGATTTGCTTATTCATAAAACAAATGTCATGATTGATGACGACGTTTGTCACAGCATGATCTCCGGTATATATTGCAATGTCCTGCCAAATAGTAATTTTCTTCTCTGGCTTCAACAGCATATCAAGTCAGCATTCGGTATACCTACCTCAGATAAAAATAACCAGATCGTAATGTGTCCAAGCAGCGGCACATCAATATATAACAACATAGCCATCGAAGCAACTGTCAAATTCTATAAAAAGCACAGCTTCTCGTTTGAAGGACTACAAGCACATCCGTAGGTCAATACCGTGATCTGGCATATCAAGAAAGATCAAACGATCGCGCCGAATTAGATGTACTGTAGTCGTGAACTGTTGTCCAATATGGATAGTCAAGAAACAAAGTGCTGTGGCATCACTCCTCGATGGAACTAAAGGAAGCCACAGCACCCAACCAACGAAAAGCCACCCGTCACCCTTGCGGGTGGCTTTTCTATTTCTATAATAAAGTCCTTGACCAACCAGGTGGTGAATCATGGAGTATTCACGAAAATTGCAACACTAATACTTTCAAAATCAAACCGGGGTTCATGTCCCAATGAAAGACTTCTTTCCTTCTAAAGTAAAAGAGAATCTATAATGCAAGAACTGTATATATTTTTCCTCACACCATCAACGTCTTCGGCCATTTCTTATCTCCTCGAATTGATTGATTAAATCAGATTCTGGCCGGAAGTTACACCTTCATTTTTTACCCTAAACTGTCCAACTATCGCTGACATGAAGCAATGCTTTGCGTGAACGGTTCGCCCGCGCACCCAATCACCGCGGCGGACACCACGCCGTGAAGAACACACTAAAGCATCATGCCCTAAACGCTCATCGTATACGCAGAGCGCGCCTCGTTCAGTCCGCTTCGCTTGCTCCATGCGCCTCGCGGTTCCGCTTCGGCATTCCTACGCGGCGCTTCGCGCCGAGAAGAGCACTCGGTATCTGCGACCCTCGCGCACTTCACGTCTCGGAAAGAGCCAGTTTCCCCAGATAATTGTGCTATACTTTCAAAGAGCAGTTAATTAACCTAAGCGGCTTTTCACCAATTTCCGGCTAATAAGTGGAATGAATCCAAATGATCACTACTGCGATAAGTGCATTCATAGGTGCCCTGTTATCATTATTGATCACTATAGTAATTGAATACCAGCGCAAGCCAAAATTATTTATCTCCATTGAAGATCCGCCAACTGACGTAACATACACCAACCACCCAGCAAAAGAAGCACGTTTCGTCAATGTTGTGCTTCGAAATAAGGCTATGCCAACTTGCCTCCGCTGGTTAAGTCGAGAAGTGGCGGTGCACTGTTCTGCCGAAATCCAGTTTTATCATCTTGAAGATAGTGCTCCAATTTTCACAACACCTATGCCTGCAAGATGGTCTGGCTCAGATGAACCCGTATCACCTTTCATAATGCCAGACGGAAAGGTAGTAACAGTTTTTGATCCAGTAAAATACTATGCAGGCTTTTACAGAAATTGCTATCCTGGCACGATAGAAAGCCTGAATGTTGTTGCTAAATTCGATACCGATAATGAATGCTACGGATGGTCAAACTGGTCGTATATTCCCGGTAAGACTTGGCGTAACAAGGATCGAGAACTACCAAAAGGGAGATTTCTGGTCAAAATCTCTGTTTCGTCTTCTGGAGAGAAAGTCTCGGCTGTGTTCAAACTCGAAAATTCAGTGACTCGTCACGACTTTAGACTGATGCCCGCCACCAAACAAGAAGAAGCAATGCTCACTTCCATCGAGAGTTAAGAGCACACATTAAACCAACTCGTAAATAGTTTTTCCAAAACCAGCCAGTTCACAAGTCCGGAGTTGCCCTCGCGCCCTGCGTACTTCTGAAATATCTATATATATTAATCAGCAGTAACAACTTGCCAAGAAGTTCAAATTCTTGCATGTGGTATACTCCAAATAGTCGCTCATGTTATTTTAATCTAAATCAGACTAATACCTGCATGAATTTTGCGGTCAAACTGATGCAAATCCAAGGTAAATGAGCGTACCAAACGGCTGCCGAGCGACTGGTCAACCAGCTCTTCAACATCGGAGTTGAAATGATCGACATACAAATCCCGTTATCAACAGAATACAACACAGCTGCTGCAGGCCTATTAGCTGCAGAGATACAAAACTTGCATACTTTCGATGAAGTTTCCAAATGGGCTAATAAAGCAAATGCGGAAATTGAGATTATGCGTTCAGTTATCAGAAGTATTGAAGCGAAACAGCAGACCGCATCTCAGGAATTAGCAAAGGAATCTCAAGATCATGAAGCCAAATCTTTCTTGGCTCGCTCATTCGACGGACGTAAAGAACAAAAACGATGGCTTGCAGAACAATCTCGACTTGCCGGCGAAAAAGCGCAGATCAATAATCTCATCGAGCAATTCAAATCTGCCATTGATTTTATACCTAAGTTGTCCAATGATCAAAAAGAATTGATAAAAGGATGTAAACAAAAAAAGAAAGAATTGCAAACAGAAAAGAAGGAAGTAAATACTCAAATGGCTTCTGTCCGTGTTGATGCTAGACAACTTAGAGCTAAAATTCCCTCCGGTAAATTCGGAACAGAGCAAAGACGCCAAGTTCGCTTGAAAGAAGAATTCTATTCTAGCTCCCAAGGAGAGTCAAAAAGCAGCAATTGAGAGACAGATTATCAACCTTGATCAAATAATTATATGGTTAGAGAGAATCCAGTAATACGGAGACAGCTATGACGCTTGAATCATTGACGATTATTTTTCTTATCATCTTAACTATTTTTCTTATACTTTTGTGTGTTTTCTTAGCATATCTATATTTCGCCCAAAAGCGCCAAACTTCCCAAACCATACAAGACGCACAGGCTACATGGCGGTTAAAAGAAATCGATAAGGTACGAGTAGAACAAACAGAGTTAGCTCATAAAGAAGCTCTTGCACAGCTTGAGTTATGGAGACATCAAGAGCTTGAACTGGCGCGGAAACAACAATTAGAAACTGCTCGGAATGAAGCACAAGTTCAATTGCAACAATGGAAAATTGACCATACACAAGAAATTAGACAAGAGGCGATTGAGAAAAGTCAAGCAGTAATTGCAGGCAAAATCACAGAGCATTTTGTCCCTTACCTGCCCGAGTTCACCTATAATCCAAAAGATGCCCGATTCCTCGGCACACCAATTGATTTTGTAATATTTGATGGATTGGATGAAGGACAAATCAGGGGTATTGTTTTTGCCGAAATTAAAACAGAGACATCTAGTCTCAACGCCCGAGAGCGTCAGATAAGAGATGCAGTGGAATCAGGTAAAATTTCATGGAAAGAAATAAGACATCAATTAAACCTGAGCCATGAAAAAATCCGTGAAAGTGACAAAAGCCAAATTCAAGATAAACCGGCAGCTGAAGCAAAGACTGATGAACCGTCACCGGAAAAAAAGAACGTTTCAGAGCGCCTTCAATCTATATTGAAAAAATAACTTGCCTTTCCTGTAGCCTCACTTACGCCACTTCCTGCTTATCTCCAATTCTCCATAGTCAGATACTGCACGCCGACAAGTTCATCTGTCCCCTCGCGGCACGGATGAGACTGCGCATTGCTTTCTATGAATGCGGATCATCCAGCGGCGAACAGCAGCCTATATCGCCTGCCCACTGGACTGACTAACGTAAAAGTGTTTGAATTTCAGAGCTTTTTGGAATATGGAGCTTCATGCCCTTCAACAGGCATAAACCTTCCACGCCCGCGTGCGAACTGGCTCAGATACAGAATCTCGGTCCCAGGCTGTTCAACGGTTTCCACAGGCCACATGAGGCATTCGCCCTTTTCCAAACGTTCATGAGAAACACCCGCATAGATGGGCGTCAGCGCAGCGATCTCGCTCATGATCTCAGGCGTGCCCTCATAATTCCAACCGGCATATGCTGCGTTCGAGAGGCGCCTGTTGCCCTGCGAAAGAACTCGGCGCGCTAATTCTGAGAGTATCTTCCACTCCGGCCGTGAATTGCCTTGCGGTTGAATGGCCTGCCGCACCATCTGGACGCGACGCTCCGTATTGGTATAAGTTCCCGTATTCTCCGCAAAACTTACGCCGGGCAGAGGAGTACATCTGCGTAGTGTGACATTTCAGAGGTTAGGACTTCACACAAAACCACAAACTCGCATTTTTCGAGAGAGCGTCGGATGGACGGACCGGATTCGTCCGACCAAGAATTCTCAGAGGTCAAAGTTGTCAGGGTATCTTCCTAACGAAGTTGATCTTCTGGCTTACTTTGCCATAAGCGTACTGTTGTGTCTCTCTGCGTTTGACAAGCCTCTCGCAGTCCGCATCCCTGGCAGCCATCGCCACAGTTGATATAAGACTCAATCAACCCGGCGCGTTGCAAGTGTTCAAGCATGGCTTCGATCAGCTGAGGCGAGACACCCAGACGAGTTGCCAACTTCCCAGTCTCCAGTGTCCCTCCAGCGTGAATTTCTTTGAGCAGTTGTTCCAGCATCGCTATATTCCTAGAACCAGCGCAAGATGATAAACCCCACTGCTGGCGGCGATCGTCATTGCGAGAAAAATACCGATGTCAAGCAGTGTCCAGCCCCATGAGTTTGTTTCCTGATGAATGACCGCTACCGTCGCCATGCAAGGGATAAAGAGCATGGTAGCAACCAGGAACGATAGGGCCGAGGCCGTTGAAAAGGTGGATGTCAGCGTTTGTGCCAAGCCGGCATTGGGACTACTGCCAAAGAGCACGCCCATAGTTGCAATGGCATTCTCTTTGGCAGGGATGCTGGCGATCAACGCCACGGTCAAGCGCCAGTCCAGACCCATCCAATGGCCAACGGGTTCAACGAATTTTCCAAACTGAACCAGATAGCTACTGCTCAGGTTACCATTGGGCAACACCGAGAGCGCCCAAATCACAACGGCCATCGCCAGAATATTCGTGCCCGCTTTCTTGACAAACGACAGGGATCGCTGCCAGACCAGCAGGCCAATAGTGCGGGCATTCGGAATATGATAGAGGGGCATCTCCATGATGAAAGCAGAACGCTGCCCTTTGAAGATGAGGCGGTTAAGCACGGAGCCGCTCAGCACCAGCATGATCAGCGAGAACAGCACCAATCCCCATGAGACGATCAGCGCCTTTGGCCCGAAGAAGGCCGGGGCTAGAAAGGCTACTACAGCCATGCGAGCCGTGCAGGGTACCAGGGGCGCAATCAGAATAGTCAACATGCGCGCCGGCTTCGAATTGATGACCCGCGTACCCATAATGGCGGGCACGTTGCAACCGAAGCCCAGAAATAAAGGCAGGAATGATTTGCCGTGCAGACCCATCAAGTGCATCAAGTTATCCATTACGTAAGCCGCGCGCGGCCATGTAACCCATATCTTCCAGCAACCCGAAAACGGCAAAGAAGATGACCATGATCGGCAGGAAGGTAAGGACGGCGCCAGCGCCGTCGAGGATGCCATTCACAACCAAGCCCTTCAACCAGAATGGTGCGCTTACAAGTGCCTCGCTTGCCAGATGCGATAAGCCTCCTACCACCTGTGTATCCAGCCAATTTTGAACCGGCGAGCCAACCGTAAAGGTCAGCCAGAACACGAGACCCAGAATTCCCGCCAGGATCACTAATCCCCAAAAGGGATGCGTGGCCCAATCATCGAGCCGTTTGGTTAGTGTGATTTGACCTATTTTGGGCTGTATGACCGCGGCCCGCACCATGCGCCCGATCCATTCATAGCGCCCGGAGGCGATTGCCAGGAGTGCATCATCATGCTGACGCAACACACCCTGAACCGCCGCCCATTTTTCTTGCGATAAAGCATTCTGCATGGTGCGCGTAATTTCCGCATCTCCCTCCAATAGCTTAAGGGCTACCCAATTGGCAGGATAAGGTGGAGGAACCTGTCCGGCGATCTGCCGCAGGATTTCCGCCAGCACCTCACGATGATCGGGACGGATTTCAGGCAGGACCGGCTTCCTGCGGCGCTGACCACACAGTGTCTCTTCAACGATATGCATCAGATCCCGCGCCCCGCTGGAGCGCGTGGCAGTGATTGGAACCACCGGCACACCCAAAGCTGCTTCCAACACCTCAGGCTCTACACGTATCCCTTCCTGTGCCGCCACATCCATCATGTTCATTGCCACGACGATGGGCGTAGGCAGAGCAACCAACTCAGCAACCAGATAAAGGCTGCGCTCCAGATTGGAGGCATTGACCACGGCCACCACTACATCCGGCTGCTCGCGGAGGATAAACTCGCGCGCAATAACTTCTTCCGGTGAATTGGCGGTCAGGCTATAGGTGCCGGGAAGGTCAACCAGGTTATATGAATGATCTTCAAAAGTGAAAGTGCCCTCACGGCGCTCAACGGTCTTGCCGGGCCAGTTGCCCACATGCTGATTTAATCCGGTCAATAAGTTGAAAAGTGTAGACTTGCCTACATTTGGCTGGCCAGCCAGCGCAATCAACGGCAGCTTCTCGTGAACAATTAACGGCGCCGCCGGAGCTGTTGGGATAGGCAAATCGCTCATTCCCTGTCCCGCTTAACGAAAATCTTAGCAGCCTCCACGCGTCCAAGTGCAACGCGCGTTCCGCGCACGGTCACAATCAGCGGCCCATGTCCATAGTTTTGAGTCATGTCCACATTTGCACCGGGCGTGAATCCCAACGAAACAAGGCGGTTGGTCTCGGGTCGTCCATTCGCGAAGGACAGAATGATGGCATGTTCGTTTGTAAGTAATTCTGCCAGAGAGGTTCGACGCATATTAATCATGTGCCTTCCAGGGAATAAGTGATATATAATGGGATGGATTTAAACGCTCAACCATGATTATTCTACGCTAATTCCAGGAATTAGTACATTGAAAGACTTAATGATTTTCGACGTCAAACATCACTAATTTGGACAAATTCTATGGATAAACTCAGTACGACCATCGAAGATTATTTATCTTTAATATATATCTTTGAACGTGATAATGAGCCAGTGGTCGGTGTTCATCTGGCTGAGCTTTTGGGCGTGACGCCTCCTACGGTGACCAATACGCTCAAACGTATGGCACGCGATGGATTGATCAGCGTGGATGATAAAGGCACGCGTTTGACAAGAGCCGGCCGCGCATCCGCGCGCATTATGATGCGTCGTCACATGCTGATGGAATGGATGATGGTCAAAAGGCTCCCCTGGTCAAAACTGCATCAGGAAGCTCACAATCTGGAACACGCGATATCTACAGAAGCAGAGGCGGCATTGATCAAAGAGTTGGGATACCCTCAAACTTGTCCGCATGGCAACCCACTGCCAGGTTGTGAATTTGCAGTAGCAAATTGGATTCCCCTCACAAAAATAATTCCGAATGAAAAGGTTATCATCCGACGCGTTCACGAGCTTGCGGAGCATAATGCTGAATTGATGGCCTTTTTGGAAAGTAACGCGATCATGCCAGGCGCGCAGGTTATTGCAAAACAGGTATTGGCATTCAATCAGACCATTACGCTTGAAATTGAGGAAAAAGATACGACTTTGGGTTTTGCTTCTGCACGATATGTTTTTGTAGAGCGCCCTAAATGAAATAAGAAAAAATAAAGCTCCTGAGTTTTTCAAAAAACTCAGAGACGTCTTTCATTTCAAAATATCAATAGACGTAACCCGCACAAGTTCATCTGTCCCCTCGCGGCACGGATGAGACTGCGCATTGCTTTCTATGAATGCGGATCATCCAGCGGCGAACAGCAGCCTATATCGCCTGCCCACTGGACTGACTAACGTAAAAGTGTTTGAATTTCAGAGCTTTTTGGAATATGGAGCTTCATGCCCTTCAACAGGCATAAACCTTCCACGCCCGCGTGCGAACTGGCTCAGATACAGAATCTCGGTCCCAGGCTGTTCAACGGTTTCCACAGGCCACATGAGGCATTCGCCCTTTTCCAAACGTTCATGAGAAACACCCGCATAGATGGGCGTCAGCGCAGCGATCTCGCTCATGATCTCAGGCGTGCCCTCATAATTCCAACCGGCATATGCTGCGTTCGAGAGGCGCCTGTTGCCCTGCGAAAGAACTCGGCGCGCTAATTCTGAGAGTATCTTCCACTCCGGCCGTGAATCGCCTTGCGGTTGAATGGCCTGCCGCACCATCTGGACGCGACGCTCCGTATTGGTATAAGTTCCCGTATTCTCCGCAAAACTTACGCCGGGCAGGAGTACATCTGCGTAGTGTGACATTTCAGAGGTTAGGACTTCACACAAAACCACAAACTCGCATTTTTCGAGAGAGCGTCGGATGGACGGACCGGATTCGTCCGACCAAGAATTCTCACCCAGAATGAAGAGTGCCTTCAAGGCGCCCTCATCAGCCCCCGCGATCATTTCAGAAGCCGAAAGGCCAACCTGTGCGGGCAGCTTTGTCCCCCAAGCTGCCTCAAATTTCTCCTGAGCCTGTTTGTCTGTCACCAATTGGTAGCCCGGATAACAGGATGGATGGCCACCCATGTCGAAGGCACCCTGTGAATTGTTCTGACTTCGCAGAGGCGCCACGCCCCCGCCGGCAACACCCACGTTTCCCATCAGCATTTGCAGGTTGGCCAAATCCATTACATTGTCGATGCCGGCACCCAGCGGCGTAATGTCCGATGCCCAAATAACGGCCGTCGGTCGGTTCATAGCCATAATCTCTGCGGCTTGATACAGTTTTTCCACGGGCACATTCGTCAACTGCGAAACGCGATCGGGTGGGTATTGAGCCACAGTCGCCTTGAACTCATCAAAACCTTCCGTACGCTCCTGAATAAACTTTGAATCCTGCCACCCCTTCTCCAGAACGATGTTCATCAGACCATTCAGTAATGCAGTCTCGGAGCCGCGTTGGTAACGAAGAGACAGGGCAGCATATTCCTCAATATTGAAAAAGATAGGGCTTGCCGCAATCAGTTTAACTTTCCGGCGCAGGACCGCCTGGCGAATTTTTCGATCCAAAGACAGGATGATTTTCCGTGATGTTGGATCCAATGACCAGAATGGAGCGCGCGTGGTTCGCAATGTCCGCCATGGAATTGGTCATGGCGCCCAGCCCAAACGATGTGCTCAGGCCATCCACAGTGCTGTTTCGGTGGAGATGGGCGCTACAATCCATGTTATTGGTTCCAAGCACCTGCCTGGCAAACTTGTTCATCAGGTAATTTTCTTCATTCAGCACCTTGGAAGAGGTCAATACGCCAATTCCATCAGGTCCATATTTATCACGCGTGGCGTTCAAGCCTCGCGTGACTATATTCAACGCCGTGTCCCAATCCACATCGACCCACGGACCGCGTTTCCCAGGACGGGTCATGCCCTCCAACAGATATTTTCGGACGCGTGGCTGTTTGATTCGAGCAGATGACTGGATAAAGTCATAACCATAACGGCCTTTGACACACAGGTGGTCGCCATTGATCGGAGCCTTGGCGTTCGATGAGACGGATATCACGCGGCCACCGGGCACATCGTCCTTGACGTTCAAGTAAAGCTGGCAACCAACACCACAATACGGACAAATCGTTGGTATCGTGCGATCCGGCACTCCCAATTTGACAGACATCCGGTTGTCTAACGCACCAGTCGGGCAATGAGCCACACAGGCTCCGCACGACTCACAACGCGCTTGAAGCATGGTTGTATCTGCCCCAGCCACAATACGAAGATCATAGCCACGGTATGCCTGAGTTCAGACAAAACGCCCCTGCACCTCGGCACAGGCACGCACACAACGAGTGCACATGATGCACTTGTTCTTATCCACCCAGATGAACGGATTGGGGTCGCTATCGATCTGACGGAATGGCTCCCTAGCCATGGCGCTTTTCATGTCGATGCCGTAATAACGCACCCAATGAGCAAACTGCGTATCAAACTCAGGTTTTGTCGATCCGTCATGGGTATAACCAGCATCATAAAACCTGACCAGTAAAAGCTCTAGGACGGTGCGTCGATAGCGGGTCAACTCAGGGCTTTCTGTTTGCACAACCATTCCTGGCGAAACTAGCAATGTGCAGGCAGTGGCTGGCAGGCGCATTCCCCTGACATCCACGGAACACAAACGGCAGCCACCATAAGGCGTCAGGTCTTTGTGGTTACATAAGGTGGGGATGACAATTCCAGCCCGTTCTGCGGCTTGAAGAACGGTAGTGTTTTCATGGACTTCCATGGCTTGACCATTGATCGTCAAACTGATCATAGGTTTCTCTCCTTAAACGTCTGCATAGTACGGCTACGAAACCTGGGTTAATTCAGATGCGCGCCTGGAGACGGGGCAAACGCCGACTGGACAAACGTGATCAACAATATGTGCCTCAATCTCTTCACGGAAATACTTGATGAAGTCGCGTAAGGCTACCGATGCAGTTTGCCCCAACCCACAGTTGGAAACTTCCGACATCGCCTCGGAAATCTTCAGCATCAGGTCCAGGTCACTGAGGGAGGCATCCCCTTCGGAGACCTGAACTCATGATTTCGTACAACCGCAAGGTACCGATGCGGCAGGGAGTGCATTTGCCACAACATTGATTGCGGAAGAAACGCAGGATCACCTTCGCGAGATCCACCACACACGTTTCCTCGTCGCAGACCAGTAAAGCACCCGAACCGAGAGACACTCCGGCCTTACGGAAGGATTTGAAAGTCCAGAGGCACATCCTGCAAACTGGCCGGAACGATGCTACCACTCGAGCCGCCCGTCTGAACCAATTTGAGTTTCTTGTCGTTCTTCATGCCCTTCGCATAAATATCAATCACTTCCCGCAGTGTGATTCCCATCGGAACTTCGATTGCACCTGTGAAATTGACATTGCCCATAATGGTATAGACTTTGGTTCCGGCGCTCTTTGGAGAACCAATCTCACGGTACCACATGGCACCATTGCGAAGGATCGGCGGTACATTGGCCAATGTCTCCACATTGTTCACGACGGTTGGCTGGCCGAAAAGGCCATAGGTTGTTGGATACGGCGGGCGAGCGCGCGGCATGCCGCGTTTGCCCTCCAGTGACTTGATCAGTGCAGTTTCTTCTCCACAGATATAAGCCCCTGCACCCGCATGAGGATGAATATAAAAACTGAAGTCGGTTCCGAAAATATGATCGCCCAACAGACCGTACGCTTCCGCTTGATGAATGGCATTTTTCGATCCGTCGATAAGCCAAGGGGTATTCGCCGCGAATGTATATATATCCTTCATGCGCATTGATGGCATAACCGGCGATCGTCATGGCCTCGATGATGCTAAAGGGGTCACCTTCCAGAACCAGGCGATCCTTGAAAGTTCCCGGTTCGCTCTCGTCTGCGTTACAAATCACATATTTGGGAGATCCCGGTGTACTTGCCACGAACCTCCACTTTTGGCCAGTTGGAAAGCCTGCCCCGCCGCGCCCCTGCAAACCTGATTTATCTACTTCTGCAATGACATCGGCCGGCGTCATTTGGGTCAACGCCTTTCCCAAAGCTTGGAATCCATCGTACAGGATGTAATCCTCGATACTCTCTGGATTGACAATCCCGGCACGTTCCAACACAATTCGGTTTTGAACCGGCAACGCACCCCGGCGACCGCGCGTCCATGCCATCTCAGGAACCGGCTCGTGCATCATCTCCAGTAGCGAAGGAACGATGTTACCTTTGTAAAGATGCTCCTCCACAATGGTATGCACATCCGCCACCGTGACAGGTCCATATACGGCCGCGTCTGGATAGACAATCACCACCGGCGTGCCCGCACGGATACCGGCATCGAGAATCGTGGTCACCGCGATCTCGTCGGACAAGCCAAATGCGTCAATCTCGTCCAGGAGAGCCCGAAAAACATCCTGCGCACCGCGTGCCAGGCTGGTCTCATCAACTGAAACAAGAACCATCGAACGGAGTACCTTCATCTTTCACCTCTTCGGACTAAGCAGCTTTCCTTTTCGAGTCCATTACTCGTACCGCGCCAGGATCCCTGGCACCCTCTCGGGCGTCACATTGCCATAGATGTCATCATCGACCATGAAAACGGGTCCAACGCCGCACACTCCCAGGCAACTCGTCATTAGCAGGGACCATTTCATGTCCTTGCTAGTTCCTCCCGGCTGCAAACCCAATGCGTCCTGAAGCGCTTGGATAACCTGGCGTCCTCCCATCACATGGCATGGTGCGCTTTCGCAAAACCGGATGACGTGCCCGCCTATCGGCTTGAGCGTGAACATCTCGTAGAAACTGGCAGCGGAATAGAGGTGACTATCGGCTAGGAATACGCCTTCCTGCGGGATTTGAATATGCCTGCGGACCTCGGGCAAAGCGGCGGCCGGAATGTACCCCAGCACCCGGTTGATCTCGCTCAAGATCGGGATAATGGCATCCCGCGTGGCTCCATGCTCTTTGACCAATTTATCCACTAGGCCGGGGATATCCAATTCTGTAACTTCCTGTTGCATAGTTTCTCCTGAGTTCCACCCGCACCTTAGATAGTCGGGTAAGGAGTGGTATCAATAACGAACTCTTCAATGACCTTGCCTCCGAGAATATGCTCGCGTACGATACGCTTTACCATATCGGGGACAACTTTGCCATAGGCTACTTTGGGAGCATCGCCGACAACCACTTCGAGGATCGGTTCATGTCTGCATAAGCCGATGCAGCCGGTCTGGGTGACGACAATGTTGTTCAGGTGGTTCGCCTGGATTTCATCTTCGAGCGCCCGAAGCATATCGAGAGCACCGGCCGCAATCCCGCAAGTTCCCATGCCGACAGTCACGTACGTGGTGTCCCGATGCGTTTCTTGATTCCGCTTCTCTGTAAGTTCATCTTTTAGCCGAAGCAATCCATCCAAAGAGATGATTTTGGGCATGGCATTTTCTCCTTAGTGATCCAGCTGACAACCACTATTTGCAGCAGCCCGGACCTTGGCCGCATAATTCATAGGGGCTGATTTCAGGCGCTCGCTACGTATTGATTAAGCGCTAACTCCTACGAACTCTCTTACGTACTCCGGCGGATCCTTCAGTGACCCAACATCATCGATCAAGCACGGGAACGTCTCGATGACGCCGCAGATCGGTCTGATCTGAGAGGTGAAGAATCCGCCACAGCTCTTCCAGGCTCTCGCCCTGGATAATGGCCGCTTCATCATAGCAGCCAAACGACGTACAACATTCCAAGACCGTTTGCAATTGCCTCAAGCGGTTATGGACTTCAGTGACTTGACCTGGTCTGATCTTGAGTAGAACAATCGATTTCATGGGCTCCTCCTTCTGGGCCTAAATCTACATATGTGATTGCTCTCAGATTTGATCGACTGGCTTCCACGCTCTCATAGCCTTGTCTTAGCCAGGCATAGACTTCCTCGACAGCCTGTTGAACCAAGGGAGAGATTGGGTAGCCAAAAGCCACAACCTCGGGTTGAATCCCAATCAGTTCAACCTGGGGTACGAACTCCCGTATTGCCTCCATCAGGTAGTTTAATGGAAGTGAGTGGGTGGTCATAATGAAAACACTACTAATAACTTCTTGGTCAATCAGCCGGATTTCCCCAGCCTGAAGATCCATATCGGCTGCATCTACAATCATCACCCGTTCGGGTTCCATTTCGCGGATCTTGAATAGGTAGTTCTCCGGCGCGTTGCCACCATCCAGCACCTCCCAATCATCCAGGGGTGAATGCTTGATCATGCGCGCCAGCAGTGGCCCTGCCGCATCATCGCCCATCATCTCGTTCCCAATCGTAACCACCAGATTTTTCTTCATTCGCGTATCTTCATCATCAAATACAAAGCCGGTTCCGCCATCATTTCCTGGAGGCACTGGAGTAGGGTTGGGACCCATTGCGATTCAGGATCACTCATGCCGGCCAACAAACCTTTTAATGCCGGAATCAATTCATCAATGTGACTTCGATTGATCTCAACTTCATGCCACTTGAGAACGCCTTCCAATTTGCGGCGACCGTCTCCATCCGGCAAACGCTCCAAACATTTTTTGTATTTCTCGGACGGGACCGCCATCAATTCCGAGAAACAATCCATCACACCGACATGATGTCCGATCGCCAGAGAATAATAGATCACTTGGCGTGCATCATCAGGGATATCTTCCTGATTATTGACGACCTTTCGACTCAATCGATAAAAAACGACCTGCGGCTCCACCGATCATTTTCCTTTCGAATGAGCAAGATAAATCTCCTGCAACCGGGCAAAGATTCGGTCAAGCGAGGGTCATCTTGTTGCCGCAAATATCCCTGGATGTTTTGTTCCACCTGAGAATCCGCAGGCTGGATCAGGTCCAGAAACAAATCGGCAATCCTCCTTCCATGCCAGTAACCTGCCATGCGCCGGGACTGTCTCTCAACATCTATGCGCAGATCCAGAGGAACATCAGGATGACGGGGAAGGATGTGCTCATCCTCCCCTTGAACATGATGAGTTGCCTTCAATTTTTGTCCGAGCAGGCCCAAAGCCATGGCAAATCCATAGATCGTCGCAGACGGGGTCGGCGGACAGCCTGGAATGTAAGCGTCAATGGGAAGGATTTGATCGGCCCCACCCCACACGCAGTAGAGATCATGGAAAATTCCACCTGAACAACCACACGCGCCGAAGGCAACGGTCACCTTGGGATCCGGAGCCGCGTGATAAGCCCGCAAGGCCGGAATGCGCATCGAACGGGTCATCGAACCGGTGTAAAGCAGGATATCGGCGTGGCGCGGGGAGGACACCACCTTGATCCCAAACCGTTCCACATCAAAGAGCGGCGTTAGAGCAGCAAAGATCTCAATCTCGCAGCCGTTGCAGCCTCCGCAATCGACGCGGTATACGAACACCGATCGCCTTATATCTTTTAGCAGCGCCCCTTTGAGTTGAGCCGTCTCTTCGTCTACATGAATGGTGTAGCGGCTCGCGCCCAGCACGGTATCTTTTGTATAATCTTGAGCCATCAGACCGCCTCCCGATTGAGCTGGACCAGCTTGGCGATATCATTCTTCCGCTTGCAGGTTGGGCAGATGCCCAGCAATGCTTTGCGTTCCTCAAGTTCTTCTCCCGATAGGCCAGCTTGTACCAACAAGGTGACCACATACTCCAATTCTTTGGCCGGAGCAAAGAAAATCCCACATTGACTGCAGGCTGCCAACCAATAATCCGCCTGTTCGAAGAGATACCGCCTTGTTCATTACCGCCAGCTCAAATTCACGGCTGAGCCGAATGGCTCCGGTCGGACAGACTTCCTCACAGCGCCCGCAATAAATGCACCGGCCATAGAAGATGGACCAAGTGATGATGCCCTGGTCCGTGTCGGTCAGCATGGTCAGAGCGTTCGATGGGCACGCCACGGCACAGGCCGCGCAAGCCATGCAGAGCTCGGGGACATGCTGCGGCCTGCCGCGAAATCCCTCGGAAACCTCCGCGGGGACGAACGGATACTGTAGCGTGGCATCCCCCACCTTCAATACTTCCTTGAACAATTTCAAAACCATTTCATTCTCCTCGAGTGGAGCTCAGCCACCCGCCGGGTTCTTGCACATCACTTTTTCAACGGCGAATCCTTGCGTTCGATGCAATATCTTTCCATCTCTTTGTAAGGCACAGTCGTAACCGATTTTTTGTGGATATTCGATCACGGTCACGCGTTCTGTGCAAGAATAACAGGGATCAATACTGGCCACGATCAGGGGTGCATCAGAAAAAGTGTTGCCGCGGAACATGTAGCGCAACGGGGGCCAGTTGTTGTAACTGGGGGCTCTGCAGCGCCAGCGATAGAGTTTCTGATTATCCCCCAGCATGGTCCAGTGAATATCCTCGCCCCTAGGCGCTTCCACATATCCGAGGGCGAAACTATACGGTTTGTATTTAAAGCCCTCGGTGAGAATCGGTCCCTCGGGCATGGTTTCCAGACACTGCTCAACGGTCGCAAGGGAGGCAAAGAATTCCTCGGCCGGATCAAGGTGCGCGAGAGGACATCACATCCGGTCTTTGCAATCACCGTCCACGGTACACGGTCATAGGCCACATAGGGATGGATCACGCGGATATCACGGGCAAAGCCGGAACCCCGCAAGGTCGGTCCGACTGGGCTGTAATCACGCGCCACTTTTACTTCCAACTTTCCCACGCCTTGTGTACGCTGCACCATATTGGGCGTATCGAGAAAGATATCCACCAGATTCTTCACCTCTGTGCGAAGTTCAGCGATCCAGCGCAGGGTCTGTATCTTCTCGTCTTTTAGAATATCGCGCCGGATGCCGCCAATCAAATTCATCCCATAGGTTTTACGCGCTCCAGTGAGAAGCTCTGCCATCTTCATAGCCTTCTCACGGACACGGAAGAACTGCATAAAGCCCGTATCAAAGCCGACGAAGTGACAGGCCAGTCCAAGGTTAAGTACGTGACTGTGCAAACGTTCCACTTCCAGCAGAATAGTGCGGATATATTGAGCTCGCTCCGGAACTTCAATATTCAGGGCACGTTCCACGGAAGTACTGTACGCCACACTGTGAGCATAGCCGCAGATTCCACAAATCCGATCCGTCAGAAACGTAACCTGGTCATAGTTCATACGCGATTCCGCCAACTTTTCCATCCCACGATGTACATAAAACAGGCGATAATCCGCGTCTACAATGTGCTCCCCGTCCATGTATAAACGGAAGTGGCCGGGTTCATCAGAGGTCATGTGCAAGGGACCCAAGGGCACTTCTACGGGGCCTTCCCCTTCCACATTGATAAACTCATACGTCTCCTTTTCCGTAGTCGGCGTAGGGCGAAAACGATAATCCATGGCGTCTTTGCGAAGAGGGTGTAGATCGGCAGGCCAATCGTCGGGCAGGACGAGGCGACGCTTATCCTGCATTCCGACCGGCTGGATACCAAACATATCTCGGACTTCGCGCTCATACCAAGCCGCTGCAGGAACTCTCGGAGATACGGCTGGGAATTCAGGCTGGTGAGGCGGGATCAGTGCACGAATCACAACGTACGCTTTTTCATTCGCTTGTGCCCCATTCTCATCTTCGCCTTCCACAGAAAGTACATAATAGATCGCAAAATGACCATTCAGTGGACGCTCATCACTTCCCACCACCGTGGCAAGCCACCCGCCGAGATGATAATAGATAGTCTCGACGATTTCGGGCAGGGAATTCAGTTCGACGGTCAGTGTCACCTGATCAGAAGCCTGCCATGACTCCTCCAGGATCGCAGCCCCAAACTGAGAACGCAGGGCACTTACATACGTTGCACCTGTTTTGGGCTTCGCTTCCACTAATGAAATCATCTTGAATCTCCTATATGTTAATGGCCGAATTGAACTCTAAAAAGAGCGATAAACGGTTGGGCCTGCGCCAAGTCAAGAGATCGAAGGATGGAGCCGGCTGTCGGACCCGTACTTATCGATTGCGCGACCGGAATCCCTTCGGTCACAACTCTGGTCGCTCCGTTCAACAGATTAATCAAGGGGGTTGGCAGGGTGACGCCCAGCGCCAAGATAAGAATCATCAAGATCACGATAGGCGCAAGTGTGGTAAAGCCTGTTTCGCCTTTAGCCACGTTCTCCGGTTTCTCTCCGAAAACCACCGAACCCAGCATTCTAAAGAGAGCGACAAATGCCAACATAAGCAACAACAAGCAAAGAATCATCACCCACAGATGGCCGGTGGCAATCCCTGCAGAAACAATCATGAACTTACTGAAGAAGATGTTGAAAGGCGGCACCCCAACCAGGGCAAACACTCCAGCCAGCAGAAAGAAAGCGGTAGCCGGAGCAGCCTGCATCAAGCCCTTGACGATGTCCAGATTGCGCGAGCGATACTTCATCAAAATGTTGCCCGAAAGGAAAAACATCATCGATTTGACCAGGCTGTGATTTAAGAGTTGAAGCAACCCGGCCAGGATGCCCAAGGGTCCACCCAGCCCCAATGCCACCAAGATCAAGCCAATGTTCTCCGGGCTGGAATATGCCAGCAGACGATTCACATCCTTCTGACCCAGCATGAAGAAAACGGCCGTGCCAAGTGAGAGCATACCAAAGATCAGGAACAAAATCTGCGTAAAGGCTGGCCCGAGAGATGACAGGTTGACGATGATCGAAAAACGGATGATGACAAACAGAGTACAATTTACGAGCACTCCCGAAAGCATAGCGCTCACCGGGCTAGGCGCTTCACTATAAGCATCCGGCAGCCAGCTGAACATCGGAAAGATACCGACCTTGGTGCCAAAACCAATCAACACGAAGACAAAAGCCAGCTTTAATAGGTTGGGATCAAGCGCACCCGCGTTCTTTACGATCTCAGACCACAGGCTGGCCAAGGCAGTTTCTTTTACGACATTCACTGCATCCGAATAAACAAGGATCGTGCCATACAAACCAAATGCCAGACCCACAGTGCATAGCACCACATATTTCCAAGCGGCCTCCAAGGCTGGCCGGGTGCCATACAAGCCTATCAAAAATGCTGAAATGAAGGTAGTGGCTTCAATGGCCACCCACATGATGATGATATTGTTGGTGGTCACCGCCAAAAGCATGGCGAAAAAGAAAAAGTGAAAGAGACCGTAATAGGCAATCAAGCGCCCCATATCCAGTTCGCCAATTTCCAGCTCGTGGCGGGTATAGCCGATGGAATACAGCCCGGCCAGGAAACCCACCAACCCCACGATGACGAGGAAGATTGCCCCCAACGCATCCACCCGAAGCCAATCATTGAGAGCCGAAACTTGCCCGAATGCCAAGACCTGACCTGCCACAATCAGAACCAGGATCAACACCACACTCACGCTTAGCATGTGGATGATTTCCAATGCCGGGCGATAGTTACGACCGATCCAGTTTGCGAGAATCGCCAACAGGGAGGCGATCAACGGAGTAACCAAGAGCCAGATCAGGTAAGCAGATTCCATGTTGTCTCTTCCTATCCTTTGAGCACATTCAATTCTGCCGAATCCAGCGTATGCAGACGCCTATAGATCTGACCGGCGAGCAGAACCAAGACAATGACAGCAAACACCGCATCGGTGGCAATCCCGAATTCAACAAGTTCCGGCGCGCGATAAGCCAGCAGAGCCAACGTCAGGTGGGAGCCGTTTTCCATTAAACAAAAGCCAAGGATCTGCTTGAATATATTGCGCTGGGTTACAATGCAAAGCAGACCAAAGAAAAAGTGGGCAACCGAGATGGCCAGAGCAGGGATGAACTCATCCGCTGATTTGAGTCCAATCTGATTCACAACGGTGAATGAAACGACTACGGCAACAGCCGCCAAAATTACCGAGACCGGCGTACTGACGGTGTTAAGCGATGTTGTGGTCTCATCCACTCTGGATAAGGCAAGATAAAGGATCAGAGGAACCAGGATGGCCTTTGTAATAAATGCGCTTGCCGCCCATAGGTAAAGTTCAGGAGCGTCCATGAGCCTTGCCAGTGCCAAGAAAATCATCACAAGAATCAGGGATTGAAAGCTGTACAGAAGCGCCGACTGGCGCGGCTTTTTGGTTTCAATGACAAGCAATGAAGTGAGGAGCAAAAAACCACTCAAGGTATTGATTAAATTGGCGTTCAACATGCATGCCTCCAGATTTCGGAAACGATCAGCTCAACCACGATAAAGCGAAAAAGCCTGAAACAAGCGCCAAGCACGCCAGAGTGATGAGCACAAATTTCATCGAGGGAGCAATGTCCGATGCAGCGGCGACCTCCTCCGAGGGCTCCCCAGGCACGGAAGCGCTAAAACACCAGAATAACCATGCAAAACTTCCGATGGTCTCCAGAATGGCAATCACCACGATCACCAACAACCAGGGAGCGGTTCTAGCAGCCTCAAAACCGCCAGCAAAAATGCTAAATTTACTGAAGAAACCGTTGAACGGCGGTACCCCTGTCACAGCCAGTGCCGCCACGGCAAAGCTGACGCCTACAATGGGCATCTTCTTTAGAAGTCCTTTCAGCGAGGGCAACATGCGCGTCCCGGTGGAAAAACCGACTGCACCTGCCACCAGGAAGAACAGGCTCTTTCCAAAGGCATGGTTAAAGATATGGGCAATTGCCCCGTTGAAGGCTGTTGGAGAACCAAACACGGAAAGGGAAAGACCCATGAAAATGTAGGAAAGTTGAGCGATGGTGGAATAAGCCAGGAGCCTTTTGAAATCCTTCTGGGGAAAATACATGAGCAAGCCATAGAGCATGGTCAGGACTGCCATGATACAGCCGACCGTTCCAATGATGGTGGGCACATGAACAGCAGCCAGTAGACAGCGCGCCAGGATATAGACCCCGGCGTTCACCATAGAAGCCGCATGCAGGTAGGCACTGATTGGCGTGGGAGCGGCCATGGCATCTGGCAACCAGAAATGGAAGGGCAGTTGGGCAGACTTTCCCCAAGCTGCAATTAGAATCCCCACAAAAATCAAAATCTTCGAAGTGTCATCCAGAGTCGCCAAGGCCGCGAGTCTAAATCCGCCCGTCACCACAAAGAAATAAGCGGTCGCCACAAATAAGCCGATCGAAGCGACCTCGGTCGTGATGATTGCCTTAAGGGCCGCCTTGAGCGCATTTTCATCGTTATAATATCCGATCAGTCCCCACGAGCAAATGCCGGTTAGCTCAAAGAACGCCAGCAGGCCAAGCATTGTGGAAGACATCACCAACCCCGCCATCGAGGTCATGAAAACGAGCAGAAAGAAATAATACCTGCGTTTGATCTCATGCTCCGGATGATCCCTGTTCTGGGGACTTAGATAGCCCCCCGAATAGATCAGGATCAGCAGGCCAATCAGGATGAATGCAGAGCTGATCAATGTGCTAATCTTGTCGACGACAATGCCATAGACCAATATATTGCCCAACCAAAGAACATCCACGGAATAACCGACCCGGCCTCTTGCAGCAAAATCAACCAGCACATAAAAGGTGCAGAGCACGGCGAGAAAAGCGATGAGCTGGCTAAACCATTTAACCCATGAACGGGGAATAATCAAAACGAAGAAGCTTCCCAGAAGGGGGAGCAGAATACCAGCCAGCACGAATGTCACCATGTCTCATACTCCTTACTAAATCTTAACCAGGTAAAACGCAAAACACAGCAAGCCTATCCCGAGTGCGATCCACGTTACCGAGGGCCTTAATGAAGCGCAATCTAGCCATGGAATTTTCAAATCCAGCGGCAATCAAGTACAACACAGCGGCCTTCAAAAGGAATACAAACAGCGCCAGGAGACCAGCCCATAACGATAAGGTTGTCATGCTCCCGAAAGGTATAAAGACAGCCAAGAACAAGGAGACAACCGCGAGTTGTTTCATGTACAATCCCCACTTCATCAGGGCAAGGCCACGGCCCGAATATTCGGTCAACGCACCCTCTTGCAATTCCTGCTCTGCCTCCGACAAATCAAAAGGAAGTTTTCCCGCCTCCACAAAAACAACAAACGCAAAAGATATCATCCCCAGCCAAACGGTCGCGTAATAGGGAAGTGCGCCCGTAGCTACTCCAGTGCTGATCACACCCAGATTGGTGGATCCGGCCAACAAAGCCATTACAAACAACACGAGCAGCATCAACGGCTCAATCAATGCCGAGACAAATAACTCGCGCCGAGCGCCTACGCCGCCAAACGTACTTCCCGAGGCAAGGCCTGAGAGCGAGGTAAAGAACCTGATCAACACCAGCAGATAGATCACCAGGATCATATCGCCCACCCAGCCAAACGGAGATTGGGTGACCAAGATAGGAACGATCATCGCAATCAAAAGCGCAGAAACAATCGTAAGGTAGGGGGTGATCCGAAACACCAAATTTCCCTGCGCAGGCAGGATTTCCTGCCGCTTCATAAGTTTGATAAGATCTTGATAGTTTTGGAGAATGGGCGGCCCATGCCGTGAATGCATCTTTGCCCTCAAGACTCGAGCAAAGCCTGAATACAAGGGGGCCACCCCCGCGATCAATAGGGCTTGCAAGACACCGATAAAAATCAAACTGCCGGTTGTCATAGGCATCTCCTATTATCTGAAAATCACAACCAGAAGAACTACAAGAGCAATAAAGATATACAGGCAATATGTTCGCACATCGCCCATTTGCAATCTTTGAATCTGCTTTCCCAAGTATTGCACACTGGATTTGATAGGTTCGGAAATTGTCCTTTCCAAAACAGGCTCTGTTCCGGGTAATAATTCATCCTTGACCTTTCTGGATAAGGCGACAATGTCATCCAGCGGCTTTTGAAGAATAGGACGCAGTCTGTAAAGTGGCTGGTAGGCGAGGCGCATAGGCTGTGCAAAATTACTAGCTGAAACGCTCATCTGCGGCGAGTAAGCATACCCGCAAGCCCAAGGTTCGGCTTCAGTCCTTTGCCCAGCTTTGAAGCCACCCAAGATTAAGACCACAAGAAGTGGAACGGTCAGGAAACCAGCAAGAAGAATGAAAATAAACGGGGTCGAGAGAACAGCCTGTGAGACTTCAGTCGGAAACACCTGCATCCCATTCGTCAGGATTCCCGCGGGAACATTCGCGAGGCCCGCGGCAATCCCACCGATGAATGGGGTAACCACGGGAGCGCCCAGTCCCAAAAAGATGGCGCATAACGCGAGAATCCCCATTCCCGCTAACATGGATCCCGGGACCTCACTGGCCTGTTTTGCCTGTTCACTGCGCGGCGCCCCGGTGAAGGTTGTCCCATAGGCTTTGACAAAACACATTGCCACCATCGCACCCACCAAGCCCAGAAGCATTGCAAATATCGGCCCAAAGACCCTCATCACTCCAAAGCCAGCCATGCTTCCGATAAACAGAGATTGATAAAGGAACCATTCGCTGACAAATCCGTTGAGAGGCGGAATGGCTGAAATGGAAATCGCACCGATCAGGAAAATCAATCCCGTCCAAGGCATGAGCCGAGCCAACCCTCCCATCTCATTCATATTGTGTGTGTGCGTACGGTGGATGACCGCGCCAGCACCCATGAACAGAAGGCCTTTGAACACAGCATGATTGATGGCATGGTATAACGCGGCCAGGAAACCAATCACAGCGAGCACCGGCAGGTTGATAGCCATTCCCACCATCCCTATACCGACCCCCATCAGTATGATGCCGATGTTTTCAACACTGGAGTAAGCCAGCATTCGTTTCAGATCATGTTCATCCAAGGCATATAGGATACCAAGCACCGCAGAGACGACCCCAAAGAGCAACACGATGAAGCCCCACCACCAGACCGGGGTACCCAACAGATCAACGGAGAACATGATGATTCCATACACTGCCGTCTTAATCATGACTCCGGAGAGAAGTGCAGAGGCGTGGGAGGGAGCCGCGGGATGCGCTCTCGGCAACCAGATATGCAAAGGCACGATCCCGGCCTTGGCCCCGAACCCGAAGAAAGCCAGCAGGAACACAAGATCCTTCGTCGCCGCAGGAAGAGCCGCATCACGGAAGGACGAGAAATCAAAACTGCCCGTATATTTATAGAGCACCAGGAATGCCAACATGATGAGGGCCGTCCCCATGTGGGCGATCAAAAAGTAAAGATAGCCAGCGCGGACCGATTCCTTTTTCTCCTGTTCAAAAATAACCAGAAAGTAGGAAGCCAATGTCATCGATTCCCAAAAGATAAGGAAATAAAATGCATTGGCAGCCGAAACAACCATCAGCATGGCGGCTATAAACAAATTATTGAAGAAACCCAATTCTCCAGTGCCGCGCTGGTCGTATTCCTCCAGATAAGAAATGGAATAAAGGCTGGTAGCGAAGGCCAGTACCGAGATCATCCCCACCATGAAAGCTGAAAAACCATCCACTCGAACCACGAAATGTCCGAGAGCCGATAGGCCGGATAACTCAAGCGTGGCAGGGCCCTGTACGAAAACTTGAATAGCTGCCAGACACCCCACCAAGGACGCGATCATTCCAACAATGCCGGATACGTAACGAGCAGCTCGGCTAAATCTCCTCAACAATAATGAAAGAAGAGCTGCCACTCCGAATAGCAAAACAGATAAAAGAAGAAGGCGGATTGAGTTCCATTAGTCTTCTCCTGGCTGTGTAGATATGTCCTGGGGGGTCAGCGCTTGCCTCACACTAGCCACTGCTTTCATCCTGTTGACTGTACCGGGATTTTCATGAGTTTTTTCATCAATCAGGCTCAAGGCTTTATGAGGGCAGGCTCGAATGCAGGCTGGCCCTTCTGGATCAAAAAAGCAAAGATCACATTTAATCGCCACGTTCTTCTGCCCCACATGCCAGGCCAGCAATGAAAGAACATCCTGTTGATTCATTTCGCGCAAGTGCATGGACTCTGACTGGTACGGATTGTTTATATAGGAATACTGCCCGATGTTAAACCCATAGGTTGGGAGCGGCGTTCCTCCCGGGAAAATTACGCCGAAGGGACAGGCCAGTCCACACATCTTGCAACCGATGCACAGGGCTTCATTAAGCTGAATGGCTCCATCCTTGGATACAATGGCTTTCACCGGGCAAACAACCGCACATGGAGCATCTTCACACTCGCGACATTGGACAGGCATGGTCCCCTCTGGCATGTAGGTGACAATCAATCGAGGATATGCCTGAAGGCCCACCCTGCGATGATTTTCCACACAGGCGGCCTGGCAGGCAAAGCACCCGATACAACGTCTCGAATCAGCAATCACAAAAAAGTTCACGACGCCTCCTGTCTATAAGTTATGCCGCGACCTTCCCAAAGTCCAATCACCTGTAAAACGAAATCATCTCGCAAGTTGCAAAACACTACAGCGCGATATAACTCCATAGGAATAAATGCTCTCTTCTCAACCTTCTTATGAAATAAGAAAATACCTACCTCGCGGCAGGAATGGGGATTTGCAACAACAAACCTTTCATCCACATTAGCCTCCGTTCAACCAAATAGCAAACAGACAGGCGCTTCTTCCTCCTTTGGCATGGAAGAGATTAGCTAGAATCCATTTTTCCCCCAATATAATGTGAAAAAAATCACTATCGAATGATATTGTATGTCGGATGAAGTAAATAGTCATATGATTTATGTCCCATTTCATGTATGATTTCCTGCACATATGACGCTTTCCGGAATTGCAGTTATAGAGGGATGAAAAAGATGGAACCCGTGTTTCATAGCCCTATAAACCCTACGGGTAGTGGATGAAAAGTAAGTGATGATAAGATAGGCAGTATGATCCAAAAAGCCTACCACTGTCGAGTGTGCGGAAGCACCAATATTGTCAAAAACGGCACCAACCGTCTCAAGCAACAGCAATATCACTGTAAAGAGTGCGGAGCACGGCGTGTTCTGGAGTCAAAGCGAGAGGCAAAAAAACGCAAAAACCGATCATCCTCAGCCTCTACCAAGAGCGTGTAAGTTTGCGAGGTTTGGAGCGGATTTTTGATGTTGCTCGCCAAAGCGTTTCCAGATGGATTGTCGAACATGTAAAAGATCTGCCGGAACTCAAAGACACTTTGTTGCCAGCCGAACCGGACGATGTCTTGGAATATGATGAAGCCTGGAGTTTTGTTCTCAAAAAGAGCAATAAACGTTGGCTGTGGACGGTCATGTGTTGTCGCACCCGACAAATCATCGCCTTTGTCATTGGCGACCGCAGTGAAACAACCTGTCGCCGTTTGTGGAACGAAGTTCCACTGGCCTACCGCAGTTGTATTTCCTACAGTGATTTCTGGGAAGCCTACCAAAAAGTTCTTCCGCAGAGCACGCATCAAGCGGTTGGGAAAGAGAGCGGACAGGTTTCACACATGGAGCGTTGGTATTGTACTTTGCGCCAACATCAGGCGCGCTATGTCCGTAAAACCCTTTCGTTTTCGAAGCGCGACGCCTTTCATCACATGGTCACTACATGGTTTATCATTGATCACAATCTCGCCAGAAAACAACTTGCATCACTTACTTTGTAACCACTACCACCCTACGGTACTGCCACGAAAAGTGCTACGCGGCGGGACGCTTAAAGCGCTTCGATGTAAAAACCCCGCCGCCGGGAGCATTTGGAAGCTACATTCTCCAGCCATCAGCGATGACTGCATTTCTATAGTCATTACTCTGAAATACTAAACGAGCAAACTTGCGTCAATTGTTAAGCAATCCATTATGATTTGTTCCCGTCTCAATGAGAGACGTGGCTTTTTCATAATGCTATAATCGGCTTCTATGAAATACGAAACCCTCCACAACCAACAAATTCCCAAAATCGGCTTTGGCTCGGCGCGGCTCGGCGGCAGATTCGTGGGAGGCATTCTGGCGGATCGCAATCACGATGAGTTCTTTCTTTCCGCATTGCGCTCCGCGCTGAGTCTCGGTTATCGTCATTTCGACAGCTCCGAACTTTACGGTGGAGGTCACGCCGAAGAATTAATCGGCCGCGCCATCCACGAATCAGGAGTGAAGCGGGAAAAGATTTTCGTCACCACCAAAATCTGGCCCACTAATCTCGCTTATAAAAATGTCTTGCGCGCCTGCGAAAACAGTCTGCGCCGATTGCAGATGGATTATCTTGATTCGTATCTCATCCATTGGCCCAATCCGCTGGTTCCGCTCAAAGAAACGTTCCGCGCTCTCAATCAACTTGTTAAGGAAGGCAAGGTCAAGCACGTTGGCGTCAGCAACTTTGATGTAAAGCGAATCAAAGAAGCGCAGTCGCTTTCTGAAACACCCATCTTTGCGAATCAAATTCCATATAGTCTCACTCATCGTCATTATGCAAAAAACGGCACGTTGGAATATTGCCAGCAAAATAATATTCTTGTCACGGGATATACGCCGGTCAGTCATGGGCATCTGGCGATTGAGCAAACCTTGCAATCCATTGCCGACGCGCATCACGTCACGCCGTATCAAATCGCCTTGGCATGGCTGGTCAATCAGCCGCGCGTGATCACCATTCCGCTATCCTTCAATCCCAAGCATCAAAAGGAAAATCTCGATGCGGCAGATATTGAATTGACTCCCGTCGAAATGAATCAACTCGGATGATCCACCTCCCCGCCCCATGAAATACGAAACCATCTTCAATCTGACTCTGCCCAAAATCGGATTCGGCACCTGGAAGATCGGCGGCGAATCTTCTCCAAACCGGAAAATGGATTCCGCTTCATTAGTCGCGTTGCGTTCCGCGCTTGAACTTGGCTACACCCATATCGACAGTGCTGAAATGTATGCCGCCGGTCATGCAGAAGAATTGATCGGTCGAGTGATCCGCGAGATGCGCATCAAACGGGACTCAGTTTTCATTACATCCAAAGTGTTGCCATCGCATCTGAAATATGATCAGATTCTGACATCTTGTGAAGCCAGCCTGCGCCGATTGCAAATGGAAACCATTGATCTTTATCTCATCCACGAGCCTTCGGTTGAAATGAAACTTGAGGACACATTTCGCGCGTTGAATCAACTCGTGCGCGATGGCAAAGTTAAACATGTCGGCGTTAGCAATTTCAATCTAAAATTATTGAAACAATCGCAGACATTATCCGAAACGCCGATCATTACGAATCAAGTTCCTTATAGCATTTCAGATCGGTCGTATGTTAAGAACGGCGTGCTGGAATATTGTCAGCAAAATAACATCTTGCTCACCGCGTATTCACCCGTCAATCAAGGACATTTTCATGTCAACAAGACTTTGCAGTCCCTGGCACAGGCTCATTCGGCAACGCCATATCAAATCGCAATTGCGTGGCTAGTTCAACAACCACGTGTCATTACCATCCCAATGTCGTTCAATCCAATCCACATCAAAGAAAACTGGACCGCGGCAGCTATCGTTCTCAGCGATGAAGAGATGAAACAATTATCCTAAACCCCTACCCAGCCTCCCCCGAATCCAAAAGATTTGGGGGAGGTGCCGCGAAGCGGTGGAGGGGGCTATAATCCCATCAATGGATTCTAAATCGCAAGTCAGTCCAAAGAAAATTGAAAAAGAAGAAGAGCAAACCGATGAGGGTCCGCTTTATCGCGTCATCATCCATAACGACGATGTCACGCCAATGGATTTTGTCATCGACATCTTGATCTCGATCTTCATGTTACCGTCTGCCAACGCCGCTTATGTCATGTACACCGCGCATCTTAATGGCAACGCCTACGTTCAGACTTTACCAAAGCCTGAAGCACAGCGACGAATTAACAAAGCGCATTTCGCGGCGCGGTTCAAAGGTTATCCATTGCAATTCACCATGGAACCTGAATGACATCGCCCATCGAAACACTAACACAAATTAATCTCGATGATCTCATCAACGCATTGGGGATTCAAAATCATCCAAGGCTCACACGGATCACACGATTCCTGTTTCATAGCGCGGCGCGCAAATTTGCAAAGCAGATGATTGATTTTGACTCGATGGCTGGCGCTCGCGGTTTAGCAGAGGCCGCGCGTTTAACAGAGCGACTCTACGTCCGCGACGTGCGTGTCTTTGGTGCAAACTATTTGCCGGATTCGGCTTTCCTTGCCTTGTCTAATCACCCCGGCATGACTGACACGCTAGCGCTCTTTACCGCGCTGAAACGTAATGACATGAACATCATCGCACTGCATAGACCGTTTCTTTTATCTTTAACCAATATTAGCAAGCAATTACTTTATGTAACAGATAACCCCGTCGAACGCGTTGCGCTCGTCCGCCACGTTAGCACGCATTTGCGGAACGGTGGTTCGATTCTGACTTTCCCTGCCGGACATAACGAGCCTGATCCCGATGTGTACGAAGGCGCAGTTGACTCTTTACAATCGTGGACAGATAGTGTGGGTGTCTTCCTTCGTCTTGCAACGCAAACGCCGATCGTTCCAATTGTCCTCCGCAACGTGGTTTGGAAAAGGCTGGCGCACTCGCCCATGATTCGAATAAAACATACACGCGATGAACGCGAACTTTTAGTGGTTGCTTTGCAATTGCTGGCAATGGTGATGCTCAACATCAAGCCTGTTGTTGTCACTGTGCAAATTGGGAATCCCATTACTATCAATAATCTCGGCTCAACTGAGACGCAAGCCATTCATGAAGCCGTACTGGCGGAAATGAAACGACTGATCGAAAATCCACCTAAAGGGGAAGGAAAAAGTGCGCTGTGAGTAACGATGTATCACCACAGATAACACAGAGAAAAAAGAAACATTCCGTGCTCTCCGTGCGCTCTGTGGTGAATAGAAATTGGCTGACGCGCGCTATCATCATTATCACCGTCACAGCCCTGTTTTACTTCGCTCTCCGCAAGGCGCCGCTGATTGAAATCTGGAATGCCCTTCATCAATTACAACTCTGGCAAATCCTCGCCATTCTGTCTCTCAACGCACTCTTCTATACTGTCGCCACTTTGCGTTGGTGGATCATCATTCAGTCCGAGCACAAGCACGTTCCATTCTGGCCTTTGCTCAGTGTGCGCGTCTCAGTGTTCGGGGTCAGTTATTTCACGCTCGGCCCACAGGTTGGAGGTGAGCCGCTCCAGGTCCTTGCCCTGCAACGACAATACGGATTAACCTATACGCGCGCTGCCGCGTCCGTATTGATGGACAAACTGCTCGAGTTCATGGTGGACTTCTTCCTACTGGCGATCGGGTTAACAGCGATCCTTCAGGCAGGAGTGCTATCTCAAAACGAGATCCAACTGACGGGCAGTCTGATCGGCCTCGTCTTCCTCATCTCCTGGCCACCGATTCATTTGACCTTGCTCTATCATCGCCGTCATCCATTGATAAGTCTCGTGCGCGCCATTCCATTCATTCCAAAAAATTCAAGGCCAGTCCGTTTTTTGCGCGCCGCTGAGTGGATGGCTGGGAATTTTTGCCAACGGCATCCGCATCGCTTGATCCTGGCATTTGTCTTCTCAATCATGGCCGGCGCTGGCATGTTGGTGGATTACGCATTGATGACATCCTTCCTGAACATCCACCTGACTTTCTGGAAAATGATTGCCGGCTGGATGATGGGCTGGATTTCCCTGCTAGTGCCTTTGCCCGGCGGACTGGGCGCGTTTGAGGCCAGCCAAGTTTTCACGCTTGGGAAGTTTGGCTTCAGCGCAGCGACCGCCCTCAGCCTAGCCCTGCTCGTACGCGGCCAAGAGATCTTAATCGGGGGTTTGGGGTTATTAATGGCAGGACATCGTTTATCCAGAGACACCAAATAACCTTTCGGAGGAACCATGAAACTTACAGCAAAACATTACTTGATCATCATACTTGTTCTCGCCACAGCCGCCTTGCACCTCGCCGCGGCATTTGATCGCGTGCTCTTCCCCGATGGGACTCCCGATCCAACGTTCACATTGAATGGCATTGGCTATTTGGGATTGCTCGGCGCATTCTACCTTCCCATCTCATTCTTCCAACAAAGACATAAATTGGTTTGGCAGGTTCTGTTTGGATATGTAATCCTGACCATCGTGGCTTGGCTCGTGATTTGGGTTGGCATGAATGTTTTAACAGGTCAACAGCCTTTCTTCGCCCATGATTTTTATATGGCGTTCCTGCCAAAATCGTCGAACTTGTTTTGCTTTATCTGCTTTGGCAAGAGAAACCTTAACAAATTAACGCGGGGGTAAAATAAGATATGCAGCGCAAGACCATTTACTTCACCGCGCCGAAACAGATCGAGCTCCGCGAGGATTTTCTGTCTGTTCTTGGCGCGGACGAAGTTCTGGTCGATACGATCTGTTCTGCGATCAGCGCGGGAACGGAGATGCTGGTTTATCGCGGTGAGTTCCCCAAAGAAGTGGATGCAGTTGATTCGATCAGCAGCGGGCTTCATTATCCAACGTCTTACGGTTATGCAAATGTTGGACGCGTAAAAGATATTGGAAAGATGGTTAATGGGGAATGGAAAGATAAAGTAGTTTTTTCGTTTCAACCGCATACATCTCACTTCATTACAAAGCCCGAATTGCTGATTCTGATTCCCGATTCGCTCTCACCCGAAGCGGCTTGCTTTCTTCCAAACATGGAAACCGCCGTCAATCTGATCCAGGACGCCGCGCCGATTTTAGGCGAACGCATTTTGGTTTTGGGACAGGGCGTGATTGGATTGCTGACCGCTGCTTTGTTAAAAGAATTTCCGCTAGAAACGCTGGTGACCGCGGATCATTATGTTCTTCGCCGCGAGGCATCACTTGCGCTTGGTATCACCGCTTCACTCGACCCGACGATGGATGACTTTTGCGAGAAAGCTTTGAGCCACTGTCATCGTGCGCTCATCCCTCACCGCGATGTGAAAGACCTTCCCAAGCGCGGCGGCTTTGACCTGACCTTTGAGTTGAGCGGCAATCCTGCCGCGCTCAACGATGCGATTACCGTCACTGCCTTTAGCGGACGAATCATAATTGGCTCGTGGTACGGTGATAAGCGCGCACTGATTGATCTCGGCAGTTCATTCCATCGTTCGCGCATCAAATTGATCGCGTCGCAGGTCAGCACCATTGCGCCGAAGTTGTCGGCACGATGGGATAAACAGAGGCGCTTCGAAGTCGCGTGGGACGCGTTGAAACGCATTCAGCCGCAGAAATGGATCACGCATCGTTATTCCATCGAAGATGCTAACAAAGCCTATCAATTAATTGATGCCAATCCGCAAAAAACCATCCAAGTCATTCTTAACTACGCCTGAAACCGGAGCACTTTATGTACACTCTCTCCGTTCGCCGCGAATTCATCGCCCGCCATTTTCTCATCGGCGGAGATTGGGGGCCAGAAAATTTTCCCAACTCACATCATTATGTCCTTGAATTGCAACTTGAGGGCAAAAAGCTGGATCAGCATGGTTATCTCGTAGACATCGTGGATGTGGAGAAACATCTTGATGAGATCGTCGGTTATTACAAAGAGCAGATGCTCAACGATAAACCCGAATTCAAAGACTTGAATCCATCTCTCGAAAACTTTGCGCACATCCTCACGCTTTCATTGAACGAACGCATCCAGGCAAAGAATATCACTGCCTTGCGAGTCAAGTTGTGGGAAAATGAAAATGCGTGGGCGGCTTTCGTTGTCAACAGATGAAGATTGGCCTCATTATTTACGGTTCACTCGATACAATGAGCGGCGGTTATCTTTATGACCGCAAGTTGGTCGAGGCACTGAGAAGACGCGGCGACCAGGTTGAAATCATCTCATTACCTTGGCGAAATTATGCTGCACATCTGACGGACAATTTTTATTTTCGCCTGCCGCACGGCTTTGACATCATCATCGAAGACGAATTGAATCATCCATCGCTTCTGTCTGCAAATGCAGGGCAACATCCGTATCCGTTTGTGAGTCTTGTCCATAACTTGCATTCACTAGAGCCACGGCCAGCGTGGCAAAACGATTTATATCGGGTCATTGAACGAAGCTATCTCAATTCATTGGATGGATTCATCTTCAATTCCAACACAACACGCAACGCAGTGCAAAAATTGATTGGAGATAAGAATCCGTTCATCATTGCTAATCCTCCCACTGATCGCTTTGGATTGCGTCTTGACGAAAACCGGACTTGCTCACGAGCTAATGAGGCTAATCCTTTGCGTTTGCTTTTCCTCGGCAATGTGATTCCGCTCAAAGGATCGCATGTGCTCCTCAAAGCATTGAGAAATGCGACCCTTGACTTTAGACTCGATATAGTCGGTTCACTCACGGTTGATAGAGCTTATGTCCATAAAATGCAAGAGAAAGCTAATGCCCATGGCTTGTCATCCAAAGTTTTCTTTCATGGCATTTTGGATAACGAACCGCTCATCGAACGACTTGAATATGCACAAGTAATGGTCGTTCCGTCATCGTATGAAGGCTTTGGCATCGCATATCTCGAAGGCATGGGATTCGGCTTGCCCGCTATTGCGACCACATCGGGAGCAGCTTCTGAGTTCATTACTGATGGCGAGAACGGATATTTGATTCCGCCAGCGAATGCATTGGTGCTGGCGGAACGATTAGAAACGTTAGCAAATGATCGAGAATTATTGGCGCGCATGTCCATCAACGCCTTACAATGTTATAAACAGCAACCGACATGGGAACAAACTGTAGATCGCATTCGGGATTTTCTTTTTCAAATGATTTGATCTTTGATATGTCATTGCGAGCCCCGAAGGGGCGTGGCAATCTCGTTCTTTCAAATAGGAGATTGCTTCGCTTCGCTCGCAAAGACAGGATAAACAGCCATGCAATATTCCTTTCCTCATTACCTTCATGCAAAACAAACCGTGGATGACCGCGCGTTGAATAAAGATGTTTTTGCCGCGCTGAAACAAAACCTGCCGCCTGCTCCATTCAGCGTGATCGAAATCGGCGTGGGGATTGGGACGATGTTGACACGTCTCATCGAGTGGGGATTGTTGACCAGTGCCAATTATCTCGCGCTCGACGAAATGACCGAGAACATCGAATACGCGTCAGACTGGATTCCGAAATGGGCTGAGTCAGCGGGTTTGAGGGCGGAAAGAATCGCAGAGAATAAAATTCGGTTGCAAGATCAGATGCGGGATGTCCGCGTCACCTTCGAGCGCGCAGATGTTTTCGATTTCATCAAAACGAATCCCCCGAAATCAGATTTGCTGATCGCGCACGCGGTGCTGGATTTATTTCCATTGCCCGAAAGTCTCCCAAAATTATTTTCGCTGACAAAATCCTTGGCATGGTTGACGATCAACTTTGATGGCATGACAACCTTTAAGCCGACGGTTGACGCCGCGCTGGACGAATTGATTGAGCGGCTGTATCACAGAGTCGATGGATACGCGTTCAACCGGCGGTGACAGCCAAACAGGAAGACATTTGTTTTCTCATATACGTTCCGTGGACGCGCAAATTCTCGCGGCAGGCGCGTCGGATTGGGTTGTGCATCCGATGAATGGAAAGTATCCTGCTGATGAAAAATATTTTCTGCATTTTATTTTACATTTCTTTGAAGAGTCGTTGACGGGGCACAAAGATTTAGATGTAAATGCTTTTGCAGATTGGCTATCGAAACGACGCGCACAAATCGAGCGCGGCGAGTTGGTTTATATCGCGCATCAAATGGATTTTTTGGTGAAGACATGATTTTCTCAATGGAATCTGATCATCCAAAATATCATCGCAAGTCGACTCGCCTTGATGGGTTCAATTATTCGCAGAACGGCGCATATTTTGTGACGCTGGTTGCATTCCAGCGTAAATGTTTGTTTGGGAAGATTTTGAATGAACAAATGGTTTTATCTTCCGTTGGCAAGATTGTCCGCGAGGAATGGTTTGCATCGGCAAATATTCGAAAAGAAATTCATCTTGACGCCGAAGGTTTCATCGTCATGCCAAATCATATTCATGGCGTTGTGCAAATTATAGAAACCGAATCCGTAGGGGCGCAAGGTTTGCGCCCCATCGTTAATTCAGGCGGACGCCGTCCGCCCCTACAACGAAACCCGCGATCATTGTCATCCTTTATCGCGGGTTTCAAATCCTCGGTGACCAAACGGGCTGTTGCTTTTGATGAAACCATTGCAGGTTCCATCTGGCAACGCAATTATTACGAACATATTATCCGTGATGAACAAGAATGGGCGCGTATCCGCACCTACATCGAAACCAATCTGCTAATTGGACACGTGACGAAGAGAATCCCAAACGATAAAAATACGCGTTTATTGGTTATAATGACTTCATAATCGAACAACATCAGCAGTCCGTCGCTGTTCCCTTTTTGGGCGCGTGCCCAATTTATAAAACCGCTTGACTTCTGAAGAATAGGAAATTCGTGAACTTCGAACAATTCAATTTGGATTCCCGCCTGATGCAGGGAATCAAAAAGGCAGGTTATGAAACCGCCACGCCGATTCAGGAAGCGGCGATTCCTGCCGCACTGCGCGGACGCGACCTGATCGGCACGGCCATGACCGGCACCGGCAAAACCGCCGCCTTCGTTTTGCCCATCTTAAATAAATTACTGACCGGTCAACACAATGTGCCGCGCGCACTGATCGTCACGCCGACGCGCGAACTGGCTGAGCAGATCAACGATGTAATCCGCGTGCTCGCAGTGGGGACAAGAATCAAGAGCGCAACCATTTACGGCGGAGTCGGAGCCGGACCGCAGGTCACTGCTTTGAGAAACGGCACAGAAATTCTGGTCGCATGTCCGGGACGTTTGCTTGATCTCATTAATCAACGTATCGCAAAGATGGAGCACATCGAAATTTTGGTGCTCGATGAAGCCGACCGCATGTTTGATATGGGCTTCCTGCCCGATGTGCGGCGCATCGTCAAAGCCGTGCCAACACAACGTCAGACGATGATGTTCTCCGCCACCTTCCCCGCCGATGTGGAACTGCTCGCGCAACAAGCATTGAAGCAACCACAAAAGATCGCGATGGGAATCAGCCGACCGGCGTATACGGTGACGCACGCCTTGTATCCCGTGCCTGCGCATTTGAAGTCGGCGCTGTTGCTCGAACTGCTCAAACGAACCGACACGAATTCGGTGTTGATCTTCACGCGCACAAAATATCGCGCTCAAAAAGTGGCGCAACAGATTTTACGCGCGGGCTTCAAAGTCACCAGCCTGCACGGAGATCGAACACAGGGACAGCGTCAGTCGGCGCTCAAGGGTTTCAAATCTGGGGCGCATGACATCATGGTCGCCACCGACATTGCAGCGCGCTGGCCTCGATGTGGAAACCATCTCGCACGTCATCAACTACGACATGCCCGATACCGCCGATGCCTACATCCATCGCATCGGGCGCACCGGACGCGCCGAACGCACCGGCGACGCCTTCACGCTCGTCACGCCGGAAGATACCGATATGGTTCGCGCGCTGGATCGCATTATGGGCGAACCCATTAAACGCGAGACACTCGAAGGATTCAATTACGCCGTTCCCGCGCCGCCGAGATCGGCTTCCGCTCATCGCGAGGGACAACGCCCCCCGCGCCCCGCACCGACGCCGACCCATTATGGACACAATCGTCTCGCACCGCGACGTAAGAAGTAAAAAAGGAGCCCGTCTTAAAGAGACGGGTTCCTTTTTATTTATATTAATATTGTTTGATCGAGCAAAACATAAGAAGCGGAACACTCATACCTTGAGCTATGGCTTGACTGTGGGCAATGCCTGAAGCGAATGCAGATACATAAAGATCGCGGTCAATTCATCGTCGGAGTAGTTTGTGGCGAAATCTTTCCAGGGCATCTCATCCGGATTAAGAACACGCCCGCTGGGTGTCACGCCGGTGTGAATGGTCTCGATAAAGTCGGCTGCCATCCACGATTTGAGATCACCACCGGGTGTGAGGTTGGGTGCATCAATGGCTCCGGGCTGGGTGCTCTTGCCGCCCGATAATTGAGCACCGTGACAGTCACGGCATCCGGTCACGTTGACAAGATATCCACCATATTCGGCAGTCACGCCGATCGGAACCACGGGTGGACGTTGATCGTGGGCGATCACACTAGCCGGGACAATGTCAGGGCCAAACATTCCCGCGCCGAACATGATCTTTCCAATAACATTGACTTGAGGATCTGGATGTTCCTTATCAACAGGCGGAAAGGTTCTGAGGTAGGCGACAATGTCGGCAAGATCCGAATCGTTGAAATTCCAGAATACCTGCGCTGGCATGACGACCAATGCCCGCCCCTGATTGTCCACCCCCTGGCGCAGGGCGCGTATGAAATCCGCATCGGAAAATTCAGAACCTGCCCCGCCTTTGCCGGGCGTCAGGTTGGCGGAATAGATTTGGGCAAAAGGCGCATTGATCATGATCTGACCGGAAAAGTCCGCCGTATGACAACCAGTGCAAATTGCCTGGGCAAAATGTTTGCCGCGTTCAATCGAGGCGGCATCGGTGGGAATCGCGATATTTTCGGGAGGGATATTGTATGTCTGGCTGAGCATCGCATTGCCCTTAAAGTAAAACACAGCCAGTACAATCACCAATAGTACGAGCAGACTTCCCAGAACAATTCCAAACCATTTAAAAAACTTTTTCATGTGCATTCTCCTATAAAGTTTGATGGCTGTAAAAACACAGGTTTATGCAAAAGGAGGCGCAATTCCCAGCTGCCGCATTGAACGTTTTCGCACAGATTAAACGGGATGAAGCGCAACGAGGGTAATCGCCTCGCATAGTGTGAGGTGAACCATTTATTTATGA
>CAWKNE010000017.1:0-176016 GCA_963850945.1 uncultured Chloroflexia bacterium | reverse complement strand
CCGCCGGTCAGGAACCGGGCGACCAGTTCCTCGGGATCGAGGGAAGCTTCGCGACAGCGTGCGTCCAGTTTTTTGGCTCGGCTTGGCATGATACGCCTCCTTGGCGTTGGTTATGCCCCGCACACAGAATTACGGACAGGCTCCCACTATCACATGGACAGTCCTCCCCGCCTTTCTCTTTTATCGCATTTGGGGCGGAAAGCACCCTTCGCTCCCTCGCTACATCACGTGACGGCGGACAGTTCCCTCCGCCGCCCTCTGCTGGCCGTTCTTATCGATCGACCGCCGCTACTCCGCCGCCATCACTTTCCGGGGCGGCGTTTGAACAATGGGTGAAAGTTCCGCGGCGTTGAACGACACGACCCGGCGTTCGTTCCCCACCGGCCGGTAAAGCGTGTCCCGCTGCACCGCTGTGCGGGCCAGCGAACCGATCAACTGCTCCATTGCCGCGGGCGGAAATTCCTGGCCGTGCTGCGTGCCGGCGGCGCGGGAGATGCTCTCGTTCATCAGCGTGCCGCCCATGTCATTGGCGCCCGCATTCAGGCACATCGCCGCGCCTTTCGGGTCCCATCTTTACCCATGACGTCTGGATATTGGTGATCAATGGAGAACCATTCAGCTTTGGCAAAGATTTGGATTGGACGCGGCAAGTTACTGGTCACGCGGCGAAGCGGGAGCAGTGGTGTGTTCCCAACATGAGACTCGAGTCCATCATCGAATGATCTAAATTGAGTTTTCCGAATTTGTGTAAGTGTCATCCAGCTCCAAAATAAAAACAGCCAACGAAAACAAAAAGGACGCCGTGCAAGCGCCGTCGATTTGATTCATCGAATGCGGGGAGCCGCACACCGTCCTTCAATTCATTGGCTGACTTTTTGAAGAGGCGGTGTTACGAACCCCGCCTCATACAGGAGCAAAGGTAAATAGTAAACATAAGGTTACCTATAAGATGACGGCTATTTTACAGTTCTTACTTGATTTGTCAAGACAAAAATCTTAGGATTTTCTTCATAATTAATCGCTCTTATTAATGATGTCTTTCTCTAAATGTAAAGTTTTGTCTCTTGCATTGAAAATCAAACGCCAAAAGCTTTCAATTCGGATTGGGGTGGTTATCCCATCAAATCTTCCATTCAATTCCGTTATTATCGTGTTGCTATTGCCGTACATTTCCTCTTGGTAATCTTCTGCAACATAATAGGGTTTCCCGTTTTCAATTCGTGCTAATAGAAATGTTTTAAATGGTGTATTTGGTAAATCCACATTAGGCTTTTTATCCATATCACCTAATAATCGTATAGAGCTTTTTAGTGTTTTTGGAAAATCTACAATCGCTTTTAACCATAATTCTCCGTGAAACTGAAGACTGGAAGAACTCAATAATGCAAGAGTTATGCCAACCGATTCCTCATAAGTTGGCATTGCTCTAATCAATAACTGATTTTTTAGTTCTTCGATCGGCCGAATATTCGGTTTTTTTACTTTTGGTATTAACCAATATATAAGTGCGTCCAAGATAATCACTGTTACCACAAAGCTCACAACAAATCTCAATAAACGACAAGGCAACAACAAAGGTATCCAAGACGGGAAGCAACTAGATGTATTCGCAAAACTAGCTATAAAGCCCCCAACGAATATGGGAACTATAATATTAACAAGTGTAAACTTTGTGATGCTCCACTTCATACTACTATTTTATCCCCAAACCATCTTTATACAGAAAATAGAAAGATACATTCAGTTAATTACCCGCCCGAAATCGAAGCCAGCAAAGTGATTCGATCTTCTTCTTTCAGTTTGGTCTTTAAGCCTTTGAGTTCCTTAATGTTCTCATCGTTGACGAAGACGTTGATGTGGCGTCGCAGTTTGCCATTCGAGTCAAAAACATGGGTTTTCAAGGCGGGATATTTTTCGACTGCATTATTTAGCACTTCAATGACGGTTGCACCCTGCACCGCGGCTTCGGATTGATTATCAGTGTAATAGCGCATCAGCGGACTGACTTTAAGAACTGGCATATCCCTATTTTACCGCTTTACAGAAGAACAATAGACAATGTCACCACAAAGGCACAAAGTGCACAGAGATTCTTTGCGTGCACAAAGAAAAGCTTTGCCTGCACTGAGCCGCAGGCACACGTGTGTTCTCTGTGTCTCTGTGGTGAGGTATTTTGGAAAGTCTATAAAATTATCCATTCCCAAAATAAAAAGCCGAGACTTCGCGTCCCGGCTTTTTGCGTTTTACAACTTGCACTTTACTGCTCTTCCTTCTTGGCTTCCATCTCTTTCTTGTGAGCCTCCACGATGGCGCTCGCAATATGAGATGGGACGATATCATAATGATCGAGTTCCATCGTGAAGTAACCGCGTCCGCCGGTGATAGAACGAAGCTGGGATGTATAACGCAACATTTCCGCTAACGGAACATGCGCCACAACGACTGTATTGCCATGCTCAAACTCAGTGCCTTGCACGCGTCCGCGACGAGTATTGAGGTCACCCATCACATCGCCCATGTTCGCGTCCGGAACGATGATGTGTACATTCATGATCGGCTCGAACAACACCGGACCGGCATCCTGAACCGCCAGCTTGAACGCTTCACGTCCGGCGATTTCAAACGCCACCGGCTTCGAGTTAACGGGATGCTCTTTGCCATCATAAACAATCACCTTGACGTTGCTCATCGGGTAGCCTGCAAAAGCACCATGAGCCATCGTTGCAATAATACCTTTTTCTATCGGAGGCAAATATGATTTCGACAGATTCATGCCGACCAATTCATCGGCAAATTCAAAATCAGCAGTCGGCAATGGCTCGATGCGCAAATGCACTTCGCCGAACTGTCCCGATCCGCCGGATTGTTTTTTGTGGCGATATTGGGCAGACGCTTTTTTGGTGATGCCTTCGCGATAAGGAACCTTCGGCTCATGCGGCAGAAGCCCAACCTGAAATTTCGTCTGGGCACGATGCATGGCAACATCAATATGCTGGTCGCCCATGCCCTGCAAAACGGTCTCACCGGTAGCATGTTCGTTATACCAGGAAAGCGTCATATCTTCTTCACACAAACGCGTCAACGTTGGAGAAATTTTCGCGGCGTCGGCTTGGGTCTTAGGAGAAATCGCAACGCGATATAACGCGGCTGGGAATTTTGGCGGAGCAATCGTCACCGGATGATTCTTATCGGATAAAGTGTCGCTCGTGGCTGTGACGGTCAACTTCGCGACTGAGGCAAGATCACCGGCATGAATTACTTTGACCGCGATCGATTCTTTGCCGCGCTGAATATGCAAACCGGACATGCGCTCCTCCGCGTTCTTATTTTGATTCCACACATGCGTATCGGCTTGAACCGAACCGGATGCGACACGGAAATACGTCATCTTGCCGACAAATGGATCCGCAGTTGTCTTCCAAACATACGCAGCCATTGTCCCACTATCGGATGCAGTCAATGTTTCTTCACCGGCTTTGCCAGTTGCTACGCGCGCAGGCGCTTGCGTGGGCGAAGGCATCAAATCAACAAAGCCATTGAGCAGAGGCATGATGCCGATTTCGCGTCCGCCTGCGGCGCAATAGACCGGGATAAATGCACCAGAATGGACAACATCTTTTAAACCCATGATCAACTCCGTGTCCGAGAGAGAACCGGCTTCGAGATATTTTTCGAGCAGAGAGTCTTCCCCTTCCGCGGCAGCTTCGACCAAAACTCCATGCGCTTCTTTCGCGGCGCCCATCATATCGGCTGGAATATCCGTCACGGTTTTGCCATCCCCCATGAAAGCTTTCATGGAGATCAAATCGATCACGCCTTTGAAGTCGTGCTTCTCGCCGATGGGCAATTGCACTTTGACCAGGCGCTCGCCGCGTACATGAGCAAATTCTTCGATGGACGCGTAAGCCTTGGCAAAGTCGGCGTTGTCGCGGTCAAGTTTGTTGATCATAACAAAGCGCGGCAATTTGAATTCGTCCACATAACGCCATGCAACTTCCGTCCCGACTTCCACACCTGACACAGAATCAACCAGCACCACCGCGCCATCTGCAACGCTCAACGCCGAAATGACCTCGCCGACAAAATCGGTGAAGCCGGGCGCGTCCAACACATTGATCTTATGATCGCGATATTCAACCGGAAGAACGGTGGCGTAAATAGAAATTTTTCTGCGTATCTCTTCTTCATCATAATCAGAGATCGTTGTCCCGTCCTCGATCTTTCCAAGACGAGTCGTTGCCCCCGTTAAATGCAAAAACAATTCTGCCAACATGGTCTTGCCCGCGCTGCCATGTGAAACCAGCGCGATGTTGCGAATAAACTCAGTGGTATACTCTTTCATGACAACCTTTCCCGAACGTGAAATGATGCCAGCCGCATGATTGTAAAAGAAGAAGTTTGAATTGTCAAAGTGTGGGTTGTCATAACCTTTAGATGACTTTATCGAATTCAATTCATTTCCCCATGAATTTTCTTCGCCAAATCAATTTCAATTTCTGGTATTTCAGGCGTCCGCCCTGGGACAGCGGGATTTCCCCCCCCGAACTCCTTGATTTCATCTCCAAACATCCCGCGGGCCGCGCCATTGACCTGGGTTGCGGCACCGGTACCAATGTGATCACGCTCGTTCAAAACGGATGGCAAGTTACCGGGATTGACTTTGCGCCGCGCGCGATTCGGATCGCAAAAGGCAAAGCACAAAACGCAAACGTCAAAGCTGATTTGCGCGTCAATGATGTAACAAAGCTCAATCGGATTGATGGTCCGTTCGATCTTGCGCTCGATCTAGGATGTTTTCATGGCATTGAGAAAAAGTTGGATTATCTAATTCAGCTAAAGCGCCTACTTGCTTCTAACGGATATTGGCTGATGTATGGAATTTTTAAAACGCCTCAATTCGGACACGGACTGGACGCGTCCGACATCGAGTTGATCCAAGCTCAAGGCTATCGTCTGCTCGCACAACAAGATGGCGTGGATAGACGCGAACGAAAATCGGCTTGGTTCTTATTTCAAAAATCGTAGGCGGATAGCGCTTTGCGTGCTACGCGACCATCCGCCCCCTACACATAATTATCGGTGATAAACATGCGCGTCTTATTTATTTTTCTGGACGGCGTCGGACTGGGCGTTGATGATCCCAACATCAATCCATTTGCCCGCCTCGAAATGCCGTTCCTGCAAAGCTTGCTCGGCGGACAAAAACTATTGGCAGAGGCCGCACCTTATGTAGGAGAACGCGCCACTCTCCTTGCGCTTGATGCAGGGCTAGGAGTCAACGGACTTTCGCAATCCGCAACGGGGCAAGCGGTGCTGCTAACAGGCATTAATATCCCTCAAGAAATCGGCCAGCATTATGGACCGAAACCCAACCCGGCTGTTGCAAAATATCTTCTCAATGGAAATATATTTTCGCAAATGATTAAAGCGGGAAAAACTGCGGCATTGCTCAATGCCTATCCACCGCGCTACTTTGATGGCGTGGATTCGGGCAAACGGCTTTACTCTGCGATTCCGTTGGCGGTTACATCCGCAGGATTGAGCCTGTTCAACAAAGATGATTATTATGCGGGCCGCGCTTTATCTGCCGACTTTACCGGCAATGGCTGGCGCGGCATGTTAGGCTTACCCGATGCGCCAGTTTACGAACCGCACGAGGCTGGCAAAAAACTTGCTGAACTCGCAAATCAATACGACTTTTCGCTATTCGAATATTGGGCCAGCGATTATGCCGGCCACAAGCAGGATATGAATTGGGCGATCGAACAATTCAAAACGTTTGATGATGTGTTAAGCGGCTTGCTCAGCCAATGGGACGACAAGAATGGATTGATTCTGGTTACATCTGATCATGGCAACATGGAGGACTTATCCACGCGGCGGCACACCGACGCCAAAGTTCCGGGATTATTAATCGGATCATCGGAGGCTCGCGCCGCTTTCGGGTCTGAACTCAGCGATCTAACCGGGATTTATCGACGCATTCTCACTGCCATATCCCCTTAAAGTACGCTTGAATTCAATTCAAGAAAGGTGGATAATGGATTCGAAAGGAGAATGCTATGAAACGGTCTTCTCGTCTGTTCGCAATAGTCTCTATCGTTGCAGCAGTCCTCTCTTGCAATTTGCCTTCTGCTACCACCTCTCAACAGCCGAGCCCACCCTCGGCATCGCCAAATACAGCCGCGGCGCCTGCGGCTTCTAGCTCTGCGCCAACTGTCTCCCCCACCCAAGCGATTACTCATTTGATAGCCCCCGCGGACATCAATCCCACCGGTACGTTGATGTATGATGTTGATTCATCGGGAACGGCATCTCAGCATCGTGCCCCGTATGGCGACTCCTATAATATCAATCTCTTCGAACGCCCCTTCACGCAAAAGGATATGACGTATATACCCAGCCTTGATATCAACACCTTCCAAATCGCTTCGGATGCCAATTTCTATTATGTCTTTATAACATTAATTGGCAGTAGTCCAAACGATCCCGCTAACATAGACTACGGTGTGGAAATCGATAAAGATCGGGATGGCTTTGGGGATGCTTTGGTGTGGGCACGACCTCCCTACACGACAGAATGGACGACAAACGGCGTCAAGGTCTACACCGACGCTAATCACGATACCGGCGGTGCCTCGCCGGAAAAATCGGACGCCAACGCAACGGCCGCTTCACCCTACCCCGGTGACGGATATGAAACTGTGATCTTTGATCAAGGCCAGGGAGATGATCCAGATTTGGCATGGGTGCGAATTGACCCAAAGAATCCGAATGTGGTTGATTTTGCGTTCAAGCCATCGCTCAGCGGTCCTTCTTTCATGTGGGGCGTGTGGGCGGATGCGGGTTTGAAAAACCCTGGCATGTTCAATTACAACGATCGTTTCACAAATGCACAGGCCGGTTCACCGGTAGCAGGCAATCAGTACTATCCCATCAACGCGATCTACGCTGTGGATAATACCTGCCGCGCGGCGTTTGGCTTCAAGCCAAGTGGTTACGAGCCCGGTCTCTGTCCAACGAACGCGCCGCCTTCATCCACAAAGGCAGCCAAAACGCCCGGACTGCCCCCGCCTGTGGTTTGTCAACCACCTGCTGGCGGTTGTGGCAGCCACCACATATGGCAGCAGAATATATGTCAATGCGTTGAAGTACTTTACTAGAAGGAATAAGAAAAGCGGAGGCATCTCCGCTTTTCTTATTCCACGAACCTCAAAAAACCTGGTTACCCAAAAGGCGGCCGCGCCTAGTTAGTCTTACGGCTTCCGAAGGCTCGAAAGCTTCGGAAGCCTCTTCATGCCATTCAAGCAAACCAAGCTGAACAAGCTTGGCGATCTCTTTCCGATAGGCATCACTCAACTCGCATCCGGCTTGACTGATTTGACCGGCATCTATGCGCGAATTCTAAAAGCCATATCCCCCTAATGTACTCTTAATAATAGATTGATATATTTCATAAATAGGATTTTAGGATACCAATCAGCACTGCCGAAGGAGAGAGCATATGAAACAAAGGAAATTGCGTGCTTTGTTTTTAACGAGCATTTTATTGGTCATCTCGCTTGCTTGTAATTTGTCATCCAGCGGGGTGGTTCAATCAGCACCGTCAACAGCCGCTCAGCCCGGCGCGACTGTGGCCGCCTCCACCCTTGCCCCCGCCAACACTGCAACCGCAACCGTCACACACTTGCAGACACCGGCAGACATGCAAGTCACAGGTCCGCTAAATTACGACGTTGATTCATCGGGCACGGCGTCACAGCATCGCGCGCCCTACGGCAACTCGTACAATATCAATCTTTTTGAACGTCCCTTCACTCAACAGGACATGACGTATATACCCAGTCTGGATATCAACACTTTTCAAATCACCTCCGATGGCACCTGGTATTACGTTTTCATTGGACTGATCGGCAACAACCCCAATGATCCCATCAACATTGATTACGGCGTGGAGATTGACAAAGACCGGGATGGCTTTGGTGATGTGCTGGTCTGGGCAGAGCCGCCGTACGGCACCCAATGGACAACGGATGGTGTAAAAGTTTATACCGATCCCAACCATGATGTCGGCGGCGCCTCACCCGAGTTGTCCGATGCCAATGCGACGACCGGCGCGCCTTATCCGGGCGATGGATACGAAACGGTGATCTTCGACCAGGGTCACGGTGATGACCCAGATCTGGCTTGGACTTCGGATTGACCCAACCAATCCAGCCATCGTCGAATTCGCCTTCAAGAATTCACTCGCAGGACCTTCATTTATGTGGGGCGTGTGGGCTGATGCAGGCTTAAAAAATCCAGGCATGTTCAATTACAACGATCGCTTCACGTATGCGCAGGCCGGTTCGCCGATCGCAGGAAATCCGTATTACCCAATCAAAGCAATTTATGCGGCGGACAACACCTGCCGCGCTGCTTATGGTTTTACGCCAATTGGCGATGAACCGCTTTTGTGTCCGCCGAATTCACAGACTTCTGCCGCCACACCGAGTTCATCGGGAGGGATGTGTCCGAATGGGACAACCCAAATAGCCGCAGCGAAAAAAGCTTGCAAAGGCACATTTTATCCCGCGACCTGCCTATGTGCGGTTGTGGTTGGAGCTTGTCCCACTAATCCCCTGCCATTGTGTGGGAAGCAGCCAACAAACTGCCCCTGCCGTAAGGGGTAAAAGCTTCATTGACTACAACGTGACCTCCCGGCGAAAACCGGGAGATCATGATTTTCCTACCCAACAAATCTCATAAAGACCTGATTGCCAAGCAGGCGCCCACGTATCGTAAGCCTTAAGCCTTCGGAAGTATCTTTATGCCATTCAAGCAAACCAAGACGAATCAATTCATCAATCTCTTTTTGATATATATCCTTTAACTCACATCCAAACCTTTGATGGAAAGCAGACGCGGCGATCCCCTCGTGCGTTAATCTCAGACCCATCATCATATACTCAGACATTTCATCGGTAAAAGTTTGGCAGTGATGATTGACCGTGACAGGCGAAAGAGGAAATCTGAGATTCGGGAATTGTAAACTGAAAGACGTTAGACGCTCGATATAAGTTTTGATTCGCAAAACATTGGAATAACGATATCCATTTGCATATCCATGCGCACCTGCGCCGAAGCCGAGGTAAGGCAGTCCGCGCCAATATTGAAGATTATGAAGACACTCGCGGTTCGGTTTAGCCCAATTTGAAATTTCATATTGAAGATAGCCTGCCGATTTAAGAGCCTCGCTTGCCCATTCATACATTTCAGCGGCTAGATCGGGATCGGGCAATGGAAGTAAGCCCCTAGAGGTCCATCGTCCGTATGGCGTGCCATGTTCAAGTGTCAAGGCATAAGCGGAGATATGATCCGGGTGTAAGTCAAGGATTCGCGTGACACTAGCCTGCCACACTTTGAGAGTTTGTTCAGGCAGACCGTAGATCAAATCAAGATTAAGATTATCAAAGCCAGCCGCGCGCGCCCAACTGACAGAATTTATCACATCAAAGAAATCATGAGCGCGTTCGAGCATCCGCAATTCTTCGCTATTCGCCGATTGAACACCTAAACTGATGCGATTGATTCCGATGGTGTGTAATTTTTTTAATTGCTCAAGGCTCACTGTCCCAGGGTTCGCTTCAATCGTAATTTCAATGGGTTCTGTTAAGTCGAAATGTTTACGAATTGAATGAAAAATTGACTCAAATTGGTTCGGAGAAAGCAAAGAGGGTGTTCCCCCGCCAAAGAAAATCGTGTGTACCACATCTCTCTCACCCCTCACGTCTCTCCCTCCGGTAATGGGGAATCTTTGCCCAACAAATTCAATTTCTTTGCACAATGCATCCACATAAGCAGGGATTGAATCTTCCTGACCGGCGTATGTGTTGAAATCACAATAAGCACAGCGATGCGTACAAAATGGGATGTGGAGATACAGGGAATAATTCATGGGGGATGGACTATGGTTTTCAGCGATGACAATAAACAATAAAGCCGCCCGTAGGCGGCTTTTAATTCAGAGCGTTATTTCCTGTTCTGCCTGCCGCATCGTTTGGAATGACTTGATGGCGACTTCAAGCATGGACAAATCCGGTTCACGCGTGGTCAGTGATTGCAAAGCCAAATTTGGTTTAATCAACAAGCGGACGATTGGATTATTCAAATGGTTCGCCGTCCAGCGAATGTATTCGATTGCAATCCCCGCCAAGATCGGAATGAACAATATTCTACTGACCAGGCGCCAGAAAATGGGCAGTGGACCAAGGATCGCAAAGACGACAATGGAAAGCAAAACAAGGGTCAGCAAGAAGGCTGTACCACAACGCGGATGTTCCAATGAAAATTTCGCAACCGATTCGGGAGTCAATCCCGCGCCGGCTTCAAAGGCATTGATGGTTTTATGTTCTGCGCCATGATACATAAAGAGACGCCTCACATCCGGCATAAAGCCAATTGCCCACAGATAGCCGATCAGCAAAACAAGGCGGATAATTCCCTCGAGCAGATTGCTCCACCAAACATTGATGGCAAGATATTTTTCAGCCAAGCCGCCCAGTCCTGCGGGAAGCAAAAAGAAGAGGCCGATTCCAAATACGAGAGCAAAGCCCAAAGTCAAGTAAAGAACCGGACCTTCCAGCTTTTCATCTTCGCCGGTTTGTGTATTGGCGGCAATTGTCAATGCGCGCATTCCCAGACCCAGCGCGTCCCACAACAAAATCACGCCGCGTACAAAAGGAATCTTTCGTAATTCGCGATTGATAAATCGCGTCCAACTTTTCTTTATGAACGACGATCTTGCCGTCCGGCGCACGCATGGCAATAGCAACAGCCTTCTGCCCGCGCATCATCACGCCTTCGATAACGGCTTGACCGCCATAAGTTATGATTCGATCTTCCATTAGGCTTTCAAGTTATAGAAAAAGTGTATCAATGCATCAATACCCTTAGACCAAGTGGGCAAATGAAGTTTCTCATTCGGTGAATGCGCGTCGCAATCCGGAAGCCCGAAACCTGAAAGAACGGACTCCACACCAAGATGCTTTTGAAGTTGCACGACCACGCCGATGGAACCGCCTTCGCGCGGAAAGTATGGCTTCTTGCCCCACATCGTTTCCAACGCCTTCGACAGCGCTTTGACGCCGATGTTATCCGTGCCAGTCAACGCAGCGCCCGCGCCATGCAAATAGTCGAGTTCCCATTTAATATCTTTGGGCGCATTTTCTCTTAGATATTTCTTCATCTGCTTGGTAGTCTCTTCCGGCGTTTGATCGGGAACGAGGCGACATGAAATCTTCGCCATTGCCCATGCAGGCAAAACTGTTTTTGAACCAACGCCAGTGAATCCCGAAAGCAATCCATTGACTTCAAGTGTGGGCCGTGCACCAAGACGTTCAGCGGGCGTGAAATTCGGTTCGCCCCATAACGCAGGGACACCAGTTTGACTCTTGATCTCTTTTCCACTAATCGGCAGGCGCGCAAAATCCTGATGTTCCTTCTTGCTTAACTTGCGGACTTTATCGTAAAAGCCCGGCAACGTGACTTTACCGTTTTTATCGTGCATGCCCACGATCAATTCTGCCAATGCCTGAGCAGGATTATGAACCGTGCCGCCATACAGACCGGAATGCAAATCCTTGCCTGGACCATAGACGCGCAATTCAAAATACGCCAGGCCGCGCAGTCCAATTGTGATTGATGGTCTGTCTTCGCCAAGTATGCCTGCATCCATATTCAAGCAGAAATCACAGGCCAGCAATTCCTTGTGATTCTTAATGAAATCATCAAGATGTTCCGAGCCAATCTCCTCTTCGCCTTCGATAAGCCATTTGAGATTAATCGGCATATCACCCGAGTTCATCACCGCCTCAACGGCTTTCAACGAAACGATCACCTGTCCTTTCATATCGGCAGAACCGCGCGCAAAAAGATTATCACCGCGCACAGTCGCTTCGAAAGGAGGCGTTGTCCAAAGTTCCAGCGGATCGGGCGGCTGAACATCGTAGTGACCATAAATCATCACGGTTGGAGCGCTCTTTCCTGCATTCAACCACTCGCCATATACAACCGGATGTCCGCCCGTTGGCATGATCTGCACATTATTCATACCGATGGAACGTAATTGCGCGGCCGCCCAATCGGCGGCCTTTTGCATATCTGCATTATGTTCCGGATCTGTTGAAATAGACGGGATCGCCAGGAAATCTTTTAATTCATTCAAGAATCGTTCGCGGTTTTGACCTGCGTATTGCAAAGCTTGTTCGAGCATATCATCTCCTATTCTTATTCGCAAACTAGACCGAACAAATTCCTGCTTCTATATAGACGCGCTAAGGAGCAGGCGGCACTGCTGTTTGTTCAATCGTTCGACGTGTAACAAGATACCAATCGGCAATAAAAGCCAGGCGGTCGCTGGTATCATACATCGGCATTGGAATTTGAACACCGTGTACCTGTGAACTCACCCCATAATTATAGACAGGATAATATAAGGGCAATGAAGGCAAATCTTGTGTGAAGACCACTTGAAAATTACGATAGAGCCGCGCCCGAACCGTGAAATCAGTTTCAGTGCGCCCTTGTTCCAGATATTCACTCGCGGCGTGATTAGCCCATTGCGAGTAATTTTGTCCGCCAGTGGCTTCTGATTCATGCCAAAATGGATATGGATCAGGGTCAGGCGTACGCGCGAGATTAAGATCAACCAGTGCGGCTTGATAACTACGAGAGGCAAGTGAGTTAGTGATCAATTGATTATACGGCATGCCCTGAATATTGGCTTGCACGCCAATCTGTGCCCAGTCCTGTTGAATCGCTTTGGCAATCTGAGCATGTAATGCATCCTGCGGGTATAAGAGAGTAAAGCTCAAAGCTTGAGTGTCTTTAGAACGGACTGTTCCGCCGCTGGACGGAATCACATAACCCTCGGCTTTAAGCAAAGAGACGGCCGCATCAGGATCGTATCCAATATGCTCAATGCCATCATAATGCGCCCACGACCCGGGCAGAATTGGCCCATCCGCAACAATGCCTTCGCCGTTTAAGAAAGCAGAAATAATGTAATCGCGATCCAAGCCAAGCATCAACGCGCGGCGAATGTTCGCGTCCTGGAAAAAAGAAACTTCATTATTATTCAAGTTCAGCAAAACAATGGACATCTGAGGCAGGCTGCTCGTGTAAACCATAAGATCCGGATCAGCCAGCGCCTCAGGCAAGACACCGGATGACAATTGACTAACACCCAGCACTTCGCCTTGTTTGAACGCATCATACGCGGACTTTGAATCAGGATAATAACGAAAGACCACTTGCTGGATATAAGGCTTCTGTCCATAATAATTATCGCTAAGTGTAAGCACCACGCCTGCAACATGTCCGTTTTCCACAACGAAGTGATCAAATTTATAGGGACCAGAGCCAACCGGGCTGATATTGAAATTCGCGCTGGCAAGTAGATTGGCGGGTGTTGAGGCGAGGATATGTTTGGGAAGCAAGCCAAACGTCAAATAGTCGAGGAATGGAGCAAATGGTTCCGGTAAAGTAAATTTAAAATTCTTGTCATCCAGCCTTGTTACAGTAATTTGATTCCATAAATCTTTGATGTCTTGTGGAAAAAAGGAACTGGACTTGATCAGGTCAATGGTAAAGATGACATCATCGCTTGTGATGGGCGTGCCATCCTGCCAGACGGCATCCGAGCGAAGCGTGAAGTTATAGACTGTGCCGTCAGGTGTAGCCCCCCACGATTTTGCCAAATCCGGTTGCGGCAGACCGCGTGAATCAAATTTTATCAAGCCGCTGAATACCAAACTGTCCACATCACGATCTGTGGGATTATTCCAATCCAAAAGCGGATTGAGGCGGCCCAACGAGCCGATCAAACCTTCGCTATAAATCCCCCCACTTGAAGGTTGGGACAAACTAGGCGCGAGAATTGGTTGCTGGCTGAGCAAAAGAACTGCCACAACAATCAGCGTGATTGCGACAACCAAAATCTGCCAGCGTAGTCGTCTCATAAAGGTTCAATGGCCAGACAAAAAAGAAAGGCCGCATGCCGAGACGCGTCAAAGCAAACGCGAATGGGCGGCCTTTCCAAGAATCAACTTAGGCGCGTCCGAGAAAGAGGACTGTGATCGCCAGCCCGAAGAATAAAATGCTCAAAACGATCGTAACCCAGAACAGAACGCGTTCGACGCCTCGCCGGGCCGTGAAAACCGTGCTCGCATCGGAACCGGTTAAACCACCAAGCCCGGCTCCCTTGCTTTGCAGAATGACGCTGAGGATCAGCCCCACGGCGATTATAATCAGCGCGATATCCAGAAACTTAATCATGTATGTGCCTCCTGAAAATTAGCGGGCAAATTATACCTGTGATAAAGGAAACTCGTCAACCAGCGGCAGATGAGCAGAAATTAATTTGACGTTCATCACTGGAACCTGTTGTGATCAATAATAAGAGATGACCTTGCACGAGCTTATCGTCAATTTGCACATGCACACCCGTTATTCAGATGGAGGCGGAAGCCATCAGGATATTGCAGAAGCCGCGTTGAAGCGTGGTTTGGACGCGGTGATCGTCACTGACCACAACCTGTTCGTTCGCGGCTTTGAAGGCTATGTAAAAGATGGCAACAGAAAAGTCTTGATGCTAATCGGTGAAGAAGTGCATGATCAAGACCGCGATCCGCAAAAGAATCACCTACTTGTATTTGGCGCGGAAAAGGAATTAGCGGCCTTCGCGGACGATCCTCAAATGCTTATCAACGCAGTAGGCGAATCAAGCGGAATATGCTTTCTTGCCCATCCCAACGATCCCGCCGCGCCCGCGTTCAACGAGACGGATATTTCATGGATGGATTGGTCCGTTACTCGTTACACCGGCATCGAACTTTGGAATGGATTCAGTGAACTCAAGACTCTTATCCCAACTAAATTACATGGCGTGCTCTACGCGTTTTTTCCCGAGCTCATCGCGCATTATCCAATTCCCGCTACTCTCCACAAATGGGATGAATTGCTTGCTAACAAACGAGTTGTTGCAATCGGCGGCTCAGACGCACACGCCAATGAAATGCGCCTCGGCCCATTTCGACGCGTCATTTTTCCCTATGAGTTTCATTTCAAAACCATCAATACACATGTCATTATTCCCAATCCATTGACCGGCGATGCGAGTACAGATAAAAAGATGATCTATGATTCATTATCCGCTGGACATTGCTTTATCGGATACGATCTCCCTGCCCCAACGCGCGGCTTTCACTTCACCGCCCAAGGACGCGAAGCGGATGCCATTATGGGAGACGAAATCCCGGCTCGAGGCGGAGTCACTTTGCAAGCACGGACAGCTTCCACCGCTGAAATCAGATTGATCAAAGACGGAAAAGTGATTCAAACGTGGAAAAATCAAACCATCGCTGTGCATATCACTACAGAACCGGGTATCTATCGTATCGAGGTATATCGAAGATATTTGGGGCGCAAGCGAGGCTGGATTTTCAGCAACCCAATTTACGTTAGGTAATGAAGCGCTTCAATGACACATTGCCCCTCCACAAAATCCATAACATAGCGTACAATCAATCCGATTAACAAGGTACGTTCTTATACGTGCCTTTCCGCTCTTGGCGTGCCCACGGCGTGAACAAGAGCAATCCCACGGAAAGGAGGCATCCCTCGTGCATAAATATGAATTAGTGTGCGTGATTTAACCCGACTTGGACGAAACGTCTTTCACTGGTGTCCTAGATCGTGTCAAAGGCTGGGTTTCTGAATCTGGCGGCAATGTAGATAAAGTGGACATTTGGGGCAAGCGCAGAATGGCCTACGTAATTCGCAAGCACCGCGACGGACAATATGTTCTGTTCAATATTACGCTGAATCCAAAAAGCGCGTCCAGCTTGGAACAAAACATACGGTATCAGGAAACAATCCTGCGCCACATGCTGACATTTGTAGGTTAGGTTTTTTCGCTCGGTCTTTATCTTATAAAGGAGATTATTATGAGCCGAGGTTTAAATAAGGTGATGATCATTGGGCATCTTGGCAAGGACCCTGAAATGCGGTACACGCCCTCAGGCCGGCCAGTGACCACTTTTACGGTTGCAGTTAGCCGGTCATGGAACAGCGCGGACGGAGAACGTCACGCTGAGACCGAATGGTTTAACGTTGTGGCTTGGGGCAACCTAGCTGAAATCTGCAAACAATATCTTACCAAAGGCCAGCAGGTGTATATCGAAGGCCGCCTGCAAACTCGCCGCTGGGATGATAAAGAAGGACAGAAACATTCCAGCGTTGAGGTTGTTGCCAATGAAATGATGATGTTGGGCGAACGGCGTGATGCGAATCAGAATCAGGAAGCGCCGCATTCGGAAGAAACCGAGCCAATCGCCAATGAAGATGAATTTCCGTTCTAAAATATATGGAGTAGAAAATGTCTGATGAAAGAACCAACAACAACGCGGAGAACGAAGGCGCGCCCGGCGAACGCCGTTATTTTGCCCGCCCTAAAACCTGCCAGTTCTGCGCCGATAAGAGCCTGAGCATTGATTACAAAAAAGCAGATATGCTCAGACGCTTTGTCACCGATGAAGGCAAGATCCGTCCTCGTCGCCAAACAGGAAACTGCGCGCGCCACCAGCGTGCTTTGGCTGGAGCCATCAAGCGCGCCCGTCATATTGCTTTGTTGCCCTACACCAGTTCACGATTTGAAGAAAATCGTTAAGGCAAAACAAAGGGCGTGGAATATTCCATGCCCTTATTTCTATTAATTAGGAGTACGAAATAACATGGCAAACCCACGGGAAGAAAAACCCGTTCTTCACACCAAAAAACATCTTGCGAGGCTCGAACGCGAACGAAGGCAGACCAATATTATTATGTATGCGTTTATTGGTTTACTCGTCATTGTCGCAGGTCTGATTGGCTACGCTATTTTATATAACGATTACCTTCAGGCGCGGCAACCAGTCGCAAAAATCGGCAACGTGAATATCACAGTCAGTGAATGGCAAGCGCGCGTTAATTTGCAACGCGCAAATCTGCAAAACCAATACACGATGTATCAACAATACAGCCAAGTGTTCGGCATGGATTTCAGCCAGCAGTTACAGCAAATTCAAACTCAATTAGGCGATCCGACCAGTCTTGGCCAATCCGTGCTCGATCAAATGATTGACGAAGAGTTGATCCGCCAAGAAGCGGCTAAACGCGGTATCACAGCCAGCCCGACAGAAATCGACGCGGCCATTCAAGCGTCATATAGTTATTACCCGAATGGTTCTCCCACTCCGACAATTACACCAACCAACGTTACCTTCCCGACATTATCACCGCAAACGCTGGCATTGGTAACACTTACGCCCACTCCAACGCTTGTCCTCACCCCGACCAATACGCCAACGAATACTCCGTTGGTCACATCCCTGACAACGACAGGGACTCCAGCCTTCATCGCGACTGGAACCAGTTCGCCGACTTCAACTGCAACTGAAACACCGGGTCCAACTGATACTCCTATGCCAACAGCCACGCCATATACGCTTCAAGGCTATCAGCAAACTTATAAAACCAGTCTTGCCAATTATGCAAAGCTGGGAATCACGGAGGATCAATTGCGCGCGATGTATGAAGCAACCATCCTGCGCCAGAAACTAATGGATGTTATCACGGCCAATACGCCTCATACTCAAGACGAAGTGTGGGCGCGCCATATTCTGGTCGCAGATGAGGCAACTGCGAATGCCGTTCGCCAGCGGTTGCTCAATGGCGAAGACTTTGCTAAAGTCGCAGCGGAAGTCTCGACCGATACCGCCACCAAAGATAAAGGCGGTGATCTTGGCTGGTTCGCACGCGGCGTAATGGTTCCCGAATTCGAGGCGGCGGCTTTCTCCCTGAAGGTAGGTGAAATCAGCCAGCCGGTTAAGACCCAGTTTGGCTACCATATCATTCAAGTGCTCGCTCACGCCACTGTCCCCCTGGATGCAAGTACCTATCAACAGGCCCAGCAAACGGCTTTCAATGACTGGCTTACCAAAGCGCGCACTGATTACAAAGTTGTCACTTATAACATTTGGCAAAATCTCGTCCCAACAAACTCGAGTGCATCGACAATAATCCCGCAGTAAAATCAAAAAATCCGTTCCGATAAGACTGGAACGGATTTTTTGATTATTTTGCCCGGACGGAACTTTCTGCCTATTCCCCAAACCGCCGAACGAACCAAACTTTGACCATTTGAGTGAGAGCCACATAAGCGATCAGCATCCCTGCCAGCAAAGGCCAATATAACGGGGGCAAAGCTACAAATCCCAAAGTCTTCGCAAGCGGGGATATGGTCAACCAAGCCGCAATAGCCACGATAACCAGAGATGTCGTTATTAAGGACTTACTCGCCCAGCTTTGGATGAAGGGAATCTTGTTCGTACGGATGACATGGATGATCAATGTCTGCGTAAAAATCGACTCCAAGAACCATCCGGTTTGGAAGAGGACAGGATTGTTCGAGCAATGGAAGACAAACCACATGATATAGAACGTCATGTAGTCAAAGATAGAGCTAATCGGCCCAATGTAAATGATGTACCGTCGCAATGAGCCAATTTCCCATTTGCGCGGCTTCACCAGCCACTCAGCATCGACTGTATCGGTCGGGATGGCCGTTTGGGAGAAATCGTATAAAAGGTTATTGGTCAACACTTGAAGCGGCAACATCGGCAGGAAGGGCAAGATCAGGCTGGCTCCCATCACGCTAAACATATTGCCAAAGTTCGATGAAGCGGCCATCTTAATATATTTGGTGATATTTCCAAACACCTTGCGTCCTTCAATGACGCCTTCTTCCAAAACCAGCAGGCTGTTTTCGAGCAGGATGATATCAGAAGACTCTTTAGCAATATCCACTGCACTGTTTACAGAGATACCAACATCAGCCGCCTTGAGCGCTGGAGCATCATTGATGCCGTCGCCTAAAAAACCAACAACGTGACCCTTGCCCTGCAAAGCGCGGATGATCCGTTCCTTATGTGATGGAGAAAGCTTAGCAAAGATCGAAACACGCTCGGCAAGTTCGCCTAACTGTATATCATCCATTCCTTCAATTTCACTGCCGAGCAAGATCCGATCAATCGGCAAGCCAACTTGATTAGCAATGTTGCCCGTGACAATATCGTTATCGCCGGTTAAATATCTTTACATTGACGTTATTAGCATGAAGTTTGCTCAAAGCCTCGGAGGCGGTAGCCTTCGGCGGGTCAAGGAAAGCCAGATAACCTAGAAGCGTCAGATTCGATTCGTCTTGAACGGTATAACGCGGTTCGTCCGGCCCATTCGGAAAAACGCGATAAGCCACAGCAATCACGCGGAAGCCTTCGGAATTAAGCTGCTTGATCCGTTCTTTGCGATGCTCATCATGTTCTGGTGTTACTTCCAGGACCTCGCCTTTTACCTCAACATGCGTGGAGAGTTGCATGATCTCTTCGACTGCTCCCTTACAAATCAGGATATGCTGTTCCTGGTTGTCTTCTACAATCACCGACATACGCCTACGCTGGAAGTCAAAAGGTAATTCGTCAACCTTTCGATAGAGCTCATCCACCTGCAAATCGTCATTTAAATTGACATGATTGAGAATAGCTTCGTCCATCAGGTTCTTCAAGCCGGTCTGATAATAGCTATTCATATATCCGTAATGAAGCACTCGCTCGCTGGCATTCCCTAGCACGTCCAAATATTTCTCAAGGACGATTCTACCTTCCGTGATCGTGCCGGTCTTGTCGGTACAAAGCACATCCATTGCGCCAAAATTCTGGATCGAATTCAAGCGCTTGACGATCACCTTTTTCTTTGACATCGAAATCGCGCCCTTGGACAAATTGACCGTGACGATCATCGGCAACATTTCAGGCGTCAGACCGACTGCGACAGCCAGCGCAAACAAAAAGGCCTCCACCCAATTTCCCTTGCTCAACCCGTTGAAAAGGAACACGAGCGGAACCATCACAACCATGAACCCAATCATGAGCCAGGTAAAGCCGTTGACGCCTTTGTCAAAACCGGTGAGCTGACGTTGCCCGACGATGCTTCCGGCCAGCGATCCGAAATACGTCTCGCTTCCTGTTTGAATGACGACTGCCGTGCCAGTTCCACTTTCAACGTTGGATCCCATGAAGCAGACGTTCTGCATTTCGAGCGGGTTTTGATTATCTTCACTCATAGCAACAACGGCCGGAATCTTTTCGACTGGCATTGACTCGCCCGTGAGCGCAGCCTGATTAACAAAAAGATCTCTAGCCGAGAGCAGGCGCACATCTGCCGGACTCATATCCCCGGCAGAAAGAAGAACAATATCACCGGGCACCAAATTCCTTAATTCAATTTCCTGGCGCTTGCCATCGCGCATGACAGTTGCCGTGGTACTGACCATAGCCTTTAGTTTTTCAGCTGCCGAATCAGCGCGGCTTTCCTGAACATAGCGAAGTACAATTCCGAGCAGGACCATTATGAAGATTACTACTGTGCCAGGAACATCCCCTGTAATATATGTGACGATGCCCAACACGGTAAGCAATATGACCAAAGGATTTTTGACATTGTCCCAAAGGCGCATGAGCAATGTCTGATGTTTTTCCTTTGCTATCTCATTTGGACCATATTGTTCAAGGCGAGCTTCCGCCTCTTCGCTGGTTAATCCGCTTGGGGTTGTATTCATTTTTTCAAGAACAGCGGTCGTCTCCACTTGGCCGCTTTCCACTAACTTCTTCGAGACTTTAATACCGTTCCCTCGCGTAAACACTGAAAGGCGGGTTGGGTTGGCAAAGATTGTTGTAAAGATTCCCATGATGAACCTCCAAAGATTTCATTAATGCGGGTGATCATGTTTTCTGTGTGCAGAAAAATAAAACCACCTTCGACGATTCTCCGAAGGTGGCAATTGGTCAGGGATGCGTGACGCGTTCTGATTATGCGCGGCTAGAGGAAATGAGGAAGTGACCGCGAAGATGGGCGCGCGTCAGGCGGCCCCGAACGAATTGCATTTCGGAGGATATAAGCGGAATAGAAAATCATCGCCGGACTTACTTCCGTCGGCGTCCATAACGATCACCTCCTTTCGAACCTGCATAAGATATGCGTTCATAGAACCTTGCGACTTATACCCCCGCAATTAACGATTCGTCAAGGGTTAAGTGATATACAAATTAGAAATCAATAAAGAACAACAAACGGAAAAATCATCGTCATGACCACTTGACTATGATTTTTTATCCTACCGTATTTTGAACATCTGCATCAACTTCATGGCAAGGTTCAAGTCGCCGCCCAATTTGAGCTTGCCTTGCATAAAGGCCTGCATTCCATCCAACTCACCGGTGAAGATCTTGATGTAATCCGCAGAGTCGGCAGTCAAAGTCATTTTCGGCAAAGGCGCATCGCCTTGCGCTACGACACATTTACCATCTTTGATCGTTGCGTACCAATCGCCGGATTCCGCACCGGTGAATTTGAATTGGATGACCGCATCCAAGCCGACCGCTTTCTCTGGCAAAAACGCGCCGGGCATCTTAGACATTAGATCAGAAATTGCGAGGGGCATTTCAATTCTCCTTTTTGTTATTCAATTGTCATTGCGAGACCCGAACGGGCGTGGCAATCTCGTTTTTTAGCTACACAATTATTTGATGATTACTTGAGATTGCTTCGCTTTGCTCGCAATGACATATTTGATCACTGTAGATTTTCAAAGATTGCCGCGGCACCCATACCGCCGCCAATACACATCGTCACCATGCCGTACTTGGACTTGCGGCGTCCCATTTCATAAATGAGTTGCGTGGTAAGTTTTGCACCCGTGCATCCAAGCGGATGACCCAGTGCAATTGCTCCGCCGTTGACATTGACCTTGCTCTCATCAATGCCAAGTTCACGGACCACTGCCAGCGATTGTGCGGCAAAGGCTTCGTTCAATTCTATCAGGTCAATGTCGTTCAGAGAAAGGCCCGCGACTTTCAAGGCTTTGGGGATCGCGACAATGGGACCAATTCCCATTAATTCGGGTGGAACACCCCCGACCGCGAACGAAACGAATCTCGCCAAAGGCTTCAGTCCCAATTGAGCGGCTCTCTCCGCTGACATCACAACTACGCCCGCCGCGCCATCAGACATTTGTGATGAGTTGCCGGCGGTCACCATGCCGCCTTCTTTGAAAGCCGGTTTAAGTTTGGCGAGCGCTTCGAGCGATGTATCTGCACGCGGACCTTCATCGCGTTTGACCGCAAATTTCTTTTTGACTGGTTTCTCATCCACGCCGAGTTCAGTAATCTCAACATCAACGGACACAAGTTCAGGATCAAACAATCCGGAGTTCGACAGCCTTCGCAGCTTTCCGATTGCTCTTCAATGAAAAGGCATCTTGATCTTCACGGCTGATTTCATATTTCAACGCAACGTTCTCAGCGGTCAAGCCCATGTTAGTATAATAATGCGGAAGGTCCTGCGCAAAATATGGATTGGGTGAAAACTTATAACCTGCCATCGGCACCATCGTCATAAACTCTGCACCACCCGCGATGGCAGTTTCAATTTGACCGCTTTGAATTGCATATGCAGCATGAGCAATGGCTTGCACACCCGAGGCACAATAACGATTAATCGTTTCTGCTGGAACAGATTCTGGTAAACCAGAGCGCAAAGCGATCATACGCGCCATGTTAAGTCCTTGCTCGCCCTCCGGAAACGCACAACCAATAATCACATCTTCGATTTCAGCGGGGTCAAGATTCGGCGTCCGCTTCAATAAGGCTTGGATAACGGTAGCCGCCATTTCATCGGGACGAACCGTAGCAAGTCCGCCGCGCTTGGCTTTGCCAATCGGAGTCCGGACTGCAGAAACAATCACAGCATCAGTTGTCACATCAATCTCCTAATTTCTCAACGGCTTGCCAGTCTGCAACAGCGACCACATGCGCGCTTGCGTCTTTTCTTCGCCACACAGAGATAAGAACGCTTCGCGCTCCAAATCCAAAATATATTGTTCGCCCACCCATTGCGGACGAGTCAATTCGCCACCACACATCACATACGCAAGTTTGCTGGCGATGTGGTGATCATAATCACTAATGTATTTGCCTTCTTTGAACATGAAAGCACCGACGCGCAACGCACCAAGCATCTCACGACCTGCAACATAGGTCGGTTCGGGCGCGGGCGGATGATAACCGGCATCCACCATATGCAAGACTTCGCACTTGGCTTCAGCCAGCAAATGATCGCGATTTAGCACAATGCGATCTTGCGAATTGAGAATTGCCATCTGACGCGCTTCTTCCGCAGAGGTTGCAACTTTGGCTTGACCAATTTGCAGGAACGCTCGTTGCAGGAATGGCAACACTTCAACATTTTCCGTTCTCATCGGAGGATTGATAATGCGACGCATCAACTCTTTAGTGCCACCACCCGCTGGGATGACGCCTGCGCCAAGTTCAACGAGTCCAATATAAGTCTCAGACGAAGCGACAACGCGTGAAGCATGCATCGTGATCTCGCATCCGCCGCCCAACGCAAGCCCCATCGGTGCGACCACAATTGGTTTCGGTGAATAACGCATCCGCATGTTCAAGCCTTGCAGTTTGCGAATGGCTTGATCGAGGTTGTCCCACATACATTGTTGCGCGGCGACTACCACCATGAACAAATTCGCACCCGCGCTGAAGTTATCGCCTTGCGTGCTGACCACCAATCCATCGAAATCTTTTTCAAGGTACTCAAATGCTTCATTGACTACAGCAAAAATGTCGTCATCGAGCGCGTTCATTTTAGTATGGAAATCCACACACGCCACGCCATCGCCAATATCATACAACGTCGCGCCAATGTTCTCGTTGATCACCTTCCGACCTTTGAGTATGATGACATTTTCAGGCTTCGCGATGCGGACATACTTTTCTTTATTCACATTATAGACGCCGACCTTGTCGCCGTTCTTATCCCCAGGACTGCTGCGCTTGTATTGATAGAACGATTCGATCCCCGACTTGAGCATGGCATCCACCCATTTCGGTGCGGGGAAGCCTGCGGTCTTCATTCGTTTGACCGTTCCCTTGACGCCGAGCATATCCCACGTTTCAAACGGTCCCGCCTCGTGACCAAAGCCCCAACGAATGGCATCATCAATTGGTTTAGGCGAATCCGCAACCTCAGGCAATAGCGACGCGGAATATTGGAAGCTTTGATACGTCAATGTTTGGACAAGCTGCGCAGCCTTATCATCTTCACCAAGCAAAACTTTTAATCGCTCGCCAAGTTCCGCGACATCTTTGGCTTTCTTAACCTAAATCGAAACGCGGCTTGGTCGGCGCGACATGTTCGAGCGTTTTCAAATCAAGCGACCAAAATTCTTTTGAACCATCTTCTTTGCGGACTTCTTTATAGAATCCAACTTTGGTTTTATTGCCAAGCCATTTGCGTTCGACAAGTGTTGAAATCATTTTTGTCGGCGCCTCAGCTTTGAGATATTCCTGTGCGAGTTTGTCATGCGGAATCATTGGTCCAAGATTCCTGCCGACATGTTCCCACACATCAATGCCGACAAGGTCCGCCAAACGAAACGTCGCGGTTTTCGGGCGACCCATCAACGGTCCGGTAATCGAGTTGACCTCATCAACCGTATAGTTGTTTTCCAAAATGAAATTCATGCCAAATATTGCCGTACCGAAAAAGACGCGGTTGCCAATAAAGTTCGGAGTATCCTTGCAAAGCACCACGCCTTTGCCAAGTTTATACTCGCCGAACCAGGACATAAATTCGACTGCTTCCTTATCCATATCAGCTGTTGGAATGATTTCCAATAATTTCAAATAACGCGGTGGATTAAAGAAGTGTGTCCCAAGAAAATGTTTTTTGAATTCCTTCGAGCATCCCTCCACAATCGCTTTGACCGGAATACCCGATGTGTTCGTGCTGACAATCGCGTTTGCCTTACGGACTTCATCGATGCGCGCCATAAGCGATTGCTTGATCCTTAAATCTTCAACGATTGCTTCGCAAATCCAATCCGCTTCCGCGACAACACCAAAGTCGTCCTCAAGATTGCCCAACTTAACTAATGTCTTCAAATCCAAAGACATCAAATTAGCGGGCTTGGCTTTGACGCAACGATCCCAGCCTTCGTTAACAATTCTATTGCGCGCTTCTTTGTTTCCAACAGGCGCGTCTTTTGGAACGATGTCCAGCAACGTCACTGGCACACCTGCGTTCGCAAGGTGCGCTGCAATTGCCGCGCCCATCGTGCCGGAACCAATCACAAGCGCTTTATGGATTTGATATGCCATGGCTACCTTAATTCACTTCCGCTATATCCAAGTATTTGACGCGCCACAACGAGACGATTGATTTGCCCGGTGCCTTCATAGATGTCAGTGATCTTCGCGTCGCGAAACCATTTCTCTGCTAAGAACTCACGGCTATAACCAAGCGGTCCCAAAATCTCAACCACTTTCTGCGTGATCTTTGTAGTTACATCGCCTGCCTTGACTTTGCTCATAGAAAACTCAAGCGCGTTCGATTTTTTATTATCCGCCATCCAAACAGCCTTCATCACCATCAGCCACGCAGACTTCACCATGATCTCCATATCAATCACTTCGCGCTCGATGTTGGTTAACTTTTGACGGGGGAGACCATAACGAATTTCGACTCCGTTCTCCTTGAGTTTCTCCTTCAGGAATTCAAGAGCGGCTCGCGCCACACCCAAACCGGACGCAGCTACAAGCGGTCTCGTAGCGTCGAAGGTTGCCATTGCGCCTTTGAAGCCGGTCGTCGTCTTTTCAACGGTTGGACTCCCGAGAATATTTTCAAACGGAACGCGCGCATCCACCAACGAGATCGCGGCTGTGTCGCTGACTCGGATTCCAAGTTTATGTTCCAGCTTGACGATGCGCACACCGGGCGTTCCAGCCTCGACAACAAACGCGCGCATTCCCACGCGTCCCGCCGAAGGATCAATCGAGGCCCAGACTACGATAAACCCTTTACCAAGTTTTTCATATTCCGTGAATGACTTATCACCCGCGGTGACAAAAATCTTTTCGCCGTTAATTACCCATTCATTCGTCTTTTCATCCAACACAGCTGTTGCGCGGATTGCCGAAGTATCAGAACCCGCGCCGGGTTCGGTCATGCACATCGCGGCGAAGGTTGGCTTCTCGCCACCAAAACGAGCCAGAAATTTCGCACATTGTTCAGGCGACCCAGCCGCTTGCACTGCCGCTGCGCCGAGTCCGCCGCCGGGCGTTATAAGATACATACCCACATCACCCCAAGCCAACATCTCAATTTGTGATGCTAACAATTGATAACCGATCGGCGAGCGTTTGGATTTGTTTGGATCCTCTTCTTTCTTTTCTTCCTTGGGCGCGAGACTTCCACCGCCAGTCGCCTTCATGGCTATTTGCATGAACTCAATATAATCCCATGGAATCTCATGTTCGTGCTCATCGAAGTAACGCGACTTTGAACGCATCATTTCCTGCGCAACAGTCTTTAAGACTGTCCGCATTTGGATAATAGGTTTGGGAGATTCAAATTCAATAGCCATTTCTGCCTTTTCTAAATGATCGCAAGCCCAGTCAACATCGCAAAGCCGCGCCCATTACGCATCCACATTTCAACGGGATGTTCGCGGATGTATCCATGCCCGCCCAAAATTTGAACCGCGCGGTCAGTGACCATCATCACCATATCCGCCGCGCCGGTGGACGCGAGATATGCTTCGGTGAACGCATTTTCTTTTCCTTGATCCAACTTCCACGCGGCTTCCCACGTCAGCAAACGAATCGCTTCGATCTCCGTCCGCATTTCAGCCAGCACGAATGCAATAGCCTGCTTTTGGGCCACTTTCACACCAAAGACTTCGCGCTCTTTGGCATAATCGCGGGAATATTCGAATGCGGCGCGGGCCACACCCAGAGCGGCTGAGGCGGAGGCGAGGCGCATTGAAGCAAGCACAGGATTAAAGTCATGACCGGAGGCGCCGCCCAACCGATTGGAGACTGATACTTCTACATTGTCCAACTTAACTCGATATAACGGAAGCGCATTCAATCCCATTAGCATTTCGCGCTCATCATTGACGGTCAATCCTGTTGCATTTTTAGGAACAATAAAGCCTTGTGTCTTGCCACCGCATTTTGCATAAACCAAAATGGCTTCGGCATCTTTTGCAAATGGCACAAAGGCTTTTTCGCCGTTCAAGATATATTCGCCATTTGTTAATTCGGCATGGGTTCTTAAATCGCTGGCATCAAAATCAAACGCGTACTCAATCAACGCGGCAGTATATGGATGCCAATCACCTTCAATGACTTTAGGCATATATTCTTTCTTCTGCTCGTCACTACCGGAAAGCAGAACGGGGATGGCAAACAATGAGGGCGTCATGACTGCAAACGCGCCCGCGAGATCGCCAAAGGCTAACTCCTCAACGGCTAACGCGCCAGTAACTGCCGAGTGCTCGCCGAAGCCGCCGTAGGATTCCGGAATCGAGGCTTGCAGAACACCAAGTTTCCAGCCTTTGCCAACAAGTTTCATCGGAAGTTCGCGGCTCTCTTCAGCCTCTCGGGATGCTTTCCGCAAATCATTGCTGGCGTACTTCCCCACCGCTTCAACAAGCATTTGTTGTTCTTCACTGGGTTCAAACGAATACATGCCTCTCGCTCCTTCTATTTTTTCAGCAGACCGTTGAAAAATAAATCAGCATAGTGATCCGCAATTTTCTCAATGGATAACGGTCCATCGGGACGATACCATGTCAACGTCCAATTCAGGATACCCATCAAGCCTCGCACAGCGAGACCAACATCAGGACAAGTAAATAATTTCGTGTGAACGCCTTCATGCATCACGTCCTGCCACAAGCTTTCAAATCGGTCGCGACTCGGAACGTGACGGGCGTGAGATTTCTTATCCAGCGAACGATGCTCGAATAACAAGACCGAAGAGAGATCAGGATTCTTCAGCAAGCGATTGCAAATAAATATAAATCATCTGGCGCAACTTTTCATCAGCGGGGATGGATTGATTTACGATGGGAGCAATACGAGCCGTCAGCATTTCCAGGGCGCGGTCAAGAAGTTCAAGCAGGATTTCCTGCTTGCTCGAAACATGATGATAGAGACTCGCCTTCTGCAGATTAACTGCGCTGGCAATGTCAGCCATCGAAGCTGCGTGAAATCCTTTTTTGCGTATCACCTGCGCGGCGGCATCAAGAATATCATCTCGGGTCATAAAACAAACCTACCGAACGGTCGGTAGAACAAAGGATACCACCCGCCCAGCGCAATCGTCAAGGTTTACAAAGCTTCCGGTTAGACTTGACGGTCATAAAATGCTATAATGACTTCATGGGAACACCACTACCTCAACCACAAAATCCGCCCACCCCTGCTGCACCGGCACTGACTCCCGAACAGATCGCCGCGCGGAAAGTTCAGGAACAGCAGACGAAATCGGTTATTATTACGATCTCGGCAATTGCCGTTGTAGTTTTAGCTTTATTGATCACGGCAATCTATTTTCTTCTGCGCCCGGAAACGCCCGCGGATGTGGTCGGGCGAATCCGCGATGTCTTCATCATCGTCGTTGGCTTGGAGACGCTGATCATCGGCATCGCGCTCGTAATCTTGCTGATCCAGCTTGCAAGTTTGATCAACCTTCTGCAAAACGAGGTTCGCCCCATTTTGCAAGCCACGAACGAAACAGTCAACACTTTACGCGGCACCGCGGAATTCCTCAGCAAGAATGCGGTGGAACCCGTTGTCAAGCTCAATGGTTATTTAGCAAGCATTCAACGTGTGTTAGAATTGATGGGACTAAAACAAAAGTAACTCGTGAATAAAAAGGAGAATCCTATGGCATCTGATAGTGATGAATTTGGCGCATTCCTTGTTGGCTTTATCGTCGGCGGCGTGGCAGGCGCGGTGGTATCCTTGCTGTTCGCACCACAAAGCGGCGAAGAGACCCGCGCCCTGATCCGCGAAAAGAGCATCGAACTGCGCGACTACGCGTCCCAATCTGCGGAAGAAGCCTTAGCTAACGCAGAAGCCGCGGCCGCGGAAGCCCGTGTCCGCGCCGAAGAGTTGGCCAAGATTGCCCGCGCCCGCGCAGAAGAAGTAGCAAAGGAGGCTCGCGGTAGAGCCGATGAACTTGCTAAGGAAGTCCGTAGTCGCGGCGAAAGCGCGGTTGAATCTCTGCGCAAGCCTTCCAGCAAAAAATCAAGCGGCGAAGCGCCGAGCGAATCTTAAATTAGGATTTTCATCCACAAGGGTTTGACTAATGTCAAACCCTTGTTTTGTTTGAATCCCATGCGCCTCGTCTCCCGCTTCATGCGGTTTTTCTTTCATCACTTTTATCATTCCTTTGCCTGGACGTATGATTTCGTCGCGGCGATTGTATCCATTGGACGATGGAACGAATGGATCCGAACAGTTATTCCATTCGTTCAAGGAACGAAAATATTAGAGATCGGTCCCGGCCCCGGATATCTTCAATGCCTCTTGCGCGACCAAGGCTTGTCTGTCATCGGATTGGACGAATCGACGCAGATGATTCGACTTGCAAAACATCGCCTCAAAAAAGCAGACTATAAAACCATCCATCTTGCACGAGGACTAGCACAAGCGCTTCCCTTCCCCGATGCCAAATTTGATACCATTATCTCAACCTTTCCATCCGAATATATCTTTGATCCCAACACGCTATCTGACATCCATCGCGTTCTTCGTGATGATGGTCATTTCATCGTCCTGCCCGCGGCATGGATTGTTGGACGCAAAATTCTGGATAGAGCCGCGGCGTGGTTGTTTCAAATCACCGGCGAGACGCCAAAGAACCTTATCGAGGTTGTTAGGGAGAGATTCATCCGCCCACTCGAACAAGCAGGCTTCAAAGTGGTGAATCGACAGATCGAAGTTAAATCAAGCATTGTGTTAATTTTGATCGCCAACAAAGAATCTTGAAACGGTCATGTGATGATAAAATCATCTTAGGAAAAACTTATGCTGAAAAAATTTCGCGAACCCGTCAATGGACTGACGCATTTCTTTGCTGCCATCGTCGCCGCGATTGGCTTGATCGCTTTGATTGTTGTCGGCTGGAGAAACGTAATAAAAGAGATTTCATTGAGCGTTTATGGAATCAGCCTTATCTTGTTGTTTATGGCAAGCGCCATTTACCACATGGTCAAAGCCAATCCAAAGATCATTGAGAAATTGCGCAAGTTCGATCACTCTGCCATTTATGTTTTGATTGCCGGAACCTATACGCCGATATGCATGATCATGTTCTCCGGATTTTGGAAATGGGGATTGCTTGCACTTATCTGGTCACTCGCCTTGATTGGCGTCTTCACCGAAGTGATCCTCATCAAAGCTCCGCGTTGGCTGAGAGTAGGCGTATATATCATGATGGGATGGATTTGTATTGCCGCAATTGGTGAAATGTTAAAGGTCATGCCAATTGGCGCGCTCGTGTGGTTATTCGCAGGCGGAGTTATCTACACTTTGGGTGCAATTGTGTACGCCACCAAGACGCTCGACTTCTTCCCCGGCAAGTTTGGTTTTCACGAGGTCTGGCATATTTTCGTCATTCTTGCCGCATTGGCGCATTTCATCACCATCGCTGTGTACATTGCGCCGCACACGCTGTGAAACGATCCACCTGTCCTGCTACAGGTGATTGGTAGAAATTGGTTGAGATGAACGAGCCGAAGTCGCACGCCTTCCACCAGATATTTGCAGAGTTGAGTCTCTTGACTCAACTCTCTTTTTAATATAAAATAATTTAGGCAAACCTAAATTATTTATTAGGCAGTATACAACTTTCAAGCGAGGTAACGATGAAAATCAATTTGAAACAGCAAGCGTTAGAGATCACGGGCTTTTTTACAATGTTCGCCCTTGCTCTGTTCCTTCCTGCTGGCACACTCGCCTGGACCGCAGGTTGGATTTTTCTCCTGCTATTCTTTGGCTTCTATCTCGCGGTCACGTTATGGTTATACAGGCACAACCCCGGATTAATGAATGAACGCATGCGTTTCGGGCTCATCTGACCAACAAGGTTGGGATAAAGCGCTCTTTCCCTTGATGGAAATCTTTTTCATTATGTGGTTAATTTTCATATCATTGGATGCGGTTCGTTTTCATTGGTCGTCGGTGCCGCTCTGGCTGCAAGTGATTGGAGCACTAATCCTGTTATGCTCGTTTTACTTCTTGTTCCTGACCTTTAGCGAAAATTCCTATTTATCACCTGTAGTACGCGTTCAAGCAAGAGCGGGGACATATCGTGGTTTCCACAGGTCTCTACCATTATGTACGGCATCCGATGTACATGGCAATTCTTGTGTTCATCGTGGGAACGTCCTTGTTGCTTGGTTCCTGGTATGGATCAATTTTCGTGATAATTTGCATGATCATACTCGCAAGGCGAGCGGTCTTGGAAGAACAGATGCTATTGAAAGAGCTTCCCGGTTATGCGGACTACAAGGCACAGGTGAAATATCGTTTCATTCCATATCTCTGGTAATAATCAGAAACTATTTCGTGACAATTAACCATAAAAAGCATTATGTCTGTATCTCTAACCGATTCCGTTCAAGACTATCTCAAGGTTATTTACGAATTGACTGAAGATGGTAAAGCCGCCAGCACCACCGCGCTCGCAACGCGTCTCCATATAGCACCAGCTTCGGTTACGGGGATGATGCAAAAGCTCGCCTCAACTAAGCCCGCCTTAGTTGAATATCACAAACATCAAGGCGTGATGTTAACCGCCGCAGGTAAACGCGCAGCCCTGGAAGTGATTCGTCATCATCGCCTGATCGAGGCGTGGCTAGTGCAAACGCTCGGTTATTCGTGGGATGAAGTTCATAACGAAGCGGAGAAGTTGGAACACGTTATATCGGAAGAGTTTGAAGAACGCATCGCTTCAGCCATGGGATATCCTTTGCGCGATCCGCATGGCGAGCCCATCCCCTCTGCTGATTTAGTCATGCAGAAAGATCAAAGCATTGTTCTAGCGAAACTAAAACCGAAACAAGAAGCTTGCATTCAGCGCGTACACGCACAAGAGGCGGACTTCCTTAAACATCTTGAGCAATTGGGACTCGTGATCGGCGCGCGGGTGAAAGTGTTTGATGTGTCGCGTTACGATCAGGTGATGCATATCCAGCTTCGAGGGCGGAAAGAAGTGATAGCACTTGGTCCAGCAATTACGAATCGCATATTCGTCGAAATTCTATAAATGTAAAGGAATATTTAATGAAATCATTAAAACCAGAAAAAGAAACTGTTCGACCAGGGGATGTCAGCACTCTGAAATCAGCCAATGAAGTATTGGATGGAACCAGCAAGAAAGGGTTTTTATTACGCACACTGCCCTTCCTCGGTCCAGCCTTTATCGCCTCGATCGCTTATATCGATCCGGGAAATTATGCCACGAATATTCAGGGGGGCGCACAGTTTGGTTATGAACTCTTATGGGTGATCGTAGCCAGCAATCTAATGGCAATGTTGATTCAGACCATGTCGGCCAAACTGGGCATCGCGACCGGCAAGAATTTAGCCGAGACGATGCGCGACCGATATCCACATTGGGCCGGGATTGGGATGTGGATCGTGATGGAGGTGGTCGCCATGGCCACTGATTTGGCGGAGTTCCTCGGCGCGGCGCTCGGGGTCTATTTATTGTTTCCGGGCCTGTTTAATCAAATCGGGGCCTGGACGGGATTGCCGGACTTGCTCATTCCCGCGATTTTGATGGGCGGATTGACCTTCGTCGTTCTATTGCTGGAACACAGCGGCTTCAGACCACTAGAGGCTTTGATCACCTCCCTGGTCGGCGTGATCGTCGTGTGTTTCATCATCGAAACATTTCTGGACCGGCCCGATTGGGGGCAACTTGCCTATCATTCAGTTGTGCCTATTTTCTCTGGACCAGAAAGCGTTCTTCTGGGAGCTGGCATCCTGGGTGCCACTGTCATGCCGCACGTCATTTTTCTGCATTCAGGCTTAACTCAAGGAAGAATCGTCACCAAGGATCCGAAAAAGCTTCGCATGCTTTTCGGATTCGAATTGATCGATGTGATTATCGCCATGTCCATCGCCGGTGTAATTAATGCGGCCATGTTGATCTTGGCGGCCTCCACCTTTTATGTGCATGGATTAAGCAGCATCGGGACCATCCAAGATGCTTATCGAATGCTGACGCCTCTGCTCGGTGGGGCGGCAAGCTTTGTTTTTGCGATTTCCTTGTTGGCATCCGGGCACGCCTCCTCGACTGTGGGAACTATGGCAGGCCAGGTGATCATGCAGGGATTTATTCATCGCAAAGTCCCGATGTGGGTAAGACGCCTGGCAACCATGACGCCCTCTTTCGTCGTAATTGGGCTAGGGCTTGATCCGACCCGCACGCTGGTGTTAAGCCAGGTCGTGTTGAGCTTTGCTCTTCCTTTTGCGATCATTCCTTTGACTATATATACATCCAGACGTGAGATAATGGGGGTGCTGGTCAATCACAAGATCACCACTATTGTCGCCTGGTTGGTGGCCGCCGTGATCGTGCTGTTAAACATTTTTCTGTTATATCAAACCTTCTTTCCAGGAAGCTAAGCTATGTTCAAAAACATTCTCGTTCCTCTAGATGGTTCAAAACTCTCAGAAGCGTCGCTTGCGCCAGCTGCATATCTGGCAAAAACTCTCGAGTCGCAGATTACACTTTTGCACATCATTGAACAGGACGCCCCGTCCGAAATTCATAAAGAACACCATCTCACGAAGCCTAATGAAGCGGATGCCTATCTCAAGGAGGTTGCCGAGCGGGCCTTTCCCACGAAAGTCAAAGTCAAAACCCATGTTCATACTGAAGCAGTGTCAGATGTTGCCCGCAGTATTGCCGAACATGCCCCGGAACTAAAACCCGATCTCATCGTGATTTGTACACACGGGCGTGGCGGGGTGCACGATCTACTATACGGTAACATCGCTCAACAAGTTGTAGCTATGGGAACTATTCCTCTTCTCATAATCAAATCTAAAATTCCTTCATTTGAATTGAAAAAGATCCTGATCCCGCTAGACCCGGATTCGATGCACGATAACAGTCTCGGTCTGGCGGAGAGCCTTGCAAAAATATTCAAGGCTGACCTTCACTTGTTAAGTATCATACCGACCTTATCAACATTGGGTGACGAGCAAGCTGCTGCAGGAAATATCATGCCGGTGACCACACAGGCCTATCTCGACTTGAAGGTGGAGGACGCCAAAAAAGATCTTCAAATACATATTGACGTGCTGCATAAAGGTCATTTGAAAGCAATCGCTGAAGTAGCCCGCGGTGATCCCGCGTCGTCCATTGTCAAGGCCTCCGAGAGTACATCCACAGATTTGATCATCTTATCAACACATCGAAGAAAGGGGATGGGCGCATTTTGGGCACGCAGTGTCGCGCCGAAAGTCGCGCAAAAGACAAAGACACCATTACTGCTCATTCCACTTTCCCAAAACGAATAACGCGCCTTATTATAGATACAGGGCGAGCCATCACAAGGTGCAGACTTTCTTAAACATCTTAAAGAATTGAGTCTGGCCATTGGTGCGCGCGCGAAAGTGCTTGGAGTATCATATCAAAATAATTGGTGATTCATGAAACAATCTGCACCGATCGCGAACGATAAATCCACACTCACAACTACCAACGAAGTGCTTTCGGGAAAAAGCAAAAAGGGTTGGTTTGCGCGGCTATTGCCGTTCCTCGGACCTGCCTTCATCGCCAGCATCGCTTATATGGATCCGGGCAACTTTGCCACCAACATCCAGGGCGGAGCAAAATTTGGTTATGAATTATTATGGGTCATTCTTGGAAGCAACTTGATGGCGATGCTATTGCAATCGCTTTCGGCCAAGCTCGGCATCGCCACTGGACAGAATTTGGCGGAACATTGTCGAAATCAATATTCACACAGGGTTGTGATCGGAATGTGGGTCATCGGCGAATTAGTGGCGATCGCTACGGACCTCGCTGAGTTTCTCGGCGCGGCACTAGGATTCAACTTGCTTTTTGGAATCCCGCTCTGGGTAGCAGGCTTGCTCACAGCTGTAGTAACGTTCCTTATCCTTGGGCTTGAACGATACGGCTTCCGCCCTCTTGAGGCAGTCATCACCGCCTTCATTGCTGTGATTGCAGTTTGTTATCTCGCCGAAACCATCCTTGCCCGACCCGATGTGCCGACTGTTCTATATTACACCTTTGTTCCACATTTCTCGGGCACAGAAAGTGTGTTGCTTGCAACCGGCATTCTCGGCGCGACGATGATGCCTCATGCCCTTTATTTGCATTCCGCATTGACACAAGATCGAATCGTGACGAAAAATCCGAAGCAACAACAGCGTCTCTTTCGATTTGAATTGGTTGATGTTTTCATCGCAATGGGAATTGCCAGCACGATCAATGCCGCGATGCTCATCATGGCCGCCAGTACATTTTTCAATCACGGCTTAACAAACATCGGCACGATTGAAGAAGCGCATCTCACACTGGTACCTTTGCTGGGTTCCGCAGCCTCGTGGGTTTTTGCCATTTCATTGCTCGCCTCGGGACTTTCATCTTCATCCGTTGGCACCATGGCCGGACAAGTGATCATGCAAGGCTTTCTGCATCGCCATATTCCGCCGTGGGTGCGGCGCGTCGTCACCATGCTTCCATCTCTGATTGTCATATTCATTGGGCTTGACCCAACACGAGTCCTTGTGCTCAGTCAGGTGGTGCTTTCATTTGGCCTGCCATTTGCTATTATTCCGCTTGTGACATTTACCAGCAGACGTGATATTATGGGAGAGTTAGTCAATCGGCGCATCACGACTATTATTGCGAGCGTAGTCGCAATGCTCATCATTGCGCTAAACGTATTTCTGCTCTATCAGCTCATTTTTTAGTAGATAAGACTATGTTCAAGCATATTCTTGTTCCTCTCGATGGCTCAAACCTGTCCGAAGCCTCGCTGATTCCCGCGGCAATTCTAGCGGAAAAATTCAAAGCGCCCGTCACACTTTTACATGTAATCGAGCAAGACGCGCCTAGCGAAGTTCACGCAGACCGCCATTTAACAAAACCCGATGAAGCAATGGAATATCTTGAAGATATTGCCAAACGCGCTTTCCCGCCAAAAGTAAAAGTTAAGACTCACGTTCACACCGCGCCGGTATCGGATGTGACTCGCAGTATCGTCGAACATGTGGCGACTGAATTCCAACCGGATTTGATCGTGATCTGCACACACGGCAAAAGCGGAATCCACGATGCATTGTTTGGAAACATTGCCCAACAGATCGCCGCGCAGGGAAAGACGCCACTTCTAATTATCAAGCCAGTGTCACCCCGCTTCAAACTCGAAAAGATTCTCATACCGCTTGATCCCGATTCAGCGCATGATTACAGTTTTCCATTTGCAGAAACCTTGGCGCAAGCATTCAAATCTGAGCTTCACTTGCTAAGCGTGATACCAACATTCGGGACACTTGCCGGTGAACAAGCGGCGGCCGGCAACCTAATGCCAGTTACAACACAAGCCTTTCTCGATATGAAAGAAGAGAATGCGCGCCAAGATCTTCAGAAACATGTAGACGCATTGCATAAAAATGGTTTAATCGCTTCGGTAGAAATTGCGCGCGGCGACCCGGCATCTGTAATTGTCAAAATCGCCGAGCATAGAGATATAGATTTAATCATTTTGTCAACGCATCGAAGAAAAGGCATGGGTGCGTTTTGGGCGCGCAGTGTCGCACCGAAAGTGGCGCAGCGAACCAAGATACCGCTATTGCTTATTCCGCTTTCTCAAAATGAATAAGGAAATAATTTATTGTTATGGATACAGCGCGAGCAAAAGATATTGACGTAGGCATACGAATTGAAATTGTTTCTATACTATGGATGATCATAGAAATGGTGGTTTCTATCAGTGCCGGAATTGCGGCGGGGAGTATTCTATTGACTGCATTCGGCATGGATAGTTTGATCGAATTAATCAGCGGTGGAATTTTGCTGTGGAGGCTGATAGTAGAAAGCCAAGGCGGAGATGTGGATCAAGTCGAGCAAGCCGAACACCGGGGAATATGGATCGTCGCGATTACTCTCGCATTATTATGTATTTATGTATTGGTTTCTGCTGTTTATAGTTTAATCATCCATTCAAAACCGGAAAGTACTTTGCTTGGAATTGGAATATCCGCGGCGGCTGTTTTGATCATGCCTTATCTTGCATTCGTTAAACGCCGCGTTTCGAAATCGCATACAGAGTGAAGCATTAGCTGGCGACGCAGTCGAATCAATCACATGCGTATACATGGCTGGCACGGTTTTGATAGGGCTTGCGCTTAATACGCTACTCGGCTGGTGGTGGGCTGAGCATCTCGCCGCGCTCTTGTTCCTCGTTTGGCTTGCGCGTGAAACATGGGAGGCTTTTGAGGAAGCGCGAGTGGGATAGCTAAAATGAATTGGAGAGGAAATGATATGAACAATGAAGAGCAATCAAAATTTATCAAAGGCTTGCAAATCGCTTTGCAAAAAGAACGCGCAACTCACAGAACTTATTTGGCTCTTGCCAAAAAAGAATCCAATGAGGCTCGACGAAAAGCCTTGATGGGTTTGGCGGAGACTGAAGCGGGTCATGCCGAACGATGGGCAACGCGTCTCAAAGAACTCGGCGCAAACGTTCCGATCAACCGCGAATCATTCCGCGAAAAAATCTGGCGCTGGGTACTGGTTCAAAGCGGAACAGACAACGCGCTCAAACGTCTCGAGAGCAACGAAGAGGATGATACAGAGATGTATGCTTCTTTGGTGAAATCCGCTCCCACAGATGCAGACCGCGTTTCAGTCAATGAAGTATTACATGATGAAGAAACTCATAGCGGAGCATTTCAAAGAACGAGTCAATCTCCCAATGCGCCGGTTGGTCCCCAAGCGATGCTTGATATTATCCTGCACCGCGAGAGTTGGCATCGACGCGGCGGCGGTTGGATTGGTCAGGCGATTTATGGAGCGAATGATGGTTTGGGTTCGGTATTTGGAATTGTTACCGGAGTTGCAGGAGCGACCGCGGGCGGTCCCGCGGTTTTAATTGCAGGGCTCGCGGGTATGCTGGCATCCGCCCTATCTATGGGTTCCGGTGCATATCTGGCAACCAAAACAGAGCGTGAAGTGCAAGAAGCTGAATTGCGACGCGAGCGTCGAGAGCTACAAACACATCCTGAAGAAGAAGAGGAAGAACTTGCGTTGTTCTATCAGCTCAAAGGTGTGCCGGAAGATGAAGCCAGAGACTCTTGCATCACGATTGATCGCTCAACCCGAATCCGCGCTCAAGACTTTGGGAAGCGAAGAACTGGGACTATCCGAGCAGTCATTTCCAAATCCATGGCTAGAAGCATTGTCTGCCATGCTCTCAACCGCGATCGGAGCATTCATTCCGATCATTCCGTTTTTCTTCGCCAGCGGTTACGGAGCCATCATTGCCTCGTTTGCAATCAGCACGCTTGCCCATTTCGTCATCGGCGCGTCCAAGACCATTGTGACCGGTTTGAGTCCATGGAAGAGCGGCGCGGAGATGACCATCATTGGCTTGGGAGAAGCGCTCATCACATATGGATTGGGCCTGGCCTTCGGGTCAATAATAAAATAGGTGAGTATCCCTTGACATCGGGTAGAACAGGTGTTATACTATTGGTCATAAGGAACCTCCAAAATGAAAAGCCCGATGACCAAATTCACACTCAAAGATTTTCAAAAGACTTTCTCGAATGATGACATCTGCCTTGACTACATTCGAGTAAAGCGATACCCTGAACGAATTGATTGCCCGAAGTGTGGCAAGAACAGTTTGTTTCATCACGACAAGAACAAGAAGTCTTATTCTTGTGACCATTGCGGTTATCAAATTTCTCCTACTGCTGGCACGATCTTCCATAAGTCTCCTACTCCCTTGACAATCTGGTTCTACGTTATTTATCTCATGGCGCAAACTCGCGGCGGTATCTCTGCGAAGCAAATTCAACGCGAGACGGGCGTTACCTATAAAACCGCTTGGCGTATGTGCAAGCAGGTTCGTTCGATGCTTTCCGAGAAGCACAATATTTTCACGGGTGATGTTGAACTTGACGAGTCCTATTTCGGAGGCAAAGGCAAAGAAATTCGTGGTCGTGGTGCTGAGAACAAGACTCCCGTTTTTGGAATGGTTGAGCGCGGCGGTAAGGTTGAAACTCATGTAGTTCCCAACGTCAAGCGCAGTACGATTTACCCAATCGTTGACGCGAATGTTTCTAAGAGCGCACAAATCTATACTGATGAGTTTCGAGTTTATGATGCGCTTCCAATCATGGGTTACAAACACGAATCGGTTCCTCATGCTGAAAAGATTTATGTCATCGGCGATGCTCATACCAATACCATCGAAGGATTTTGGTCGCAGGCTAAGAACGGGATACGCGGCGTTTATCATGCGGTTTCAGCGGATTACTTGCAACACTATCTTGACGAATACGCTTTTAGATACAATCATCGCGACGATATTACACCGATGTTTCTTTCTTTTCTTTCTTTGGCGGCTTCACCTTTGAAGGTACAGGCTGAATAACCCTATCTAAGACCGTGAAAAACTCGTCACGGGTCAAGACAGCCTCTTTTTTAGGGGTTGTCTTTTTTGTTTGTTTTACTGATTTCTTAGTCATAGTTGTTACCATTGCGATCCTATCCTAAATACTATTTCATTGTTCTTGTCTAATATCTGTTCAACCACTAACCCACCTTCAACATTGTTTTTGAATTGCCTAGCGGGAGAGGAAGACGAAACTCCATGTGCTTGTAGTTGAAAAGTTCTGATTCCTTTATACTCAAACGGAAAAGGCAAATCTCTGCCCTCCAAATGAAGATAGAATTCTCTTTTTGCATTGTCAAATGATGCAAAATGAAGTAATTCATTTTTTCTACGCTCAATACTGGCAAACCCCTCCCCTAAATCAAAATCCTTTTTCCACTTTAGATAACCTGTAATAAGTTGACCATTGTATAACAAATCTGTTCCTAAACGAATTCTTAATAAGTCGATTGACCGTTCTCCATTCTTTACGTCAATATATATCTCGTTGCCCTCTTTTTGAATCTTATAGAAGACATCAAACGGTCTATCCCGATATTCTTGAATCTTCTTGGGTATCCATTTACCCAAAGCAGTAATAGAATCTCCGGCAATCGCAAAGAAAAATATAAATCCAATAACACCTGCAACAACTGTAAATATAAATAACATGTAATGCCAAGCTACACACCACCACAGCCATTGATTAACCTGACACGCAGAGACTATAATGCCAGTTAGCACATTTCCCCCAATGGCGGCAATTGCCGCAAACAAAGCAATGATTGTGCCAATAACAGCAATAATGTTTTTAGTGAGAAGTTTCGCGAAACGTAAATCCATTGGTCATCCTCTCCCCCTATTTTACCCCAATACCCTACGTTAAGGGATACTCGCCATAAAATAACGCCATTCTACGAAACCTTTTCGAAGAACTGTCCAGGATAGCTTGGTTCAGCATTGCACAACTATTTGAGACCGGCATCAAATCCACGATCACCCTCCTCACTTAAATGCGCAATGGACGCGGTTGCCCCGAGGCGTCCATTGCGTGTCGGAAGAGTAGACTAACGCTCTTAATCTTTAAACAAGCAATGCTTCAAGCAGGCTGCTAGTTTGGATAGCTGATGTGCAGGTCTGATTCGTTTACCGCTTCGATCAGCACCTCACCTTTTTTGCGGATTACGACACGACGCCCGGGCCTGAGGGCATAATCTTGACGATCATCGGATTCCGTCAACCAAATTATCCCCTTGTCACAAGAAATGATCGTGCCGGGTATCACACCAACCAGCTTCCGAACTTGACGCGGCTGAAGATTGAGTGAAATGTTTTTGTTTTGATTCGAATGCCTAATCATAAAAGCTCCTTTCTTGGCTTTATATCATCTTCTCGGTTTTATTTTCCCACCAAAGCAAGGAGCGGTACAGATGCAAAGAATGCCAAATGTATTCATAACAGTTTGGATTATAATGAACTGTATTGAAATAATTTCGGTAAAACTGTATCGTAGATAATCAATATGAAATCCAAAGAAAACAAGCCAGGCAACAAAGATCCTTATCGCTACGAAAAACTGACGCGCCAAATCACGCAGTTGATCCGCCAAGGTACCTATCGTCCTGGGGAACGCATCCCTTCCGTAAGGCAAATGAGCCAACAACAGGGTATCAGTATCAGTTCTGTATTGCATGCTTATCTCACGCTCGAAGACCAGGGATTAATCGAAGCGCGTCCCCAATCCGGGTATTATGTCCGCACCAGTACTGAGCTTAAATTTCCTGAACCGGAAATCTCTGCTCCCAGCCTGGATCCGAATCACGTCAACCTCCACGATCTGGTGATGCGGATCATAAAAGATTCATCAAACCCGCATCTGATTCAGCTCGGGGCTGCCATGCCCAATCTCAAGCTACTCCCCACGGAACGCATGAACCATATCCTGTCCGCTCTCGCGCGCAAATCTGATCAAGGAACTCATCAGTATCAATTTCCACCGGGGCTGGAAAGTCTGCGTGTTCAGATTGCTCAGCGGGCCGTGAACAGCGGCTGCCAGCTAGCTCCTGCCGATATCATCATTACCTCTGGCGGCATCGAGGCGATCAACTTATGCCTGCATGCAGTTAGTAAGCCCGGAGATATTGTTGCCATCGAGTCGCCGATGTATTTCGGGACGTTACAACTCATCGAAGTCCATGGATTAAGGGCATTGGAAATCCCGACCGATCCACACGACGGCATCAGTCTGGGAGCCTTGCAATTCGCGATCGAGCACAATCCGATCAAGGCAGTTCTGACCATTTCAAACTTCAGCAACCCGCTAGGCAGTTACATCCCTGATGAGAAGAAGAAGGATTTGGTGGAACTACTTGAGCACTATGATATTCCCCTAATCGACAACGACGTGTCAGGCGAAATCTACTTCACAGAAAAACGCCCCATGGTCACGAAAGCCTTTGACCAGAAGGGATTGGTGATGTTGTGCTCTTCATTTTCGAAGGATATCAGTCCATCTTTAAGGGTCGGATGGGTTGCACCCGGACGATACATCAGCGCGATGGAATGGCTGAAGTTTACGTTGAGTACGGCGACAGCCACTCTTCCGCAGATGGCAATCGCCGAGTTTCTGGAAAGTGGAGGCTACGATCACCATCTCAGACACTTGCGCCGCGAATATGCCAGCAACGTTGCCCGGCTTTCCGACGCGATCACGCGCATTTTCCCGGCGGGTACGCGCTTTACACGTCCTTCCGGAGGATTCGTGCTCTGGGTCCAATTGCCGGGGAACGTGGATTCTCTTGAGTTGTACTCCCTTGCCCTGCAAGCTGGGATTACACTGACCCCGGGTTATCTTTTTTCTCCCACAAATCAGTTTTCCAATTTCATCCGGCTGAATGCCGCTGCCTGGTCATATCCAATTGAGCGCGCCCTTGGCAAATTGGGCGATATGATCATGGAGTTGGCTGGCTCCGGATCAGCCTAATGTCCAAATTAATTTTTGGAGGCAAAGCAGTATAATTTATAAGCCATTTATGAATCTCTGTTTCGCTTATAAAATAATAAAGAGGAATTATGTCAATTCGTGTCGGTCTTGCAGGCGCAACTGGATGGGCTGGATCAGCCCTTGCCCTCGCTATTGCCAAATCCAACGATATTACGGTTGTATCTGCGGTATCACGCACTCATGCCCGGCATATTCTTGGTGAAGTGCTCGGTGAACCGCTTCTCAATTGCCCAGTATATGCAACCGCACAGGAAGCACTCACGCATCCATGTGACGTATTTTTCGAGTTCACAAGACCTGATGTCGCTAAAGCCAATGTCCTGGTAGCATTACAACATGGAGCGCATGTTGTCATTGGCACATCGGGATTAACAGATGCAGATTATGCCGAAATTGCGACAGCCGCCGAACACCGCCGATTGGGAGTATTAGCAGTCGGTAATTTTGCTCTCACCGTCGTCTTATTGCAGAAATTTTCCGAAATCGCAGCCAGATATATTCCCCAGTGGGAAATCATTGACTATGCAAATGATGGAAAAAAAGATGCACCAAGTGGAACAGCGCGCGAACTGGCTTATCGGATATCAAACATTCGCCCGTCAGAACTAACCGTCCCACTGGAGCAAACCGAGGGGGTCGTAGAGACACGCGGTGCACGCGTGACAGGGTCACAAATTCATTCCATCCGATTGCCTGGATATACAATTTCGGCAGAGATCATTTTTGGGTTGCCTGACCAAAAACTCACAATTCGCCACGACTTAGGCAGTAGTGCCCAACCATATGTGGATGGTGCGCTATTGGCAATTCGGAAGGTCAATACATTCGTTGGTCTACGTCGTGGACTGGATAATGTTCTTGATTTGTAAAGTCAAAGGGTTTGATTATCCAAAGTATTGGTCCATCGTGTTCTTTTTGGTAGTTGCCAAACAGGAAAATAATGCAGATAGGATTGTTCTTAAGCATGCACTGCAGAGCCAGCATGGGCTTGTTCTGAGCACTCCCTGCGAAAAAGACAAAGAGGCCGTCATTGCCTATATGGCTCTACTGAAGCCAATCAAGAAAAAGCAATGAGATGACACTCCAATACGGTAATTACTTTGTGGCAATTCTGCCAGTCTTATTTACTCTCCTGCTATTCGTCTTCTTCTTACAAAACTTCGAATGGAGAGAGGCATTTTTGTTGTCTTGCGTAATCTGGGGAACAGCTGTTGTACTAATCACTGAAGGGTTAAGCAGTTTCAATCAACTCACATATCCCAGCCTAGCCATCTCATGGCTAACCTTCGACGTCATTGCTGGATCAATCTTATTAAAGAAAGTCGTCAAGGCTGGCTTCAAGCCAATCAGGCTCCCATTTCCTCGCCTCCCGCGTTTTGAATACGTTATCGTCGTAGGTATCTTAATCATTATATTGACTACAGGCCTGATTGCATTGGTTGCCCCGCCAAATAGCTTTGATTCCATGAACTACCACATGAGTTCGCGTCATGCACTGGATCCAGGATGGAAATGTTGCCCCCTTTCCAACCAACATAACCAAACAGGTGAACTTGACGCCCGGCACTGAATATGCGATTTTACAATTCCAGCTATTAAGCGGTGGCGACGGTTTGGCAAACATAATTCAGTGGTTTAGCTTCATTGGGACGCTCATCGGAGTTTCCCTGATCGCCAAAGAGCTTGGAGCTGACCACAATGGGCAAGTTTTATCAGCCGCATTCTGCGTAACTATCCCAATAGTAATCCTCCAAGCCTCAAGCACAGAAAACCATTTGAGCACTGCCTTCTGGCTTGTTTGTTTTGTTTACTTCTCCCTTCATGCATTTCATCACACGAGATCCATAGACATTCTCATTATAGGCCTTGGCCTTGGCTTGGCAATTTTATCCAAATCAACTGCCTATTTCTTTGCCACGCCTTTCGTGATACTCATTGTTCTATGGGTCTTCTGGTCCAAAGAAAGGAATCGGATTTGGCTTTGGGTTGTAACGGCCGTGATTGTTCTAGCCATTAACAGTGGCGAGTATTTTAGAGATTATTCGTTATACAAAACCCCTCTTGGGCCTTGGGTCGCGTCGCAAGAGTATGGATTTAACAACAATATAATTACGCCCGCCTCTATTACCTCCAATATTATTCGTAATCTCGCTTTATACCTCTCGACGCCATCCGATAGGATAAATCAATATCTCGATAAGCTGGTTCAGAAAATCCATAATTCAATTGGAATCTCGGAAAATGACCCGAGAACAACTTGGAGTGGCAATCTTCATTTTTCCGTCCGTCCGATTTCATTCGAGGAGGACCTTGCAGGAAACCCACTTCATCTGTTATTGATCATAGGAACATTTGGATATTGCGTGGCTTTCTTAAAGAAAACACCTCGAGTCGCCCTTTATTATATTCTTGCAGTGACAAGTGGTTTCTTGCTTTTCTGTATTTTCTTGAAGTGGCAGGATTGGAATCGCCGTCTTCAAATTCCATTGTTTATATTAGGATGTGCAATAGCAGGAATGGCCGTTGCAAAAATAAGGCCTTGGTATATTTCCAATGCAATTGTAGGTCTCTTCTTAGTTGCCGCTATACCGTGGTTAATAGCCGGACAACCCCGTTCTTTAATTGGCAATACCAACATTTTTAACGTAAGCCGAAATGAACAATACTTCGCCGAACGACCAAATGCATATCGTCCCTATCAGCTTGCCGCTCAACAAATCGAACAAATGCAAGTATCCAATGTTGGCCTTTTCATGGGGCCGAGCCATTATGAATATCCGCTATGGGTTTTTCTTAGCCAATTGCACAGACCTCTTCCCCGTATCGAACATGTTGATATTAATAACGAAACCAGTGGGTTGGCCAACTCCAGCGCCTTTCGATTCTTTTCACCCGATGTTGTGGTAGTAACCCTTTCTTCAATCATCGCCGATGACACCTATAAGATAGATAACCAGACTTATCAACGCATCTGGCAATCATCGAATGTGATCGCGCTATACGTTCCAGTTACGCCTTAGTTCTCAACCTCCCCTCTCGGCAATTTAATCCGTTCCAATGGATTCAGATTAACATCATCAGACATGGAGGCGTCCAACTTATGGGGATTATTAGATAGTGTTGCCCTTTCGAAAGACACAACAATACAATCTAAGCAAGGCTGAGACATGGCAGACAACACAAGTAATTCATAACCTATTGCACATACAGACAGCAGAAGAAAAATACAAATAGTTTTTTTCACACTTTTTTGACAAAAGGCTTGTTGACCTCATCAATTCTTTCAAGCAACTCCTCCTGCATTTGTAACGCGATAGGCGGACTAGAAAGATAGAGGTTGTGGAGTTCATCAGGATCCTTGACGATATCGTAAAACTCATAACCTTTATAAATTGAGTATGAATAATGGGTCAGGCGATACGGACCTTTGGTCATAGAAACGGAATATTCTGTAAGCGGCGCAAAAGCGCTATTCTGTTTTGCGTCTATAGTATAGATGGAAAGCTCAGGATCATCAACGCCACCCAAACCTGGAATGAGGGTACCTTCTGTCCAAGGAGGAGTAGGTTTCCCAGCCAAATGCGTCAGCGTTGATAAAACATCAACCGAACTCGTGTTCATCCGAATGTCAACACGCTCTTTTTGTCCTGGACGGGAAATAATCAGAGGTATCCGCATGAGCGAATCAAACAGCATCTTGGTCATATGCCCGGTCATGCCGCGCTCGTGCATTTCTCCATGATCGGCAGTAATCACGATATAACTATTATCAAGCAATCCTGATTCCTCGAGGAAATTATACAAACGACCAACTTCATTGTCCCAACTTAAGAGATACTGGTCATAATAATTATGTTCGAGGCGCGTCTCGAACTTTGAAACAATACGGTTAGGAGAAAGAAGAGATATAGGATGAACAGGCTTCGGAAGTGGCTGCCATTCATCATCTAAAAACTTATTGAAAAATTCCCGCGTTGGGCGGTAGGGATCGTGAGGAGGATAGAAATGAAAATAAGCGAAAGAGGGCGTTTTCAGCCTGCGCAGGGTCTCGATAGCCCCATCCACAACTTGATTAAGAAGAAAATATTCCGTATTATCCGGAAGCCCTCTTGGATAATCATCTTCAAACTGATTTACGCTACCCATCCGCTCCCGCAGAGCTGCTAGCCGATATAGCGTCCCTAGGAATAAGGAGCCGGTGTAACTTTGCCCGAGCTGGAATATGTTATTGTCGAAGCTGTTGAACGCGATCAGCATGTCCTTATGGAAAACAGGATTGCTGTATATGAGATTATCTTGAAGATCGAAACAGCCATTCCTTATATGTGTATCCAAATATTCATCGGCTTGACCAAGAAACTGATCCGCGTATTTGTTCTGGGCATATCCCAAAGTAGAATAATCTGGATGAAATTCGGCAAATAGCTGATGCTTGATGTGGACGGGCGTAATCCCAGCTCCAAGAAGAAAAGCCCGATGCGTCCATGGATACAGCCCCGTTAGAAGCGATGCCGTTCCGGGAACTGTGAATGAGCCTGCTGAAAAATGGTTATGGTAGACCATCGCGCGTTCGGCAAATTTTTCCAGATTAGGCATGGTCATGCGCGGGTAGCCATTCAAAGCTAAATGATCCCCCGACCATGCATCGAAAACAAGAATAATAATATTATAAGGAGCATTAATATTCGCCTGAGCAAATGAGGATTTCAAGAGCGGCTCAACGAGAAGAGCTGCAGGCGTTAGCGATAATATTTTTAGAAAATCGCGGCGGGAAAAAGTTTTTCCGTTTTTCATCTTCCAACCTATATCAGGATTCTCCAGGTCACGGCAATTAGCGAAATCAATCCCAGCGGAAAATATAAATAAAGCATAATCGTAAACTTTTCGCCCACGAACAAAAGGATTTTTTGGAAAAATGAAACATATTGGGCAAGCAAAATCAATCCAATAATTGCAAACAAAGTAACACCCAAGTAATTATAAAGCATGTGCATTGACGGAAACTTGGTCGGCAAATTTTTCTGGAATTGAATGGATGATATTGCACCGACCAGAACTGTGATAAACCCTTTGAAGGCAAAACCGCCTTTATACCATTTAGACGGCAAAATAAAACTAATAATTAACAAAATGGCCATGACTAACAGGCTCTCGAGGAAGGCAAAAGCCATTGTATAAGCAAATATCAAGAGCAACCCTAAGGAAGACGTATACATTATCCACGAGGGCAATCTATTCAGGAAAACCGAAATTGCCCAACTGTGAATCACAAAAACCACAAAACCATAAACTGGGATGATTTCAGTCGATTTAGGAAAACGAGATCTAATGAAAATCAAAATGATTCATCCTTAAAATAGAACTTCGCTTCCATACAAACAAACGCCCGTTCGCACAGGCGTTAATATCTTACAATTCTACCTCAAGCATAGAATCGGTCAAGTGATAGGGACCTACTCACCAACTAACAATTTAATTCGTTCCCATGGCTTCAAATCGGCATCATCCGCCAGGATCGTCTTCAGCTCATACATCTCATCGCGCAACGCGGCGGCTTTTTCAAAGTCCAAATTCTTCGCGGCTTCCTTCATTTGCTTTTCCATTTCAGAAATTATTTTTTGCAATTCACTGCGCGAAGTTTTATCATGTTTCGTCCGATATTCCGCTTTTGATTCGCCGACGCCCATCGCTTTGTCTTTCGCCTCACCGGATAATTGATCGGTAATATCGCGGATTGCCTTATGAATACTCACCGGCGTGATGTGATGATCTTCGTTGTACTTCAGCTGCTTGGCGCGGCGGCGATTCGTTTCAGCTATAGCCGCCTTCATCGAATCGGTCATGCGGTCAGCATACATGATAACACGTCCGTTCACATGACGGGCGGCCCGGCCAGTCGTCTGAACGAGGGCCGTTTGAGAGCGCAGGAATCCTTCCTTATCTGCATCCAAAATGGCGACCAACGAAACTTCTGGCAAGTCGAGCCCTTCGCGCAAAAGATTGATGCCGACCACAACATCGAACACACCAAGCCGCAAATCGCGCAAGATGCCCACGCGCTCGAGCGTCTCCACTTCCGAATGCAAATAATGGACTTTGATTCCAATCTCCATCAAATAATCGGATAAATCTTCGGCCATACGTTTTGTTAAGGTCGTGACCAGCACCCGTTCACCTCGCTCAACCCGTTGATGAATCTCGCCAATCAAGTCATCCACCTGCCCTTTAGTCGGTCGCACCTCGACCTCCGGATCAACGAGTCCGGTTGGACGAATGATCTGCTCTGCGACTTGCTCCGCGCGTCCCATTTCATATGGACCTGGCGTAGCAGAGGTATAGATAGTGTATCCCATTGACTTTTCAAACTCATTGAACTTAAGCGGACGATTATCCAGCGCACTCGGCAAACGGAATCCATATTCAACCAGCGTTTCCTTGCGCGAGCGGTCACCATTATACATACCGCGGATTTGCGGAACGGACATGTGGCTTTCGTCAATGATCAATAAATAATCACTTGGCAAAAAGTCAATCAGCGTCCAGGGATGCGTGCCGGGCGCACGCTGATCCAGATGACGCGAATAATTCTCAACGCCGGAGCAATAACCAACTTCCTTTAACATTTCCAAATCATAGCGCGTGCGTTGCTCAATGCGCTGGGCTTCGATCAATTTCCCCTCCGACTTGAAGAACGCAACGCGTTCCTCAAGCTCTTTCTCAATACCAGCAATTGACTCTTTCATACGGTCCGCATCGGTGAGATATGGCTTGGCAGGATAAATGGAAACTTCCTTGGGTTCATCGAAAATTTCGCCGGTGAGCGGATTGAATTGAGTTAAACGTTCGACTTCATCGCCAAAGAATGTGATGCGGAAGCCGCGCTTATCCTCATACGCGGGAATGATCTCCAGTGTGTCGCCGCGCACGCGGAATGTGCCGGGACGCAATTCCATATCATTGCGTTGATACTGCGATTCAACAAGTTGACGAATCAGCGCGTTGCGCCGATAAATCTCCCCCACTTGCAAAGTGACTGTGCCTTTGCCAAATTCTTCCGGATTACCCAAACCATAAATACAGGAAACCGAAGCGACAATAATCACATCGCGGCGAGAGACAAGAGACATTGTCGCCGCGAGACGCAAACGCTCAATCTCTTCATTGATTTCTGTCTCCTTTTCAATATATAAATCATGCCGAGGAACATACGCTTCAGGTTGATAATAATCATAATAAGAAACAAAATATTCAACCGCGTTTTCAGGGAAGAACTCTTTGAACTCCGCATAAAGCTGTGCAGCAAGTGTCTTGTTATGTGCCATAATCAGCGCAGGCATTTGCAACTGTTCGATAACGGATGCAACCGTAAACGTTTTGCCGGTGCCGGTCGCGCCGAGCAAAACTTGATTTCGCATCCCTTTGCGGATACCATCTACAAGCTGGGCAATCGCCTCAGGTTGATCACCGGTTGGTATAAATGGAGCTTGAAGTTTAAAGGTCATAGGATTCATTTTCGTCAAGAACGTGTGTTCTATTATACCATAATGAAAAATCCAGAGATTGATACACTCTGCTACTCAGACTATTTTTCTGAGTATCAAGCTATTTCATTCATTATTACCCTATGGCTTGACCACCGCGATAGGTTTTCAGAAATGATATAAGTTTGTTGGCTCGTGATATCGAATAGCAGGGTGTAAACAGGATTGCTTTCGTCGCCGCTTACAAGATAAACAACATCCTGCGCCACCATTTCATGGTTAGTCAACTCCTGATTATTCAATATATCGAATATAAGAGAACATCATTGAGGAAGCCAGAATTATTATCCACTCACGCGATGCGCTTCCATCACGTTCGGGACATTTTCAAGTTTGGTGAGCACTTTGCTGAGCTGGGAAATATCCTGCACTTCAACGATCAATCGCAATTCCGCCAGACTGCGATTGACGGTGACTTTGACATCGGCGATGTTGACTCCCTCATCGCTCAACAGATTGGTCACATCGCTCATCAACCCCTGACGGTCATAAGCTTTGATGCGAATTGGCACCGGGAAAGTGCGAACTTGTTGTCCCCAATCCACACGCACGATCCGTTCACGGTCCTTCAATCCGAGACGCAAAATATTGGGACAATCCTGCCGATGAATGGTTGCGCCCCGTCCGCGTGTAATATAGCCAATGATTTGATCGCCCGGCGTGGGATTGCAACATCTGCCCATCGTCGTGAGAAGTCCCTTCAACCCCACAATGTCCACTGCCTCGGTGCTTGTTGTGTCGGGCTTTGGAACATTGGCCGTGAGAAGATTGGCATTTTCTTCGGTCTCTGAAATTTCCTTGATGACTTTACTTACAGATAAATCGCCTGTTCCCAAATCAACGAACATTTCGTCCGGCGACTTGATGCCAAGATTCCGCGCCATCTTTTCAAAGTTGGCTTCGGGGATGCCAAGCCGCTGCAACTCGCGTTCCAACACCAATCGTCCTTGCGACAGATTTTGCTGATAGTTCTCCTCTTTAAACCATTGACGGATCTTAGATTTGGCTCGCTGAGTCTTGACCAGACCCAGATTGGAATTCAACCAGTCGCGGCTGGGTCCGCCTCGTTTCGCGGTCAGGATTTCAATCTGGTCGCCTGTTTTCAATTCGTGATACAGCGGGACGAGTTTTCCATTCACTTTTGCACCCCGACAGCGATGTCCGATATCGGTGTGGACATGATATGCAAAGTCAATGGGAGTCGAACCGGCTGGTAGGTCAATGATGTCACCACGCGGCGTGAAGACATAGACGCGATCCTGGAACACATCGGAACGCATCAACTCCACGAACTCGGTCGCGTCGTTCACGTCCGAACGCCACTCCATCATGTTGCGAAGCCAATTGATGCGCTGTTCGTAGGATTTATCCCGCTTCGTCCCTTCTTTATAACGCCAGTGCGCGGCGATCCCGTATTCCGCGTTCTGATGCATTTCCGATGTTCGGATTTGCACCTCGAGCGGTTTCCCGTCGTCCCAGATCACTGCCGTGTGTAGTGACTGATAAAAGTTATCTTTTGGCGCGGCGATGTAATCATCAAACTCGTTGGGGATAGGACGCCAATTGGTGTAAATCAAGCCGAGGGCGGTGTAGCACGCCGCAACATCCAGGACAATGAGGCGCACTGCGCGCACATCGCGCACCGCTTCAAAGGCTTTACCTTTCTCTTGCATTTTCTTGTAAATCGAATAAATATGTTTGGGTCGTCCGCTGATTTCGATCTTGATATTATTTTTTTCAAAGAGGGCGCGCAGACTTTCTTCAATCGCCTCGATCTGTGCTTCGCGATCAGGTCGCCGCTCAGCGAGTTGTTCAGCGATCTCTTTGTATTTTTGCGGATTGACATAACGAAAAGCCAAATCTTCCAGTTCCCACTTGATCTGCCAAATGCCGAGACGATTTGCAAGCGGCGCGAAAATGTCGAGCGTTTGCTGTCCAATGCGGACGCGCTTTTCTTCCGGCATGTGACTGAGCGTCCGCATGTTGTGCAGGCGATCCGCCAATTTGATGAGGACCACGCGCACATCATCGCCCATCGCGAGAAATGTTTTGCGCAGCGTCTCGGACGCCATATCGGCTTTGCGACCCAAGGAGGCAGGCGCGGTGACTTTGCCTCCTCCGTTCGCACTGACGGCTTTTTCTGCGTGCTGATCGTCACGCGATACGCGCGGCAAGTTGGTTAACTTGGTAACTCCATCCACCAACGCTGCAACGACATCACTAAAGTCGTTGCGAATATCATCCAACGTGACGGTTGTATCCTCAACCGTATCATGCAAAAGTCCGGCGGCGAGAACTTCGGGCGGCACGCGTAGTTCCGCTAAAATCTGTGCGACCGCCAGACAGTGATTGATGTACGGTTCGCCTGAATTGCGTTTCTGCTCGCGGTGCGCTTCTTCCGCCACTCGGTAGGCGCGTTGAACCAATTCCTTATCAGCTAACGTGTAGGTGTCCGGAAGCTGCTCAAGGAGTTTTTCCAAAGGGATCGTGTTGCTGGTCGATTTCATCGCCCCTCTATTTTACTGCGTCTGAGTGCTTAGATCCGTTTCTCCTCTGCCAAACAGGGTCATCACCATATCTTTGACAAGAAATACGAGAACCGCAAAAATCCCTCCAGATAGTATACCGAATGGAACAGGTATTACATTAAAAAGGGTGTTTTGGTAGGAAAAGAATGACACAAGTTGTATAACCACGGGAACGAGGAAGTAGTCAGGATAGAAAAATGCAAAGACTATGGAAAGTACATCTGCCGGATAGAAATATCTGTCGTGCATTCTGGGAAGAAAAAATGGAACAAACAAGATAGGGACAAGTCCCAGCTTAACCAAGAGGGAGGGCGTCAATTTTGTACGGCTCTTATACACCAGTATTGCAAAGAAGAAGCTTAACGTTGCGGTAAAGATGACAGCTGCAGAAGTAAAAAATCGCTGGTCGAGATGATTGTCAGGAATCCAGTTATATGCTGTGGCAGCCACTATGGTTAACTGCTGATATAAATCAGCTTGAGTAAAATACACCGATATAAGTTCTGGCAGGGGTCGCCCCGCGATCCATGAAGGAACAATGGCTAAGAATAAAACAAGTGGAATGAGAAGGAAGTGCTTCCATGAGACTTCTCTTCTGAAGAGTAATGCCACCAAAAGTGGTGCTAGAAAAATAGCTTGTATCTTGAATGCAAGAGACACGCCAAAAGCCAGGAAGGCCAGCACGTTTTTTTTCTTGATCAGAAAATACAAAGATGCGATCAGCGGGGCTGTATAGAGAACATCCGCCTGGCCCCAAAAAGCACCATTTAAGATTACTGTGGGAAGGAACAAGAAAGTAAATGCTGCGAATACCGGATAGAATTTGTTTGGGTATTTAATTTTTACGATGAGATAAACAAAATATGCGCAAATAAAATCAGTAATTAGTGAAGGGATTTTGGCGACAAGAACATTTGGTGTATCAGGAAAGAACCGCACGATGAGATATAATAAATATAAGTAGGGTGGGTTATATGTGGAAAAGTTATTTCTAAATGCCCAAAATCCTCCATGTCTAATAGTATCAATCCATATTCGTATTTTGTAATAATAGTCGTGGGAAAAGAAGGAAAGAAAAGGATATCGAATCAGAATTGCTAATACGATCCCTATTACCACAATCCCAGCGTCGAAAATGCTAATCCTTTTTAATGGCGGAAATTACTTGGCTAGAAAAATTCTTAACAATAGCGAGAATTTTGTTCATCAACATCTCCAGCAACTTGTGTATGGTTTCATGGTTTTATATTAGTCTACCAGCGGTTTCTCTATTATAATTGACGTCAGAGGCTTTTTTATGGAAATTACGTGGTACGGACATTCCTGTTTTCGTCTCACCGAACGTAATATGGCAACGGTGGTGACGGATCCCTACGACAATTCATCCATCGGATATTTTCCGCTCAAACTCAAAGCAGATATTGTCACGATCAGCCATGATGCGCCGGGGCACAATAACTTGGACGCGGTCAAAGGTACATCGCATGTCATCAGCGGTCCCGGCGAGTTTGAGATTGGCGGTGTGTTCATTACCGGCCTCCAAACCGATGGAGTTGGCACAGGCAAGAAAAACAAAGAGCAAACTCGTAACACTTTATATGTGTTCGATTATGATGGGCTGACGGTCGCGCATCTCGGCGACTTGAAGCAGTTACCGCCTCAGACTGAGATCGAAGCTTTGGGAACGGTGAATGTGGCTCTCGTCCCAGTGGGCGGCGGAGGAGGGCTCAACGCCGCGAAAGCTGCTGAGGTGATCAGCTTACTCGAGCCGAACATCGTTATCCCGATGCATTACGCCACGTCTGATGTCAAGGTGTCGCTTGAGTCGCTGAATAAGTTCATCAAAGAAATGGGACTCAGCAAACCTGAAACACAACCATCCATCAAAGTGACACGCTCTTCATTGCCTGAAGAGACGCATGTCGTCGTACTGGATTATCAACGTGAGTGAAACCGTGCCTGTTAAAGTAATTATGAGCTGGGATATTGCTGCAGATCATGAGCAGGAATATTTTGAGTTTGTGATTGGTGAATGGGTACCGGGTGTGCAGAGACTCGGTTTCCAGCCGACCGATGCTTGGGCGACTGTTTATGGCTCTTATCCGCAAATTCAAGTGAACCTGGTTGCGGATAACAAATCCGCCACGCGCCGCATCTTAAGCTCAAGCGATTGGACTGCGTTGGAAGATCACCTGCTTACGTTTGTCCGCAATTTTTCTTATAAGGTTGTGCCAGCGCGCAACGGCTTTCAATTTTAGCAATGAAAACCAATATCTCGAACTGGCGGTGGTTTTTCTCGGTTGCGGCTCTCGAAGCGGGAGCCGCTCTCCTTGTATTATTTCTCGTGCCGCATGAGGGAAGTAGTTTTTCTTTAACGCGGCTTGCGATGTTTGGCGTTTTGATTGCGTTTTTTATTTTGTGGATTTATTTTTTTGTGCGTCCTCCAAGACGATTGGATTTCTTGCTTCGTACATCATTCGCGTCGGTCTCAGTGCTTCTGGCTGTGACATTGGGCTGGTCCCTGTTCTTCCTGCGTTATCTCGACCCAGAACGTTTACTGCCTTATTATCAACGCCTCAGTCCGATTCTGTTCTATTTGCTTATCCTTGCTTTTCAATTTTCTATTTTTGTACTGATTTCGCATTATGGATTTCATCACGAAAATCTTTTGCAGGTCAAACCCGTTTATCGCCCTGCATTGATCGCGCTTGGTGTTGTACTTTGCGTTTTATGTTTTATCGTGATTACTCATCTTGGATTTACAAAGGATCCGGCGTACTGGGGTGAACCCGGTGTCCCACTGCTTGGATGGCAAGTGGTCGTTGCAATTCTTACTGGGGGTGCAGTATTGACTCTCGGTTTACGATTTGCATTTGATCAAGATGACGGGTCAGCAGTCCGAACAGATGTGACTTTTGCAATTCTCATTTGGCTGGTGGCGGTCCTCATTTGGCTTTCGGTTCCGATGAGCGTCATGCAAAATAGTTTTTATGCACCGATGATGCCGCCATCCAACCAGCCGTTTCCCAACTCCGACGCGGCTTATTATGATTATCATGCACAATCAGTTTTGCTTGGCATGGGTTATCTGGGCGACATTCCCACGCGTCCGCTGTATATTTTGCTTTTGGTTTTATTGCATATTTTGTTCGGACAGAATTATGCCTCGATATTAGCCGGTCAATCGTGTGTGCTGGCATTGTTTCCGGTGACGCTATATTTTCTTGGAAGGAAAATCCACAGCCGCGCCGCGGGCGTGATGATTGCGTTCTTTGCGATCTTCCGCGAGCTGACCACTTTATGGGTTTCTTCTGCTACGCGCGTTTCGGACACGCGCACACTGCTGACAGATTTACCCACCGCGTTGATGATCACCCTTGCATGTCTATTCGTGATGCGCTGGCTGGAAAATAAAAGCATCCAGCGCGCCTTGATCGCAGGCGGCATATTTGGCGTGATGTTGCTCCTTCGAACACAGTCCATGATTATTTTGCCACTTGTGCTTTTATTGGCTTTATTTGTGTTCTGGCCACAATGGCGCGATGCAGGGCGAATGATGGCTTTGTTTGTTCTTGGTATTGCGGTGGCTGTTGCCCCTTGGCTTTTTCATAATTATTTGGCGATTGGTCAATTTGCCTTTGATGATCCGCGGCAGTTGGCGGTGATCTCGAGTCAATACGAGTTAAACGGAAATCTGGATACGTCTCAATTCAATATCCAGTCTCAAAGTCTCGCAGGAAATTTAATCTCATTTACCCTAAAGCATCCTGATGTTGTAACCCAGTTCATCACGAATCATTTCCTCGCCACAGAAATTGGAGGCGTTTTGGCTCTACCTTTGATTGAACCTTTTAAGAGCCTCCGTGCACCCATTGATATTTATTGGTTTGGATGGGATGGACATTTAGATTGGTATAACCTTTTGCTGGTCATCTTATATTTGGCAATCATTGCGATAGGATTGGGGGCGGCATGGAAGCGCCTGAATTGGCTTGGGCTTGCACCGTTGGTTTTCAGTTTAGGATACTCATTAGCAAATGGGATTGGCCGTTTCTCAGGATGGCGATACGATCTTCCGGCGGATTGGGTTTCCTATTTTTATTTTGGGATTGGCATCGTAGAAGTCCTTTCGATGGCTGCCCTTCTTTTTGGATCCTTACCTCAACGCTTGTTTACAAAGATCGAATTAAGACCGAGCGATGCCAAGTTGAATTTGCGCTTTGCTTTGCCAGTGTTGGCGTGTTTTGCGTTAATCGGTTCGCTGCCATGGATTGCAGAACATGCCGTTCCGCCTCAAAATCTTCTGCTTCCGGAATCTGCTTTAATGGAGCAGGCCTCTGAAGTGCCTGCAGTGCGCGCCGCGAATGTGACTCAGGATGAGATAGGCTTCTTTCTCTCAGAGGGTCCAGATTCTGAAAATGAAGTATTACAGGGCAGGCTGTTATACCCGCGTTTCTTTTGGCGCGGGCAGGGCATCGCGCAGGCACATCCTTCTCCGGCTTACGTAGCCCGCGATTATTCCCGGCTTGGCTTTCTATTGATCACCGATCAGGTCACGCCGTTTGTTTTCCCAAGCCGTGCCATCCCCACCAATTTCCCGGACACAGGCGATGTGATTATATTTGGATGTAAATATTTCGATCATATAGAAGCCAAATTGATTATCTTCCCGGCGCAGAACCTGATCTTTCAAAACGGTTCACTTTACGATGAATGCAATATTAATGACCAATGAATACGTTCACGCGTCGACTTTTAGCGTGGTATCGTTGCAACGCGCGGACTCTCCCCTGGCGAGGACATCCTGATCCCTACGCGGTCTGGGTATCGGAGATCATGCTTCAACAGACACGCGTGGAAACCGTCATTCCCTATTTCCATCGCTGGATGGTTCGCTTTCCGACCATCAAGAGTTTGGCTGATGCTTCAGAACAAGATGTCCTGAATGAATGGGAAGGTCTTGGCTATTATTCCCGCGCTCGCAATTTATATAAAGCTGCAAAAACTGTGGTTGAACAATATGAGGGTCAATTGCCGCGCGATTTGGTTGCGCTTCGCCGACTGCCGGGCATTGGACGATATACAGTCGGGGCAATTGCTTCGATGGCGTTTGGCATGGATGAGCCGACTCTCGATGGGAATATTCGTCGTATCTTTGCCCGCATCTTTGATATCCATTTGCCAGCTGATTTACCGTCCGGTGAAAAAGCTTTGTGGAATTTGGTTGCTGAGCATTTACCTAAGGGCAAGGCCGGTGATTACAACCAAGCCTTGATGGATTTAGGCGCGACGATTTGTCTTCCAAAGAATCCGCGTTGTTTGATTTGCCCAGTGATGGAATTATGTCAGGCCCGCGCGAAGGGAGTTCAAGATCAGCGCCCGGTGTTGAAGCCAGCGAAGAAAATGCCGCATTATATTCATGCTGCGGCGGTTATCGTAAAGCATGGTCGCGTCTTGCTGGCAAAACGCCCATCCAAGGGATTGTTGGGCGGCATGTGGGAATTTCCCAATGGTCGCGTAGAGGATGATTCGGCTAGGGAGTTATCGAAAAATTTGAGATCAGGGTACCAGCTAAAAGTCCGGAGCGATGATGCGTTGGGCGTGGTTAAACATGCTTATACTCATTTCAAGGTGACGGTACATGTGTTCCAGTGCGAATTGGTCTCAATGACAAAAAATCAAAACCTGAAATGGGTAAAACTAAAGAACTTGGAAGATTTTCCGATGGGGAAAGTAGATCGGCAAATTGTAGGATTATTGCACGGACAAAATTCAACCTGAATTTGCTGTGACCTGCCATTCCCTTTGAAAGTGACTGGCAGGTCTGGTTTTATGCCCGGCTCATGGTGACGAAGATCATCGGCCTGCGTTTGGTCTCTTCGTGTAAATAACTTTTGACCGCATTGACGATATCTTTTTCATCCATCACTCCGCCGCCGTCAACGATTTCGACGACGCGCTTGCGGACTTCAGGTATTAACAGTTCCGCATCTTCAGGCGAGACGAACCCGCGCGTGATGATCTCCGGATCGTGGAGTAATCGTCCTGTGGATTTATTCAGGCTAATATCAATGAACAAGATTCCACTGCGGGCTAATTTTTCGCGTTCGCGCATAACGCCGTGGTCAATATCGCCGATGGATTTGCCGTCTACAAAAACATAACCGCCGGGGATTCGTTCGCCGAGTTTGATCTTGCCGCCGGAAAGTTCAACCACCTGACCGTTCTCAACCACAATAATATTTTCTTCTGCAATACCAACTTGCATCGCAAGTGCGGCATGACGAGTGAGTTGCCGCAATTCACCGTGAATGGGCATAAAGTGTTTGGGTTTAACCAGGTTGAACAAAAACTTTTGCTCTTCCTGGCTTGCATGTCCGGAGACGTGCACCGGTGCAATGGAATCATAGATGACGTTTGCACCCCGTCGAAGTAAGCGGTTGATTGCCTTGCTGATCGTTTCCTCGTTGCCGGGAATAGGATGCGAGGATAACACAACCGTATCGCCGGTCTTGAGATCAAACGAGCGATTCGTGCCGGTAGACAAACGTCCAACGATGGACGATGGCTCGCCTTGCGAACCAGTGCACATGATCGCTACTTTATGATCTTGCATATGCATGGCTTGATCAATTGGCACAAGAAGCTCATCTGGGATTTCAAGATAACCGAGCTTGCGCGCGATCTTGACGTTATCAATCATGCTTGGACCAGCAAGCGCCATTTTGCGTCCGTGTTTCGCAGCGGCATCGGCGACTTGTTGGATGCGCGAGATGAGCGATGCAAATGTCGCGACAATGACACGTCCTTGCGCCTCGGTAAAAACTTTGTCGAACGCCGGTCCGATCACCATTTCGGATGGCGTCCAGCCAGGGCGTTCTGAATTCGTTGAATCAGAAAGCAACAAGTCCACGCCGCGCGCAGCAAACTCTGACAATTTGGCATAATCGGTGGGCCAGCCGTCCACCGGTGTGAGATCGAATTTGAAATCGCTCATGTGGACGACCAGGCCGGCGGGTGTGGTGATACCGAGTTCCAACCGCGTCGGGGATGGAATGCGAAATATGAAAGAACTCCACCTTGAACGGTCCAAGCTCGATGGATTTTCCGGCCTGCACGGTATGAAGGGAGCCTTTGTTTGAAGCGTTGTTGCGCGCCAATTTAACTTCGATCAAACCGCGAGTCAGGGGCGTGGCATAAACTGGCACAGGGAAATCATTCAAGACATGCTGGATCGCGCCGATATGGTCTTCGTGTCCGTGTGTGATGACAATGCCGAGAATCTGATCTCCTTTGCCACGCAGGTAATCGTAATCGGGAATGATGTAATCTATCCCCAGCATGTCGTTTTCAGGAAACATAATTCCCGCATCTACGATCAAGATTTTTCTATCAAATTCGTAGACGGTCATGTTCTTGCCGACTTCCCCAAGTCCACCCAGGGGAATGATTTTCAATTTTCCGTGCTTATTCATTAGGTCTGTTTTACCTCACTTAAATACAAATTTTATCCGCCATTGGCGGTAAGAGTCACTTTCATGTTATACAAAAATGCCCGTCGAGAAATGACTCGCGTGGGCTTGTTCGTGCCACACATGCAATACCTTGTAAGTTCTTGCAAAACTGCCAAAAGGCAGTGAAAGTCAAAATCAACAGCTATAAGTATAGCAGGGCGAAGAGTATTTGTCTACCCTAGCCATCCCGTCGCTTCGCCCCACCCTCCCTAAATCCAAAGGACTTTTTTGGGGGTCTATTTCTTCTTATGATTTCTTTCCATCATCAAACTGAATTTCGATCTGTTTCTTTTTCGATCTCTTTGCGGAGTTCGAACCGCTTCTTTCCATCCACCAAAGTGGACTCCATTTGCTTTAGCTCCGCGATTTCTTTGAGCAATTCTGCTTCGCGGTGGCATGATGCCTGCATTCTGCAAAATCGAATACGCCACGCGGTCTTCTTCCGGTGTGTCAAAGTATGCGGTCAGATCCATTGGCTTGCCTTTGCCGGATAAGTTATCGAACTCGCCGTGTTCCATGGCTTCTTTAATGATCGCCTCAACAATTCTATCGAAAGACATAAAAAGATTTTACACGATTTTCTTGATGATACAATTCATTGATATTTCTCGGAGGCATTCATGCAATCATCGCGATTACGCGCCCGTTATCGTTACATCATGGGGTTCTTTGCCCGTGCAACCGCGAGCTTTGTCTTTTGGGAAATTGTTTTGCCCCGTGTAGGTCTTCGGCAAATGTCGCGGCGGACTCGTTCAACACGCTTCAAAAAGATCGCTTCACAATTCCGCGAGATGGCCATCCGCATGGGTGGAGTCATGATCAAGGTCGGTCAGTTCCTTTCGGCGCGGCTCGATGTATTGCCAGCAGAAATCACAGACGAACTTTCTGGTTTGCAGGATGAAGTTCCGGCCGAGGATTTTGACGCGATCCGCAAATTAGCCGAAGCTGAACTCGGTGCGCCGATGGATGAAATATTCGAACTTTTCGAAGCGGAACCATTGGCCGCCGCTTCACTCGGACAGGTTCATCGCGCCCGCTTGCGGGTCGAACGCGCCCGAGGCGGAACAGTTTCGAGATGTCGTTGTAAAAATCCAGCGTCCATTCATTGACCAGTTGATTGATGTGGATTTTTCCGCGCTTCGTCGTTTCGGCGGTTGGCTTCAACGCTATGAGCCGATTCGAAAACGAGTTAACGTGCCGGCTTTGATTGAAGAATTAGCGGATACGGTTCACCGCGAAATAGATTATTTGGCTGAAGGAAAAAACGCCGAGATATTTGCTGAAAACTTCAAAGACCGAAAACGCGTGCATGTGCCGCGCGTTGTCTGGAGCCGCACCACGCAGCGCGCGCTCACGCTTGAAAATGTGTATGCGATCAAAATCACGGATTACGATGCCATTACTGCTGCAGGCATTGACCGCGCCGAAGTTGCCAAGGCTTTGTTGGATACGTATCTTAAACAAATCTTTGAAGATGGATTCTTTCACGCCGATCCCCATCCCGGAAATTTATTTATAACGCCAATCCCAGCCACGAAGCGAAGGAAGGCAAGTTGGCGGCTGACGTTTGTTGATTTTGGAATGGTCGGTAGTGTGCCGGAAAATTTACGTGATGGATTGCGCGAACTGCTGATCGGCGTTGGGACGCGCGAACGCGGCGCGTGTGGTGAGAGGTTATCAAACATTGGGAGTCTTGCTTCCCAGCGCGGACACGAAATTGCTCGAACAGGCCGAAGCGCAATTGTTTGACCGCTTCTGGGGCATGTCCATGAGTGAACTGCGGCACATTAATCATGCCGAGATGCATCAGTTTGCAATGCAGTTCCGCGAACTGATGTATGAGATGCCTTTTCAGGTTCCGCATAATTTATTACTGCTTGTGCGGACTGTTTTCATTCTTTCAGGCATGTGCACCGGCCTCAATCCCGATTTCAATTTATGGGAACAGTTATCGCCATACGCGCAACAAATGGTGGCAGATGAAGGCCTATCGAATTGGGAAGGTTGGCTCGATGAAATTGGGGAGCTGGTCAAAGAGTTGATCGCGTTGCCCGCGCAGACGAGTTGAGTGTTGACGCGCATGGAGCGCGGCGAGTTGAATGTCAATATGCCGCAGGTCAATCGCCATCTTTCGTATGTGGAGGGCGCGATGAATCGCGTGGCTGGCGCGTTGATCTTCGCTGTGTTTTTGTTGAGCGGTGTCCTACTTCGTAATGGCGGCGACATGTTGCTCAGCAATGTGTTTTGGGGTTTGTCGCTATTGGCTCTAATTTGGACGATCTTTTTTTGCGCGGTCATTCCCCCTGGCGCGATCGCTAAAACAAACTACTCCGCTTGCAGCGGAGTAGTTCTTTGTTATGCCTTTTTGTTTTTCTCTTCGATTCGTTCAAGCGCAGAGTTGATCATACTTCGAAAAGCCAGCAGCATCTCTTTGCGTGCCTTGCGGCGATGCTCGACGAATTCGGGCGGAAGGAAACCTTTAATGCTTTCGCGGATTTCTGCGCGCGCCGCGTGTACGTGCTCGCGGACTTCCTCCGGAATCTTATCTTCAAACGCTTTGCGCCGAGTTGTCTTTTCTGCCATAGGTACCTCACTTTCTCTTTGTTAATTATAAACCCTAACGATCGAGTTAAGGCGCGTTGCGGACATTGCCTGCAACGCCTTGTTAAGCCTACACTTCTGGTCCGCGATCAAGTTCTTGAAACATGATGTCATCCCATTGAACAGGCAATATATCGCTTTGAAAACGGTCTTTGATATCTTGAGCGAGAAAGGCTTGAAGTACCCGATATGTTTGCTCATCAACCTGTTCAATTGTTGTAGCTTGGACTGGTGTTTTAGGATACTTAAGTTTGAGATAGTTCATCATAGCTGTATCCACCGCCCCATGGAGGAACGGGCCGATTCTGGCAGCCACGTCCGAGGATGGCTGGGAACAATAGAAGATGTATACCTTTAGTGCGATATCCAGTACCTTTGCAGCTTGGCCAAACGATGCAAGTTGGCTAGGCTTGGTCTTTCCATTCTTTAGCGTTTTCTCCGCGGTGCGGATTTCTCGACAGAACCACTCGCAAAACACCCTATGTATGTATTTGCTCGTAATCGGAAGCGGAAGTGATTGCAGGCAAGTCCAATGTCAAATCCCAAAGTTGTCGAGCGATTCGTTCCTTAGAACCTTTAGCAAACAATCTAACCATGGCCGTAAACGTTAGTGCCATGTCGAGAATATTTCTTTTCTTTGCGTCTTCGGCAAATTTGGACATTGATACTTCTCCAACTGCTAATCAGGCCTAACTCGCGTCTACGGTCGGTATAATTCCTTTTGGGCGAACCCTATGAAAAATTGGTAGTGGTTACAAAGTAAGTGATGCAAGTTGTTTTCTGGCGAGATTGTGATCAATGATAAACCATGTAGTGACCATGTGATGAAAGGCGTCGCGCTTCGAAAACGAAAGGGTTTTACGGACATAGCGCGCCTGATGTTGGCGCAAAGTACAATACCAACGCTCCATGTGTGAAACCTGTCCGCTCTCTTTCCCAACCGCTTGATGCGTGCTCTGCGGAAGAACTTTTTGGTAGGCTTCCCAGAAATCACTGTAGGAAATACAACTGCGGTAGGCCAGTGGAACTTCGTTCCACAAACGGCGACAGGTTGTTTCACTGCGGTCGCCAATGACAAAGGCGATGATTTGTCGGGTGCGACGACACATGACCGTCCACAGCCAACGTTTATTGCTCTTTTTGAGAACAAAACTCCAGGCTTCATCATATTCCAAGACATCGTCCGGTTCGGCTGGCAACAAAGTGTCTTTGAGTTCCGGCAGATCTTTTACATGTTCGACAATCCATCTGGAAACGCTTTGGCGAGCAACATCAAAAATCCGCTCCAAACCTCGCAAACTTACACGCTCTTGGTAGAGGCTGAGGATGATCGGTTTTTGCGTTTTTTTGCCTCTCGCTTTGACTCCAGAACACGCCGCGCTCCGCACTCTTTACAGTGATATTGCTGTTGCTTGAGACGGTTGGTGCCGTTTTTGACAATATTGGTGCTTCCGCACACTCGACAGTGGTAGGCTTTTTGGATCATACTGCCTATCTTATCATCACTTACTTTTCATCCACTACCATCATCCCTATTGATTGGCTTATGCCCTATTATGGTAGATGCGACTCGGTCTGTCAAATTATTTATATATAGCTTCATTGTTTCTAGATTGGTTGTTCCAAAGAGACGTTTTGCATAACTTTCCAGTATGCCTAAATCTCCATGACTGCTACTCTTCCACGGCTCTTTTCCGAATTTCTCAAGATAACTTTGAAAATACAAATATGGAATCAGGAGATAGTTGAAATAATCTCGAAGGTCAAACTCATTAGACAATCTCAGTTTTTGTTCAGGTTCAGGGCAAAGGCAAAGCGAATTGTTCACATACATATGGACATCAGCTTGAGATAAACCCCATTTCTTCTTTGCATGCATTATTCTTCCGCCTACTTCCTTGGCAACAACTTTTGAATCATCTTTTGCAAACTCCAAAATCAAATCGTAAACATCCTCAATTAGAAAACCGTCTTCAAGAATTATGGTCTCATCAGGGTTTACAACGAACTTGTCTTGGCTTAATGAATACATTGCCTTAAACCAAAGACATCCTTGCAAGGTATTTGTTGCCGGATAATAAACTATTCCAGGATAGTTATACTTGAGCCATCGAATATCTTTATTTTCAATCAAGTTATCTCAAATGAGGTCTAGGAACGGCTGTTATTATGACTGGGCCGTCTTTCCCTGACAAAGTCTCTTTTAGTCTTTTTCTTCTTTATTCCAATACGAATGCTGAAAAAACCAATTCCATGCTTGCATTGCTTGCGAGTAGGAATTTGACGCAAATAGATCCTTCATCTCTTCCAGAACGAAATCCAGGTTTTCCTCCAAATTCTTTACTCTGGTTTTATCCTTTTCTCGGCTGGTTAGAGATTGATTGTTAATTACAGGATTGCCGACCTCCTTATTCCAGCGCAAGCGATTTCTTATACTTGTCATTGTTTCATAAAGAGCAATATCATCGCGCTCGGTATTGGCCTGATAACACTCAACCGCTAGCACGGAAATAATTAAGCCGCCCGGCATATTCCAAGATGTGCGAGATTTAGAAAACATCTTCAACCAGCGCACAACTCTTCGCAACTGCATATCATCCACGTTAGTCCCATATTTCTTTTGCGGACTCTTAGTCTGGGCAGCACTAATAAACCAATTGGTAATATCCATTGGGTCACGAGTTGTCCGTTCGGGACCTGCATGTTCAATGATTGATTCACCTAAATCACTTTTGTTTTTTCTGTATATCGCTAAATCTATGTGATGGCCTTCTGCGTAAGAAACACGAACAGCGTTCGTCTTGGCTTCTGGCGGCGTATTGAAATTCCCACCACCTTCGATCATTGCCTTTTCAATTCTTTTTCTGGCATCGAAAGGAGTTGATGGCAAGTTGTCTCGCTCAAAAATTATTGCAACATCAATGTCGTATTTTCTTTCGGGATGCTTATTGATAGTGTTCATTGCATAACTCCCCTGATCTTTCTTCTCAAAACCAGAAGGATAGTCCAATTTCTTCAATCCATCTTTCAAAGCAGCCAAATTCTTATCTCTGTGCTCTTTTAATTTTTCTCGTTCATCTTTTAAGCGAACATGATTCTCATAAAACTCATTTAACTCTTTATGCAAATTGTACATTTTGGTCTCCTTATAACTCAACAAGAAAATCAGGTGAAGCAGGAGGAACATTCAAATGAATACCCCATTTATATTTGGGATTATCCTTAGAAGAGTAGTTATATATCAAAATTTCGGGATGAATTGTTGGACTAATCAATTGCCCACATCGAAATGCTAGACTTACTGGACCGGAATAAAAAACATGCACACATCTGATTTCGGCATCCAAATTGTGAATTTGATCTAACGTATTTCGAAATACATGCGCGTAATTTTCTAGCTGCTTAATATTTATGATCGAATCGGGAGCAGGGGACGGCAATGTTAATTCTATTATTGACCTAGGTTTTGGTACAACTTTTTTAACGTCAACGTCAGATATTGGATAGCTTATGCTAAACTTTATTACAATATCAGTACCAGTATCAATAGAATAAGTACTCCGGGTAATCAAATCAGGAAAAGCATCATCACTGAGCAATAGATCCCATCTATTATTTTCATGATTATTCTCAAAAATATTTATTGGCTTTCTAAAATTTAAACGATAACCAAATAGGAAGACTAGTGGTATATGAGCTATACCGTAGTAAACGAATTCAATATTTGGATTGTTTTTGTACCACTGTTGTATTTCATTCTCTTTTTTCTGTTGTTCAGTAATTGCAACACGAGGATTTACAAGTTTGCCGTCCTTAAAAAAATGCGTTAAATCTACAGCGATTTCAGTAAATGGCATACTACGTAAATTAGCCGGAAGATCATCACGCACAGCCTCCGGTAGTATTGGATCTAAAGATTGATGGCGGATTACTATGAGATTTTTTCTGTTTACATTAATTAACTTTTCTTGATGAATTAGTTGATCAAGTAATTTTTTGTCAAAGGAGTTAGAGCCTTGCTCTAGCCATTTCCATGCAAGTTCGGCATACCGAGTATTGGTTATCGTCTTATCTAATGGTAATAATCCTGCTAACTTCAAGTTTGTATTTAGGTTTTCAACAGTATCCCCACGATTTACTCCCAAATCAAATCGGACTACATTCAAAAAAGTTCTTAGTTCTATTTCAGAAACTCCGAGATGATTTGTAAGCTTTTTGCGTATTTGCCCCTGAATTGATCTTGATCCTTTTTCGAAAAAAGTAGGGCGAACATGGTTCTCAGAGGCCAAAAATCGAACAAACGGATCGCGTGAATCCCAACCTGAACTCGATACTATATGGAGTTGAAATGTCTCTCCCAGCTTAGTGTATTTCCTATATGCTTCACACAATCGCTGAAGCATTGATTGTTTATTGTTGAGAAAATTGGGATCGATTAAATTTGTCAATCGAAAATGTAGTACTTCGAGCAACATGATATTTACATTGATAAGCGTCTATATGGAATCTTTGACCAGTAAATTCGTCGAGTATAGGCTCGGAGTATTCGACAACAACATCATCCACAAATATCCGCTGATCGCTTTCAAAGATAACCCTCTTCCTACTATCATCAATTAGCAAGGTTACTAACTGCTTCCAGAAAAAGATGGCTTGAAACTCATCCCCTTGTCTTCTTGCAATTACTGATTTAGCCATGTTGCATTATATTTGCACCTCCAAGCTTACAGAACTGATGTTTCATATTATAACACATAATTAGAACAAGTGGGCGAGTTTCTCGCCCACTCACTTTTAACCTTCTAGCATTCGCTATATCCACATGCATAACACTTACGACAACCCTCTTCATTAACCACCGCGGCTTCACCGCATTCGGGACACAAGTCACCGATCTTGATCGTCGAAGGCACGCCATCATCCACTGGTTCATCCATCGAAGCCAGCGGCTGCGCATCGCGGTTCGGTTTAATCTCAGCTACCGCGTCATCGGTTGCGCCTTCCTTCTCGCGCAGATATTGTCCAACACCTGACCGATGCCATCAGGCAAGGAACGCACGCGGTTTGGACCAAATCCAAGCGAACGTCCGCCGCCGATGCCAATCAACTGACGCACCATTTCACGCATCCGCTCACTCGGTGCAATAGGCGATGCCATTCGCAAAATGTATGACACAAGTCGACCAATCGCTTCGGAGACTGCCGCGGTCTCGGAACCTGCTTTGGCGGTATTGATAAACGCCTCGAAAGGTTGTGCGCCGCCGTTTTCATTGATCGTAATAAAAGCCTTGCCGGCGGGTGTTTCGATGTTATAGGTTTTACCGGTCAACGCGCGCGGACGAGGCTTCTTGCCGTCATGCCAAATGCGAGATGCCGTCGAAACGGGAACTGCCTCAGCCTTAGGTCGTACCGGCTCTTTCTTATCCGCAGTAGCCTTCGTCTCCAAAACAACTTTCTCGCGCGAACCGGTCACATAGACCGTGATGCCTTTGCATCCCAACTCCCACGCTAGCATATATGCCTTCGCAACATCGTCAACGGTGGCAGTCTCGTGGAAGTTGACGGTCTTCGAAAGCGAATTATCCACGAACGCTTGCAACGCGGCTTGCATGCGTACATGCTCTTCGGCAGTGATGTCGGCAGATACCACGAACACATCACGCACCGACTGCGGGATTTCATTGATCTGCTGACACGTGCCATCGTTCATCACCTGCTCGACAATTTCCTGCCGCTTCTCTTCGCCGAGTCCGAGTTTCTTTAAGGTTTCATCGAAGCGCGGGCTGGCATACGTGAGTTTCAAATCTTTACCATGATCGTTGACGTGACGAACATAAGCCAACGCAAAGACCGGTTCACAGCCATAGCCTTCACAACCCGCGACAGTTGCAATCGTGCCAGTCGGCGCAACCGTGGTCTGCGCCGCGTTGCGGATGCCGTGCTTTTTGATGCCATCTAGGATCGCATCCCACTTGACTTCGGGACGGTTCCAGTTATGCTGATAAGGAATCAGTGACTGAGGCGGAGTCCATGTCACATTATCCATATCGTAGATCGAACCTTCAATTGCTGGGAAGGGTCCGCGTTCCTGTGCCAACTCGATGCTGGTCTGCATGGCGTGATAACGGACGAACTCCATCACCTGCGCGCTGAACTCCTGCCCTTCATCTGATCCATATCGCACGCCGACGTGATACATTAAATCGGCAAGTCCCATAATCCCAAGTCCGATGCGGCGGGCTTTATGCGCGGCTTCGGTCAATTGCGGAACCGCAGGCACATAAGCATTGGCTTCCACTACATCATCGAGGAAGCGCGTTGATGTGACGACGCTCTTGCGAAGCGATTCCCAATCCACGCTTCCATTGGGTCCGCAATGCTCATTGAGATTCACCGAGCCGAGACAACAATTCTCGTATGGCCCAAGCCATTGCTCGCCACATGGATTGGTCGCCTCGAGTGGATACAATTGCGGCACAGGATTGCTGCGATTGGAGGCGTCGAGGAACAAAACGCCCGGCTCGCCGTTGTGATGCGCCTGATTAACAATCTTATCGAACAACTCGCGGGCGCGCACTTTTCGATAAGTGTGGATGCGCACACCGGCATATTCCATTTGATCCAACGTGCCGCGTACTTCGCGATACTTTGGATCGTGCACATCCGGGAAGCGTAATTCCCAATCCTTATCATCGCGCACGGCGCGCATGAACGCTGTCCGTAATGCCAACGGAAATATTGAAGTTTGTGATTTGATTCTCATCCGTCTTGCAGGTAATGAACTCTTCCACATCGGGATGATCGACGCGCAAGACGCCCATGTTCGCGCCGCGCCGCGTTCCACCCTGTGCAATCTCATCGAAGGCATGATCATACACACGCAGAAAACCAACCGGACCGGTTGCCTGTCCGGCTGATGATTTCACCAGTGTGCCTTTCGGTCGCAGGCGCGAAAACGAGAACCCGTTGCCGCCGCCGGTCTGTTGAATCAAGGCGGCGTCACGAAGGGTTTGAAAAATACCTGCGCTATCGCGTCCCATGTCATCCGTGATCGGGAGGACGAAGCAGGCGGCAAGTTGTCCAAGCGGCGTGCCTGCACCGGTAAACGTCGGAGAGTTGGGAAAGAATTTTCTACTGACCAGTAGATGATAATATTCCGTCGAACGCGCAATCACATCGCCGCCCCAATCCTCTTCAACTTTTGCGACGTGATACGCCACGCGCCAGAACATTTCCTCCACGCTTTCGGCGGGCCTGCCATTCTCCCCGCGGCGGACGTAGCGGCGCTCCAGCACCTGCCGCGCATTATCGGTCAACTGGGCTTTGGGAAGACCTTTGGGCATGGAAGGCGTGGGAAGCAATCCCTGTTTGGATGGAACGACATTCTTGGCAACCATACAATTCTCCTCTAGAACAAATTTTTTGTCAACAATAAAAAAACAACAGCGACACTCCTCGCTTCGAGCAGAAGTTGCTGTCGTTCAATTAGCTTTTGAGAAGATTATCTATTTCCTTGCGCAGTGCGCCCAAATCATCGAGGCGCAGATAAACGATCGCATAGCGGATGTACGCAATCAGATCAATTTCCTTCAACCCGGCAATGACCATATCCCCGATCACGCGGGAAGATACTTCGGACTTGCCCATCTTCTGCAATTCCGCTTCGACGTGTCCCACCAGCCGCTCGATATCCTCGGCTGAGACCGGACGCTTTGCACATGAAATGCGAATGCCGCGAAATAGCTTCTCGCGGTCGAATTCCTCCCGTGTCCCATCCTGTTTGACGATGAGCGGCGTGGCCAGAATCGGGCGTTCATACGTGCTGAAGCGCTGTTTGCACTTGAAGCATTCGCGGCGGCGGCGGATTCCACCGTGGCTATCGTGGGATGTATCGAGGACTTTTGAGTTGTGATAGTTACAATATGGGCATCGCATGTGAAAAACGTTTCATTTATAGAACAGATGATAGAGCCATATGTATGGGTGGTAATTAATCTGACCCGTACATATGGCGAATTTAACCAGATTTTAACACACAACCCTAACCGCTTCAAGAGGCCGCAAGGGGAATTGCCTTAAAAAATCTGATTTTTTAAGGCGAGCGTATAGGAAGCGTTTTGGAAAACTATAAGCTCTTTAGGAACTTCAAGGATTGGGCAATACACGCACTTCACGCCGATACAGGTCAAGGTCTATATCCATGAAAGAAGTGTACATGAGACCGTATCGGCTGTCAATTTGAAACATGGGTTCATTATGCTATAATTTTTCGGTAGTGGATGAAAAGTAAGTGATGATAAGATAGGCAGTATGATCCAAAAAGCCTACCACTGTCGAGTGTGCGGAAGCACCAATATTGTCAAAAACGGCACCAACCGTCTCAAGCAACAGCAATATCACTGTAAAGAGTGCGGAGCACGGCGTGTTCTGGAGTCAAAGCGAGAGGCAAAAAAACGCAAAAACCGATCATCCTCAGCCTCTACCAAGAGCGTGTAAGTTTGCGAGGTTTGGAGCGGATTTTTGATGTTGCTCGCCAAAGCGTTTCCAGATGGATTGTCGAACATGTAAAAGATCTGCCGGAACTCAAAGACACTTTGTTGCCAGCCGAACCGGACGATGTCTTGGAATATGATGAAGCCTGGAGTTTTGTTCTCAAAAAGAGCAATAAACGTTGGCTGTGGACGGTCATGTGTCGTCGCACCCGACAAATCATCGCCTTTGTCATTGGCGACCGCAGTGAAACAACCTGTCGCCGTTTGTGGAACGAAGTTCCACTGGCCTACCGCAGTTGTATTTCCTACAGTGATTTCTGGGAAGCCTACCAAAAAGTTCTTCCGCAGAGCACGCATCAAGCGGTTGGGAAAGAGAGCGGACAGGTTTCACACATGGAGCGTTGGTATTGTACTTTGCGCCAACATCAGGCGCGCTATGTCCGTAAAACCCTTTCGTTTTCGAAGCGCGACGCCTTTCATCACATGGTCACTACATGGTTTATCATTGATCACAATCTCGCCAGAAAACAACTTGCATCACTTACTTTGTAACCACTACCCGAAGGTTTATGTTATGAGAGTGGCCATGTAGGCTGGACATCCATATCCATCATTGAAACATGTCCAAACTTAAAACGAAAATAACCTGCCGCCGCAATCATCGCGGCATTATCAGTGCAAAGTGAAAGGGGTGGAATGTGAACTTTGTATTCGTTCTGATTTCGAAACGCGTCACGCAAGGCGCGGTTGGCTGAAACACCGCCTGCAACCAGAATCTCTTTTGCGTCAAATTCACGCGCGGCACGAATCGTTTTATTAAATAAGACATCCACCACCGCAGCTTGAAATGAGGCAGCCATATCGGATACAGGCATTGACCTTCCTTTTGCTTCATATCCCTTCGCTTCTTTCAGGACCGCAGTCTTGATCCCGCTAAATGAAAAATTCCACGTCCCTTCAAGCCATGCGCGGGGAAATTGAAATCGTGTTGGGTCGCCTTCCTCCGCCGTGCGCTGAATTGCTGGTCCGCCGGGATAACCAAGCCCCAGCAAGCGAGCAACTTTATCGAAAGCCTCACCCGCTGCATCATCGAGGGTAGCACCGAGACGCTTATATTCCAAATGATTCGTCATCAAGTTAAGTTCGGTGTGTCCGCCAGAAACAAGTAAAACCATCAATGGAAATTGTGGCTCTTCGGGTCGTGTGTCTTCGGAGTTATGGACCCAGGCCGAATAAAGATGTCCTTCCAAATGATTGACACCGATTAACGGAAGATCCTGCGCCGAGCGCTAGTCCCTTCGCGGCGTTCAACCCAACAATCAATGAACCAGCCAGACCGGGTCCGCACGTGACCGCAATTGCATCAATATCACTAAGCGTGAGATGTGCTTTTGACAATGCATCTTCAATTACAGGCACAATCGAAAGCACATGTTGGCGCGAAGCAACTTCCGGGAAAACGCCGCCATAACGCGCATGGATGTCCATTTGCGTAGCAACAGTTGAGCCAAGCAGAATCCGCCCGTTTTCAATGACAGCTGCCGCGGTTTCATCACAGGATGTTTCAATGCCAAGAATACGAATAGATGAAAGAGTGTTCATTTTATAAATATCTCAAAAAGGATTGCGGATTGTCCAGAAAGTCTTTAGTTAGGTTGACATGTTCAAGTTGGTTATATTTTACTTCGTGAATCCGCGCGCCGTCAAAACTCAAAATGGTCGCTCCGGGAAAAGCGAGAATGATCGGCGAATGGGTGGCAATAATAAATTGCGAATTTTCTTCGATCATGCGTTTCAGCGCGGAAATAAAAGTCAATTGACGGGTTGGGGAAAGCGCGGCTTCGGGTTCATCAAGCAGATATAAACCGTCCGGCATAAAGCGCGTTTGAAACAAAGCAAGAAAACTTTCGCCATGAGAATGTGTGTCTAGTCCATCGCCATAGCGCTGTTGAATCGCAGAAAGTTCTCGAGTATAGGGCTGACGAGCGAGATCAGCGGCGAACTTCGAACGATCCTGATACTCATCCTCAATGGTCGCCATTTCCTGCTTCAAGTTCTTCCTGTGTTTGGCGCACCTTTTTTGCATATCCAAAGAAATCTTCGGCGCGCAGGAAAATCCCTTGTGAGTGCGCTTTGTCCAAGCAAGACGAAAATATTGCGAAAGTTTTCTAACCGCGGCGAGAGTCTTATCCGTCTTGACACTTTCGCTTCCAACAGTGATGGAATTCACCGCGCACGCCAAAGCTTCCATAACGGTGGATTTGCCCGATCCATTCTCACCAACGAAGAAAGTGACTGGAGATGTAAATTGAATCTCACGCAGAGATTTTACAACTTCCAAATAAAATGGGAATTCGTTGGCGTAGCGTTCGCTGACATCACGAACGGTCAGGGACTCAAGATAGAATCGTTAAACAGGCCGTTATAAGTCCGGGATGAAGCGAAAGATTATTTCTTCCATTTTTTCATCGGCAGGACAAAGTCATATGGATATTCAGCGAGAATTTCCATCTTGCCGTCAGGTCGCACCCAAAGCGTATCTTCAATGCGGACGCCCATTCCTTTTTCTGGGTAATACAATCCCGGCTCGGAGGTGATGATCACGCCGGGCGCAAGACGATGATCCTCGCCAACGGTCAAGCCACTAAAGGGACGTTCATGAATGTTCAATCCTACGCCGTGTCCTACTGAGTGAACATAACCATTCAAAGGCACTTTAGTATTCAATGGAGAAGCATGACCCTTGGATTCAAAATATTCGCACGTCATGCGCTGGTAATCTTTGAACGGCGCATTCAAATCGAAATTATCAGCGAGCTTGTTATAGATTTCATACACCTGATCGTAAAGTTCCTGCGCCTCTGGCGAGGTATAAGCCAAACTCCACGTACGCGTGAAGTCGTAAAAATATCCGCCGCCGCGCTCGCATGGAAAAATATCAAACACAATGGTTTGACCAAGTCGTATCAAATCTGTTGGATTGCCAGTTGAATGCGGCACGCCCGCATCATGCCCGATGGCAAAGATCGTTCCCTCCGGATTCTCTGCGCCAAGCTCCGCCAGCCAAAGATCAATCTTGGACTTCACATCTCCAATAGTCAACGGCGACCCATCACCGTTCAACAAAACTTCATCGGCGCGGACATTACGGCTCGTCAAATATTCCTGCACGCGTCGGACGACTTCAGTCGTAATCTTCCCCATCTTGCGAATCCGTCCCACTTCGGATTCATCTTTTGTTTCCATCGCATTCAAGAAAATCGAATCCATTCCCGCTTCACCGACAAACTCCACATCCGGCATGAGACTTTGCAATTTCATCATCATACCAAACGTGGACGAGAATTCGACCTGACCATAAACACCAACGCGTCCACGAGTTAAATTAAAGTCTTCGAGAATTTTTTGAAAGCGCATTGCAAGCACCAATAACAAATCGCTGTTGGCTCGTTTTCTCAATTCACTTATATCAAATTCACTGAAGGATCGAGCCTCGAGTCCACTCTTCGCCGCTTCACCGCGCTCCATATCGTTATAAAACAAAACCGGTGCTTCACCGCGTTTCTTGACCAAAAGTGCGTCACTCACATGCCCGCCGCCGACAAAATAATACATTGGCGGATTATGTTCAGCAGTGCCAAGTACAACAAGCGCATTGATATTACGAGATTGCATCAAAGCATCAAGGTCCGATTTCATTTCAACTCCATTGACAAAGAATGCAGAATGGAAAGGAGTGACCGGTCTTGTTCTAGTAATACAGTTCGCGGATCAAAGAGAATTTTATCGTTCTCGGTTCGTGCGATGACGGACGGATTTTGCTGACGCAATTTTTTTAGAAACTTATCAGGGCTTTTAACGTCCAACGACAAAACATACGATGGAAATGATTCGCCGGGCAAACTCCCGCCGCCGACGGTCGCTTCACTTTCCACAACCGAACCGATTCCCAATTCATGCGCCCAATTCTCCGCCCGAGCTTTGACCTCATCAAGCGGCATCGAGATCATTTTCCAAATAGGAATCTCGCGCTCGGCTTCATCTTTTAGGTAATGCAAAAGAGTTGCAGTGATTCCGGCGAGGCAAGTCTTATCGGCGCGCACGGCGCGTGCCAGTGGATGCTTTTTTATCTTTGCAATTAATTCAGTCTTACCAATGATAATCCCGGCTTGTGGACCACCAAGTAGTTTATCGCCAGAGAAACAAATCACATCCGCGCCAGCCGCAAGGGACTCTTGTGCCGTTGGTTCATGCACTAATCCATATTTCGCAGTATCCAACAACGCGCCGGAGCCGAGATCATCAACAACAAACGTATTGGCGTGATGCGCGACATCAACGATTTCTTTTAAGAGTGGCTCTTCAGTAAAGCCGACCAATTTGAAGTTTGAACGATGAGCGTGCATCACAAGCCCACTTGATTCTTCAAGAGCCGCTTCGTAATCAGACAAGCGCACTTTGTTGGTTGTCCCCACTTCAACAAGTTTCGCACCGGATTGCTTCATCACATCCGGCATGCGAAATCCGCCGCCAATTTCAACCAGTTGCGAACGCGCAATGATCACGCGCTTCTTCGATGCAAGCGCAGATAGAACCAGTAAAACCGCAGAAGCATTGTTATTGACAACAACCGCCGCTTCAACGCCCAGTAATTTTTTCAGGATACCTTCGGCGTGAATCAAACGTGAGCCGCGCTTACCCGTTTCAAGATCAAACTCAAGATTGGAATAGCCAAACGAAACTTGAGTCATCGCTTCAATAGTGGCCTTCGATAAGGGCGCGCGTCCGAGATTGGTATGCAAAATCACGCCGGTGGCATTAATGACCGATTGTAGAGTCGGCGCAATCCAAGCGGATAAACGAGATTCAGCTTGGGAAAAGATCAAATTATTTTCGGGCGCGTCCGCTTGAGGATCCGATTTGAGACGAATACGGACTTCATCCAATGTTGAATGCAAGGCGTCCAATGTCAAAGGGCGACCATAGCACGCAATCAACTCGATCGCATGTTGCGTCTGCAAAAGTTGTTCAATTGAAGGGAGAGTTTGAAGGTTGGTCATTTGAATCAGGAGTTGGAAGTTGCGAGTCTGAGAGTCGGCGGATGCCAGCGAACGCGTTCACGCCATCGGATCAAAGATTCGATGGCAATCAATCCGCCAGCTAAACCCATCCAGACCCACAACGTAATCAGTTGTCCGAGTTGAAACCACGCAAGCGTTGCACCATAAAAGCCGACCCACATTGCTTCGCGAACAATTGCATTCGGCTCGGCAGGCGGTTCCGATGGAAAACGCAGGTTGAGAAAAAATGTGATGGGAAGCGCCGTGCCCGTCAGCGCGATGAACCATAATGCGAAGAAAGCCCAACGTGCCCAAACCAATGGCGGTTCTTGAAAAACAAAAATGAGCAGAGCCAATCCGCCCCAACCCACTATCATCAGGAAGATAGAAGAAAAAAGATATTGTCGAAAAGAAGGCGAAGTGTCCATCAAGTGAATTATACTCGGTTGAGAGAATCACGAAAACACAGGAGATTTTTTCATGGCGCTTACCGAGTTGTTAATCACCGGATGCAATGGATTGGTCGGCAGAATTTTGTGGGACGGTTTGAAAAATGATTTTGATTTATATGGTCTTGATATTTCTTCCAACAAATCATCAGAGAAAATTTTTCAAGCGGATATTTCAAAAGCCGATGAAGTTCAAACGATATTCCATCGCATCCCATCCTTGACTTATATTATTCATCTCGCTGGCGATCCACGCGTCGACGCCGACTGGGATTCCGTTTTCGCGAACAACATCGGCGGGACGAAAAATATCTATGAAGCCGCGCGGCTGGCAGGCGTGAAACGAATCGTGTTTGCGAGTTCAAATCATGCGACTGGCGCGTATGAAGGTTTTCCACCGAGTCTGCACACAAGGCAAAACCCAACGCTGATTACGACGCGTGACCCGATTCGCCCGGATGGATTTTACGGCGCGAGCAAAGCAGCGGGTGAAGCGATTGCCCGTATGTATTATGAAGTTTATGGACTTGAGTCGATTTGTCTGCGCATCGGATCGGTTATAAAAGAAGATAATCCAAGCGTCAACCCACGCTTTGAAAGCACATGGCTCAGCCATCGAGATTTAGTCCAATTAGTTAGGAAAAGTCTGCTAGCGGATGTCAAGTTTGGAATCTATTATGGCGTTTCCAAGAATGCCAAACGTTTCTGGGATATTTCAAATGCTGAAGCGGAACTCGGTTATCATCCAGAGGATGATGCAAGTAAACGAAAGAAGATTTAAACACAAAGTACACGAAGAAACTCTAAGGAAAGATTTTTGCTTTGTGTCCTTTGTGTTCATTTTTGAAAAGCGAGGAAACTATGAATGTATCCGAAGCAATTCGCACCAAACGCGCGATACGCAAATTTCAAGAGAAACCTTTGACGAAGGAAATCATAACTGTCATTCTGAATGCGGGAAGACGATCGCAGTCATCCAAAAACGAACAGACCTGGCATTTCATTGCCATTCAAGATAAAAAGATTTTGCAGGCTTTATCAGAATGTGGACAATTTGCGGGACACGTTGCGGGCGCAGCATTAGCGATTGCGATTCTAACTCCTGATCCAGCCGCCAAATTTCAAACGCTGTTCGACGCGGGTCAAGCCGCGGCGTATATGCAACTCGCGGCGTGGGAATTAGGAGTCGGCTCATGCCCGGCTTCAATCTACGAGCTAGAGAAGGCGCGGGAGGTTCTGGGATTTCCATCCGAACTCCATTTGCGCATTATTCTTTCTTTTGGCTATCCGGCTGAGGAAGAGAAGTTAACCGCCGCGCCAAAGAAGGGCGGGCGGAGAGAATTGCATGAGATTGCGCATTGGGAGAAATGGTAATTGGTGCTGCACAAGAAACTTCCATAGCAACGAAAACGTGAGCGCAGGTTTCTCCGTTCACTTTTTCGTTGGAATGATTTGTTTTCAAGCAAGACCGGCAAAATAATCCGTTTTGATTTGATAACTTGCCAATCCAAGCTTATGCAAAGTATCGGTTAAGGAATCCACCATGCTCCGCGAACCTGAAATATAAAACAAGCAATTTCGATAATCCGGCACAGCTGACCGGATCATCTCGGCACTTACGCGTCCGACCTTGCCCGTCCATGAAGAAGGTAAGTTGCTATTATCAGTTACCGAATAAATTGTTTTGATGCCCAATTCATATTGGGCGCGATCAAATACATCTTTGTAAACAAAATCGTTTACAGTTGTAGCAGTGTAAAATAAAGTAATCGGTCTGCGTTGATGGTTATCCAACAAATATTTAATCATGCTTCTGAACGGCGTGACGCCGATACCGCCCGCAATGAGAACCACCTTCTGTTGCGGATCATTCGGCAAAACAAAATCACCCGCCAGTTGAGACGCGACGATTTCAGTATCCTTACCCATCGCAAGCAATGCTTTCTTGAACGTGCTAGACTTTGGATTAAACTTCACGCCCAGCCGCAGATTGCGCTCGCCGGGTGAAGATGCCAGCGTGAAATACCGGCGGTTGTCGCGGTCGTCGGTGTCGGGATGAGCGAGTGTCCATTCCATGTATTGACCGGGGACAAAGGCAAATCGGCGCGGCGCAGGAAAAACAAATTCGTAAGTGTCGGGCGAGAGACGAGTTGTTGGATTGCAAAGTGAGTTTTTTGCCCACAGAAAGCGTGAATGACAAGGGATCTCGCAAGACCGCTAAAGCCATCAGAGTACTAAAAAACTAAACTGAATACCTTCGTATCCATTAAAGTGATAATGGGTAAATGGAACTTACGTTATCCTTTCTCGGTCACTTTTTCAACCCTCGCGGCATTGTTATCATTGGCGCATCGGCCCCCACCCTTCCTCCCCCAAATACGACAATGAAATTATGGATGCGCACACAATGATTGAATAGTCGGATTTGGGGGCGCTCTTCGAGTGTGCTTCGCGAAGGTGCCGCGTAGCGGCAGAGGGGGTAAAATTCCACACATGGATTTATCCCTCACTCCCTTTTTCAACCCTCGCGGCATTGCCATCGTCGGTGCATCTACATCTCCTGAAAAACTTGGCTATGGTATAGCACGCAACTTAATCGCAAGCAAATATCAAGGCGCGATCCATTTTGTCAGCCAGAAACAAGGCGAACTGTTCGGGCGTCCGCTGTACACTGATCTCGCCCAAGTCCCTGATCCCGTTGACCTTGCAGTGCTGGTCGTTCCCAACACAGCCATGCCCGATGCAATTAAATCTTGTGCGAAGCGTGGCAGAGAAAAACGCGGAGTTTGCGGTCAGCAGTGGGCATGATGGCGAATTAAGGCAAGTTCTCCAAATCGGCTAAATCCTTTAGACAACCAGCGGCTTTCTTATTGGCTTTGAGATGAGTCAGATCAATAATGTTAACTTGAACACCATCGAGGTTATCCACAATCCTGCTGGCATAACATTCTTCAAATTCCACACCGGAAATTCCAGTTGAGATTTCCAGCCGCATGGGCGGATTGCCCATACGAATAATCTTATCTTTTTTGAGAAACAAATCAGGAGTTAATTCTAGCTGGTCAAAGCCAAATTCTTTTAGCACATCAACAATTTTTTGAGCGTTATCTAGGCGAATGGCAATCCAAACATCCATGTCATTTGTGGCGCGCGGATAGCCATGATAACCAACTGCGTATCCCCCAATGAGCAGGTATCTAACGCCTTTCTCGTTCAGTAATTTCAAGAACTCTTTGAAGTCGAGTGGTAGCTCGATGTCCATAGTTAATTCTGCGAAGAATTTCCACCTGTCTCAACCGCTCAGTGGGAGTGCAAGCAAGCCAATATGCCTTTTCATCCAACTCGTCTGAAAGCGAAGCTACAGAAAAAGCTGAGCGATTGAGCTTGAGTTTCGAGATCAAATCACGTTCCATCAAATCAATTATACCTCTTCAATGTTGAGTCAATCCAGTCTTTATCATCCTCTTGCAGGACGGCAAGAATTCACTGGTAGTATAGCTCGTGGACGATGGACTTGCGATGTGCCACACCGTAATGATATACAACGTACGTAAACATTCTTAATCCCAAAACAGATAATATCGAAGTTACTTGTTTATCTTCCTTCAATTGTGGTTTAATTCCGCCTATGAATTCATCGCTCCAACCTTTCTTCAATCCTCGCGGCATTGCTATCATTGGCGCATCTACATCGCCGGAAAAACTCGGATATGGTGTAGCGCGCAACTTGATCGCTAGTAAATATCAAGGCGCAATCCATTTCGTCAGCCAGAAACAAGGCGAACTGTTTGAGCGTCCGTTATACACCGATCTCGCCCAAGTCCCTGATCCCGTTGACCTTGCAGTGTTGGTCGTTCCTAACACAGCCACGCCCGATGCAATAGAAACCTGTGCAAAGCGTGGCATTCACGCCGCTATCGTCGTTTCGGCAGGATTCCGCGAAGCGGGGGCGGAAGGCGCGGCACTCGAAAAACAATGTGTCGAGATTGCGCATAAAAATAACGTGCGCCTGCTTGGACCGAATTGCATCGGCATCATTGACACGCATCTTCCGCTCGACACAACGTTCTTACAACCTCCTATTCCAACAAAAGGCGGCATCGCTTTTGCATCTCATTCGGGTGCGTTCGCGGCGGCGATCATTGATTGGTCGCGCCGTCAGGGCTTTAGTTTTTCGCAAATCGTCAGCCTTGGTAATCAAGCCGATGTCAACGAGACGGATGTGCTTCCGCTTCTCGCCGATAACGAACACACGCGCGTCATTGTGTTGTATATGGAAAGTGTTTCAGATGGTCCGCGCTTTGTGGATGTAGCTCGCGATGTGACTCAGCGCAAGCCGGTCATTGCGTTGAAAGTTGGACGCTTCGAAATCCGGACAGAAAGCGGCGGCGTCACATACAGGAGCTTTAGCCGCGTCTGACATCGCTTTCGACGCGGCGTTTGCAAAAGCAGGCATCTTCCGCGCCGATACCGCCGAGCAGATGTTTGATTGGGCGTGTGCGTTGGAGCACTGTCCGTTGCCGCGCGGCGATGCCCTGAGCTTGTCGAAGGGAAAAAATGTTGCAGTGCTGACCGACGCTGGTGGTCCGGGTGTCATTGCCGCAGACGCATTGGAGGTTAATGGCTTGGATCTTGCAAAATTAAGTGATGCCACTGAAAAAGTTTTGGCATCCATGCTTCCACCCGCAGCAGGGATTCATAATCCAGTGGATATGCTTGCATCCGCCTCACCGCAAAATTATGCGGACTGCCTGGAATTATTGCTCAAGGATTCCAATGTTGATTCGGTCATGGTCATCCTGCCTCCCCCACCGATGTTCACAACCAAGTCCGTAGCAGATGAAATCATTCCAATCATTCAATCATCCGAGAAGCCAATCGTCATTGCCTTGCTTGGATCAGAATTAACGGCGAATGCTTTTGAACGATTCAACCAGATGAATGTTGTAACCTATCCATTCCCCGAACGCGCCGCGTCGGCATTGGGAGTTCTTGCGCGCCGCGCTGAGTTACTTAAACACAAAGTACACAACCCACAAAGAGCTATGGGCTTAGAGACACAAAGGAAAAAACCGTCATCCATTAACCATGTTCCATCATTAATGAACGCAGATGAGCTTGTCGCGTCTTATGGTATTCCAATCGCTCCAATCAAACTAGCGTGCGACGAAAACGAAGCCGCGAGGATTGCAAAAGAACTTGGCTTTCCCGTTGTGATGAAAATCGCTTCGCCGGATATTTTGCACAAGTCAGATATCGGCGGTGTGTTGTTGAATATCAAATCAGAATCAGAAGCCCATAATGGCTATGCGCTTTTAATTGAACGCGCAGAAAATTCGAAGCCCAATGCAAAGATTGATGGAGTACACATCCAAAGACAAATCGAAGGCGGACAGGAAGTCATCGTCGGCGTGGTGCGTGATCCAACATTTGGACCGCTGGTGATGTTTGGTAGCGGAGGAGTTGAAGCGGAAGGACTCAAGGATGTGGCTTTTGCTTTGGGTCCATTGAGTCCGCTCGAGGCGGAGGAAATGATGCGTAAAACCTGGGCTGGGAAAAAACTCGATGGCTTTAGAAATATCCCAGCCGCAGATAAGTCCGCGGTGCAAGACATCTTAATTAAACTTTCATGGCTTGCACATGACCATCCAAAGATTTCAGGAAATCGAAATCAATCCATTGCGAGTTTTATCCAGAGGCGCAGTTGCAGTGGATATAAGATTGAAAATTGACTGATGTCATTGCGAGCGAAGCAAAGCAGCCTCCTCGAACAAGCAATTGATTGTTGCACGAGATTGCCACGTCGCCGCTTACTCTTCGAGTACGATGTCGCGGCTCCTCGCAATGACGTTCAATCTCTCTGGCGTTTCTCATCTTTGTATGGTTAAATCGCGCCCATGTCTCATCTATCCCGCCGCGACTTTTTGAAATTGGGCGGCGCCGCATTATTGTCCACCGCCTTTAGCGGATTCAATTTGCAAAGCGCCGACTTCATTCCCCCGCCGATTGTTTATCATGGCAATCGAGATCAGCATTACATCGCGCTGACTTTTGACGATTGCTGGCATCCCGAAGTGCTCGAGCAATTGAATGAAATGGTCGCGCCCTATCCCGATTTTCATTTCACGTTCTTTGCGGTCGGCGATGCATTGCAAATCAACGAAGTTAAAGATCCCGGAGTTTGGCGGCGGCTTGTCAGCCGCGGACATGAGATCGGATATCACACGATGCATCATTACGATCCAGCCACCATGTCATCGAAAAGTTTGATCGAGGACTTCGACCAATGGATGGATATATTGCACCAGGTGCTAGGATTTGAATCCAATATCCGTTTTGCCAAACCGCCTTATGATGACATCAGCCCGTCTTTTGAAATCTTATGCAATGAACGCGATTTAGTGCTCACCATGTATTCCATCGGCTACGAGGGAGACACTGTAGATGAGGGATTGAAAGCCGCCACTCGTACACGGAACGGCGACATCGCGCAGATGCACACGTATGAAGATCCGAACAAGGGACGACTCGACGCGTCCATCTCTGCGCAGGTGATCCCGTATCTTGCCGGGCAAGGTTTTGGTCTAGTCACAATGACAAAACTATACGACGATCTTTTGCTTCAACAAAATAGTTCTGAGGGTTGCGATGTTGGCGCAGGAGAATCATTAACGCGCACGTGTCTCGAGTGACGTCATTGCAAGCGAGCAAAGCGAGCGTGGCAATCTGCACGCAAATGAGGAGATTGCTTCGCCGCGTGGAACGCGGCTCGCAATGACATCATTAATTCTGTTCTTCCAACTCTTTTAGAAACTTTTCTTTATTTGCGGAACGTGCCGTCTTTCCGCTCGACGTTTTCAGAATCCATTTGGGTCCGACAACTTTCACATATCGCAAAGCAATCGCCGAATTCTTGGTGACGTGCTGACGAACTGCATCCGCGATCCGTTCCTGCTCCACCGCATCTTCCGATTCAACTTCAGCAATGATGACCACATCTTCCGTACCGGCCTCTTCGTTGAAGATGCCAAATGCCACCGAGCGTCCCGCATGAACACCAGGCACTTCGTATGTTAAAGATTCCAAATCCTGCGGATACACATTTTTCCCGCCAACAATGATCATATCCTTCTTGCGACCCGAGACAAACACTTCCCCATCCGAAATATACCCGTAATCGCCTGTCAAAAACCACCCATCCAAAAATGCTTTCTCGGTGGCATCTGGCCGATTGAAATATCCGGTCAACATGCAATCGCTTCGCAAAGCAACTTCACCGATCTTTTGTTCGAGAACTTCTTTCCCATGTTCATCTAAAATGCGGATGCGCGTATTGGATAATGGTCTGCCGGATGACATCATCTTCATCGCTGGACGACCACTCGTTGGCGGACGCGCCACGCGCTGCGCCATAAACGCTTCACGGTCAATCTCCTCGACTTTAGGCGGCCGCGACAAATCCGTCTGCGTCACACCGAAAACGTTTTCTGCCATTGCATAGGAACATTGAAGCGCTTCGAGCTTCAATCCATACGTTTTGAAGCGCTCATAAAAAGCCTCATGGCTTTCAAAGCGAACCGGCTCCGAGCAATTAATCACGGCGCGCCATGAAGATAAATCCACGCCTTCCAGATTTCGATCGCGTATCTTTTGCGCGCAAAAATTGAAGGCAAAATTCGGCAGCCATGAAAGCGTGCCCTTGTATTGCGAAACGGATTGCATGAGTTTGTACGGTGCGCGCACCCAATCAAACGGCGAACTCAAAACCAATGGTATGCCCGAAAGAATCGGCGTGAGGAAGCCTGCAATCAAACCCATATCATGATACAGTGGCAACCATGAAACGATCATATCGTTGTCATTCAAATTTAGCGCACGGCTATATGCATCCAATTGATTGAAAACTGCTTCATGCGAAAGCGCAACGCCCTTTTGCAAGCCAGTCGTTCCAGATGAATGTTGAAGCAGGACAATATCGTCGGATGAACGTTTCATACCAAGCAAAGAATCAAAGTCAGGATCAGATTGCGATTCGAGTTTATCCGTTAAGATCACGGCGCGAACCGAATCGCCTTCTTTCAATGCGCCGCGCACTTCGGATTCGAATTCAGGATAAGTCACAATCGCCGTGGGCTTCGTCATTGAAATCAACGTCGCAAGGTCTGCGCGATAACGCTCCGGTGCGAGTTTCTCCGTCAGAAATGGCATGATGGATGGAATTGCGCCATGCAAGATTGCGCCCCAAAATGAATAAATCAAATCTTCGCCATGTTGAAGAATCAATACAACGACTTCACCAGGTTCGATTCCTTCGCGGGCATACGTGCGAGCATAAGCGTTTGCGCCGCGCAACAGTTGGCGATATGGGATCGGCAAATCCGGTTGTCCGGAATGCTGAAGATAAACGGCGGCCCGTTCCGGGTCCTGCGAATGAAGCGATTGAAGTTTTTGGGAAAATGTCATCATTTCGCTTGTCGAGATTGGATTAGGTTCGCCAATTGATCCAGCGTATCAAAGGTCTGCGCGTTCAATTCTGTGTCGTCAATGTGAACGCCGAACGTATCTTCAACAAACAGAGCGAGATCCACGAGACTGAACGAATCGATCAACCCGCTCGAGATCAGCGGTTCATCTGCGCGGATCTTACGGTTGGGTAGTTTAAGAATTGAGGTTGAAACAAAATCACCGACAACGGTTTGCGCAGCACTCATTAGATCCCTTTCACCTGCAATTTGTTTTTAGCAAGCTCAAGACCGCGAAAATATTCAAGCACAAACAGAACCGCGGGAATAAATATGATCGCCTGCGGGACAAAGAAAAGACGAGTTTCCCCCATCACACTGAGAAAGGAGTGAATTCCAAACCAAACGGGGCATAAAACCAGAAAGAACCTCTTCCACAGGTTTGGCAAAACAAAAAAGAATACCAAACTCAATAGAGGAGCAAAGCCCAGTGTATGGAAAAGTTGATCCCATGTGAAAGAGCGAGTCAAGTTATAAAGCAACAGCTGATAACCGGGAGTCTGTTTATATGGGACGTAGATTGGACGATCCGGATACAAGAATCGAAGCCCAATAAATATGAACGCAAAGATTGCAATGGATATATAAACCGGAACATATTTCTTCCGGAACAATCGAAGATTATCCAGAAGCGCAACAAGCATTAGAAATGGAATAACGCCGCTTGTTTCCCTGTTTAGCGCAGCAGGAATCATCAACAGCGCGACCCAAAAGTAATGGCGTCGGAGGATTAACAAAACGGCGGTTATATAAAAAATTACATCGAAGTACGTGTTGAAGGAAAGATCATTATCGTAAAACCCGTTTTTTATGGTGCTGGCAAGCAGAATTCAAACCCACGATGGGAATCAGTTTCGAACTGGAAGTCTGGCGATAAAGGGCAAATGCCAGCAGAAAAATAGCAATGTTTTGTAAAAGGCGAAATGAAATAAAACCAAAGCCAACGGGGTCTTGAATTCGCAATAATCGGAATAGATCAATAAATCCTTCCGCCACGATTTCTGAAAGAACCCGATATTGCCATGGATTGGGCGCTTGTCCTGTCAGAACGTTATCATGTTCCTGGAGTTGTCCGCCATTTAGAAAACTCATTCCTCCATGCAGACTATCCAACTGAAGCTTGACCGTCACAACAGCAAATATAAGAGCCAGAAGAAGAATCAAAAATCGCGAATCCATTATTCGCTCAAGCCGTCTAGAAGAACGTATTTTTTCACCAAACAAAATCAACAACAGGAACAAAATCCAAGCTGATAAAATGTAAAAAGCACAGAACAATAATATGTTGATCACGAAGGGAGTTGAAAATCTTCTTATTAAAACAATTTGTTTGGCAGAACTTGGCGATAGCTCAAACGTTGTTCGAGATTGATCCCAATAAACAGTCAAGGTCCCCATCGCAGGCGGAGATTTCACTGTCAGAGTGATCCATTCGGGGGCGGCACCAGTCCAGTGTAGAGCTGCGGAGGAGCCGGGATCGAGCCGGAACGTATCTTTGGTTGATTTCCAGATCCCCACTGGGATAAATGATTCTGCGTCGAAAGGATTCCCATTAAGGTTCAAACGAACGTCCGACTTTGAAAAACTAATCGCTTGAGATTTAGGATTAACATCAAATTGAACCGCCACATCTGTCCATGGTTGTAATAAAGGATTAGCCGGATATGCAGGCGCGGTATAAAAAAGTGGAAGGAACAAAAGGGGAAGAAAAACACAAAGGCCGCTTATATATGGCTTCCACAAAAGTGCATTCACCGGTTTTTCTTTTAGATAATAATGAGTTAAAAGAAAATTTGCGATTGCAAAGATAACAAGTAAAATACATCCAATTGCCAATCTGCTCATGCTTATAGCCGGGGTTTGAAGAAACAGAACATAGGCACTGTACACTACACTTAACCCGACTAAGGTACTAGAGGCAATGGATATCCTAAGTGATGTATTATCCTTGGAAGATGTCGAATTGTCCATAAGAAATCAGAAATGGCTTATTAAATTAGCTCGAGGAGATATCGTGCACATCCGCCTCACAGTCAAAAAACCAAGGATGATTTAACTCTCAAAAGGCAGGTTAGCCACATGCAAAGCATTTAACAATTCATTCTTCAATTGAGATGCAATTACATTATCTCTTTTAAACAAATTCTGCATCTCCTCGAGGTCATTATGAAGATCATAGAGTTCGAAAATGTTGTTGTAATTTTCGTAGCCCTCATAATAAATCAATTTCAAATCACCTTTTATCATAGAAACAGTTGCCTCCGTGAGTGGTTTGAAAGCAGAGTTGTGTTTAGCTTCGATTGTAAAAATGCTCCGGGATAAATCATCTTCGCCCCCAAATCCTGGCAACAACCTGCCCTCCACCAACGCCGGAATTGGCTGACCAGTTACATTCAATAATGTCGGCAGGAGATCAACGGCGCTGGTTGGCGTAAAGACATCTTGGCGCTCTTTATTACCTGGGGCAGATATGAGCAAGGGAATGTGAATAATAGGATCATACAACAAAGGTGTTATATGGTATTCTTCTCCGCGCTCAAACAACTGCCCGTGATCAGATGTCACAATAACGTAGCTGGCATCCAGAACACCTGTGCTTTCAAGAACATCCAGGAGTTTTCCAAATTCCGCGTCTAGATCTGCGACGTACTCATCATACAAGTTATCAAGTTGAACGTAATCTTTAGGCGATGCGCTATATCGAGAAAGCGGATGTCGCGGTTTTCGAAGAATCGCAATCTCTGGAAATATATTGACAAACTCCGCGCGGGGACGAAAAGGCTGATGGGGAAACCAAATATGAAAATAGCCTAGAAAAGGGGATTCGTGTTGCGCCAACTGATCAATTATTCCCGTAACCCCAGCAAGAACGGTTGGAATCTGATAATAATAACGAGTGTTATAAGGAATACCATAAGGATATTCCTTTGAGGCGTTTTCCAAATACTCATGGCTATCCTTAAGGATCGAATCCAAATACCCGGCCGCAAGTGAACCAGGCCAAGGATTTGTGTCGCCACCATATAAGAAGGCATCCAAGGCATAGTAGATCATGTCGCCGTCAGGAATATTTGGCTCGCCCAATAAGATATTCAGATCCTTGTCCGCGTACTTATATTGAGATGTAGAAATGTGCCAGTCTATATCTGCCCTAAATTGGCGTAGCAATACCTCAGGCCATAAATTCTGCGAATAGGCCGCGCGGTAATAATCCTTTCCAATCAGGGAGAATATACTTTGTCCCGCCAAGTTGCGCTTGATTAGACCTCCCATGTTAATTGCTCTATGAGTCCACGGATACATTCCAGTCAAGAGCGAGGATGTGCCCGGAGTAGTAAAATTCCCGCCGGAGTAATGCGAGTGATAGACCATGGCACGCTGTGCAAATCGCTCCAGATTAGGAGTTGTTCTCCGCGCATATCCGTACACCGATAAATTGCGCGCCGACATCGAATCAAAAACCAAGATGATGATGTTTGGCTTATCGACTTTTGCATTTGGCAATATCGTAAGCCCCGGCCGAACACTAGACAAAACCACGCCCGCAGAAATCTTAGCCGCTAATTTCAGAAAATCGCGCCTGTTTATATTGAACATTGACGATCACCCTCTACAAATTTCTAAAGAGTACATTCACCAAAGACAGAATTGTCATGGGGATATAAATATACAAGAATATAACGACATTATTTGAAAGCCATTCAATAGCCAACACTACAAAACGATTTTTTGCAGAAACAAAGGACACGATAATCGAAGCTACCAAGATAATGAGCGACCATAAAACAACAAGGAATAAGGTAGGCGAGACAATTCTAGCATAGTAATTTAAATACACAATGATCGCTCCGAGCAGGCAAATTACAATCAAAGTACCGTGGACTAAAAAAGCTTTCCGAAGAAACTCGGCAGGCAATACCACACAAAATCCTAACAACAGACACATGACACCAAGACTTTCAAAAAAATCACTGAGAATTGCATATGAGAATATCGCACTAATCTCAGACACATTCAGGAAACTCAGCCAATAAGGTAAATAACGAATGAATGTGTAGGTTGTCCAAGTATAAGTTATGAACACAATAACAGCGTAAACAGACATTAGATTTTGAATCTTGGGCAAGCGATTACTTATAAATCGCAGGTTCATTTGTTCATCCTTTCTACCATCAAATATCTCATCGACGAGAATGTCGTAAAGGGATAAAAACGATTCTAATAACACAATTTATATATCAGGCAAATCCAAACAATTTCAACATCGCTGACCAGATGATCAAAGGATAGGCAATTAAAAAACGGTAGCCTAGTATGATGAATTTGAATATCAAAAATATACTACACGCGTGTAATGCAACTTAACCACGTCAATCTTCGCTCAGATGGAAATTGGCGAAAAGCTTACTTTCGTTCAGAATGGCTTGTTACCTTCCAGACGAAGGATGAAATATGTCCACTAATGACAGTTGGGCCTTCGCCTACCAAAGATTCCTTCCTTCTAACGAGTTTCACCACAGTTTAATTAAGGACCACAATATTTTTGAATTGTCGGCATCAAAGAGTTTGCCAGTTGATGTTCGCCTGTCGGGGTCAAATGAAGCGGTGTATCCAGAAACTCCGTGGATGGAATGCTATTCCACAAATCAACGTAATTCCAACCGTGGCGAACAGCTTCCAGATTTATGATCCCACGGTATTGAGCATAGGCCCAGCGTGGGTACAGACTATTATATCGTACGCTGCTATTTTGGCCGGTTGCAATGAAAATCGGTTCATTGACAACAATGGTTGGAATCCCGCCTGAAATTTTATAGATATAATCAACCCATGAAAACAGCATTGCATTATTTAAGTTAACACCCGTCCGATAACCCGGAAAAGTGGCATCGTTTTTGAAATTGTTTTGGACAGGGACCGACGAACCCATATCCGCAAGAGTAAGGTGAAGATCGGCCCAATAGAAGCCGTATAACTGCAACTGAAAGAGACGCGCCAACTGTGATCTCTGACCAATCAAGGTTTGGCTGAAAAGATTTGCGTCGGGTTGAAGGTAAGACAGATCAAACGGAATGCCATACCGTTCGATGATGAAACGAGTCTCCTGTTGATTGGAAAGGAGAAACGAATTTAACCCATTCTGGCGAAAAGTATCTAATGTTACCAACCATATGACAAGATCAGGTTGATACCTCTTGGCAGTATCCAGAATCAAAAAGTCCTTTAAAAGGGATGGGTGAGGATAACCAAGATTGAAGACATGAATTGTTTTTCCGTAACAAGCTATGCGGTTCGCATTTAATTGCTCTGATAGGGTTTGGTCGGGAGGAATATGTTCGCCCCAAACAGACGAATTGCCAATGAAGAATCACACGAAATTCATTTTCCTGTTTCTTCCCCTTTGAGATGACGTGAGAGGCAAATAAGGCATCAATATCATTAGCGGTAGTATCCGGCACTCCTTCGCCCGGAAATGGGAATCGCAACCGGCCAGGAACGAGCCAATTGTAAATTGTCAAACCGTTGACCGGCGGGTTGAAAGATGCAAAAGCTAAATTCGTGATTCCAAAGAGAATGAGCGCTTTGATCAAAACGCGCAAAGGGTGAACCTTCTTCATTACGCCATTCCAAACAACTTCAACATCGCCTGCCAGGCAATCGCCGGAGTGGATAGAGTAAAGAACAACCAACCCAATGTAACATAATTAAACGTTACAAATACACCAAGTGCATTCATCACCATTTGGCCGCGAGGCGACTGCGTCCAAGCCGGCAACCGGTTACGGATAAATTCGCTCCAGCGATTGTGGATGAACAAACCCATTCCATGCCATGCGCCCCAGAATACAAAGTTCAGCGTTGCCCCATGCCATAAACCAATCAAGATCATCGTGCTGATTTGTGTTATGAAAATGATAATCCAGATAGAAAGTCGCTTTCCGCTTCTTAGGGCGCGCGTCAATGGGTTGAAGAAATAAGAACGGAACCACTGAGTTAACGTCATGTGCCAGGAATTCCAGAATTGAGTCAGGTTCGGTTTAAGATAAGGGCCGGCAAAATTTTCAGGCAAACGGAATCCGAGCAATCGTCCCAACCCGATCGCAACGTCGGTATAGCCGCTAAAGTCAAAATAGATTTGGAAGGAATAAGCATAGAGAAAGAGCCACATCCAGCCTACGCCTTTGACTTGTGGCACAAGCACATCGCTAATAGAGATAACAGCTAACAAATCGGCCACGACAAATTTTTTAAAGAGACCAACAAAGAGCCGTGTCCCCGCGTCGATCCAATCTTCATCGCCCATCGGAAGAGGCGTTCGCAATTCCTTGACGAATCGGTCTAAACGATCAATGGGACCGGCGGTAAAAGCCGGAAAGAAGATAGCATAGTTGACATATTCTGCGAGAGTCACGGCAGGCAGACGACCCGACTGCCGATCGCGAATGGTATGCATCAGACGAAAAGCCAGATAGGAAAAGCCAAGCCAGCTAAAGGCAATGTCAGCTGTCTTTGGATTTTGTCCATGGACAGTAGAAAAATAATTCAGTGCGAGATTGGTCAGTTGAGGCATCTTCAAAAAAATAAAGATCAGGATAATTGCAACGAAAGCAATAACCTGCAAAATACGATGCGACCTTTGCCAAAGCGCCAATAAAAGAGTTGCCGCTGCAATGATGATCAACAGAATAAGCGTCAAAGTCAGTTGCGGCGTGGAAGACATAAAGACCTGAGTTAATCTAAAGTAACGATTCAAGTCCATCAATAAAACAACTCCGACCAGAATTGCAATGGCAGGCCAATTTTGTTTCCAGCCGCGTGCTTTGGGCGTCGAAGTCAATGCCCATGCCAACACAGTGATTGTCAGAGTTACAACAGGAAGCCAAAACACAAGGCCCACAAATGGTTCAATAGGCTGGAGCCAAAAGACAACAAACGTGCTGACCACCAGCAATGCTAACTGGCGGCCCCGTGGCAAGCGACCTAGAACCAACGCGACAATAGCAAGTATGGAGATTTGAAGGATAGTCACGATTTAGAAACCTTGATAAATCCACGTAGGCGAAGTATCGGCAGTGAAGATTACCAGCGCAATGAGAATCAACGCCAGCAATAACGCCAACATATTTTCACGGGTAAAGATGACAGCACGGATTTTTTTCCACATAAAATCTCCTAAGCGTTCTGTCGAAGATAAGCTTCCATAATCGCATCCAAGTCACCATCCAACACCGCTTGCGTGTTGCCCGTTTCATACTCGGTGCGGTGGTCCTTGACCATTTGATACGGATGCAAAACGTACGAGCGGATCTGACTTCCCCACTCAGCCTTGGTATATTCGCCGCGCAAAACAGCGATCTCCTGATCCTTTTCTGCGCGCTTCATTTCCAAGAGACGTGCACGCAAGACGCGCAATGCATTTTCGCGGTTCTGCAATTGCGAGCGTTCATTCTGACATGTGACTACAATTCCGGTTGGGATATGAGTCAACCGAATAGCGGTCGCGTTCTTCTGGACATTCTGCCCCCCCGCGCCGGATGATCGAAACACATCCATCTTTATATCGTTGGAATTTATCTCGATCTGCGCGTCATCCATCGCGACCTGCGGCAGAATTTCCACCAACGCAAATGATGTGTGCCGCCGATGCGCGGCGTCGAAGGGCGAAAGCCTCACAAGCCGATGCACGCCTTTCTCCGAACGCAAATAACCATACGCATACTTTCCGTCCATCGCGATCGTTACACTTTTTAAGCCGGCTTCTTCGCCATCGGTTCGATCAAGGATCTCAGACTTAAATCCGCGCGCATCGGCCCAACGCAGATACATACGTTCCAGCATCGCGGCCCAATCCTGCAAATCGGTTCCACCAGCTCCTGCATGAATGGCAAGCAAGGCGTCATCATCGTCATATGGTCCAGAAAGCATCGCGGTAAAAGAACGTTTATCCAAATCCGCTTCGAGCCGAGTGATCTCTTTTTCCAATTCACTACGCAGAGATTCATCATTGAGGCGAGAAAGCTCCATAAGATCTCGCAAATGGTTCTGGAATTTGCGCCAGGACTTCAACTTCATCTCGTAAATTTGAAACAGCCTTCATTGTTTTCTGCGCGGCAGAAGAGTCATTCCAAAAGCTTGGAACTTCAATTTCCTTTTCGAGTTCGGTTAATTTTTTCTCCTTGCCCGCGAAGTCAAAGACGCTCCAAGAGTTGAGACGTTAATTCCTGTGCGTGAGTCAAACGGTCAAGCAAGTCTTGCATGATTCCTCCAAGATTATGAATCTAAAATTCCATTTATAAATGCATCGGGATCGAACAGCTCCAAATCTTCCATTTTTTCGCCCAAGCCCGCAAACAGAATCGGCAAACCCAACTCGTGTTGAATAGCGAACGCCATTCCGCCACGCGCCGACGAATCAAGTTTTGTTAAGATTACGCCCGTAGCATAGACAGCATCTTTAAAAGCGCGAGCCTGCTGCAAGGCATTCTGCCCGGTGGTCGCATCCAACACCAGCCAAACCGCATGCGGCGCGCCATTCAACGCCTTGCCGACCACGCGATAGATTTTTTTCAACTCTTCCATCAAGTTAAATCGCGTATGCAAACGTCCGGCGGTATCAATCAGGATCAGATCAACTTTCGCGCGCGATGCCTGATTGGATTGCGTTAAACGCCACTGCACCGGGATCACTTTCGGGCGCACCCGCAACCACTTCGACCTTGAGTCGGTCGCCCCAAACTTGAAGTTGATCCAACGCTGCAGCACGGAAGGTATCCGCCGCGCCGAAGAGAACGGATTGACCTTCATCACAAAAACGTTTTCCCAATTTCGCAATAGTGGTTGTCTTCCCTGAACCATTAACGCCGACAATCAAGATGACCGAAGGGTGCGCAATCCAATCCATGACGGGAGGCAGCATCAGACGCGAACGCAGGTCAACTCGAAGGATTTCGCGAAGCTCATTCAGCGCGCGTCAGCCCTCGGTCGAGGACGAACACGTTGAAGTGAAGCAATCACATCGCTGGTCGTTTCGATTCCCAAGTCGGCTTGGATGAGCAGCGCTTCCAGTTCATCCCATGTTCCTGGATTGATTTCTGTCGCGCCTAGCAGATTAGCAAGCCGCCCAAAAGCGGACTTGCTTGTCTTGGAAAGCCCTGCGCGCCATCGTGAAAATAAATCTGCCATGAAACGGGATTATAACATGCGGGTTTTGTGTTATACTCGCCCCCGTTTAACCCGAGGAGAAGTATATCCAAATAAACAAAAGGTATATAATAAAGTTATGATTCAAGAACCTGTTCACGTCACCGATTTAGCATTCGAACAAACCGTGCTCCAATCCACTATTCCGGTCATTGTTGATTTCTGGGCGCCTTGGTGCGGACCCTGCAAAATGGTCGCGCCGATTCTCGATAAGCTTGCCAAGGAATACGCGGGCAAGGTTGTGGTTGCCAAAGTCAACACGGATGATAACCCTGAATGGGCCAGCAAGTACGGCATACAGGGCATCCCGACCATGCTGTTCATCTCAGGCGGAAAGATTGTTCATCGTCAGGTGGGCGCATTGCCTGAAAGAATGTTGCGTGACGTGGTGGCCCAGTTTATGGAGGTTGCCAGCCAGAACTAAAAGCGAACATGAAAAGACAGGTTGTTCTTGCGCCTCCCTCTGGCCACAACAGAAATTATCACATTCACTCATCGCCCCGTCCCATATACTCACAAAGCCAACTTCAACAGGGTCTACCGCCACAACAGAAACCAATGAAGCCATATCCACATTGTGGAGGCAAATCAATCCTCGGCGGTTTTGCATATAACACCACCTCAAAATTAACCCTCACGATCTATACAGATCATGTTGCCATTTGCTAGTTAAAAAGTGAAGAAAGGAAGAAAATGAAATCCATCAAACTGAAACCTATATTGATTATTGCAACCGTGCTGGCGTTTACGTTAAGCGCATGCGGGGCAAAGGCAGTTCCTACGGTTGACCCGGCGCAGGTGCAAGCCTCAGCAGTAGCCGCGGCGAACACGATGGTCGCGATGACTTAGGCGGCGATGCCAACACAGACACCAGTTCCGCCAACAGCTGCGGCTACCGATACGCCGCAACCCACTCCGACGATTCCGCCTTTACCTACATCTCCGGTTCTGGCTTCGCCGACAGTCGTCGTATCGAGTAGCTCCGGCGGAGATTGTACTTATCTCAAAGTGAGTGCAGGAGATAAGCTGACTCACATCGTAGTTCATAACAAAACTGGTGTGCTGATGGGAATAACTTTTTACCTCAAACAGAACGCCTTTGGAGACTGTGGTTATTGGTCCAGTCAAATCAATCCGAATGGCACACTCGACATAACGAACCTCCCCCGGGGATGCTACACTGTTGGAACATGGACCCTTTCCGGTAAACCTGACTTCCAAAATTACGGTTATCCGTTTTGTGATACTATCGCTGATAAATTCACGATCCAGGCTACAGTAAGTACCATCTCATTTATCCCTTATTAGAGAGAACAGGTTTCTCAATTTTAGTAAAGGGGTGAGTAGTACAAATACTCACCCCTTTTTTGTTTATTCCCGTACCCGTTCAATATGTGCGCCTAAAGAACGAAGTTTCTCTTCCACGTTTTCATAGCCCGGGTCACTCTGGCTGATATTTCTGATTTTCCCTTTGCCGACAAAGCCGCCAGCACCAGCGCGCAAACTCGACAGCTTTGGAATATAATAAGGTATACAGCGTTACGATGAAGCCACCTTCGCCCTATCACACGCGCAACAAAATCGCCATCACAATCCATAAGGACTTCATAGCCGTTAGCAAAAAGAGAAAGGAAGAATAAAATCCATGAAATCGAAATCTATATTGACCATTAACGCAGTCTTGGTATTGCTATTAAGCGCATGTGGAGCAAAAGCAGTTCCCACGGTGAACCCGGCTCAGGTGCAAGCCTCAGCCGTAGCCGCGGCGAACACGATGGTCGCCATGACTCAGGCGGCAGTACCAACAGAGAACTCCCGTTCCGCCAACGGTTGCCGTAACAGATACACCGCAACCCACCCCAACGATTCCGCCCTTGCCCACAAATCCAGTTTTGAATTCACCAGTTTTACCTTCACCCACAGCAGTTACTTCTTCCAGTAGCGGCGGAGAATGTAGTGGATCGATTAAAGCCAGCAAGGGAGAAACTCTTGCCACGATTACGATAAACAATAAGACCAATGTTTTGTTGGGAGTAAGTTTTTATCTCAACAAGAATTCCTTCGGGGATTGCGGCTTTTGGTCAAGCCCGGCAGGAATACCACCTAACACATCGATCACGTTAACAAACTTCCCCGCTTCAAATTCATGTTATCATATTACTGCTTGGACACTTGCAGGTAAACCGAATTTTATGAACGGCAACAATTTTTGTGTAGGAATTAATTCCACCAAGACCGCATTAAGTGTGACAATAAATGGTATCAGCCTTCCTTAAGTACGAGCATTAACCAGCGTATTCAGGAACGCGGGCTATTAATGGCCCGCGTTCCTGAATCATTCTTGAACTCGTTCGATTTGTGCGCCAAGCGCGCGAAGTTTGCCTTCCACATTTTCATAGCCGCGATCAATCTGGCTGATATTTCTAATCTTAGATTTGCCCTTTGCCGCCAAGGCGGCAAGCACCAGCGCCATCCCCGCGCGTATATCGGGACTCTCCAACCTTTCGCTAAACAACTGAGTCGGTCCTTGCACAAGACAGCGATACGGATCGCATAAAATAATGCGCGCTCCCATGCCGACCAGCTTATCGGTGAAATACATACGACCTGAATACATCCAATCATGAAAAAGAATGGAGCCGCTGGCTTGTGTCGCGATGGTGATCGCAATGCTAATCAGATCAGTGGGATAAGCAGGCCATACATTCGTCTTAATTTCAGGGATGGCACCATCCAAATCCGGAGTAACTTTCAGCGGCTGTTCAGAGGTAATCAAGATATCATCCCCTTCCACTTTCCATTGAACGCCCAAACGGCGAAAGACTCCAGCAATCATCGCAAGATAACGTACGCCCGCATTACGAATCCAGACTTCGCCATGCGTCACGGCCGCCGCGCCGACGAAGCTCAGCACTTCCAGATAATCCGGTCCAATCGTAAATTCGCCGCCATGCAGGCGCGGCACACCGGTTATATGAAGTGTGTTTGATCCAATCTCTTCAATCCGTGCGCCCATTATGTTTAGAAGTTGACATAATTCCTGCACATGCGGTTCGGAGGCGGCATTATGAATGACTGTATTACCAGTGGCAGTGACCGCGGCCATAATGGCATTCTCCGTGGCTGTAACGCTGGCTTCATCCATCAATATTTCAGCGCCTTTCAAACCGCTTGATCGAAAGTGGAACATGCGCTCATACGTTACATCTGCACCGAGGGCTTGCAAAGCCAAAATGTGCGTATCAAGCCTTCGGCGGCCAATGACATCTCCGCCGGGAGGAGGCAGGCGCAGTTCTCCAGCGCGCGCGGTCATGGGACCGGCGATCAAGATGGAGGCGCGGATGCGGCGGCAAAGATCGGGGTCAAGATCAGCCGGCCTCAAAGTCCGCGAAGTGACACGCCATGTCCTGGGTTGCAACTCTTCTACTTGAGCGCCCACACTCTCGATCAAGTCGCGCATATATGAAACATCGCGAATGTGCGGAACATTATGAAGCGTCACCGGTTCATCGCTCAACAAACAGGCCGCCAAAAGCGGAAGAGCCGCGTTCTTATTGCCTGCCGGTGTGACTTCGCCGCGCAGAGGGACGCCGCCCTCAATCACAAATTCATCCATCCACTCATCTCCTTAAAATCTTGCAGGATTGTACGGCAGTTTGTATGTTTCGCCAAGAACATTACAATTGACTTACATGGGATGGGAACAATTTCCTATTTATAATATAATAAAAGAATGGACTTTCTACTGATTATCCCGCTGTTCGCGGGATGGATAAGCGGCTGGCTGGTTAACTATCTTGCGGATGTTTTGCCGATCACGCGGCGCTTTTCGCGTCCGGCTTGTTCCAATTGCGGACAGCAATATCCCAGCGCGTCGTATCTCACGTTTCGTCCCTGCCCCAATTGCCATCAACGCCGCGCCCGGCGTGCTTGGTTCGTTCAAATAATCATGCTGGTCATTAGCATCTATGTTTGGTTCAAGGCGCCTTTCACCCTGTTTGCCTTCCATCCGCCCTATCGGATGGGTTACGTGCTGGGTATGGTCCTTTTGACCTACTTTGCGATGGTGTTTGTGATTGACTTTGAGCATCGTTTGATCCTGCATCCCACGAGCATCTTCGGCGCGCTGCTCGGACTTGGGCTGGGCTTCTGGATCAACGGCCTTGTTCCCACGCTGATTGGCGGACTGGCGGGGCTTGCCATCATGTTAATCTTCTATTATTTCGGTGTTTTGTTTTCGAACATCAGAGCCAAACGTATGCAAGCCGCCGGAGGAAATCCAGATAACGAGGAAGCGCTGGGATTTGGCGATGTGATCCTGGCAGGCGTACTCGGCTTGATCCTGGGCTGGCCGTTCATCTGGTTCGGCTTACTGCTGGGTATCCTGCTCGGAGGCGTTGTCGGCGTCATCCTTGTTTTATACTTGATGCTCTCAAAACGATATAAGCGGGAAGCCTTGATGGTATTTATGCCTTACGGTCCCTTCTTCATTACGAGCGCATTCCTGATCCTGTTTTTACCAAGTTGGATTGCCCCCATCGTACCCAAGTAAGTATTGTATTAGCCATGAAAGCAGATTCAGGATGGTTAATGAGGTTTTTCCAGACCTAGAATAAGAACATTTGTATCCAAGCCTTCATCAACAAAGTGGTTTTTACGAGAATCCTTACGAATTTGAAACTTTACAGGTGACTTACACAGTTTCGCAAGGTTTGAAACCGCATTATAATATATGAGAGAAGTTCTATGAGAAAACAGCTTCAAAAACTATTTTCATTCCCAGCTAAAACCGACTCGCGCCTAAAGAAAGGTAGACACAAATCCAAAGGGCAGAGTTTGGTCGAGATGACTCTTACCCTCCCGATCCTGCTGATGTTATTTTCCGGATTGGTAGAGTTTGGTTTTATGTTGAATTACTACCTTTCGCTGGTGGATGCCACGCGCTTCGCGGCGCGTTTATATTCGCAAAGTACCCCATTCATCACCACTGGAGCGAGTGCCGGCCAGGATGACACCACGGGTTTCTATAGCGGCGCGGCAAACGCAGTCACGGGTCAATTGCAACCTGCGAACCAAAATGATAACACCAAAAAGATCACGCTGGACCCGGCCCACGATGATGTGATTGTTTGGGTGTACAGCGTCTCGGGAACCACCGTTGTTACCTATCCGGCAACTCATGGTTGCAGTAAAGATAACGCCTATCATTTGTACTGCAAGCAGAAGTCCAGCTTCACGACCGCAAAACTACAAAGTTTACTCGTGTCCGGCGCTCCATGCGAAGGCATGGTGCTGGTGGAAGTGGATTATACCTACCATCAGGTTTTGGGATTACCCTGGATGGCCTGGCTCGGAAGTCCGGTTCTGCATGCTTATACCATCATGCCTTTGATAACGGCCCAACCGGGCGCAGACTTCGTTTCTTTGGCGGCTTGTTCTTGATAAGGAGAAAAAGTTGATCAAGAAATTATTTCGAAATTCGAGCCGGGGACAAGCCATCGTCATGGTCGCCATCGCCTTTGTGGGGCTGGTTTCCATGGTCGGATTGATGATTGATGGCGGCACGTTGCTGCTCGCTTACGCAAACCTAAAACGCGGCGTAGATTCCGCCTCGATCGGCGCCGCGCAGGAATTCCGCAAAAATTATTTACAAGCTGATATGACCGACGCCGCGCAGGAATTCCTGCAACTTAATCAAAACAATGTTTTCAATGTTACAACCGATACGTGCGCAACTTTGCCCGGTGACCCAGTTCTATGCACCACGCCGTTGCGCAAACTGGTGCGCGTCACCGCTTCAGAGACGGTATACTTTGGTTTCCTTAAGGTGATCGGAATTAAAATCAACAACCATTACCGCTTCGGCCGTGGCCGAAGCCGCCTCCGTTGACTTGATCATGGTGATAGATACTTCCATTTCCATGGCAGCTGCAACCACCGGTGACCCAAATATAATTGATCCGGGCGATGACCCTACTGCCTGTAATCCTACTAATACCTGCGAACCAATGGCCGATGTAAAAGCAGAGGCTCAGGCATTTGCAGACCGATTGTATTATCCGTATGACCGCGTGGCAGTTGTCGCCCTGACCAGCCAGACCGCGGGAGGATCGCGTGACCCCGTTATGGTTTGGCCGCTTCAATCCAGCGGGGATGGACCCACCGACCAGGCAAACGTGGATGCCGCCATCTCTGGGCTAAATGTTTTCCAACCCCCGGATTGCCCTCAACCGGTATCTCCCAACCCAAGCCCCATGGCTGGACCCTGTTTAAACTATCCGGCTCCCAGTTATACATTTGCTGGCCAAGAATGCGAAATTTACCGTAATACTAGTCCGGCTGACGCAACCACCTGCAACTCCACGAACGGCGGCGGGGGTCTCCTGCTGGCAGGCTCTGAATTCGTACAAGCGCCGGGGGGGAGCGAAAAAATTCCTTTTGGGCTGTGGTGGCGTTGTTCAGCGGTGCCCCAAACTCGAGTTTGCCTTGGACGGGCGACTCGGGACATCCAAATGGGTATTGTCCATCAATCTATTGGTCAGCTAGTGATCCACTTTGTATTCAGCCAACAATGGATTGGACTACCCAGAGTGATCCAACCCGCAATCACCAAGGCAACGCAAACTATACTTCGCTGGATTACGCGCGCGATATGGCAGATTATGTGACTGACCCTGTCAACGGTCAGGGCGCCAGCATATTCAGCATCTGCCTGGGCAACCGTTGTGAAAATTCATCCACCTACGGCGGGACGGCTGACGCCGCCGAGCCAGAGGAGTATCTTAAGTATGCGGCCTTAACCGCCGGCGGCGCAAACGCCAACCACGGCAATTATTACTATTCTCTCACTACGGGCGACCTAACTGGCATCTTCGATGACATCTATAATAACATCACGACCCGGATTGCTGAATAGCAGACATCATAAAAGGACCGACTTATGAATAATGGCTTTCCGAAAAAATGGCAACAAATGACCCTTCGCAAAAAAGCACAAGCGATGGTGGAATTTGCCCTAGTCCTGCCGGTTTTGTTGGTGCTTATTGTCGGCATCATCGAATTCGCGCGCCTTTTCTATGCCTGGATCATCATCGAAAATGCCACAACCTTCGGCATGCGCTACGCTACAACCGGTCAGTACAATCCGGCCTATTGCTCCTCCGGGTGTACCACCGATGCCGATACCGACGCCGCACGCATACCCTCCATCCAGGATCAAACCACCGCTATTATCGTCGGTTTGCCCTATAATACAGCCCTGACGAGCGCAGACCAAAACTACCTAAATGTCACAGTTTGCACCGGGGCGCCCTACGTATTCACCCCGCCCAGAATGGTATCCACGACCTATGCAAATTGTGCACCCAATGAAGACGCCGGCATACCGGGCCAGTTAGTGGTTGTCGCCGCAGACTATAATTTTACCTTCATCGTTCTGCCCCATTTGCCTTTCGCAAATGCCGTTGCCCCAATGGTGCACCTCGCATCGTACCGCGAAGGAGTTGTGGAGGAGTTCCGCGCAACGCGTTCCATCAATACGCCCATCTCGATGCTCATCCCAACGGTGCCAACCAACACGCCCGGGCCCACTTCCACTTTCACACCCTTACCGACGGTTACCCCTACATTCACGCGCACCACTACCCCCACGAGAACCCCGACGTTCACGCCAACCAACACGGGCACCGCTACCATGACCTTTACGCCCTCGAACACGCCCACGAAGACATCCACGCCAACCATCACATTCACGCCATCCATCACTAACACACCAACTATCACATACACGCCATCCATGACGTTCACACCCACGAACACGCCAACGCGCACATCAACGGCTACAGCATCGAACACACCCACCAAGACATTCACGCCAACCATTACATTCACGCCAAGCAATACATCCACGAACACGAACACGCCAACGAAAACATCCACGCCGACAGCATCGAACACGCCGACCAACACATCCACGCCTACGAATACGTCCACGAGCACGCCAACGAGTACGCCTACGAAGACGCCAACGCGCACGCCGACGCCGATCCTGCCAACCGCCACTCCGACGCCCTTGCCCTCACCCACACCAACGGTATGTTTCAACAACTGCTGATGATTTGCTAAAACCGTACCATTCAAAAAATATCGCCAGCCTGCAGGCTGGCGATATTTTTACGTTATAATTGCACAAGCTAGCAAAATAGGAGGTGTCCCAACAATCTAATCAGGGAAAGATAGCGCATGATCTTGTAAGGTCACGCAAGTCAGACCGACGCATGAACCAAAACAAGATGACGAGGTTGAGGGTTCTTCATCGCAAGATGGAGTTAATCTTCCCTCACCCTTATTCCCTCTCCCACTGGGAGAGGGAATAAGGGTGAGGGTAAGAAAAAATCGAAAGTTCAGCGGAAGCCCTCTGGATGTGCCATCATCCAATTCTCTTTCCCTCCAGTAACCAATTTTGCGAACAATGCCGCGTAAGTAATTGCGCGGATAAAGACGCAAAGAATGGCAATCGAAACTGTTATTCGATCATTGAGAATCGAAAATAGATCACGATTCAAATTACGAATAACGAGTGCCCTAAAAAACTGGAGGATCCCTATGTGTGGAATTGTCGGATATATCGGGCCGCGCGACGCGGTGCCGATTATCCTCAATGGCTTGAAAAAGCTCGAATACCGCGGCTATGATTCGGCGGGACTGGCTGTCTTAAACGGCGGTCAGCTCGAAGTCCGAAAAGACGCGGGCAAATTATCTCAATTGGTGGAACACGTTAATCGATCGCCCATCAACGGCGCACCCGGAATTGGACATACGCGCTGGGCAACGCATGGCGCGCCGTCCGCGCGCAACGCGCATCCGCAACTCGGACAAACCGGACGTGTGGTCGTGGTGCAAAACGGCATCGTGGAGAACTTTCTCGAGTTGAAAGATGAATTGATGGCGGAGGGCATCGAGTTCCAATCCGATACGGATACCGAGACCATCGTCCATTTGGTTGAACACTATATCGCTTCGGGCCTCAATCTGGTGGAAGCCGCGCGCCAAACCTTCAAACAAATTCAAGGGGCGAATGTTGTGGTGCTGATGTCAGCGGATGAACCCGATAAGATCGTGACCGCGCGCATCGGCAACGCGGGCGGCGTAGTGCTCGGCTTGGGCAAGGATGAAAACTTTCTGGCGAGCGATATTCCAGCAATCATGGAGCACACACATCAAGTCATGTTTCTTGAATCTCGGCAGATGGCTGTGATCACGCGTGATTGCATCCGCGTGGAAACCATCGAAGGCGTGCAAATCAAACTGCAAGTGCACAGCGTTTCCTGGGACCCGGTCACAGCGGAGAAAGGTGAATATCGCCACTTCATGCAGAAAGAAATTCATGAGCAGTCACGCGCATTGACCGATACGCTGGCGGGCCGCGTGGATTTTGCCAATGGTCGAATCCGATTGCCTGACCTAAAACTCACAAAAGAATTTGCGAATCAAATTGAAAAGATTTACATCACGGCATGCGGCACGGCCGCATATGCGGGAATGGTCGGAAAAACTTTAATAGAAAAAATCGCACGCATCCCGGTCGAAGTGGTGATCGCGTCCGAATTCCGTTATAGCGATCCAATCCTCGATAAAAACACCGTGGTGCTCGCCATTTCGCAATCCGGCGAGACCGCCGATACATTGGCGGCCATGGAAGAAGGCAAGCGCAAAGAGGCGACGCTCTGGAGCATCGTCAACGCGATTGGCACGCAGGCGATGCGCATTGCAGACGGCTATATCTCGATGCAAACCGGACCGGAAATCGGCGTGGCTTCGACCAAGGCTTTCACTGCCCCGCTTATTGATCAATACATGCTGGCGATTTTCTGGCGGATTTGCGCGGCACCATTGACGAAAAAACGCGCCGCGCACTGGTCGCTGACTTGCGTCTGATTCCCGATCTCGTGGGTCGCACGTTAGAGCGCGAAGCCGAAGTGGAGAAAGTCGCGCATATACTGAAGGATGTTCATGATTGTCTTTATCTCGGACGCGGCATCAACATGCCGATTGCATATGAAGGCGCATTGAAACTCAAAGAGATTTCCTACATTCATGCGGAAGGCTATCCGGCGGGAGAGATGAAGCATGGTCCCATCGCGTTGATCGATCCATCCATGCCGGTCGTTTGCATCGCGCCCAAGGATCCGTGGCATGAAAAGATGATCAGCCAGATTCAGCAAGCCAAAGCGCGCGGCGGCACGGTGATTGCCGTCGCCACCGATGACGATGAACTTATCGAAGGCATGGCTGACCATGTGCTGTGGGTTCCTGAAACGCCGTGGATGCTTTCACCTGCCATTACCATATTGCCGTTACAATTGCTGGCTTACCACATTGCCTCGATCCGTGGTTTGGATGTAGATCAACCCAGAAACCTGGCAAAGAGCGTGACCGTAGAATGAAACGAAAAGCGGCACTACACCGCATTGAAGTTCAAATCTAATTCGGTTCAAAAAATTTTGGTTGCCCATAATAGTTGAGCCAGTCTCAAAAGGCTGGCTCAACTGATTTAATAAACACGCTTGATTTAGTTCAAGGCGTAGCCGTGGGTGTGGACGGAACGGCAAAGGTTTGGAGCGTGGAAAGATCGTACGACGGATCGATCTGAACATCCTGTTGTTGGATCCAGCAGGGATCGCCATAGCGCGGATCTCGAACGACCCACCAGCCGTCTACGATTTCCCTGCCGAGCAATTGAACACGCGTGCCAGCCTGAATACTGCTAATGACTTCATACTTTAACTTTGTACTCGTAGGCCCGGACCAGCAATATGCAGTAGTGGTCACCAGCGGGTTTTGCGGAGTTGGAGTGATGGTTGGGGCGCTGCTTGTATTCGTGGCGGCGACGGGCGTCGAAGAGGCTGTAGGTGCAGATTGCGGCCCGGTTTGAGTCTCGGTTAACGAAGGCTCAATAAAAATAACCGGCGTATTCGAAGGCAAACCATTCGTCAAGGTTGGAGCCGGTTTGCGCACGCCCATATTACAAGCCAGCAAAGCGAAGAACAACGACAGGCTTGAAAGCAAAACAATCCATTTGCGTTTTGACATGATTCCTCCAGGAATTAAATCAGACATCATGGATAATTATATCAACTTGCTACTTCCAAATAAACGTCAGCGTTCCAGAGAACGGGAGGGTGATGCTGGTTAATTCGGGATCCGGTTTTCCGCAAATGCCATTCATACAATTGCAATTGGCATCCATCGTATTGCTGGTGCAGGCAACTGCCGTATAACTGACAGTCCATGTGCCGCGCGCACTTGATGGCATGAACGCAAAAAACGTTCCGGTGGAATTTGTCATCGCATCATTGCGCGGCGGATTGGAACCGAAGCCTTGAATAAATGAAAATTGAATCCCGCTGACGGGATTTCCTCTCAGATCCAAAACATGCCCTTTGACCAACTGAACGTTCTCCGGCTGGATAATCGGCGCGGCAGCAATCGCACTGCCTGCATTTAACAACAAGGAAAATACCCAACCCAAGCGTCCATCCGATGTTTTGACATAAACCCATTGATCGCCAGGCGATTGCCCGAGCACAAGTAATTGGATATCTTTCTGCAAAGCCGCACGCGGAGTAAAGAGAGTCCCGGGACCAGTGCGCAACATCAAATTATCCACCGAATTAGTTACATAAAAAGGCGTGAATGTCACAGGAACGGGCGTTAACGTGGAAGGAACGGAAGTCGGCGCCAAGGTAGCGGTCGAGGTGGAAATAGCAGGCGACGATATGAATGATAAATTTACAGGCGTTGCCGGAATGCTTGGCTGAAACTGCCCGCACGCCAGCATTGTCAGCATTATACAAGCGAACAGGCAAAGGGTTTTGCGCATAATGATTTATCTTCAAATATCAAACTCATGGTGTTTTGGTTGGTTTCGGCGTTCTGGTTGGCTTCGGCGTGGCAGGCGGATCGTAAGTGGGCAAGCCTTGGAAATTATAGCCAGGATCAAATTGAAGATCCTGCTGAGGCGTCCAACAGGGATTATGATAGACTGGCCCTTCAACCACCCACCAACCCGGAATACTGCCCTGACCCAGCAAGATCACGCGCGTCCCGGCATGAAGGGAACTTTCCACCTGGTAACCCGGGCCGGGTCCCAGCCAGCAAAGCGTTTCGTGAATCACCAGCGGATTCTGCGCCGTGGGAAGCGGTGACGGTGTGCTGGTGTCCGTCCAGTATGGTGTGACCGTGGAAACTTCAGAAGGTTCGGGAGTTTGCAAAGTGGAAACTGATGTTTGCATCGCGAAAATGGTGGATGCTATCACCGTCCGCGGCGCGCTGGGTGTTTTACTTTCCAACGGAAATCCGCAAGCCAGCAAAGCCGCACAAAGAATAATACCCGCCAATACCAAACGATTGATTCGTCCATCCATAATTCATCTCCAATCTGACCTGGGCGGAATGGATGGAATGATTATATCCTTGAAGTCATTACCCCTGCTCATCCCGAAATCGGCAAGGTGCGAACGCCACCGGTGTGCGTTAACCACCAGTTATTATAAATGAACCAAAAACCCTCAGGGAGCCGCTTTCATCGGTATGAGCACAAACTCACCAAATATGATATAAAATCATTTTCTACCATACATTTATGGGTGGTGGCTAAAAATAGAACGCGGATTACGTTGATCCAGCCGATTTTCGCAGATGAGACTTAAAATTTCGTAGATGTACGGCAGAGAAAAATCATAAGAAGTTAAGGGAACTATTAAGGATCATCCAATATGAAATCCATTTACATTGCCGGACCGTTGTTCAACACAGCAGATCGTTTGTATTTGGAGCATATCGCTGAGGTGCTCGAAGGGGCCGGCTTCAAAACTTTTCTGCCCCATCGCGATGTTGGCATCATTCAACAATTAACGTCCGAGGAACGCGCACGAATTTTCTATGGCGACCTGCGCGCGCTAAATCAATATGATATTTGTGTCGCTCTCCTTACCGGTCCGGATCACGATTCCGGCACGTGCGCGGAACTCGGATATTGTTACGCAAAAGGAAAACCTTGTTATGGGATCACAGACGATATCCGCTGGCTCAATAATTTCATCTGGGGGGTGTGCGATGATGGCAAAAATATCGTGAAATATCCTGAAGACCTTCTCAAAAAACTCACATAAGTCGCAAATTCTCTTCAACATTTCTTCACGGCATTATGGTAGGATATAGATACTCAGGTACTAAAGTATCCGGCAAAAGGAGCTTATCCTTGTGGAAATAACCGCCAATGTTCACCTCATCCCAAACATCGTTGCCAATCCATATTTGATCATGGATCCTGATGGGCTGACATTGATAGATACAGGATTGCCCGGTAGCGACAAAAAGATTCTTAATTACATATCGGACCTAGGTCGTTCTCCCTCCGATCTGAAGCGGATCATCATCACTCATTCCGATATGGACCACGTCGGCGGTTTGTATGCCATTAAGAAAGCAAGCGGTGCACATATCTATGCCAGCGCGATCGAATCCGAAGCCATGTCCAAAGGACGCCCTTCACGCCAAATCAAGCCAAAAAATTTTTTTCTGAAATTATTGATGGGAATTGCGGGCCGTTTCATGAAACCAGCACCCGTCAGCGCCGATGAAATCTTGAGCGAAGGACAGGTTTTGCCCTTCCTAGGTGGATTGCGTGTCCTAGAAACACCCGGTCACACCCCCGGACACATATCGCTTTTCTCGCCGTCCACTGGCATTTTATTCACGGGTGATTCAATTGTGTCGCGCGATGGAGGCCTGGTGCGCTCCGTCAAAGCCAACACATGGAACGAAGCCAAGGCAGATGAGTTCGGCGCGTAAGCAATCCTCGCTTGGGGCGCAGATTGTCTGCCCTGGGCATGGATCGGTCGTCATGGATGCAGCGGATAAATTTCCGGAAGATTTAAAAGGACATTATTTTGTAACGAGATTGTTACCGTTCTTTCAACCGTTTGGTGTAACAATAAAGCGTGAAGAGCAACAGTTTGATTTCACCTTTATTCAAAGGATAAGTTTTTCTAGTAACGGAGGCTCATAATGTCACCAAAAAAGATCGTCACCCTATTCGTTTTGCTGGCAACCCTGCTGGCGTCCTTTGCCATCACTGGCACTGCCCTGGCTGCTCCCGGTTGCGGCAATCCGTACACTGTTCAATGGGGAGATACATTCTCCTCGGTTGCTTACAGATGCGGAACCACCACCGCGGCGATTCAGCAGGCAAACCCCAATCTCAGGTATTGGTTATACGCCGGCCAACACATAAGTATGCCTGGATATTACGGCAACAACAATCCTGCCCCGCAGTATTACGGCAACAACAATCCCGCCCCGCAGTATTACGGCAACAACAACTCATACAATCCTGCCCCGCAGTATTATGGCAACAACAACGCATATAATTCTGCCCCGCAGTATTACGGATCCAATTATTATGCTCCGCAGGCAGGTAGAACCTATGTAGTCCAATGGGGAGACACGTTGCAAAAAATCGCCTACCGTACGGGCGCGAGCCTATACGACGTTGAGGCAGCCAACCCGCAAGTCTGGAATCCCGACTGGATATTCTATGGGCAGGTCATCAATCTTCCTAGAGCTCCTCAATACTATACTGTCCAGTACGGCGATACACTCCAGATCATTGCAGCACGCTTTGGCACCACCGTGTATAGCTTAGAGTCGCTTAATCAACTCTGGAACCCGAATTTAATTTACGTCGGGCAAGTTATCCGGATCTGGTAAACAAAAGCAAAGCGCACACTTAACAACAAACTGCAGAACACTTAAGATATTTGATTAATCCGGTAACGGTACAGAAAAGTCTGGTACCGTTATCGGATTTCGTCGTTGATATTAACGCGTCTCAGTAATTTTTCGAAGTGCCCGCGGCTTTTCAGCGTCGAAGCCTTTCACCAGAGTTAAGTAATAAGAGAATAATTGGGCGGGTACAATGTTCACCAACGGTGTTAGAGGTTCAGGAATTTCGCTCGAAACAGGGATGCGTGTTTGCGCCAATGCCAACGGCTGCTCCAAATTCGAAATCACAACCAATTCTGCAGAAAGTTCCTGCTTCAAATGTTCCAAGAGCGACGTCAACGATTCAGCCACTTTGCCCGTTGACACAACCGCCATGACCGGGAATCCCTCTGCGACAATGGCAATCGGTCCATGTTGGAAATCTGCAGAAGAATATGGTTCCGCTTCCACATATGTTAATTCTTTAAGTTTCAAAGCCCACTCAAACGCCGTGGAATAGTTAAAGCCGCGCCCCAACACCACACACTGTTGCATATAACGATAGCGCTCCGCCACTCGATGGATCATGTCATCTGCTTTCAAAGATTCGCTGATCCAGCCCGGCACTTTTTCCAACGAATCCCAAGCCGATTTATCACCGCTAAGAGCCGCTGACATCATGGCAATGGACATCAGTTCGGCGGTATAAGTTTTAGTCGCCGCAACAGCCAATTCAGGTCCAGCTTGAATATCAAGCACGAAGTCTGCGCTGGAGGCGAGCGGAAAATCTGATTCGTTCGTGATTGCCAGCGTCGGACATCCCTGCCGTTTGCCTTCCTGCAAAACACTGACAATATCCGGTGATTGCCCCGATTGAGAAATCCCAATCACAAAAGCGCCCTTGAGATTGGGCGGCTGTTGATAATACGTAAATAATGAGGGCGTTGCAAGTGCGAGCGGCAAGTGGTTAGCCGCCCCCAAAAGATAGTTGGCATAACGACCGGCATTATCAGAGGTACCACGCGCCGCGAGAAAAACATAAGAGATGCCGCGCGACTGGATTGCCCGCGCAATTTCCTCGACCACTCTACGTTGAGAAACCACGAGCCTTGCAAGGCATTGCGGTTGTTCCAAAATTTCAGAATACAAAGACATACTTCCTCACATATTGAAATCATACTCCAACAAATGCGAATCCGGGAATCGGAACCTACAATTTTCACCTAAATCCCAAAAACACAATAAAGCGATCCGGCGGGTTGCTGCCCAATTTTGACAAGCTGGCGGGCTGTTGTGCCCATTAGTTCCCCTAACAAGACTTCATCCATTTGGCATAGTTCGGGATGCTTTTCAATGACCGCCGCATAAGGACAATGCGCGAAGAGTAGGCGCGGGCCCTGAGCACCAGCTTCCCATCGTGCTTGATAATGCAATTCATTCAACTTTTCGACAATGAATGCAAGCCGCTTCGTCATCGGAATATTTAGGTCTTTTGCATTAAATTGAAGGGCTATATTTCTGGCAATTGCGGCGATCGCTCCATTCCGCTTTGCAGGAGAAAGCTTTTTTAACATTTCTTCCAATACTGCATCAGATAGGAGTGCAAAATTATCACCAAGGGATTTTTCCGATAATCCGTATAGCTTTACGGGGCGTCCGCGCCCACCGCCTCGCTTCCCGCTAATCAAGACAATCCTCCCATCTGCGCGCAAAATGGATAAGTGATGCCTCACGTTAGCCGCAGACATATTCAATCCGCGGCCAATTTGAGCGGCCGAGGCAGACCGTTGTTTTTTCAAGTAAGCTAGTACGCGTTGACGGGAGGTTGTCATAGATATGCCGTGATTATACTCACGAATCTATTTTTGCAAATATATATTTACATAATTCAGTTGACTTTGGGAATTGAAGTGCTATAATCCAGCAAGCTTGTGACAGAAGATACCAAAAAGTCCTTAGAGGAAAGTGATGGAATTCCAGAATTACATTGGCGGTAAATGGGTCAAAGGGCAAGGCGGAAAAACCTTCGCCACGATCAATCCGGCCAATGAAGAGACCCTTGCTCAAATCCACGCGGCGGAAATCGCGGATGTCGATTCGGCTGTCGAAGCTGCGACGAAGGCATTCAAATCATGGCGATTGACGCCTGCACCATTGCGCGGCGAATTATTATTTAAAGTCGGCGAAATTCTCAAGCAAAAGAAAGAAGAACTTGCCCGCCTATTGACTCAAGATATGGGCAAAGTCATTGCGGAAGCGCGTGGTGATGTACAGGAAGCCATTGATATGGCTTATTATATGGGCGGCGAAGGAAGACGCTTGCTCGGTTACACTGCGCCCGTTGAAATGCCAAGCAAATTTGGCATGGCTGTACGTGATCCATCGGGCGTAGTCGGGATCATCACGCCATGGAATTTTCCTATTGCAGTTCCTTCATGGAAAATATTTCCTGCACTGATTGCAGGCAATACGCTCATCTGGAAACCATCACCCGAAACGCCAGCCATCTCTGCCGCATTTGTCAAAGCTTTTGAAGAAGCCGGTTTACCAGCAGGTGTGTTCAATCTTTTGCTTGCACCCGGCGCGGACGTTGCCAAAGCGTTGGTCAGTCACCCCGGCGTGCGCGTGCTTTCGTTCACCGGATCGACCACAACCGGCCGCGCCATTGCCGAGGAAGCAGGCAAGCTCAACAAAAAAGTTTCGCTTGAAATGGGCGGCAAAAACGCCATCATCGTTTTAGATGATGCCAATCTTGAACTCGTTACCGATGCAACTCTTTGGGCTGCATTCGGAACAACCGGCCAACGATGCACTGCCGCAAGTAAACTCATTGTCCAAAAAGGAATCGCGCCAAAACTCAAGGAATCGCTTCAAGCGCGGACAAAGAAATTGACCCTTGGCAATGGGCTTGATCCAAAAGTAGATGTTGGTCCTGTTATCAATAAAGCCGCATTGAATTGTATTCATAACTATGTTGAGATTGGAAAGAAAGAAGGCGCGCGCGTTTTGACGGGTGCTCAAATCGCGGATGTCAGCGGAAAAGGATTTTTTTACGCACCCACTTTGTTTGACGGAGTCCTTCCCAATTCCACGCTCGAACGAGAAGAAATTTTCGGACCGGTGCTTTCGATCATTGAAGTTAACTCGCTTGAAGAAGCTATCGAAGTCAACAATCGTTCGCAATACGGGCTCTCGACATCCATCTTCACACAAGATGTAAATCGCGCTTTTGCAGCAATGAGAGACATCTTCACGGGATTAGTGTATATCAATCACGGCACCACGGGTGCGGAGATTCAATTTCCGTTTGGCGGAGTGCGCGGCACTGGCAATGGACATCGCGAGGCTGGCCAAGCCGGATTGGAATTGTTCACGGAATGGAAATCCATTTACGTGGATTATTCGGGTAGATTGCAACGCGCACAGATTGATAACCGCGAAGAGTAATATGTCGATGCGAAGAGATTGCCACGCCGCCTGCAGCGGCTCGCAATGACATGTAACATTATGACCCTCACTTGGGAAACATCGTATGCCATCGCTCTAGAGTTGAAACGTTTGCATCCAGATGCGAACATCGAAAACGTCACCTTGCAACAAATTTATGATTGGGTTTTGCGACTTCAGGAATTCGAGGATGATCCGGCTCTTTGCAACGACGACATCCTTTCATCAATCTACCAAGAATGGTTTGAGGAGTTAATGAATGGCAGATAACAATGAACTAAACACCCCGGGCTACGAAATCCCAGAAGATCTCGAGCATGCGGTCAGCATCACTTCGCTGGATCGTTTGTATAACTGGGGACGCCGCTGGTCTGTCTGGCCGATGATGTTCGGCCTGGCGTGCTGCGCCATCGAGATGATTGCCGCACAAGCCTCGCGCTACGACCTCGCCCGCTTTGGCATGGAAGTGATGCGTCCGAGTCCGCGCCAATCTGATTTGATGATCGTTGCTGGAACGGTCACAAAGAAAATAATGCCGGCTATCGTGCGTCTTTATAATCAAATGCCGGAGCCAAAGTACGTAGTGGCAATGGGCGCTTGCGCATCCGGCGGCGGGCCTTTCAAAGAAGGTTATAACGTGGTTGCCGGTGTTGACAAATTTATTCCCGTGGATGTCTACATTCCCGGTTGCCCACCCACCCCACAGGCTTTGACCGCTGGATTGATAAAGCTGCAGGAAAAGATTGATAAACAATCCATTCGCAAAGTGCGCTGGTATCAAAAGGGTTCTGACGCAGCATTGATTCCGATTCCGGTGCTTGGTCCCGATCTAATGGATCCGCGTCGCTATGCAGAGATCAAGCAGCTCGCCGCACAAAAATCAGCGGAGTCCGCGACTGAGGCGAAGGAGTAAACATGGCTATCCTCGTTCACACTGAGACCCCAGACCTTGCCGTGCATTTTCCTGGCTCTGTCACCGCTGACAGCCGCCCCGGTTACATCGGCTGGATCGTAAATAAAGATAAGTTAATTGAAGTCACAACTGCCTTGCGCGATGAATTTGGATTTGATTTGCTATCGTCCGTAACCGGCGTGGATTATTTCCCCGAAAAAATGGAAGTTGTATACGAAGCATATAAAACAATCGGCGGACCAAGCGTTCGATTCAAAGTCCAAGTTCCGCGCGTCGATCCGATTGAAATTCCAAGCGTAACACCCGTTTGGCCCGGAGCAGATTTTCAGGAACGCGAGATTTGGGATTTGTTTGGAATCAAATTCATCAATCATCCTGACCTTCGCCGCATTTTAATGTGGGAAGGTTTTGAAGGCCATCCAATGCGCAAAGATTGGCGCGAACCCTTTTACGAAGAAGATAACAAGCCGCTCAAGAGTTGTTGGCCTGTGGGCAAGTTTGTCAGCGCGGAAGACAAAAACGTTTATAAAGATAATTTGCAATTTCCCCAGAACCTTGACCCCGAAAAAGTTGTCTTCGATGGCGAGGCCGCACTATATGGCGCGCTTGCAAAATATCAAACGATTGACGGAGGCATCAAGACCGACCACATCATTGTAAACATGGGACCGCAGCATCCATCCACGCACGGCGTATTTCGCGCAACAGTCATGCTCGACGGTGAAACCATCATCAGCTTGAAGCCGGCCATGGGCTATTTACATCGCAACCACGAAAAAATTGGCGAGCGTAACACCTTCCTGCAAAATATGCCTTATACCGATCGCCTCGATTATTTCAATTCGATGAGCAATAATTGGGGTTATTCGCTGGCGGTTGAAAAGCTGATGAATATCAAGGTTCCGGAACGTGCCGAATATTTGCGCGTGATCATGGCTGAACTCAGCCGCATTCAGAACCATCTGATCCTAATTGGCATGTTGCTGAATGATCTCGGCGCATTCTATACTCCCGCATTATATGCATTCGAAAGAGCGCGAGCTAATCCTGGATATTTTCGAGGCCGCGTCAGGTGCGCGCATGATGTGCAACTATCATCGCTTCGGCGGCGTGTCGCGCGACTTGCCGGACGGTGTGCTCGAAAAGATCCGCGGACTTGTCGAAGAACGTTTGCCCCGCAAAGCAGACGAGTTCGATCGATTCCTTACGGAGAACGAAGTATTGCTCTCAAGAACGAGAGGCGTCAGGGTGATCAACGCCGAAGATGCAGTCAAGTATTCGATCACGGGTCCCGTTTTACGCGCTGCCGGCGTTCCCTATGATATCCGCCGCGCCCAACCTTATGGAATCTACGATCGCTTCGATTTCGATGTGGCGCTACGCCACAACGGGGATGTCTATGATAACTACCTTATCCGCCTCGATGAGATACGTCAGTCACTTCGCATCCTGCAACAAGCCGTGAAGCAAATTCCCGAAGGACCAATCAACTCACAAAAACCGCAGTACCAGTTTCGTGTCCCAGCCGGGGAAGCGTATGGACGCATCGAGGCACCCAAGGGCGAACTCGGTTATTACATTGTCTCTACGGGAAAACCCAATCCGTGGCGTTATCATGTGCGCGCCCCATCGTTTATCAACATCACCGCTCTTGAGAAGATGTGTGTCGGCACCAAGATCGCGGACTTCGTCGCTATTTTCGGTGTGATTGATATCGTGCTTGGCGAACTCGATCGGTAGAAATTGGAGAAGAGATCATGTATGGAAAAGGAATCATCAAAGGTCTCGGCGTAACCCTCAAACGATTTGTGAATACCTATCTCGATGATATCGCCTGGTGGGGACACCGCTACTATAACCCTGAAGGCATTGCTCATCGCTCCAGCAAGGATGCTAGGGGTGTGTTTACAGTACAATATCCGGAGGAAAAACTTCCTGTGCCGGAAGAGTTCCGCTATGTGCCGTTTCTCGTTTACGATGAAAGAGCAGATGGCAAGAAAGAAATTCGTTGCACCTCGTGCGGAATCTGCGCCAAGGTTTGTCCACCGCAATGTATCTGGATCGTGCGTTCCAACGATCCACAAACGGGACGCCCGGTTCCTGAGCCGGCTGAGTTCTATATCGACGCAGACATCTGCATGAACTGCGGCTTCTGCGCTGAGTATTGTCCATTTGACGCAGTCATCATGGATCACGATTATGAGATTGCATCATATCAACGCAACGTGTTGAACATGGAAAAATTACTTAAGCCGGCATCATATTACAAGAGTATCCGCCCACTGAATTACCAGCTTAATGAAGACCAGCGCAAAGCCAAGAAAGCCGCCAAGGCCGCAAAGGCTGAAGCCGCGTCTTCAACGTCATGATGAGCGAAGTAATCTCTTTACAAAAACGGGAGATTATTTTGGGAAGAATGCCCTCGCAACGACACGTTATGAATTGATTGGTAAAAATGAAAGATAAACTTACAAAAGAATCCATTCTCGCCGCGCTGAGCAAAGTGCAGGAACCTGAACTTCATCAGGACCTGGTCACGCTGAACATGATCCGTAATTTAGAGATCGAAGGTGAAAAGGTCTCGTTTACGGTTATGTTGACCACGCCCGCTTGTCCTCTCGCGCGGACAAATAGAGAAAGAAGCAAAGCAGGCAGTATTATCGCTTGGAGCGAAGACGGTTCAAGTCAAATTGGATTCGGATGTTCCCAATGATGGCCGTATGCGAGGCCTCGTTAACATGCCGATCCGCAACGCGATCGCGGTCGGTTCCGGCAAAGGTGGGGTAGGCAAGTCAACCGTCGCGGTAAATATCGCCGTAGCGCTAGCGCAAAGCGGCACGCGCGTCGGCTTGATGGATGCTGATATCTATGGTCCCAACATACCGACCATGCTCGGTGTGGAAAAACTTCCGCCGCCGAACGGTAACAAACTTGTTCCTGCTGTTGCCTACGACGTCAAGATGATCTCAATGGGACTCTTGGTCAAGCCGGGGCAGCCCTTGATCTGGCGCGGACCCATGCTTAACTCAGCCATTCGTCAATTTCTCGCCGATGTCGAATGGGGTGAACTCGATTATCTGATCGTTGATCTTCCGCCGGGCACCGGTGACGCGGCTTTATCATTGGCACAGGCATTGCCATTAAGCGGCGCCATCATCGTAACCCTTCCGCAACTGGTTTCACTTGAAGATGCCAGCCGCGGACTGCAAATGTTCCGCACACTCGAAGTACCGATTTTAGGTGTGATCGAGAACATGTCGTATCTTGACCTGCCCGATGGCACGCGCATGGATATCTTCGGTTCAGGTGGCGGAGAGCAATTAGCACAGGCCACACAAACTCCGTTCCTTGGCAAAATTCCAATCGATCAAAACGTTCGCATCGGCGGCGACAGCGGCAAACCAATTGTTGTATCGCATCCCGATTCGCCCGTGGCAAAAGCCCTGCGCGAGATTGCAGAAAGTCTAGCCGCGAAGATCAGTGTAGCGGCATTGGGCGGGAAGAACGAACTGCCAATCAATATTGTAGAATAAAGCAAAGTTTAAATAAGTCGGGCTGGTAGTCCGACTTACTTTATTGCCCAATGGTACCTCGTGAAAACTCCACGAATTCCCATTCCCTATTATTCATTCTCCTATCCTTTCGCCCTCATCCTTACGGTATAATTGCCTTCATGCAAACAAACATTATCGGTGTACGTTTCAATAAAATCGGAAAAGTCTATCACTTCGAAATCATCCGCTCTGCCCGATGTTAAGGCAGGCGAACACGTCATCGTGGATACAACACGCGGCAAACATCTCGGCGAAGTTGTGACTATTCTACAAGAAGTTCCGCCCGTGCCCGAAGGCGGATGGAAAGCCGTCGAACGACGCGCCACGCCGCGCGATTTACTGCTTCAGCAATCCTGGCAATCCAAACAAACCGAAGCGATGATCAATTGCCGCGCCCGCGCCGCAGAACTCAAACTCGACGGGGTGAAGATCGTCGCCGCCGAATACAACTATGACGGGATGCGTTTAGCGTTTCTCTTTAGCACAAAATCCGAAGATAAAGTTGATCTTAAGTCACTGAAAAAAGACATGCAGGATTTATACCCAAACACACATACCGAGATGCGCCAGATCGGTCCGCGCGATGTGGCGAAGCTTCTCGGCGGCATGGGTGCCTGTGGACTCGAGACACGCTGTTGCTCCAAATTCCTGACCGACTTCAGCCCCATCTCAATCAAGATGGCAAAAGAACAGGGGATCTCGCTCACGCCTGAAGAGATCACCGGCATGTGCGGACGGCTGCGCTGTTGTCTCATCTACGAATATGATCAATATGTTGAAGCGCGCAAGCAATTGCCGAAGCGCAACAAGCATGTGGTCACGCCGCGCGGCGAAGGCAAAGTGATGGATGTTCTGCCGATGTCCAATAAAGTCATCGTCGCGCTCGAAACTGAAGAACGTACTCAATGGGTCACCTTTGACAAGGATGAAATCCAGCCTTGGGATGAACTCGAAGCTTTACGCCGCAAATCCGAAGCGCCGTGCGATCGTCACGAAGGCGGCGGATGCACATGTGGAAAATCCAGCAAGCAAAACCCAAACTAAACCAAGATAGCAGCCACAAACTCCTATGACCGAACAACCTGATCACTGGGAAACTCCCCAAAACATTTTAGTCGTCCTCGCTCATCCCGACGATCCTGAATTTTTTTGCGGCGCAACGCTTGCACGCTGGGCACGCGCCAGACACAAGATCACCTATTTTCTTTTGACCTGCGGCGACAAAGGCTTCAACGACACCACACCAACCGATATGACCACCGATCGGTTGTGTGCTATTCGACACGAAGAACAAGCCAATGCCGCAAAGGTCATTGGCGTGCAAGCGGTTCATTGGCTTGACCGTCCGGATGGCTACCTTGTCCCGGACCTTAATCTGCGCCGCGATATTTTGCGCGCCATCCGGCGCTTCAAGCCGGATATCTTCGTGACATCCGATCCGCAAAATTTATTTGCGGGATATGGCATTAATCACCCCGATCATCGCGCCGCCGGTCAGGCCGCCCTCGATGCGGTCTTCCCTGCCCCGGGAAATAAAACCTATTTCCCTGAACTTCTACAAGAAGGATTGGAACCGCATAAGCCAAGCGAAGTCTGGGTTACGTTAACCAATCAACCCAGTGTGACGCTTGACGTTACCGAAACGTGGCAGATCCGATTACAGGCCTTGCTTGAACATAAGACACAAATCGGTGATCCTGAAAAATTCAAACAGCGTATGAGGACGCGCCATACCGAAAACAGCACCGACGAGAATCCGCGCTACGAAGATAAATTCCGCGTCATCAAATACGGACAATAAAACAGGAAAATTCACGTCTTTCAACCTTCAGCTTTAAACAGAATACGGAGAATGTCATGATTGACTTTATAAAAGAAGCGCGAGCATTGTTTCCTTACACTCAATCCATGCGCCGCGATTTTCATATTCATCCTGAACTCGGGTTTCATGAAGTCCGAACCGGAGGGATTGTAGCGAAAGAACTTGAAGCGCTCGGACTCGAAGTCACGAAGGGCGTTGGAAAGACCGGTGTTGTGGGATTACTGGAAGGCTCAAAGCCCGGGCCCACTATTCTTCTGCGCTTCGACATGGATGCGCTGCCCATTGTCGAAGCGACGGGAGCGGAATACGCTTCACAAAATCAAGGTGTGATGCACGCCTGCGGACATGATGGTCATACCGCCATGGGTTTGACTGTTGCCAAGATTCTTCAAAACCATCGCGATCAACTCAATGGCACGATCAAGTTTTGCTTTCAACCTTCGGAAGAAGGATTCAACGGCGAGGAAGTCGGCGGCAACGAGATGATGATCCGCGATGGAGTTCTTGAAGGGCCGAAGGTGGAGCGCACTCTTTCGATGCATGTGTGGAACGAAAAACCGGTTGGCTGGATTGGTGTTGCCAAGGGACCGGTCATGGCTGGAGCTGAATTATTCACGATCAAACTAACGGGAAAGGGTGGACACGGTGCAGTGCCTCATTTGACCATTGATCCAATCGTGGCTGCGAGTCAAGTCGTCACGGCGCTTCAGAGCATCACGTCGAGGAACGTTGCGCCATTGCAGTCGGCAGTGGTCAGCGTGACGACAATTCATTCAGGGACAACGTTCAACGTCATCCCGCAAGACGCAGAGCTCACGGGAACGATCCGCACGTTTGATTTAGATGTCCGCAAAAAAGTTTTGGAACGATTCGAACAAATCATCCGCGGTGTTGGCGAAGCGATGGGATGCCAGGTCGAAATAGAAGTCAAGCGCGTTACGCCTGCAGTCATCAACGATGATGCGGTTTCTGAAAAAGTTCAGGAAACCGCACATGAGTTGTTATCTGATTCAACGATTGATACAGCGCCTTATATGACGATGGGCGCAGAAGATATGGCATTCATGCAGGCAAAAGTACCGGGATGTTATTTCTTCATCGGCTCGAACAACACAGAGAAACATCTCGATTATGGACATCACCATCCCAAGTTTGACTTCGATGAAGAAGCTTTGGTGCGCGGCGCGGCTTTGATGGCAGCCGCGGCAATGGATGTATCAAAGAGTAAATAAACGCTTGCCCGAGAAATAGATATGTATTTCTATAGAACGAAATACATCCTTTGCCTTTGCATACTTCTGCTAACAGCCTGCGCATCGACAGGACAGAACTCAACTGCAATTCCTTCGCTGGTGCCGGTCGCTACACAAATCCCGATCACGCCCACGATTGAACCTTGCGCGTTCGTCGAGGCCAGTCAAAATCTGCCCGAGGTCACCACACAACTTGATGAAGCGATCAAAGAACTTCAATCAGATGCCAGCGGTCGCGCAGAAGCATTCGGTGAGAACTGCGTCTATGCCAGCAGTGGTCAATCCACCTTCAGCGCGATGGAAACGGATTTTTATTTCACCGTCAACGTGGAAAATCTTAACGATGATAATGAAATGGGAACATGGATCATCAACACGATGAAGATCGTTGAGGCCCAACCATCCGATTCCATTCCTGGACCTCAACCTGGTATCGTTGAATTTACATTCAAAACCAAAGACAACCAAAAGATTCTGCGCGTTTCAATTGACAAATACAAAAACCTCCCCACAGACATAAATCCGACGGATATCATCAAAACGCTTTTTCCGAATCCTTAGTTGAAATAGATTAGAACGATTCCCCCAAAAATAATACGCAGCCACTTAATACACGCGGAAATACACAAATAACGCTTAACTATGAACCACTACCGAGCCGGGACACTTGGGATTGTCAATGCATCCGTAATAAAGCTGACCCGTTAAAAGCCCGGAGCGATGCGTGCGCAAGACCATCATCTTTCCGCAGACCGGGCACATCGGCACTAAATCTCCCAATGGATCGGATATTTTTTCATCCTTTGCATCCCGGGTTCTTGTGACCGCCAATTGAAACAGCGAAATCACCTCCGAGACTTCATAATGATCGCTGGAAGGGATATGCACCAAAGGCACACCAGCAGTCAGAAACAAGTCCTCCATAAATTGATCGCTGGCACGGGTTTCATCTCTGCTAATAGGCTTGACGAGTTCGACGCCGATCTCGGGCTTGAAAGTTCTTGGATCACATAACAGAAAATCCAGGTGCTTGCGAAAAATCTTATTAAAGAAATGAACGTTTTCGTTCGGGCGAATGATATTGAAAAGTTCATTCAAAGAAACTTTAGCGTAGATCACATAATGTTCAGCCGCCATTTGCTTCAAGACGCGAAAAAGCGCCGCCTCTGGCGCCGACAAAAAAGGTTCACGCAGACGAAACGGGAGATCTTCTTTGGAAAGAACCCCTTCTTTCGGTATCGACGTAGCATGATTTGCCATATAACTTTTCCCTTAAAGAATCCTTAGAGAAATTATAGAGCAAAGATGTCGAAAAAGCAACAGCCAATCCACTTAATTTCTAAACTCTTCAAAGAAAGATGCATCAATATCGTAAGCCTTTTTAGGCTTTAACCCAAGCTCAAGTTCTTCAAACATATCAATCATTTTTTCTCCATCAACCAATTCAATTGGCGGAACTCCATCTCTAACCGATTCTTTGCGTGCATCGGCAGTGAAGGTGCCAGTAGTAAGAATTATTCCTTTATCGGCCCGGCCCATCATTGCACCGCGAAAATCGCGTACTTGTGAAGCACTAACCGCCCCTGAATATCGTTTACATTGGAACAAAACCTTGAAGCTAACGAATGGATTCACTTGCAAAACGCCAATACCATCAAGGCCACCATCACCGCTTTTTCCAGTTATTTGTACCTTTTCAAAACCAAACTCTCTGAGCAAACGTTGGCACAATCGCTCAAACCCACCAGCCGGTAAATCTAACAAAGTATTCAACAATACTTCTCGATGATCGGTGGCTTGGGGTGAGGAAATTTCATCTTCGACCGGTTTTTCAACCTTAGGTTTTTTCCGATCTACAACAAATTCTTTATGAACCCGATTAAATAATTCAAGCGCTTGTTCTTGGATTAATTTAGTTGTCCGTCCTTTCTCAGTTAAATTCCATACTCCTCGTGTTGAGGAATCAATTAAACCAGCTCGCACTAAATAGAATCTTGCCCAATTGACCTTGTTGCTAAACCGCGATTGACCGCTGGGTATTTGCTCATTTCTTTCAACCTCGCTAATTCCTAATCGTTCTGCAATGGTATCTTCAACTTCTTCAGGGCGACCTGATCCACCTAATTCAACCAAGGCATCGAGAACCGGTTGGAAATATCGAACAAATTGCGGTCCTTTTAAAGATTGCGTGTTCATCGAATCCTCCTAATTCAGTAGTTTCTTCAAAATAGTTGTCTCTTGAATATATGATACTACTTCTCCATCCAGCCATGCATTCCTTAACTTTCGCAGGATGGTTTGATATTCCGGTCCCGGCTCAATGCCGAGTTTCTTCAAATCGCGCCCTGTAGTTTTCGGTTTAACATGCCGCCATTCCATAATATAATTTTCCAATGCCTGCTTCGACTTTCCACGCGGCGCGGCGATTGAAACGGCGTATATTGCAAGCAATGGAAATTTGTCAAGCTGTTCAACACATTGACTCGGTCTGAGATTTGAAAAGGCAGGCAAATCAGATTGCAGCTTTGACGACGCAAGAAGCAATTTCAAAAGTGGCGCAGTAAAATGCAAACGCTTATTCAAAGACACAATGTCTTTGCTTGATAAAGTCATCAGCCACAAAAGCCAGCGCAAATCGCGAGAAATGGTATTCGACAATTCGGAACTCGATAAGCCGGGATAAATATCGGCGGCAGATTCGAAAAATGCTTGAATTGATGTATCGCAACGCAAGGATGGATGAATTGATTTAAGCAAACCAAGTTTATCCAAACGCGAAAGCATGAGCGCGGCGTTTGTCTCATCCAGAATCAAATCCAATTCATGACGAACACGATGAGCAGAGAGTTTTTCAATCAGCTCGCGCGCTTCGGGAAGGAGAGCTAGCGTTTCCTTTGCAATCTTAAAGCCATAACGTTTTTCGTATCGAACGGCGCGAAACATACGCGTCGGATCGTCTAAGAATGAGCGTGGATGCAAGACACGTACAAACCCATGTTGAAGATCGTTCAAGCCACCGAGTTCATCGCGCAATTCACCAAAGTGACCATTGTCCAAACGTATGACAAGAGTATTAATTGTAAAGTCGCGGCGGCGAAGATCATCGCCAATGCTTCCCATCTTTAACCGTCGGTAACGCGGCGGGATGTTTATAGGTTTCAGAACGGGCCGAGATGAGATCAATGAAGTCGGGAGTTGTGAGGTGAGAGTCGGAGCCCAATGTTAATTCCAGAATATTCCACTTTGCAGTCCTGAACTTTTCATGTATCGTGACGTTTCCGCCATATTTGCTGACAAGGGCACGCGTCAGCGCTATAGCATCCCCCTCGACGACGACGTCAAAGTCAAGGCTGGGATGATCCAGTAACAGGTCCCGGACGAAGCCGCCGACAACATAAACCGGCAATCCCAATTTGGAGGCGTCTTCTGCGACGCGATGGATTAAGTCCAATTGTTCGGATGAAGCTGCTTTTTGTAGAAGATCGGAAAGGTTACTATTCACTCTATAATTTTATCTCGGAAATCGTGTATAATGTGCGCCATCATGCACAGCACTGCTTCGCTTGTGTTGAATCCGTTGCCGTCCCCACGACTGATTCAATCTCTCCGGTCTGGATAGGTTTAGTTCACCGTGTCAACGAGCGGCTCCCAGACTGGCGAGCCGTTTTTGTTTGCTTCTAACTACAAAGAAATCTAAGGAATACGAAGTTTATTATGAAGGTTTCTGTTTTTGGCGGATCACAACTCAAAGAAAATTCGATGGCTTATGCCGAAGCACAAGTGCTGGGCAAGCTATTGGCTGAACGCGGTCATGTTATATTGACTGGCGGTTACATGGGCACGATGGAGGCTGTCTCGCGCGGCGGAAGCAGGCGGACATGTGATCGGCGTAACCTGCGAGGATATCGAACAATGGCGGCCCATTGGTGCTAATGCATCGGTCCAAGAGGAATGGCCTAAGAAAACTTTGATGGATCGGCTTCAGGCTCTGATCGAAGGTTGCGACGCGGCACTCGCCCTCCCCGGCGGCCCCGGCACACTGACCGAGATCGCGCTTACATGGAATCTAATGATCATCGGTACATTGCACCGAAGACCGTTGATCCTGATCGGGAACGGATGGCAGAACGTTCTCGATCAGGCATATCAATCGTTCGATGAATATATCTCTTCAACGCAACGAGAATTGGTACAATTTGCGCCAGATATAAAGACTGCCGTGGAATTGTTAGATTCAAAATAATTTTCCTCTCACCTGGCCGTCGGGCACCCTCTCTCATCGGGAGAGGGAGGGCGTGAGGGAACCGGAGACAAAAAATGGCTGAAGATAAACTTCCAACCCGCGCTGAAGATTTTTCCGAGTGGTACAACAAACTTGTATTGAAAGCCGAACTCGCCGACTACGCGCCCGTGCGCGGCTGCATGGTTGTGCGTCCTTACGGCTGGACGCTTTGGGAAAACATGACTGCCGCCCTCGACCGACGCTTCAAAGAAACGGGACATGTTAACGCAGCGTTTCCAATTTTGATCCCGATGTCGTTCTTTGAAAAAGAAAAAGAACACATCGAAGGCTTCTCGCCCGAATTGGCTGTGGTCACACACGGCGGCGGAGAAAAACTTGAAGAACCCTTGGTGGTCCGCCCCACTTCCGAGACCATCATCGGATACATGTATTCCAAATGGATCAAATCGTGGCGCGACCTGCCGGTACTTATCAATCAATGGGGTTCGGTTTTGCGCTGGGAATTGCGCACCAAGCTTTTCCTGCGCACCGCCGAATTTTATTGGCAGGAAGGTCACACCGCACACGCCACCGATGAAGAAGCGATGGAAGAAACGTATCGCATCCTCGACCAGTATGCGGACTTTGCCATCACCGAAGCCGCGATTCCGGTTATCAAAGGCGTCAAGAGCGAGACTGAAAAATTCGCGGGCGCAATGATGTCCACCAGCATCGAGGGTATGATGCAGGACACCCGCGCCTTGCAATGCGGCACATCTCATTTCTTCGGTCACAACTTCGCAAAGGCATTCGAGATTCAATATCTCGATAGGAACAATACACTGCAATATTGTTCCACTACTTCGTGGGGGCTCTCGACCCGCATGGTCGGAGCGATCATTATGACACATGGCGACGATCAAGGTTTGATTCTGCCTCCTCAACTCGCACCCATTCAAGCCATTGTGGTACCTATCTTCAAGAACGATGCAGAGAAAAACAAAGTGATGGAAGTTGCGGATAAAGTCTTTTCTGAACTCAAAGCGGCAGGGATTCGAATCAAGATGGATGATCGCGAAAATGTCAGCTCAGGATTCAAGTTCAATGATTGGGAAATGCGCGGCGTTCCTTTGCGCATCGAGATCGGACCCAAGGATGTAGAAAAAGGATCGGTCGCGCTCGCCCGCCGCGACGTCGCGGGAAGAGACGGCAAATCATTTGTCGCTCAAACGAATCTGGCGGCGACTGTGAACGGACTCTGTCCGAGATTCAGTCGTCCATGCTGATACGCGCCACTGAATTCCGCGACAGTCACATCTTTGATCCCAAAACCTATGATGAGTTGAAAGAAGTCGTGCAAAACGGCTGGGCGTTCTCGTGGTGGTGCGGGAGCAAAGAGTGCGAAGCAAAAGTAAAAGAAGATACTAAAGCGACGACTTGCTGTATTCCTTTTGACCAACCCGGCGGCACAGGCAAGTGTATCGTGTGCGGCAAAAAGGCTGAGAAGAAAGTTTACTTGGCAAGAGCGTATTAATTTCTTATAGAGGCACGACATGACGCGATGTAATCAAAGCGTCGCCCCGAATGATAGGGATTATACCTGCGACTACTGCTTTTTTAGGATGCAGGGTCACGGAATTAACCAAGAGATTGACTAGCTTCTCACGGCTTGGAAAGTCGGCGTTTGACATTGCACGGCGAAAACGTTTTGAAACATTGCCTAGCCATGTCCATCGTGATTTCGGGCTGTCCTGAGCCTTCTAGTAGGCTTGGGACAGCCTTTCTTTTTCCTTCCAAGACTTTCCGACGAGTGGCAATCTGTTCCTTTTGTTCCTTGAGTTCATCCAATCCAATCACGCCTTCCCGATAAGCGTCAACGATTTGCTTTTCTTGAATTGCTAGTTTCTCTAATTCCTTTCCGGTCTTATCGGTTTGATTCCGCTTGGATTTGATAAGCGCATTCCGCGCGTCAAGCCGCTTGGAAAGCTGTTCTTTCATGCTGGTTGGATTCTCCAATAACTCTACCAATCCCGCCCATATCTTTTCATCGAGAAAAGCGCGGTGAACCGATATATTTTCTTCGTGCGGCTTTGACGTAATATTCTTATTCCGTTTTGCTCCACAACTGTAATATGTGTTTTGGTTGCTGACCTGACCGGACGCCATGCTTCCGCACAAACCACAGACCACCAAGCCGCGTAATAAATATTCATTCTTTGAATTGTTGCGGCGCGAATGGATGGCATTCCGTTTCAATAAACGTTGTGCGGCTTCCCATGTATCACGCTCAACGATAGAAGGAACAAGGATACCAATCCAATCTTCACGCGGTCGGTCTGCCTTTGAAGAATTCTTCTCTTTTCGATACTTGTCCAGCTTCGGGCTTTTGGCTGGCTCAACACTTTTGGTTTTATACATGTAAGCCATGCCTGTATACGATTTGTTTTTCAAAATTGCATAGATTGAACTTGTCCACCATTTATTATGAATTGAACGATTTGGAATTCCATCTGATTCCAAGCGTTTGACAATCGCAGGTACTCGCAAACCTTGTTTTGTGTATAAGTCGAAAATCATTCTCACGATTTGCGCTTCTGCTTCGTCAATTTCCCAATGCGCTTTATCTGCCATACTCTTGGGAATAAATCTATACCCGTATGGCACATTCCCACCGATGACTTGACCATTCTTCACAGAATGAATTGTTCCGCGCCGTGTGCGGTCTAAAATCTTGGTGCGTTCATACTCGGAGATGACGCCCTGCATTTGAAGCATCAATTGGTCTTCGGGGTTATCTTTGTAATCCTGATTCACGAATAAGACCTTGATATTTTGCCTTTTGAATTCATCCAGCAAAATAGACTGGTGTAATTGATTGCGCGATAAGCGATCAGGAGAGAGAACTAAGACAGCATCAATCTCGTGGTCTGCGGTGAGGTCGCGAAGCTGATCCAATGCAGGACGACTTAGATTGGTTCCGCTAAATCCATCATCAATACATTCATGAAGGATGGTTAATTCGTGTGTCTTGGCATACTCGCGCAAGGCTCCGATTTGAGAATCAATCGTGCCTTCCTTCGCTTGGGTTTCAGAACTAACACGCGCATAGATTGCAATTTTCATAATCCATATCCTTTTCTGCGCTTACATAAGGCGCGCATTCTATCACTGACGGATTCGCGGCGCAACGGGATGTCCGGACGGAGCGCAAGCGCCAGCGCGGACCGCCGGACGCCCCGTGCGCCTTGCGTCCGGCGGAAACATTAGCCGCCTTTGTGTCGGCGACTGGCGGCGGACAGGAATTGTCAAGGCTTCTCCGTCATCGCGGGTAATTCGAGATTGAGCCTGTGACGCAGTACCATTGCGGGCAAGATTAGATACTCCATCGCCTTGACAAGGGCAAAACGCCGCACAGTAAAATTTGCGGGTAGTGGATGAAAAGTAAGTGATGATAAGATAGGCAGTATGATCCAAAAAGCCTACCACTGTCGAGTGTGCGGAAGCACCAATATTGTCAAAAACGGCACCAACCGTCTCAAGCAACAGCAATATCACTGTAAAGAGTGCGGAGCGCGGCGTGTTCTGGAGTCAAAGCGAGAGGCAAAAAAACGCAAAAACCGATCATCCTCAGCCTCTACCAAGAGCGTGTAAGTTTGCGAGGTTTGGAGCGGATTTTTGATGTTGCTCGCCAAAGCGTTTCCAGATGGATTGTCGAACATGTAAAAGATCTGCCGGAACTCAAAGACACTTTGTTGCCAGCCGAACCGGACGATGTCTTGGAATATGATGAAGCCTGGAGTTTTGTTCTCAAAAAGAGCAATAAACGTTGGCTGTGGACGGTCATGTGTCGTCGCACCCGACAAATCATCGCCTTTGTCATTGGCGACCGCAGTGAAACAACCTGTCGCCGTTTGTGGAACGAAGTTCCACTGGCCTACCGCAGTTGTATTTCCTACAGTGATTTCTGGGAAGCCTACCAAAAAGTTCTTCCGCAGAGCACGCATCAAGCGGTTGGGAAAGAGAGCGGACAGGTTTCACACATGGAGCGTTGGTATTGTACTTTGCGCCAACATCAGGCGCGCTATGTCCGTAAAACCCTTTCGTTTTCGAAGCGCGACGCCTTTCATCACATGGTCACTACATGGTTTATCATTGATCACAATCTCGCCAGAAAACAACTTGCATCACTTACTTTGTAACCACTACCAATTTGCGAAGGCGGCTAAAGAATTGCCAAAGTAGTGAAAAACTGGTTTGACGGTAGGCGGGATGTGCAAGCTTGATCTGCACTTCCCGCAAAGTTGAAGTGTAGATGCTATCAAATGTCAAGGCGGGCAAAGTATTCTTGAATTACAAGGACGGTGGAAAGTAAGGAAAAACATTTTGTTTTTCCCGCCCTTGCGGGAATGCTTTGGAATCCCCGCAAGGCGGTACTTTCCACGGTCAACGATGGCGGGCAAGGGCAAAGTCCCTAAGACTATTAGTAGGGACTTTGAGACAGATATATGGGACAAAAATAAAGATTGAGCTTTCATAGGTTTATGGTCAAAGGCGGTAATAGTTCTTCTCGGTCAGTCAAGGTAAGCGGGATTCCAGCATCTTTGATTTTCTTCAATTTGCGATCTAATCTTCGTTTCCGCATATCGGTTTCGCTCACGAGTTGTTTTCGAGACTTATCTACTTTTGAAACCAGCAAGCCAAAGTAATAAAGTCCTGCATCATTTCCATATTCTGAGCAAAGGGTTTGTAATGCCGAATCGCGGTTTGCAATTGAATTACCAAGTAGGCCAAGTTTTGTAAGTTCATCTTGCAACTGCTCGGCAACAAATTCTTTTGAAATATCAAGCAAGGTTGGCTTCTTTTTGCCGAGTAGCTTCTGAATATCCTTCGCACGAATCAAAGTAATTTCTTGGCGCAAGATGCCATGTGCTTCCGAAAATCCGGACTCTGTGCTCTTTGTTGTAAAACTTGGTGGTCTTCTTATTAGCGCGAAATTCCACACCTTCATAACGGTGATGTTTTGTCCTGCGGTGGGCATAATCCAGATTGCCTAGTGCCTTTATATAATCTTCCACGGCTTCCCCGACTTGGTGGTTGTAGCACATATCCAAACGGATCAATATGCCTTCGGCTAAATCCAACTTGGGTACATGCGGCAAATCTTCAAGCATGAGATTACCAATCGTGATTGCACCTTGAATGCTTGGCAACATCTGATAATTGTTATCGAGTATCAGTTTAGGCAAGGATGTTTCAAGAGTCATCATCGGTTTGCCATCGTAGGCGGTTGGAAAATAGGTAAGCCGAAGCACGGCATTATCAACCTGCGGGTTATAGATATAACTCTCCCGTGTTCCGGTTGTTGTTTCCATGACTTTGTGCATCCATCCTTGCAATTGTTCCGGCGTTGGCGAAATGGGAAACTTGATTCGGATCGTGTCTATCATTCTTCACGCTCCGAATCGGCTTGTTGTTCATTCTCGAAGTCTTCCAATATCAGCGCGAAATCAAATCCCACGCCTGCGCCAGTCGTTCTTCTGCATCTGGCGAAGGTGAGTATTGATACTCAAACAGGAATTCTTCGAGCGGGTCAGTCATAAATAAAAAATCCAGTCCGTTACAGGGCTGGATTCATAGCACAGTGAGTTTTAATAAAGTGGAATTATTTTGGTGACTTTTTTTCCATGACGAGAATATTTAAAACCGTCTCTGTTTTCCTGATTCGCTTTCTCAATCTTTGCTCGTAAAGATGCCAAGTATCGAAAAATCTCTTTGAATTTCGGTCTCTAGGAAGTTGATATTTATTTCGCCGGATGAATTCTTCAACAATATAACGCCATGGCTTGCCAAGTCTCTGTAATTGTATGTAATAGGCTGTGCTAACGACCTTGTCAGTAAGTTTAGGTCTGGAATAGCCAAACGTCTTGTTGTATTGCTCGCGAAATTGTTGGACGACTGCTTCGGGATTAGCAACTTGACTAGCCATTGCAACAACAACTGGCTCTCCACTTACAGGCATTGTGAAAACTTTGCTAATCCAATCGTTAGGCACTTCTTCGGTTTCGCCTGTCAGGATATATACATATAGCATGTTTGCAATATTGGCAATTTGGTAGTGGTTACAAAGTAAGTGATGCAAGTTGTTTTCTGGCGAGATTGTGATCAATGATAAACCATGTAGTGACCATGTGATGAAAGGCGTCGCGCTTCGAAAACGAAAGGGTTTTACGGACATAGCGCGCCTGATGTTGGCGCAAAGTACAATACCAACGCTCCATGTGTGAAACCTGTCCGCTCTCTTTCCCAACCGCTTGATGCGTGCTCTGCGGAAGAACTTTTTGGTAGGCTTCCCAGAAATCACTGTAGGAAATACAACTGCGGTAGGCCAGTGGAACTTCGTTCCACAAACGGCGACAGGTTGTTTCACTGCGGTCGCCAATGACAAAGGCGATGATTTGTCGGGTGCGACGACACATGACCGTCCACAGCCAACGTTTATTGCTCTTTTTGAGAACAAAACTCCAGGCTTCATCATATTCCAAGACATCGTCCGGTTCGGCTGGCAACAAAGTGTCTTTGAGTTCCGGCAGATCTTTTACATGTTCGACAATCCATCTGGAAACGCTTTGGCGAGCAACATCAAAAATCCGCTCCAAACCTCGCAAACTTACACGCTCTTGGTAGAGGCTGAGGATGATCGGTTTTTGCGTTTTTTTGCCTCTCGCTTTGACTCCAGAACACGCCGCGCTCCGCACTCTTTACAGTGATATTGCTGTTGCTTGAGACGGTTGGTGCCGTTTTTGACAATATTGGTGCTTCCGCACACTCGACAGTGGTAGGCTTTTTGGATCATACTGCCTATCTTATCATCACTTACTTTTCATCCACTACCGGCAATTTGAGCATCGAGCAGTTTGTAAATGGGTTCAGCCATGTTTTGAGCGGACTTGTACATGGCTTCAAAGTTTTTCTTAATTTCGCTTGGTACCTTCTCGTACCCGCTCCAGTCAAGCGACTTTCTAAGAGCTTTTGATTTGTTATATAAATCAAGTGTTTCGGGAGGAAACCAGCTTAAATCTTGGCGGATCATATCTTCAATTTCTTGGCGAAAATCATTCAAGGGCACAATCTTATCTTCCAGATATATTTCGTCTATCGGATCGTCATCGGGACTTATTTCGGGAAGTTTGTACTTTCGTCTGATTTCACGAATAATGGGGGCAAAGTCTTCAGTAGCAGGCAACAGTGAACCGAGAAGGGCAGATTCTTTTAGATGTTCCATATTCATTTCTCCAAGATTGTCTACGCCGATTATAGCGGAATGTGGCTATAATTGACTTTACACAAGGGATAATTGATGTCTGCGCCTGACACGGTGAAATCATTAGTTGAACGGTTTGAACGCAATCACGAACAGTATCGTTCGTCGAAATATAACGAGACTCAGGCGCGGCGTGAATTTATTGACCCGCTATTCAAGGCATTAGGCTGGGATATTGATAATGAGCAAGGTTTTGCTGAACAGTACAAGGAAGTCATTCACGAAGACAAGATAGAGATTGAAGGCAAACATAAAGCACCAGACTATGCGTTTCGCATTGGTGGCACGCGGAAGTTTTTTGTCGAAGCGAAGAAGCCATTTGCTAAGATCGAGTCAGAAATTGACCCTGCATATCAGTTGCGGAGTTATGCGTGGTCGGCAAAGTTGCCGATTTCCGTATTGACCGACTTTGAAGAGTTTGCAATTTACAATTGCCGCGTCAAGCCGAATAAGAACGATAAAGCATCAGTAGAGCGAGTGGAGGTATATAGTTATAAAGATTACGTTGAAAAGTGGGATGAGATTGCAAATATCTTTTCCAAAGATGCGATTCTGCGCGGGTCATTCGATAAGTACGCCGAAGGAATCAAAGGCAAGAAAGGCACGGCGGAAGTTGACGATGTGTTTCTGGAAGAGATCGAGCGTTGGCGCGACATGCTGGCGAAGAACATCGCTTTGAGAAATGAAAAGTTAAGCGTGCGCGAATTGAATTTCGCTGTGCAAGCCACGATTGACCGGATTGTCTTTTTGCGAATTTGCGAAGACCGCGGCGTAGAACGGGACGAACAACTCAAAGCGATTGCCGAGGAAGGCGATATCTATTCCGGTTTGTGCCGATTATTCAAGCAAGCGGATGCGCGTTATAACTCTGGCTTGTTTCACTTTGCAAAAGAAAAAGATGAATCCAGCGTGGCGGATTCGTTGACCCTGGGCTTGAAGATTGACGATAAAGTTTTACAAGACATTCTTCAAAACCTGTATTATCCGGATAGCCCGTATGTGTTCCGTGAAATTCCATCGGACATTTTGGGACAGGTGTATGAGCGTTTTCTGGGGAAGGTAATTCGACTCACAGCGGGACATCAAGCCAAAGTGGAAGAGAAGCCCGAAGTTCGCAAAGCGGGAGGCGTGTATTACACTCCCACGTATATCGTGGATTACATCGTCCAGAATACGGTTGGGAAATTGCTCGAAGGCAAATCGCCTAAAGATGTGACGCGTTTGAAAATCCTTGATCCGGCGTGCGGTTCGGGAACGTTCCCGCTCGGCGCATATCAATATCTTTTGGATTGGCATTTGAAGTGGTACACAGATCATGAACCGGAGAAATTAGCGGCGGGGAAAGAACCGGTGATTTATCAATCCAAAGATGGCTGGCGATTGACCACGAGCAAGAAAAAAGAAATCCTGCTCAATAACATTCACGGTGTAGATATTGACCCGCAAGCGGTGGAAGTGACGAAGCTGTCCCTGCTCTTGAAGGTGCTGGAAGGCGAAAGCCAGGAGACGATTGCTCCGCAGTTGGGGATATTCAAAGAGCGCGTTCTGCCGGATTTGGGGCGGAACATCAAATGCGGAAACTCGTTGATCGGCTCTGATTATTATCAAGACCGCCAATTGACAATGTTGATTGACGAGGAAGAACGTTACCGCGTCAATGCTTTTGATTGGAAGACTGAATTCCCACAAGTCTTTATTCAAGGCGGCTTCGATGTGGTGATGGGCAATCCACCGTATGTTTTTGGCGGAAATTATGGAATTGAACAAGATGCTAAAAACTATTTCAAAGAGCACTTTTATTCAGGCGCTGGAAAAGTAAATCTTTTCACGCTCTTTATAGAAAAATCAGTAAATGTTCTCCGTGATGGCGGTTTAGTTTCTTACATAATTCCCAATACGTTATTGCGCGTTACTTCTTATGTTGAAATTCGAGAATTTATGCTGAAGCAAACAGCTATTCGGCAGATTGCTGATTTGGGTGTTGGCGTTTTTGCTGGTGCAACGACAAGTTCAGTAATCATCTTGTTGGAAAAAACAAAAGCAACATCTGAAAATATTGTTGAAATTCGAACAGGAATTGATAAAGTTTCTCAATTAACTAGACAGTCTGAGTTTTAACGAACGGTTATGTTTTGAATATTACAGCATCAAGTCAAGATACAGAAACATTGGGCAAATTGAATAGTGCAAGCATAAGTTTAGGCGAAATATGCCAAGAACTTATTTTCGGTGTTGTGATAACAAAAAATAGAGATGAGGTTGTAAGCGATAAACCATTGAAAGGATATAAGCCTTTTCTTGAAGGAAAAGATATTTCTAGATATTTTAATTCGACCAGTTGAAAAATATTTATTATATAAACCCGAATTGCTTCATAGACCAAGAACTGCTGGTATTTTTGAAGCTCGTGAGAAGTTGTTGATTTAACGTATTACCGGCGGGAAGCGACCACTAAATGCCACCTACGATAATCAACAATTTTACAATAAAGAATTGATCAATAATATTATTTTGAAAGATGGAATACCCTATAATGCCAAATACATCCTTGGTTTGATAAATTCCCAATTGATAAACTGGTTTTACAGGACAAAGTTTACCAACTCGTCAACGTTAACAGTAAATTTGTCAAAAGAATATTTGTCGCAGATACCAATTCATACAATTAACTTCTCTGATCCCGCCGATAAAGCGCGTCACGATAAAATGGTTTCACTGGTTGAGCGCATGTTGGAATTGCACAAGCAGAGTCCGAAGACGCCGCAAGAGCAAGAGATGGTCAAGCGCGAGATCGAGTCAACGGATAGGGAGATAGATCAACTAGTCTATGAGTTGTATGGGCTGACAGAGGAAGAAAAAGGAATTGTGGAGGCAGAAAAATAGAGATACTAATCTATAGAGATTAGTATCTCTAAGCTATACAGAGTTTGTGGTGCATTGAAAACGGTGAAATTGTTAAGCTGTTGTGGAAAATTATTTTATATTTAAGCTTGGCTATCAAGTCTTGTGCATATCAAGCATTTATTGCCTTTTTGCCCAAGTTCCTTGTCGGCTGGCAAAATCTTTTTTCCTTCGGAGCATTGATCATTATCATGCCATACAGGTGAACGTTTGTGGTCTTCTTCATTTTTTGTGTGGAAAGGTGCTACTTTTGCCATTAGATTTTTCTCCTTTTGTCATGAATGAATTGGCTAAAAACAAAAGTGCAGTAAAAATACTAATGAAATTATAACTCATAAGTAAAAACACTTCCTGTGGTATTTGGTTTTGAATACATTCTTTTACGGTTGAATCTTTCAGTGTTGAAGAAACATAATTGAACAGGTAAGACGCCCGCGTATTTGGCTAGGGGCGGGCAGATTCCTTGTGCGATTTGGACGTAGGGTGGGCGTCCAGCACAAGGTCACAAAATACGACAGTATTTGTCTTATTACATGGTGGCGATTTACAAAATATAAACGCCCTTCGCTTTGAAGGGCGTTTATTGTATACTAGATTTCTATTTCAATCTCAAAGGGTATATGACGCATTGATTCCAACGTGTCATGTCGTGCCTCTACACATTTTCCATGCCCGCTATTGACCTTTCCCGCCTCCGCAAACAAGCCTCGCGTCTGGCAGATTTTTTCTTCGTGCCGGATGAATTCATCAAGCATTTGCGTGAAGTGCTTGACTTCTACGTAGATCACACCGTGCGCAAGCAACCGGCCATTGCGCCGTCCGCCACTATGCCATCGTATCATACATCCCCGGTCATCTTGAATAAAATTGAACAGGAAATCCATCGCAGCGCCAGCGAATATCCCGATGCGGCTCTGGATTTAGCAGATCACCTTTGGGACGAAGGTTATCTCGAAACGCGCCTGCTCGCCGCGTTTCTACTCGGAAGAATTCCTCCGCAAGAAGAACGGCTGTTGGCGCGTCTGACCGCGTGGACACAACAAATACGTGATCCAAACTTGCGCGCCAAATTGCTGGATCACGGTTTAGCGCGGCATGCGTAAGGAAACACCCGATAAATTTCTTGAATTGATCGCACAATGGCTTCAACCCGAACGAACGCGGTTATGGTCGAATGGGCTTCAAGCCGCCATCTCTGCGGTTTCTGATTCATCGTTCAGCAATCATCCGCCGTTGCTCAAAGTACTGGAACCAGTCATGGAGGTTGCGCCAGCGAGGTTGCAGAACGAAATCGAAGAATTTGTGCTCGCGCTATATAAGGTCTCACCGACTGAAACAATCTACTTCCTTCGACAAGTGTTAACCAATTCCAATGATCCCATGACGGCAATTGCCTTCCGGCGTATTGCCTCTTCTTTCCCCAATGAATTGAAAGACGGGATACGCGAGTTCATCCGTGCCAAACCATTATCAAATACATGAACGTGCGGTTTAAAAACAAAGGAGAGAAATATGCTTAATTTCGTCAACGCCATATTTGGAGGAGCCCTGTTGGTTGCAGGACGAAAATTGTTCTGGCTGTTTGTTGGCGTGATCGGGTTCATCATCGGCGTCGAAATTGCAACCCGCTTTTTTCACGGCTCTGATTTGATAACGCTCATTGCCGGGCTGGGCCTCGGAGTTATCTTTGCTGTCCTTGCGATTTTTCTTGAGACGCTCGCAATAGGCATCGCGGGATTTCTCGGCGGCGGTTATATTCTCCTCAGCTTCGCCGGTTTGTTCGGACTCGATAAAGGCCTTATGACATGGGTCATCTTCATCGTCGGCGGCATCATCGGCGCAGCATTGATCGCATCCTTATTCGATTGGGCACTCATCATCATTTCATCACTAGCCGGTTCATCCATGATCCTCAATGCTTTTCATTTTGGAAGGTTAATCGCCGCGCTGATATTTATTGTCTTGTTCTTCATCGGCGTCGCAGTGCAAGCCGCCACACTCAGCCAGGAAAAACGCGGGGAACGCAGACGTGCTTAATCCGAAACGGATAATCTATTTGCACGGCCTCGATTTAAACGGCCAGACACATAAAGCGGCAATCATTCGCGCCATATTTCCTGATCTGATTACGCCCGACTTTACCGGCTCGCTCGAAGAACGGATGCAACAACTTTACCCAATCCTCGGCAAGGCATCCAATTGGACCTTGATCGGCTCTTCCTTTGGAGGTGTGATGGCCGCCCTGTTCGCGACTCAACATCCCGATCAAGTCCGAAAACTGATTCTGCTCGCGCCGGCATTGATGCTTCCCGAATTTGCCAGGCATCTTCCCGCTCCGATTGATGTTCCGACCATCATCATTCATGGACGTCAGGATACCGTTGTGCCCGTTGAAACCACCAAGCCATTAGCCAAAAAAGTTTTTCGCAACTTGGATTATCGCCTCGTGGACGATGATCATCGCCTGCATCAAACCGCCGACGCACTTGATTGGAAATCATTCATTCAGTAGATCATTGACTTATCATGGTTCCTGTTCGCCGGGATGTGTCGCAAGGGTTTGGATGGGTGGAATAAGATTGCATTTGCCTTCATAAGAATTTTGCTGTATATTTAGCCAAATATTTCGTCCAAGGAGAGAGAGATGGCCAAGAGCAAACTGCAATTGGAAGGTGAAGTCTATTACCCATCGAACGAGGTTGTAGATCAGGCGCGCCTGAAAGACTGGGATGAGATGGCCAAAAAGGCCCGCAAGGATCCGCAGGCATTTTGGGCGGCAGAAGCCGAAGAATTGGAATGGTTCAAAAAGTGGGATACAGTTCTCGACGACTTAAAGAAGCCATTCTTCAAATGGTTCGTGGAGGCAAAGACGAATATCGTTCACAACGCGATTGACCGGCATCTCAAAACATATCGTAAAAATAAATTGGCGCTCGTCTGGGAAAGCGAGGACGGAAAGACGGAACGGACTTTTTCATACTTCCTGCTCAACCGCGAAGTCAGTCGCATGGCAAATATCATCAAAGCCATGGGCGTGCAGAAAGGCGACCGCGTCACGATTTACATGGGACGCATTCCTGAAATCGTTTTTGCGATGCTGGCGTGCGCCAAGATCGGAGCGATTTATTCGGTTGTCTTCGGCGGTTTCAGCGTGGACGCGTTACAGGGCCGCGTGGAAGTGCTCGACGAACACGGCAATCCGGCACCCGATAATACTGAAGGTTATCTCGTGTTAAAGAATCCGTGGCCGGCCATGCTGCGAACAATTTATGGCGACCCGGATCGTTATGTGAATCAATATTGGAGCAAATATCCCGGCAAATATTTGACCGGCGATTTTGCCAAGCGCGATAAGGACGGTTATTTCTGGATCATCGGCCGCGTGGACGATGTGATCAAAGTCTCCGGTCATCGCTTGGGAACCGCCGAAGTTGAGTTTGCGTTGGTGAGTCATCCCGCGGTTGCAGAGGCCGCCGCGATTGGATTGCCGCACGAGGTCAAAGGACAAGCCATTCATACGTTTGTGCTGTTGCGTTCAGGTTTTGCTCCCTCGCCTGAACTGGCAGAAGAATTGCGCCAGCACGTGGCGACTCACATGGGACCTATTGCGCGGCCCGAAGATGTGAAGTTCGTAGATAAATTGCCGAAGACACGCTCCGGCAAAATCATGCGCCGCGTGTTGAAGGCAAGAGCGCAGGGATTGCCTGAAGGCGATGTAAGTACGCTGGATGAATAACAATAACGAGTAGGGGCGGATGGCCATCCGCCCCTACATTTTTTATCAGAGATCAGAAATTAAAGATGGGGAAACCACAAAACGGAAACCGAAGTCGCCGTTACGGAAACCAGGATTGTAGCTGTAGCGATACGCACAGCGCGTGTCGCTCCGATCGCTGCCGAACGAACCGCCGCGCAGGACGCGACTATTTTTGCTCTTCTCATCTTCGCGGGCATCCGTTGCATCATTGTACGGGTATTTTACAAACAGGCTATGTGTCCATTCCCAAACATTACCAGCCATATCCGCACAGCCGTAAGGCGAATCGCCGCCTACAGCAGAATAAGCGCCAACAGGCGTAGTGCCTCCTTTCTTTCCTTCAGTGGAATTGCATTTATTCTGATCGAATTCATTGCCCCACGGCCACTCATTGCCATACGCACCGCGTGCGGCTTTCTCCCATTCGGCTTCGGTGGGCAGGCGCAAAATCAAATTGCCTGTTTCTTTCAATTCACCCTGATAAGTTTCATTGAACCATCTGCAATAAGCAACAGCATCATCCCAAGAAACATTGACCACAGGATGATCTTTCTTTTTCTGCCAATCTTTTACCGGATGATTTTGTTTCCCCAAATATTGAGCATTTTGCTCATTTGTAAGAATAAATTTTGCTATCCAGTAATCATAGGGTATCTCAACCGTATGTTGTGGTTTCTCATCACCGAATGCTAAGTTGTTATCATCCTTACTGCCCATCACAAATTTTCCTGCGGGCACGCGTACAAATTCAATGTTGCCAATCGTGCGGCGGTTCTGATCGCCAGAGGGCGTGGCTTTTACACCGCGCGTTACCGATGCAGTCGCTTCATCAACCGCGCGAGCCGATTCGATCACTTCCTCCACCGAGCGTACTGATTTAATCACGGGCTTCTCCGGCATTTTTTCTGGTTCAGGCTTCGGCAGCAGCGCGGTCATATAAATCATCGAATCTAAGGCGTCTGCGGTGAATTCATTGCTGAAAGAAATCTGCTTCAATACCATCCGCAAACGTTTTGAGTTTTTATCTTCATAGGCATTAAAAAATCCGGTAGTGGTTACAAAGTAAGTGATGCAAGTTGTTTTCTGGCGAGATTGTGATCAATGATAAACCATGTAGTGACCATGTGATGAAAGGCGTCGCGCTTCGAAAACGAAAGGGTTTTACGGACATAGCGCGCCTGATGTTGGCGCAAAGTACAATACCAACGCTCCATGTGTGAAACCTGTCCGCTCTCTTTCCCAACCGCTTGATGCGTGCTCTGCGGAAGAACTTTTTGGTAGGCTTCCCAGAAATCACTGTAGGAAATACAACTGCGGTAGGCCAGTGGAACTTCGTTCCACAAACGGCGACAGGTTGTTTCACTGCGGTCGCCAATGACAAAGGCGATGATTTGTCGGGTGCGACGACACATGACCGTCCACAGCCAACGTTTATTGCTCTTTTTGAGAACAAAACTCCAGGCTTCATCATATTCCAAGACATCGTCCGGTTCGGCTGGCAACAAAGTGTCTTTGAGTTCCGGCAGATCTTTTACATGTTCGACAATCCATCTGGAAACGCTTTGGCGAGCAACATCAAAAATCCGCTCCAAACCTCGCAAACTTACACGCTCTTGGTAGAGGCTGAGGATGATCGGTTTTTGCGTTTTTTTGCCTCTCGCTTTGACTCCAGAACACGCCGCGCTCCGCACTCTTTACAGTGATATTGCTGTTGCTTGAGACGGTTGGTGCCGTTTTTGACAATATTGGTGCTTCCGCACACTCGACAGTGGTAGGCTTTTTGGATCATACTGCCTATCTTATCATCACTTACTTTTCATCCACTACCAAAAATCCTTTAACGGCATCTTTGTCTTCCCGTTTGCTATTTTGCCATTTGAGCGCATCACGAATGAAGTTGTGGCGAATGTTCTTGTCTTCAAAGTCCGTCACTTGACGAACAAACGCGGCAGGTGCGGCGTGCATTAACGCCTGCCAGCAAATGAAGTTGTCGCGGTTGACACCCTCTGCCTGTCCTGAATTCTTTGCCATGAACCATTGCAAGTTCAAGTCGTTGATGACGTTTTTCACGCGGCGCGGATTGACTTCCGCCGCGGCGATTAGCGCGCGCCAACGCTTGAACATGTCTTTATCCACAATCTTTTGCGAACGCAAATAATTTTCCATCGCACTTTCAACAATGGGCGGCAGGTCAAAGCGCAATTGAATGATTTTCTCCAAGTAATCTTTTGCGCTTTCACCAATGATGCCGGTATTCTTATAATACGTTTCCACGGCGGTTTGAACTATTTTGGTATCTGCCCCAAGCACAAAGACACAACCTTGCTTATCCAGAAATAGTTTGACGGCTTCCAACACTTGAACAGTTTTATCAGGCATACAGCGGTCGAGATCGTCTATAAAAACAACCCACACGCCTTTTTTCTCATCTATCGCTTTTTGTTTTGCATTGACAAGTTTCCCACCCACCCACGTTGCCAATAATTTATTAAACGAATCATCGAAGTAATCGAAGAATGCTGAAGCTTGCTTGAGCGGTGTATCCACGCGATAATCACCGAGGTTCAAACTATATACACCTACGCTGGCAAACTGAAGCAAAGAATCTGCCAGCAGGTCAAACCATTTCAATTCTTCTTTCTTCGCTTGCGATTGCGCTTTAAGCCAGTTCCAGAATCCATCGCGCTGCATCTCTGCCACGATCACGCGCAATAATGCGGCAAGAATTTGATCTTCGCCGCTATACTTCCACGCATCGAACCAAACGGTTTTACACTTTCTAAACGATTCTTCTTCGCCTTCCGCAAAACGATGTTTGCCATCTTCATCCGTTGGTTTATCCAGCATATTCTTGACGCGCAACAACAATGATGTTTTACCTGAGCCCCACGCGCCGTTGATTCCAATTGCCAGCGGTGTCTCGGTTTCGGGGCTGGCGACGAGGCGTGCCAAAGTGGCGGCAAAATCGTCGAAGTGAAAGTCCGCGTTCCGCTCGTCACGGAGCGGCGCTGTCGTGCATGATCTCGGGCGTCTGATATTTTCTTCTCGGCATAGCAATCCCTCGCAAAGCTCGGCAATGAAACTACAATGATTGTATAACAAATCTGCAAATCCGGGACGTTTGCATTTCATGTATAATTACCCTGTTTATGGCAAACGACGAGTACCTCCGCAGTATTCTTCAGTGGCGCAAGGATATGGACGCTGAACTGCGCCGCGAGAATAACTGGCTCGCGGTGGCGGGTCTCTTTTGGCTAAAGAAAGGCGTCAATACCTTCGGCTCCTCCCGTGACTGCGACATCCATTTCCCCAAGCAGACACCGCGTCTGATCGGCGCGTTCGAGTTTGATGGCACGGTTGTCACTTTGAGTTTGGATATTGGTCAGAGCGCGGAGTTGAACGGCAAACCGGTCCAAAGTCCAGCAGTGCTCAAACATGATCTGGAAGACTCTCCCAGTTTCGTCAAGTTTGGAAACCTGTGCGCCGCCGTCATCCATCGCGCAGACCGGGTCGGCATCCGTTTATGGGATAACACGCGTGAAGAACGACGCACCTTTCCGCCCCGCGCCTGGTTCCCCGTTGAAGAAACATTCCGCGTCCCTGCGCTTTATACTCCCTATCCGGTGCCTGTAAAAGTCAAAATGTTCAATGCCTTTGGCGTGTGGGAAGAGAACTATATGCAGGGCTACATCTCATTCAACCTGGGAGGCAGGACCTATAATCTTGATACAAGCGATCTCAAGGACGGAGGTCTAAATATCCAATTCCAGGACTTAACGAACGGCGAAAAAACTTATCCCAAGGGACGCTATCACTACACGGAAGCCGTGCAGGAAGATGGCCGGGTCTTTCTCGATTTCAACAAGGCTTTCAATCCGCCCAGCGCTTTTACCGAGTATGCCACCTGCACCTTCCCACCAAATCAGAATACCCTCAATACAGCCATTGAGGCGGGTGAGAGATATTCGGATCACCATTAGATGCCTGGCAATCTCATGGAATCACACAACAGGAGATGGCTCGCCTGTGAGTAGAGCAAAACTGCGACACTTATGGCGTCGCAGTTTTTTATCCACCAACCAACTTGATCAGCGCAGACGGAACCCAGAAATTTCCGTATCCCAAAAATCCTACTGCAAATGAGATCAATAAAATCAGAACGCCGAACGCGATCAAAACGCGGTCATGGAATTGGTATGTTAATTGATCCAGCCACGTGCGCGGACCCACACCGAAGGCGCGCAAGTCCATTGCATCAATAATATCTTCACTTCCAATAATTGCATGGATGGTCACCGGCACCATCAAGGGACCGAGTTTACGAACCTGCTCGAAGAGTCCACCCTTGATCTTTTCAAGTTCGTAGCCGCGCGCTCGTTGAGCATCCATGGTCAGTTGGAAATCTCGGCCAAACGTCGGGATGAAGCGCATGGTCAAATCCATGGCATAAGAGATCTTGTCATTCATCCCCAACCCTTTGAATGTGATCCCATATAATGCCGGGTTGAGCGAATACGGTATCAGGATAGTCATGACCGCAATCGAAAACACGCGCACGAATTGGCTGACCGCAAAAAAGGCGCGTTCAACCGTAATGTCCAAAGTCGGAGTCCAGCCTAAAATGGAAAAAGATGCTTTGAATTCCCGGATGAGATGTTCCTGCTTATAGACTTCAGAACCGCCGCGGCCGGTAAGAAATGTCAGAACCGCAAAGACGAAAACAAAGCCAATGATAAAGAGAAAGGCGCGCCGGATCTCATGCCATTGGATTTGCGATGTGAAAAGAACGATGAGGGAGATAATAAAAAACGGGAGAAGATAGCGCACGTCCCAGAAGGCAAGCGTGGAAAAAAGAAAACACAAATAGAAGATGATCCAGGCACGCGGATTAAACCACTGGATGAACGATTTATCACGTTTACGGTAACGCCAGGCAACAAGCATGTTCCTTCATTCTCCCTCACCCCTTTGCCCCTCTCCCTAAGGGAGAGGGGATGGAGTGATGGAAATGCTAACGACCAGATTGCTTCTGCACCGCCGCATACGCGCCGACAAGCAACGGCACGAGGATTGCGGCGAAGATCAGATTTGGGCCAGCCGCGGGCAGGAATTCTCCAACCACTGCCGCGGCGAGGCTAAAGCCATTGATGAAAATATCCGAAAGAGCCGCAAAGAGGATGCCCAGAATATTCCCAAGCATGCCCCATGTCACGGCCGCGGCGACATCTTCATTGCTGGCAAAGCCAAAGCGGACAATCAGCACGAGCACAAAACCAACCACGATCGTGAGACCGGCGAAAATTGAGACCGGTTCTTGAGCAGCAAAATAGAAGCCATTGGTCACATCGCGATTTGTAAAGAACAGAACAACCGCCAAGAGCGCCAACACGCCACTCACCCATAGCACGGTGTCCATGCTTCTCTTCTTGTCCTTGAACAGCATCGCCATGCCAGCAATGAAGCCAACGAGTCCATTGCCGATGCTCCACTGCGGAGAAAGGCCAAAGCCGGTCAGCGCATCGCCAAACACGTTACCAACTGCACCGCTGAAGAATCCGACGACGGGGCCAAAAGCGTAGCCGAAGAACATTGGGATTGCAATTGCCGGACGCAGAGCCACCTGACTCAACGATGGCACCACAAAGACCGTGCCGTTGAACAACCATGAAAACACCGCATACAACGCCGCACCGATTGCCATCCAAACCACTTCACGCGTACCCACTTCCCAAGCCTTGTTATCTCTGGTGAAGAGATAGACAGCGAAGGCAATCAAAAGGCCAAGGATAACGAATACAAAGCGAAGCACCAGCGTGGGTTGATCCACCTGAAAATTAAACGGGCCGATGTTGTTCTTGCTGGCTCCAAAGGCAAACATGATGATCCCAAAAATTGCGAGGACCACCACCAACGAAATCAGAACGTTCGTAAGTTTCTTGTCCATCTTCATTCTCCTTTTTGGGTTGCCCCACCCTTCCCCCCAAAAAATTCATCTTCAATGAATTTGGGGAGGGTGTCCCGCAAGCGGGACGGGAGGGGTTGAAATTAAATATGTGCCAGCGCCTCGGCCCGCATAAAGCGTCCAGTTTGCGGGAGCCGCTTCAAGTTCAACGCAAGAAGCGATGAGGGCACAAGGCGGCAGGCTTCGAGCCGAATGATGTCGCGCAGCACATCCTGCGGTTTTCCATCCGCCACAAGCCGGCCATCAGCGATCAATAAAACACGGTTGGCATAGATCACAGCCAAATCCACATCGTGGGTAATAAAAAGGATCGCTTCGAAACCGGGCATTTGCAGGATGGAGTCCATGAAGTTCATGTAGTTCTGATAATCCTGCCCGGCGGTCGGCTCGTCCATCACAAGGATGCGTGAACGCATGGCAAGGATAGCCGCAATGCTGACGCGCTTCTGCTGGCCAAACGATAAAGCCAGCGGTGGGTCTTGCTCGTTATCGGAAAGGTTCACGATCTTCAGCGCCGTCTTTCACCTCCTGTTCAATTTTATCCTTCGGATGCTTCATGTTCGACGGTCCAAATGCAAGTTCTTCACGAACCGTCGGAGCAAACAACATATGGCTTGGGCTTTGAAAAACATAACCCAGTGTACTTGCAATTTGAGCCACACTCAATTCCTTTGTATCCTGCCCATTCACCAGCACACGGCCCGACTTTGGTTTCAGCAATCCAATCGCATGTTTAACAAATGTTGTCTTGCCTGCGCCATTCGGACCTAACACGGCAATCACGTCGCCGCGCTTGATCTCCAAATTGATTCCATGCAAGATTTCGCTATCCGGTTCATAACCAAACGCGACATCTTCAAACTTGACCAGCGGTTCAGACAGCCACTTCCACGAATCTGGATTGGCTGCACTGGGAAGAATGTTAAGTTCAGCTGGAGCCTTATCCTGCCGCGCCCGTTCAACGATATCTTCAGCCGGTAATTTAACTTCGTGATAATTCACCACTTTAGATAACCCGTTAAGAACGCCCAAGTAACGGACTTGTCCCCCATCCATGAACATGACACGTTCTGGGCGAATGCGCAGAACATCCTCGACGCGATGCTCGACCATCAAAACGGTCATCCCTTCATCGGCCAATTTTCGCACCATATCCAGCGAATCCTGCGCGCTAGCCGGGTCGAGGCTTGCCAGTGGTTCATCGAGTAACAAAATACTTGGACGCATAGCAAGCACGCCTGCCAACGCTACCTTTTGCTTTTCGCCACCTGAAAGATTGAATGTCTCGCGATCCCGCAAATCGGATATCTTCAAAAAGGTCAGCGCCTCATCCACGCGCTGGATGATTTCCTCGCGCGGCAAGCCGAGATTCTCCAGACCGAATGCAACTTCATTCAAAACCTTTGTGCCGAGAATCTGGCGTTCGGGATCCTGCAAGACCGTCCCGACTTTTTGTGAAATTTGAGAAAGCTTCCATGAAGAAGTATCTTCGCCAAAAACCAATATATGCCCAGAAAGTTCACCCTTATAACTGCGCGGGATCAATCCATTCACGGCGCGGATCAATGTAGTCTTGCCGCAGCCACTTGCGCCTGCGATCAACAAAATCTCGCCTCGGTTGGCGCTGAACGAAATATGATCAATTGCCGCGCCGGGACGGTCGCGGTAGCGAAAGGAAAGGTTTTCTATTGTGAGAGGAGATTCGGTCATATTGCTCAATATGTCATAGCGAGGAGCGACGCGATGTGGCAGTCTTGTTGTTGAATATGGGAGATTGCTCCAGAAAGAATACCTTCACAATGACGATTATGGAATAATTGCTTCAATCTTATCACCCACTTCAATATCCAACTTTGCTGCTGCGTTTCCATTGACTACCGACACTATCAAATTGCCGGTGCTGCCGAACAATGCAACCGTTTCGCCCTCGGCGCGTTCGCCAAACGTGTTAACCATGCCCGTAATCTCGAGGCCATTTACCCTGACAACAATTTCATCTTTCTTCTGAATGTCATCACCAAAATTCTCAACGCAAATGTTCGAGGCGATGTTGCCAAAATGGTCGATATGGATGATTTCCCCACGCCAGACATTGCTGATTCGTTGAGGCCGAGGGAGTTGAAGTCGCACCGGATCTGTAAACTCCGTTCCAAGGTCCGAAAGTGAAACGCCGTTGGCTAAATAGGCCGCAACCGGTGAAAAGATATCGCGTCCATGAAATACGTAACTGACATTGGATAACCAATACTTCGTTTGATCTAGTTGAACAAGTTTATAAGGCCAGCCTTCTTTATCCGCGCGGTCAAGCAAAAGCGTGATTGTTCCATTATCGGGCCCCACATAAAACCAATCACCGATTCTTGCCGCCATCGGACGGCGCGCCGTCCCAACGCCGGGATCAACCACTACAACATGCACTGTGCCTTTGGGAAAATAAGGAGCTGAGCGCGATAAAATCAGCGAGGCTTCACCAACATTTTGGGCGCCAATCATATGACTCAAATCTGAAATCTGCGCTTGAGGGCAAATTCCCCAAATCACGCCTTTCATGACGCCGACGTTTCCATCCTTAATGCCGAAGTCTGTCATCAAAGTGATGATTGCCACATTATCTCCTCACTGATATTATCAAGGGATACAAGAAGAATGTCAAGACAGAAAACGAAATCTGTGCGAAAATTGAGCCATTGAGGAATCATGCCTATCACCTATCGACGCGGCACGCTTGACGATTCTCAGAGCACCTTCGAAGTTTTTCGTCAGTCCATCATGGCATTGGGTGATCGCCTAGGCATGATGCCCATCAGCGGCGGACGTGATCCGCAAGTGATTCAAAATCTTTGGGCGCACAGACAGACACTCTTTGAACATCTTGCACGCACGTCCGATAATTTTTGGGTCGCTGAACAAGACAGCAAAGTAATTGGATTTGCGCGCTCGATCCTGCGCAACAGCGTTCGGCAATTGACCGAATTCTTTGTTTTGCCGGAACATCAATCGGCAGGTGTGGGTCGGGAACTTCTCACGCGCGCGTTTCCCATGGACGGAGCCGACCATCGCTTCATCCTCGCCACGATAGATGGACGCGCCGTCCAGTGTTATCTCAAAGCGAAAGTGTATCCACTTTTTCCCTGTTACACATTTACGCGTCCCGCGGAAAAAGTTAAGGTGGATACTGATCTGATCATCGAGCGTATTGTGCCCTCGGCTCAAGCGATGGGAGAATTAATTCGACTCGATAGCGCCATCCTCGGCTTTCATCGTGAAGCGGAACATGCGTGGTTGATTGAATCTCGGCAAGGCTACTTTTATAAGCGTAATAAAGAGTTCGTCGGCTATGGTTATCTTGGAGAGCATAACGGACCGTTCGCATTGCTTGACGCGACTGACTTTCCGGCAATTCTCGCTCACGCCGAGACAGAAGCCGCGGAGATAGGGTTGGAGTTTAGTATTGAAGTGCCGATGGTCAACCGCGCCGCAGTGGATTATCTGCTCAGCCGCGGCTGTAAATTGGAATCTTTCTTCGAGTTTTTCATGGCAGATTCGCCATTTGGAAAGTTCGAGAATTACATTCTCACCAGTCCGCCGTTTTTTGTATAAAGTTAGTCATCTCCAAATCCTTTAAACGGGTGGCATTTTTCCTTACAATCAGCTTGCTTGCTATGTACAGTAACGATAATTCAATGGTCTACTCATAAAAGTGTCATATACTTATCGATAGTTTTTTTTAGCTGAATTTGCTTTCGTTCCAACAATATGTTTTTGCCTCTTATATGTAAGCAACTGGAGTGAAAATGAATCTGCAAATGCGTACAAGGCTGAAGGCAATCAGACTTGATCGAAATGCTATTCGGATCACTGCGCTTTATTGGCTCATCGGGGGGCTTTGGATTTTATTCTCCGATCGATTCGCTGAGGCCCTAGCAAGCGATAAATATACCCTAACCACGATCAGCATTTACAAGGGTTGGTTTTATTTCCTCGTGACCGGTTTGCTTCTCTATTGGCTGATCCGCCGCAACAATTTCCGTTTGCAAAAAAGCACCGAAACCTATCAATTCCTGGCAGAGAATATCTCCGATGTGATATGGATTCTCGATCTAGAAACATCACGTTTTTTATACGTCAGTCCTTCTGTCGAAAGACTGCGCGGCTATACAGCAGAAGAAGTGATCAAGCAGGATATGTCATCCGCACTTACTCCTGAGTCTATGCATTATCTGGAGCAGATTCTGTCCGAACGATTGAAGGAATTCCAAGGGGGCATTTCAAAATCTTACACGGATGAAATCGATCAACCACGAAAAGACGGCTCATTAGTTTCTACAGAAACGGTAACTCATGCTGTTTTCAATAAAACCACTGGTCACATCGAAATCTATGGAGTTTCACGCGATATTACCAAACGCAAAAAAGCAGAGCAGCAACTTCAAGCCGCAGAGAAAAATTATAAGGATATATTCGACAACGCCACCGTTGGTATTTTCCGCTCGACACCGGACGGCCGTTTTATCAACATCAACATGGCGATGGCGAAAATCTACGGATATGATTCGCCCGAGGAGATGGTCGCGGAAATCCAGAATATCTCAAAACAGATTTATGCGAATCCCGAAGAACGCAGGAGGTTTCGCGAACCATTGTCCGAAAATGGGGAAGTGTTTGATTTCATCGGGGAAAACCTCCGCAAGGATGGCACCAAAATCTGGACGTCCACCAATGCGCGCGCGGTGAAGGATCAAGCTGGCAGGATTATTTACTACGAAGGTTTCATTGAAGATATCACCGAACGAAGACAGATCGAAGAAGAATTAAGTGAAAGCGAGGAACGTTACAAGCTGATGTTTGAACAAGCACCGCTTGCTATCAACATCACGCACAATACGATCATCACATATGCCAACCCGGCTTACCTCAAGATGTTTGGATTCTCCAGCTTGGATGAACTGCAAAGTGTTGGGCCTTTAGAGTTGTTCACCCCAGAATGGCGACCGAGAATCTTAGAGAATATCCAACGCCGTATTGAAGGGCTCTCAGTGCCAAACTATTACGAAGCGGAATGCCTCCGGAAGGACGGCACCAAATTCCCAATCCTAATGTACTTGACCAGTATAAGGTTCTCCACAGAACACGCCACCCTGGGTTTTATCCTAGACATCACAGAACGCACCCAGGTGGAAGAAGCACTCCGCGCAAGCGAAAATCACTTTCACACTTTATTCGATAATATGTTGGAAGGTTACGCTTACTGCAAAATGATTTACGAGAATGAACAACCTTCGGATTTTATTTATCTCGAAGTCAACGATGCGTTCGAAAAACTGACGGGCTTAAAAGAAGTGGTTGGGAAAAAAGTCAGTGAGGTTATTCCCGGCATTCAAGAGTTAAACCCTGAATTGTTGGAGATTTATGGAAGAGTAACACTTACCGGTGAATCAACAAAATTCGAAACCTATGTGGAAGAATTGAAGATATGGTTCTCAATCTCTGTTTATAGCATTGAGAAAGGCTACTTTGTCGCAGTATTCGATAACATTACTGAGCGTAAAGAAACTAATGACGCCCTGCAAAAAGCAGAAGAAAAGTATCGCACGATCTTTAGCAAATCCATTGAAGGGATTTTCCAATCTACAGCCGATGGAAAGTTCATTACTGTAAATCCAGCGCTGGCTCACATGTGGGGCTATGATTTACCGGAGGAGCTGATTTCAAGCGTCCAAAACATCGCTGGTCAGGTTTATGTCGACGCGCGCCGCCGGGATGAATTCGCAAGGCTCATCCAGGAAGATGGTCAGGTGTATGGATTTGAGTATGAAGTCCGGCGCAAGGACGGGAAAACAATCTGGGTTTCAGAAAACGCGCGTGCCGTACGAGACGCGGCGGGGACTTTGCTGTATTACGAAGGCCAGATCGAAGATATCACAAAGCGCAAAAAGGCAGATCAGACAATACGCGAGAGTGAAGCACGTTATCGCGGCCTGTTTGAAGACTCCCCGATATCGCTTTGGGAGCAGGATTTTTCCGCTATAAAGCTTCGGCTGGATACGTTGAAACAACAAGGTATTAGGGATTTACGTTCGTATATGGCTACACATCCAGAATTCGTAATAGAGTGTTTACGACTGGTAAAGGTCACGAACGTAAACACAGCTACACTGGAAGTGTTCCACGCCCAACAAAAAGAGGAAATATTAAATAAACTGGATTTGTTTCTGGGTGTTGAAGCCCGTATTCACTTTGTGAATGAACTTGTGGACATTGCAGAGGGCAAAACCAAATTTAGTTGGGAAGGAATGAATAACACGCTGGATGGAGGACAAATTTATATCAGCCTGAGTTGGTCGGCAGTACCCGGCTACGAGAACACTTTGTCCAGAGTAATCGTGTCGATTGTCGACATTACCCAGCGCAAGCAGGCGGAGGAAGCCTTGCGGCAAGCAGAAGAGAAGTATCGTAACATTTTCAAGAATGCCATAGAGGCTATCACCCAAACGACGCCTGAGGGAAAATATATCACCGTGAACCCGGCTACGACGCGTATGCTTGGATACAATTCTCCTGAAGAACTGATCACGAGTGTCACGAATATCGAGCATCAATTCTATGTGAAGCCTGACCGCCGCGAAGAATTCATAAGCCTGATGGAAAAGCATGGAAGCATAACAGGCTTCGAATCCGAGATCCATTGCAAAGATGGCAATACGATATGGATTTCGGAAAATTCACACGCCATTCGCGATGAGAACGGAACCTTGCTCTATTACGAAGGTACCGCAGTCGACATCACCGAGCGCAAGCGGGCGGAGGAAGCCCAGCACCAAGCAGAGGAGAAGTATCGTAACATTTTCAAGAATGCCATGGAGGGCATCTTCCAGAGCACCACGGAAGGGAAATTCATCACAGCCAATTCTGCACTGGCGCATATGCTGGGCTATGACTCGCCCGAAGAGTTGATCGCCAGCGTCAACGATATTAACCGCGGATTCTATGTCCAGCCCGCACGCCGAGCCGAGTTCATGCAGCGGCTCTCCGACCATGGTCAGCTCTTCAATTTCGAGTCGGAGGTGTACCGCAAAGGTGGCAATACGATCTGGATATCCGAAAATGCCCAAGAGGTGTTTGGCGATGCTGGGCAAATGCTATATTATGAAGGGACGTTGATTGACATCACCGAGCGCAAGCAAGCGGAGGAACGATTAAACAAGGCGGAAGAGAAGTACCGCAACATCTTCCAGAATGCGATGGAGGCGATCACGCAAACAACGCCTGACGGAAAAGTTCCTCGCCGCAAACCCGGCTGCCCTGCATATCCAAGGATACAATTCTGAAGAGGAACTTATCGCGAGCATCGGTAATATTGAGCGCCAATTCTATGTCAAGCCTGGCCGCCGCCAGGAATTCATTCGCCTGATAGAAGAGTATGAAAGAATAAAAGGCTTCGAATCCGAGGTCTATCGAAAAGACGGCAGTACGATCTGGATTTCGGAAAATTCACACGCCGTTCGCGATGAGAAGGGAACTCTGCTCTATTATGAAGGGACCTCAATCGACATCACCGATCGCAAGCAAGCCGAGGAGTCCCTGCGTCAAGCAGAAGCCAAGTATCGTAGTATCTTCGAGAATGTCATTGAGGCTGTTACCCAAACGACGCCTGAGGGAAAGTACATCACCGCAAACCCAGCTGCCGCGCGCATGCTGGGATACGAGTCTTCCAGATGAACTGATCACCAGCTTCGCTGATCTTGATCGCCAATTCTATGTAAAGCCTGGCCGCCGCCAGGAATTCATAGGCCTGATGGAAAAGCATAAACATATAACAGACTTCGAATCCGAAGTCTATCGCAAAGACGGCAATAAGATGTGGATTTCTGAAAATTCCTACGCCGTTCGCGATGAGAACGGAACCTTGCTCTATTACGAAGGTACTGCAGTCGACATCACCGAGCGCAGGCGTGCGGAAGCAAGCTTAATGGCCGCTAAAGAAAAATATCAATCCATTTTCGATAACGCGACGGTCGGCATTTATCAATCCACACCTGCAGGACGCTTCCTGAGCGTAAACCCGGCCATGGCGCGTATCTACGGATACGAGTCACCGGAAGAAATGCTCAGCCGCGTTGTGGACATCGAAGAACAAGATTACGTTGATGCAGCCGACCGCCGCAAATTTCAGCGCGTGATGGAGGAACGAGGGGAGGATCACGCCTTTGTCAGCCTGAACAAACGCAAAGATGGCAGCCTCATTTGGGTGCAGGAAGATACCCGTGCGGTAAAGGACGAGCATGGGAATATCCATCATTATGAAGGCTTTACCACTGATATCACCGAGCGTAAACAGGCCGAAGAAGCTTTGCGTAACAGCGAACTAAGGTATCGCGATATTTTTGAAGGAGTTCAAGACGCAATTATGGTAGAGGGTAAGCGGGGTGAGATTTTGGATGTCAACCAGCGTGCCTGTGAGATATTTGGTTATCCTCGGGATGTATTCCTGACCAAAAACGTGCGCGACCTGGTCCCCTCTGAGAACCTAATCGTTACGGTTGGCGAGCGTGAAGTCCAAGCACCGAATGCTCAGCCAGTGGAGGTTATCAACATCCGCGCCGGCGGCGAACGATTCCCAGCGGAAATTAGCGCACGATCAATCAACCTTGGAGATCAACGCGTTTTACTGGTCATCCTGCGCGATATCACTGAACGTAAAAAAGCCGAAGAAAGTCTGCGTTTGCGAATAACGGAATTGGAGTTGATCTACGAGAGCGGTCTGGAGCTTGGTCGAATCCTCGAGCCGCAGGAGATTGCCCAAAGAATCATCGAACAAATGGAAAGGCGTTTGAACTGGCATCATAGCGCGATCCGTCTTTATGACTCGGCATCTCAAACGTTGAAAGTCGTTGCCTTCCATGTTCCGGGCTTGAAAGATGGAGAAGATCGTCAAGGGATTGAGGCACATTTCAATAATGTGGTTCAGAAGCTGGGCGACGGCTTATCCGGCTGGGCAGTTCAACGCGGTCAAACGCTTCGCGTCGGCGACCTGAGGCATAATCCCCATTATGTGGAGACTTTCCCCGGCCTGAATTCCGGCCTTTATATTCCCATAAAAACAGACAGCCGCGTCCTCGGCGTGATCAGTGTGGAGAACGAATCGCCGAATGCTTTCAGTGAATCCGATGAACGGCTGGTAGGTACGCTGGCGAATGAGGCCGCGATTGCCCTTGAAAACAGCCGCCTCCACAGGGAAACCGAGCAGCAGTTGAATCGATTAAAAGCCTTGCATTCCATTGATCTGGCAATTACGAACAGCCTCGACTTGAACGTTACGCTCGATATCCTACTCAACCAGGTTCTTCAACAGCTGCAGGTGGACGCCGCCATCATCTTCCTGATGCGGCCCAACATGAACAGGCTGCAATATATGTCGAGCAAGGGTTTCCGCACCCAGCTCATTGAGAAGGTCATCCAGGATCTGCCGTTAAGTGAAAGCAATGCAGGGCAGGCAATTATGGAATATCGGACGATCGAAGCGCAAGCACCGCCCGAAGGTCGTCTTAAAGAAATTTGGATGGTGGAAGGTTTTCATTCCCTTTATGCCATTCCGCTCTTGTCTAAAGGCGAACCGAAAGGTGTGATGGAGGTTTTCTCCCGTTCTGAAGACAAAGCAATCGCAAAGGACCAGGTGAGTTTCCTCGAAACGCTTGCCGGTCAGGCGGCAATCGCTGTTGAAAACCTCAATCTGTTCGATGGATTGCAGAGATCCAATATGGAATTGGCGATTGCCTACGATGCCACCATCGAAGGCTGGTCGCACGCCATGGATTTACGCGACAAAGAAACCGAAGGTCATACGAAACGCGTGTTGGATATGACGCTGAAACTGGCCACTGAGTTCGATTTCTCCAGCGAAATGTTGATGCACATCCGGCACGGAGTGTTATTGCATGATATTGGCAAGCTGGGTGTGCCGGATAATATCCTGTTCAAGCCCGATAAACTGACAGATGAAGAATGGGTTGTGATGAGAAGGCATCCCACCTTCGCCTTCGAAATGCTCGCTCCCATTCAATATCTTAACCGAGCGCTCAATATTCCATACTGCCATCACGAAAAATGGGATGGTACGGGCTATCCGCGCGGCCTGAGCGGCGAGCAAATTCCGCTGGAGGCCCGCATCTTTGCCGTGGTGGATGTCTGGGATGCCCTTATCAGTGATCGTCCCTATCGTAAAGCGTGGACGAGGAAAAAAGCTTTGAAACATATCCAATCGCTGGCGGGTACCCATTTCGATGCCCGCGTCGTGGAGCGTTTCGTAAAAGAGGTCGCAGATGAAAACAAATGAAGATTTGAGTTCCGTTCAAGGTCTCCAACGGAGACTCATTGAGCTGACCATAGCCTCCGAGGCCATTATAGACAGTTTCGTTGGCGCCCTTGATTTGCGCGAAAAAGAGGCCAAGGGACATACTCAGCATGTGGCCGAATTAACGGTACAGCTTGCAAGATCGTTTAATTTCGCGGAGGCACAGTTAACCGAGATTAAGCACGGAGCGCTTCTACATGATATTGGCAAAATGGGAATCCCCGATCACATTCTGCAAAAACCCAGCGCCCTCGATACGGAAGAATGGGACCTGATGCGAAAACATCCGCAAATCGCATACGATCTGCTTTCGCCGGTGGTTTATTTAAATGCCGCCCTGGATATCCCCTACTATCATCACGAAAAGTGGGACGGAAGTGGCTACCCTGAGGGTTTAAAGGGTGAGAAAATTCCCTTGGCGGCTCGCATATTTGCTGTGGTAGACGTTTGGGATGCGCTCACAAGCGAACGGCCTTACCGAAGGGCGTGGTCCAAATCACAGGCAATGGACCATATTCGCACCCAATCCGGTCTTCACTTCGATCCTGTTGTGGCGGAAAGATTTCTCAGCCTGCATAACAAAGAAAATCAACAATAGTTGAATGGTGAAAAAGTTGGGAGAATCGTCACGTCAAAACCGAGACACCGCGCTTTGACGATTGTGATTTCCTACGCTATACTATATTAGTCAAAATATTTGTTTGGTCCGCTAGCGGATATACCCTATTTGGCTAACAGACTATAAGACTATCCGACTATAAACAGGAGGCTTCGATATGGCTTTCAAACTTACGTATGCAACTATGTTCAATCCGCCCGAAGAACTGCATCAGGGCTTCGACAAAGCGGTCGCAACGCTCAAGCAGAATCTGGGCAAGGAATGGAGCATGATCATCGACAACAAGGATGTCTATGCCGATGAGAAATGGGATGACCGCTCACCCGTCAACACGGATTGGGTGTTGGCCAAGATGCAAAAAGGCAACGCCGGACATGCTCGTCAAGCCATCGAGGCGGCCCGCCGCGCATTCCCCGAGTGGAGTCACACGCCCTGGCAGGAACGCGTCAAACTCGTCCGCAAGGCGGCGGGGCTGCTCGAGAAACGAATCTCCGACCTCAGTGCAGCAATGGCGCTCGAAGTCGGCAAGAACCGCATGGAGAGCTTCGGCGATGTGCAGGAAACTGCTGACCATATGTATTATGCCGCGAAGTTGATGGAGGAGAACAAGGGCTTCGTCAAAGCAATGGGCAGGGATCCGCTTGTTGGTTATGATGCGACGAACGTTTCCGTACTTCGACCCTATGGCGTGTGGCTCGTCATCAGCCCGTTCAACTTCCCCTTCGCGTTGACCGGCGCCCCAACCGGCGCGGCACTGGTCACAGGCAATACCGTTGTGATTAAGCCTGCAACCGATACCGCTTGGATCGTCCGCTTGTACGCGGAATGTTTCCGTGATGCCGGCTTCCCGGATGGCGTCGTGAATTTCGTGACCGGCCCCGGCTCCACGCTCGGCCAAGCGCTGGTGGACAGCCAGGAAGTTGACGGCGCGACCTTCACAGGCTCATTCGATGTCGGCATGAAACTGTACCGCGATTTTGCTCAACGCAATTACGTCCGCCCTGTGATTCTGGAATTGGGCGGCAAGAATCCCGCCATCGTTTCACGCCATGCAAATCTGGAAGATGCAGCCACCGGCATTATGCGGTCCGCATTTGGTTTGCAGGGACAGAAATGTTCCGCAGCTTCGCGTGTGATCGTTGAAGAACCAGTTTACGGTGAGTTCATTTCTCTTATGAAAGACATGACAAATAACCTTGTCATCGGCGATCCAACCGAACGTGCCACGTTTCTTGGACCGGTGATCAACCAAAGTTCATACAATGACTTCAAGAATTTCACCGAAGAGCTCAGCCAAGGCGGCGGCAAATTCTTGACCGGTGGCCACGTGAAAACTGGCGGCATGTTTGATAAGGGTTATTTCTGCGAGCCGACATTGGTTACTGATTTGCCGTACGAGCATCGCTTGTGGCAATATGAAATGTTCCTTCCCATTACAACCATCGGTAAAGTCAGCGACCTCGATGAAGCAATGAAGATTGCGAACAATGTCAATTACGGTCTAACCGCTGGCTTCTATGGAACAGAAAAAGAAGCAGCTTGGTTCTTCGATAAGATCGAAGCGGGCGTGACGTATGCTAATCGTCCGCAAGGCGCGACGACCGGTGCGTGGCCCGGCTTCCAGCCATTTGGGGGCTGGAAAGGTTCGGGCGCAAGCGGCAAGAACGGCGGCGGTTTGTATTACGTTCAACTCTACATGCACGAGCAAATTCAAACGCTCATCAAACACGAGAAGGAAAAAGCGAAAGCCAAAAAGGCCCCCGCTAAAAAGCCAATCAAGAAAGTTGCAAAGAAAGCGGCTTCCAAGAAGCCAGCGCACCGCAGATAAAGTTTCTTCGCCCCTTCCCCACTAAGGGGAAGGGGCTTTTTCTTCCTTATCATTTTTCCAAAACCACAAAACCATGGTTAATGAATTCCTTGTTCGCATGGGCGCTTTCTTTACAATGGTTGGCATCGCTTTGATGCTATTCTTTGCAGTCACATATTTGAGCAACGCGCCCGACTTCAAGTATTTCGTTTTAGGTCTTATCTGCATTTTCATTGGCAGGTGGTTCGCGCGGCGTAAAGCTCCGCCTCCTCCTAGCGGACGTTTTGCAACAATTCGAAAGATGCGGGAGAACGCAAAGAAACGGCAAGAAGGGAATAAGGAATAATAATATGTCCAAGCTCATCTCACTTTCGGATGCCATTACAAAATATGTGAACGATGGCAATACAGTTTACGCGGCGGGATTTACGCACTTGATCCCTTTCGCGGCCGGACACGAAATCATCCGCCAACACAAACGGGACCTCGTGCTGGCGCGCGCGACGCCAGATTTGATCTATGACCAAATGGTCGCGGCAGGATGCGCGTGTAAAGTTATTTTCTCCTACATGGGCAACCCCGGTGTCGGATCGCTCCGCATTGTACGCGGCGCAATTGAACAAGGCAAACTGGAATGGGAAGAATATTCTCATTTTGGGATGATCACGCGCTTGCAGGCAGGCGCTTCGGGTCTGCCTTTCCTGCCAATGAATCAAACCGCCGCGATTGATCTCGAAAAAGCGAATCCAAATATCAAACGAATATCTGATCCGTATGGTGGCAAAGATGTGATTGTTGTTCCGGCATTGAATCCGGATGTGGCCATCGTTCACGTTCAACGCGCCGACCAAGAAGGCAATGCTCATCTGTGGGGAATCATTGGCGAGCAAAAAGAAGCTGCGTTCGCCGCACACAAAGTTATCCTGACTGCGGAAGAAATTGTGGACGAATTTGTTATCCGATCCGACCCGAACCGCACCTTGATTTCATCCATCGTTGTGGATGCAGTCTGCCACGTTCCTTACTCTTGTCATCCATCATACGCACAGGGTTATTACGACCGCGATAATGAGTTTTATTTGCAATGGGACAAGATCAGCGAGTTGGCGAATGCCGTAAAAAATTATCTGGATGAATGGGTATATGGGATCAAGGATCGCGAAGAATACTGGAAAAAACTTGGCGGCGAGATTCAAAAGCGGCTACAGATCAGACCAAGGTACAGCGAAAAGATCAATTACGGGGAATATTGATTTATGATACCGTTCGTTGACTTTGGCGGCGAAGGCGCGCCTCTGCATTTTCTTCACGCCAATGGTTACCCACCGAATTGTTATCGACCATTGCTCGAACGTTTTACGACTCAACATCAAACCTTTGGCATGTTGTTGAGACCGCTCTGGCTGGATTTCAAAGCCGGAGGAAATTAAGGATTGGAATCCGTTCAGCGAAGATTTAATGGAATTGCTGGACGAGAGAAAACTGGACTCGGTGATCGGCGTTGGTCACTCCATCGGCGCAATCGTTACATTGCGCGCCGCACTCAAAGCGCCAAATCGCTTTTGCGCGCTGGTATTGCTCGATCCAGTTTTATTTCCGCGTTATTACATGGCTGAATGGAATCTGATGCGCTTAGCAAGGCTAGGTTATCATGTTCATCCGCTAATAAAAGGCACACTCAAACGTCGACGCGACTTTGATGATCTGGATAAAGTGTTTGAAGGTTACCGCCGCCGCGAAATCTTCCGTTTCTTCTCTGACGAAAATTTGCGCACGCTCATCGAAGGCATGACCAAGCTCAAAGCCAATGGCGGTTTTGAATTGGTGTATAGTCCCGAATGGGAAGCGCGGATTTATTACACAGGCATCTGGCATGATTGGGATTTATGGCAAAACATTCATCGGCTCGATATTCCGACGCTGATCATTCGCGGCGCGGAGACCGATAGGTTTTGGGAATCAACTGCACGCACCGTTGAGAAAAAGAATCATAAAATCAAAATTGTCTCATTGGAAAAGTCCACGCATCTTTTGCCATTGGAAAAACCGAATGAAGTATTCGAAATCACAGAATCATTTTTGAAGGATGTTTTATGACCGAACTTAATTATTCGTCCGCTGAATTGATGATCATCAACGCCGCGCGCTTGTTGCGCGATGGCGATGTTGTTTTTGTCGGCGTTGGACAACCCAACTTAGCATGCAATCTCGCCAAGCGGACTCACGCTGCCGAACCTTGTCATGATTTATGAAGCGGGCGTGATCGGCGCAGAACCTGCGCGCCTACCCCTTTCCATCGGTGATCCGACGCTGGTCAGCGGCGCGTTGTCGGTGGTCAGCATGTACGATATCTTTACGCTCTATCTCCAGCGTGGCAATGTCGATGTCGGCTTTATGGGCGGCGCGCAGATTGATAAGTACGGCAATATCAATGCCACAGTGATCGGCAAAGATTATTCGCATCCAAAGACGCGTTTACCGGGTTCGGGCGGATCGCAGGAAATTGCGGCTTGGGCGAATCGTTGTTATCTGATGACGCCGCATCAAAAGCGCCGCTTCCCGGAAAAAGTTGATTTCATGACCTCGGCAGGATATTTGAATGGACGCAAAGAACGCGAAGCCAGCGGAGTGCGCGGCGCGGGAATGCTGGCTGTGGTGACTGACATCGGAATGATGGAGCCGGACGAAAACGGCGAACTCATCCTGACTGCGCTTCATCCAAATCGAACCGCGCAGGAAGCAAAGGATAATACGGGTTGGGGTTTGAAAGTTGCTTCAAAACTGAAGACAACCGAGTTTGTCACTGAAAAAGAACTCAATATTCTGCGTAACGAATTAGACCCGAAGGGAATTTATCTAAAAGGAAGTTAATTTGTCAGAACCGATCATGCCTCCTCAACGCTCCTTCCTCAGCACAATCTTCATCTCCCCTTCCGAGCCACGCCTGCGCGCAGGCTGGCGGCTTTTGATTCAGACTATCTTGCTAATTATCTTAAGCGGCGTAGCAGGACTTGTTTTCTTTTTCATATCACCATCTCTTCTATTTTCTTCCAGCTTGCTGATTGGTGAATTGGCAGAGTTATTTGCTTTCGCGGGCTCGATTTATCTTGCGCGTCGCTTTCTGGACAAGCGTTCCTTCATCAGTCTTGGATTTAAAATAGACAAGCATATTGTGTTTGATATTCTCGCGGGCATCGTCATCACGTTCATTATGATGGGTTCCATATTTATCGCAATGCAGGCTCTTGGCTGGCTAAAATTCGAATCGTTTTCATGGAATACTGATCCTGTCGCGATAGTTGTTTCGCAAGTTTCGTTGTTTTTCATTACCTTCATTCTAGTCGGCTTCAACGAAGAACTCCTTTTTCGGGGTTATCATCTTCAAACCATCACTAGCGGGCTGAATTTGTTCTGGGGACTCTTTATCTCGTCTATCATCTTCGGCGGCTTGCATCTCGGCAATCCAAACGCCACATGGGTCAGCGCGGCGGGAATTTTCTTTGCCGGTCTTTTTCTTGCTTATGGTTATGTCTGCACCAAGCAACTCTGGCTTTCGATTGGCTTGCACATCGGTTGGAATTTCTTTGAAGGAGTAGTGTTTGGATTCCCCGTCAGCGGACTAAGCATCTACCCATTGATTCATATTAACGTTTCAGGGCCTGAGGCTTGGACAGGCGGTGCGTTTGGTCCTGAAGCCGGATTGATCATTCTGCCCGCCCTCGCACTGGGTGCGGCCTTGATTTATCTTTATACACGCTCACGCGTTGACTCATGATCCCCTCCATTCGCGTCGTAATCTTCGACCTTGGCGGTACACTCATCCACGATAAAGATCCTTGGCCTCCGTATTATCATCGCGCCCATGTGGCTTTGCTCGAATCTCTACAGGAAGCCCGATTGAATATTGAACCATCCACTTTTTTTCATGGCCATCACGGACTCCTCAGCCTATACTATGATCGCCGTGGCGATGATACCGAAGAAGAAACTACTGCCGTTTTGCTCAGACAGTTGCTCGAAGAACAAGGCAACCTAAATGTAAATGACGACATTATCTCAACCGCTTTACGTGCAATGTATGCCGTTACCCAAACCAATTGGTTCCCTGAAGTTGACGCCATCCCAACTTTGCAAATATTGAAAGCGCGTGGCTTTCATATCGGTTTGATTTCCAATGCAGCAGATGATGAGAACACCCAGACGTTGATTGATAAAGGTTGGTTCCGACCTTATCTTGAATTCATCCTCTCTTCCGCCGCTTTTGGAAAACGGAAACCGCATCCAACCATCTTTCAAGCTGCGCTGGATCATTTTCGCGTTGCGGCAAATCAAGCTGTTATGGTTGGCGATTTAGTAGAGACAGATATTTTGGGCGCGCATCAGATTGGGATGAAAAGCATTTGGATTACGCGGCGTGCCGCCGAAACGGCTAAGCGAATCAATGCCAAGCCCGACGCGGTTGTATCCGCGCTCAACGAAATCCCTTCGCTTTTATCCACATGATACAATCCTTATATGAATAACAGCAAAACGCTTCCTTATTTCGCGCTCATTGCGGGGATTTTGTCCTTGAGTTTATCCGCCATGTTCGTGCGATGGGCTAATGCGCCAGGTCCCATCACCGGATTTTATCGTCTCTTCTTTTCAACGCTGATCCTTACACCGTTTTTTATTCAACGCCAAAACCGCGAAGCTTCCATCCCGCGTTCGGTTTAATCTTTCCGATTCTGGCTGGTATATTCACTGCCGGGGATTTTACTTTTTGGAATTCTTCACTGGCATTCACCACTGCCGCCAACGCGACGTTACTTGGCAACACCGCGCCGTTATGGGTGGCGTTGGGCGTGTGGCTAATCTTTCGCGAAAAAATCACAAATGTATTCTGGCTCGGTCTTCTGCTTGCCTTGACCGGTGCACTGCTAATTATGGGCGGCGATTTTCTTTTGCATCCGCGACTAGGAATCGGAGATTTGATGGCAAGTACTGCCGCCATTTTCTACGCCTCATACATGCTCTCAACGCAATGCGGCCGCCAGCATATTGATCCGCTCCGCTACACTTGGCTGGTCGGAGTCTCGGCAACGTGTGCCACAGCAATCATCAATTTGATCTTGCGAAATTCATTCTTTGGATATGATTCACGCACGTGGCTGGTCTTTCTTGCCACTGCCATCGTTTCACAGACCATCGGCTACATCTTCGATCTCCTACGCCCTCGGTCACTTGCCCGCCCGCATTGTCTCGCCGACTTTGATCGGTCAGCCCATCATGACAACGATTCTCGCGATTCCCTTGCTTGGTGAAATTCCAAGTTTGCTTCAAATTATCGGTGGTCTCATTGCTCTGGCAGGCATTTATATTGTTAACCAATCGCACGCTCAAACAGAAAAAGAATTGCAGACAATTTGACGGTTTTACAGTTCTTGTATTTGTAGAGAATCTCTTATATACTTAGCAAAATCAAATCACGGAGGACGCTATGAATTTGGATGCAATACTCGAGGTCGCGATAGGGATGGTATTTGTGTGGCTTGTGCTCAGCGTGGCGGCCATGCAAATCCAGGAATGGATCGGCAGCATATTTGCCTGGCGGGCGAATTTTCTGAAAAAGGGCATCCGTAACATGCTGGGCAGTGACCAGCTCGTGAACCAGTTTTACAACCACCCCCTTATTCTTTCTCTCAGCGAACCCGGGAAAAATCCGGGACAATATAGGCCGCCTTCCTATATCCCTGCAAACAAATTCTCCTCTGTCATGATGGATATTTTTACCCGCGCCGGAAGGGACAGCGGTGAGGACATGCCCGTCACTCTATCGCGAGGTGAGGTGACGGCGAATATCCAATCCATCAAGCAGGAAAATCCCGGATTTGGAAAGATCGTGGATCATTTATTTTTGCATATCACCGATGAAACCATGAGCGTGGAACAAGCGCTAGCCCAGGCAAGTGCGAACATGGAAATCTGGTTCAACGATGGCATGGATCGGGTAGTTGGCTGGTACAAGCGGCATAACAGTATATGGTCCTTTGGCATTGCATTGATTCTGGCGCTTGTCCTCAATGTGGACAGCCTTCAAATCGCAAATAAGCTGTGGGCTGAACCAACGCTGCGACAGGTAGTGGCGGCTCAAGCTTCAGCCACGCCGAACGCTACCGCAGGCGTGTCTTCGCCACTTCAAGTTCCGAAATATCTTGACACTTTATCCATCCCGATTGGCTGGGTAACAGAGCCAGTGACAGATTACAAAACGTGCGGCTTCTTTGTGGGGCAGAGCACGCCGCCCGGATTTGTGAGTTTGGATCAGTCATCGGGTCAAAATCAATGTAACGTGTTTGTGAATCTACCCGCCATGAATAATTTAGGCGGATGGCTGTCGAAATTAATTGGCATTCTGATTACCGCCGCAGCTGGTGCGCAAGGTTCTCCGTTCTGGTTCGATATATTGAAAAAACTAGTCAACATCCGCGGATCGGGCGGCACTACGACAACCGCGGCGCCTGCTTTTGCATCTGCACCCACTCCTGCGCCAGTTCCGGCACCTGCTCCTGCTGTTACTGCTGTGCCTGCACCAGCTCCTGTTGCTGCTGTACCTGCACCGACTCCCGCACCCACTCCGGCTCGAACCACAGATGAGCCAGTTGGATAATAGGTTCGTAGATACAGAATAACATGGGCGCGGTGACGCGCCCATGTTGATTCTTGTTAATCAATGGCTTGAGCACTACAAAGGATAAAATGCTATAATCTATCTCGCGTCTAATTTTATGATCACGCCGCGGGGAAGGCGATGAAGCCCAAGCGCCGTTCGCGGCGCGCACATCCTTTTCTTCAATTAAATCAACTAAGGAGAATCAACCATGAATTGGCTTTTCAAGAAACGACAAAATGTTTTTCTGAAACTCATTCACGATCAAGCCGCGCTTACACTGGAGGGTTTGGATGCCTTGAAAACTTTTTTAGACTCTCATGACCCAGCCGCCTCCGCACTGCTTAACACAAAAGAGAAGGAAGCGGATGAAGCCCGTCGAATCCTGATTGACGAATTAAATAAGACGTTCATTACACCCTTCGACCGCGAAGACATCTTTTCACTTTCGCGGACGATTGACGATGTATTGGACTATGCCTACAGCACGGTCAGCGAGATGGAAATCCTGAAAGTAGAGCCGACACCTTATATGCAACGTATGGCTTCTCTATTACGAGATGCCGCTTATGAACTTTCCATGGCGGTCAACTCTCTGGAAGATCATCCGGCGGTATCCAATGACCATGCCCAACGCGCCAAGGCTCTTGAAAACCGCGTCGAAGATGTTTACCGCGAAGCCCTGGCAGACCTCTTCAGCGGCGCTGAGGATATCCAGCATGTGATCAAGATGCTAAAACTGCGCGAGGTCTATCGCCATATGAGCAACGCGGCTGACCGCGGAGATGAGGCCGCCAATGTCATAGCTGATATTGTTGTCAAAATCACATAAAAGGGAGAGAAGCGTCAATGCCGCCCATCCTCATTGCAGTGATCATACTGGGACTTGGATTTTCCTTTCTGAATGGCGTTCACGATTCCAGCAATGTGGTCGCCACGATGATTTCATCGCGGGCATTTACGCCACAAGTCGCACTAGGAATCACCGCCCTCGCAAACTTTTTGGCGCCCTTTCTTTTCGGTCTGGCAGTGGCAGATACCATCGGAAACGATGTCGTTGCTTCCAGCTCTATAAACATTACCGTAATTGTGGCATCGTTAGTTAGTGCAATCTTGTGGGATATATTAACACTGGTACCTTGGCTTTCCGAGCAGTTCCTCCCACGCGTTAGTCGGAGGCATGATCGGCGCAGTAGTTATAGACGGGGGATGGAAAGCCATCGAACTTCCAGGGTTGATCAAAATATTGATCGCACTTTTTACATCTCCATTTCTTGGCTTTATCTTTGGGCTTATCCTGCTCAGGCTAATAGTGTTATTGAGTTGGGACGCGACACCAAAGATCAATGGGCTGTTCAAGCATAGTCAAATAGTCACCGGTGTCGCCTTAGCACTTAGTCACGGCGCGAATGATGCGGAAAAAACCATGGGGATTATTACGTTGGGATTGCTCACAGCCGGATATTTAAAGGTTTTTGCAGTTCCATTCTGGGTCATTATCATTTGCGCCAGTGCGATTGCACTTGGTACTGCTATAGGCGGATGGCGGTTAATCAGAACATTGGGAGGCAAGATGTTTAAAATCCGACCCATAGATGGTTTTACTTCGCAATTGGCATCTGCGATTATCATCATAGGAGCGTCTTTGGTTGGCGGGCCGGTAAGTACAACTCAAGTGGTGAGCGCAACCATCATGGGCGCTGGTACAGCGGAACGAGCCAATAAGGTGCGCTGGGGAGTTGCGGAGGAGATTGCGATAGCCTGGTTGTTGACCATTCCTGCCACAGCTCTTGTCGCTGCTGGCCTCTACTTGGCGCTTATTCGAAATCATCCTGTAAATACAAATGGGTATGCTTCCAAACTGTTGATGAAAATACATGAACCTCCTGAGTATCAGGAGGTTCATGTACTGATCCTATGTGCTTAGTGATTAAGGCTTTACTTTTTCATTCCGAAGAATTCGTGAATCGTATCCACGAACAAACAATTCTCTTCCTTCGAACCAATCGTCACGCGGAACCAGCCGTCGCTTCCATATTTTTTGCTTTCGCCGCGCAGGATCAAGCCTTTTGTCTCTGCGTAGGCTAACACTTCCTTGCCGGTCTTTCCTGTCGCGCCGCAATCGAACAGAATGTAATTCGCCTTGGAGGGAAGATCACGAAGCCAGGAATGTCACTTAACGATTCAGTGATGAAATCCACTTCGCTGTTATTGAAGCGGACGCGTTCCGCAAGTCCCTCGGTATCCTCGAAGGCCGCGAGCGCCGCCCACATCGGGATGGTACCCACGTTCCAGGGAATAAGCGAACCGGCGATTTGATCAATCACTACTTTCGCCGCCAACGCATACCCGAAGCGCATCCCTGCCAGACCATAGGCTTTTGAGAGCGTGCGAGTAATGATCACATTATTGTATTTCTTGGTCAGCGCAACCTGCGACATGCCCAGACCCGAGAATTCAACGTACGCCTCATCCACTACAAAGGGGATTCCCGTTTCCGCGATGGTCACAAAATGCTTGGCGTCCATAAAGTTGCCCGTCGGGTTATTGGGATTGGCAACCACAATAATCTTGGTCTTAGGGGTCACTGCTTTGAGTATGGCATCCGGATCATAGAGCATTTTCTTGTCTTTATAGACCATCGGCACACCCACCATGTTTGCACCCAGCAGTTTGCCACGCAAGCCATAGATGCCAAAGCACGGTGTGTGCTGAATGACCTCATCGCCCGGTGCGATGAACATGCGGAAAACGTTATCGTACACTTCGCTGGAGCCGTTGCCGAGCATGACGTTATACGGCCCGTCCAGCTTGTTGATCTCCGCGATCTTGGTCCGCACGATCAGGCCCTGATCGGGATAACGATTCGCCATCTTGGCATACTTAACCATTGCGTCCAGTACCTTTTGTGAAGGCGCGTTCGGATTCTCATTCGACATCATGCGATGCAATGCAGGATTGCGCCACGCCTTCTCGATATGCTCCGAGATGTACATGGGGATGCCCTTCACCCAGGGAACGTAGTAATCTTCAATTTTCTTGGTCATTCTTTACTCCTTAACGATTTTGATTTATGTTCTTAACTTACCACAGCGTGTGAAGAGATTTGTGTGTCTCCATAGGTTCTGTGGCAAATAATCTTATTTTACGCCTTGCTCGGAGATTCCAATCTGTCTATCCAGTGCATGACAGCTTTGTGGGTCGCGTCGCGGAATGCAATGTCAATCTTGTCAAGATAAACGCTTGCATTTAGCGTTCGATTAATCTCGTTTTGCAAGCTTTCGCTTGCGTCCTTTTTCTTTTGCAATGTCTTTTAACCACTGTTCCCAGCGATAATCCGTCACGTGCTGGCGAAAACGGCCAAACCATAAGTCGGCATAGCCCTGAAAATCTTCTTCAAGCTTCGAAATGCCGGTTTGGGTGGTGCCCCACATCGCCTCATGCAGTTCCGACATCGGCCACATCAATTTCAGACGCGCGAAATTCTTCGGGGTCACCTCGCCAAAATATTCCTGCAGAAAGATGCGAACCTGCTCATCTGTCAGCCGGTGATGATGGGAAAAATTGCCGAGGTCGAAGAAGATATCGCCCATGCCGGCGTATTCCCAATCCAACAAGCGAAGTTCGCCGAGCTCGCCCGCCACATCCTCATCCAGCCAGTTCAAGTTAAGCAGATCATCATGGCATGGTGTGGAAATGTACGGATCTTTCAAGAGGGCTTTTTCCACTTCGTGCGTCTTCTGCATGATCCAATCCCAATCAAAGGGAAACTTACAGTTTTTGGACTTCGATATCTTTGCCAGCATTTCCACGCGCCGGAACACGTTGAATTCACCTTTCAACTCCGGCGCGTGGCGATGGAACAGCCTCAACTTGCGAGCCACCCGCATCAAATTGTGGGGCTTGGTGATTTCCTCTGGTGGCACGCGTTTGCCATTGATAAAGCGAGTGACAATATAACCTTCGGGCTCGATGAAGTACATAATCTCCGGCGCGATGCCCAATTGTCCTGCAGCGCGATTCGCCGTGTACTCTATGTCTCGCTTGATACCCAACATCTCCGTATCTTCACCCGCCAAGCGAATTACATACGATTTCCCATCCGCATCAATCTTGTAGTTCAAATTTGTGATGCCGCCGCTCAAAGGTGTTTTCTTGATGTTCTTCGACCGAGCAAGGAACGGCACCTTTGATATGGCTTCGTCAATTGCAAGTGGCATGGTCTTATTCCTAATTATGATCTAGACTTGCGTATTTCATAGGCTTCTTTATTACCGAAAGCCTAAGCAGGCATTACCTCCTTTGTTCCAGGAAGTTCCCTACCCTATAACACTACGTTTGCCATTGACACTACGGTACTGCCACCTTTTGAGCGGCCATATGTTCGCCGACGAATCCCTCCAGGCTGGAGAAGCCCTTCGAGAAGAGTATCCACCGTGGCGACCGTGGCGGGATGCGTATTGAACTGATCCAAGTCGAGACCGTTCGGGTCATAAGCCTGGATGCAATAGGGTATTTTCAACACCTTATCCAGCACCTCTGCGGGCACATCTTCCTCGATCTCAGAGCGGAAGTCAATGATCGTCGCCCATCTCAAAGAGCGGCTCCAGAACGTATGGCGGGCAAGTGTATACGATATCCCCACCGGCGATCTTCTGCATATCCCAATATCTCGGCTTCCCAGCGACCACCGGACCCGGACGCATCGAGCAGGCCAGCAGTTTGCTGGCGTAACCGCCTTCGGTCAGGAGGCGATAGGCGCGGCGGAAAACCGCAATGCCGTACCAGTGCTTGTCCTGCCAGGAGAGTTCAATGTTCTTGCGGGCGGCCTGGACATCCAGCACGGGATGTTCCGTCAGCCGTCCGATCATCATGGTGATCACGGCGCGCCAGTTGCCCATATTCACTTTGTTCTTTTCCGCGATCTTGATGCCAGCCATGGCGGCATTAGCCGAGGCCATAATCTGCGGCAGGGTAAAGCAGGTGGTGGTGTTGGTGCTGATACCCTTGGAGGTCAGGATCTTGAGCACTTCGATGCCTTGCATGCTGGCCGGCACCTTGATCATTACATTGGGACTGATGGCCCGCAGCTCATCGGCATCCTGAACCATCTGGTCCACCTCGGTGAAGAGGCGCGGGTCCAGTTGGCCGGAGATCCAGCCATAGCGGCCATGCGAGGCTTGGTAGATCGGCATGAACATCTCCGCACCGCGCTTGACGATTTCCTTGTACATCAGCCAAGCCAGCTTCTTCTGATCGAGGCCGGGGTTGGCCTGGCTTTGCTTGCCCGCCCAATCGCCCCAGTATTTGGGATTGCTCTGGACTGCTCCCCATGAGAGCGGGGGGTTTGTGGTACAGCCTCTGAAGATACTCTGCTCCGGATGTTCGGCGTTATAGAGGCGCAGCAATTGTTCTTTCAAAAGCGCTTTGCGGGCCGGTTCAGCCGCGTTAACCAACTTCTGAACCCACTGGTCAAAGATCAACGGTGAGGAATCCCACCAGATCTCCATATCGGGGTTTGTCTTAATCAGACGTTCTACAGCACTTTCTTTCATGGTTCATTTCCTTTCTTGATATCTCTCTTGATGTCTCTATTGAAATATTATTTTTGAAAGACAAGCTTTAATTTTACTCCAGCTTTCAATCTGGACTTACTTCGATTTTATTTTCCTAGCCAATTTTCCTGGCGCAGGTCGGTCATAGGTTCCAGTTCCTTGAGGCAAGCAAAGTTTTTGTTGGTCACTTCGCCAAAGTATTCATATAAAAAGAGTTGCCTTCACTTTGGATGGATAGTGGCCAGTGGTAGTTTTATTTGTTAGCCACTGACCACTATCGTAAAACCGTACTGAAATACTAACACAATTTATTCGGGCGGGATTTCCTTGAACGCAAAGTCAATGTTGATACCCTTGGACTTCTGAGCGCGCTTCGTGAGCGCATACCAAACGACGCAGAACACGATAATCCCAAATGTGAGGATTTGTGCCCACAGGTGGGTTGGAAAAGCGGAGAAGTCCCAGGTCCCGATCACGCCCAATGCCGGTTCCAGCACGAAGGACAACACCATACCCATTCCGAGGCCGCCTCCGAGCATACCGAGAGCGGTCGGCCAGGGCATCTGCTCACCGCGGAACCAACCAGGCAACTGTTCACGCAACGGCCATAAGAAAGCGATGACTCCGACAATCGCCGCGGCTCTGACCAGGGCGATGAGGAAGAGCGAATTTGCAAAGGCATGAGGAGCTAGCACCCAAGCTGACCAGATCCAAGCAAAGACACCCACGAGCCCGATCAGCATTCCAAGGTAAGGATTCACTTTATACTTCGCGCCTGGCGAGGCCGCATACACCTCCTTGGCTTTATATGGGAAGAAAATGCCCGCCAGCGCACTGCCCGCAAAGCCCATACCGCCACCGAAGGTCACGCCCAGTGTCAAAGCAAGCCAGCCCGGTACCAGGTTGTAACACAAGATGGCAGGGATGCTTGCCAAGAAGAAGGCTAGGTGGGCATTGACAGGAGTATGCCGACGATCACTCACGCGGCTAAACCATTCTGGCATGGCGCGGTCAAGAGAAGCGGCCACCATGATGCGGGTAGTACCGATCATGATGTTGTTGGCGATCTGGAAGCTGTTGAAAAGGTAGCCAACGGCGATGAGCAACACGACGATCGGGCTACCCGTGAGCGCCACAGCTAGAATTGGCGGCCAGAGATTGAAGCCGGCAATATTCGCCGCGCTAACTCCGGACCAATAACCGGCACCAGCGACATACAGGAACTGCGTGCCAAGGGCTCGTTCAAACGCCCAGCCCAGCAGGGCCAGCAGAACGCCGGTGATGACCAGCCCGCCGACGAAGATCAGGGCCTGAGTGTTGAAGGACTTGGCGTCCTTAATTTCACCATTCTGCTCCGCGCTATAGGTGGCCCACTGCAGGGAGGTCCAGGCAATCGGCGCGACCAGCAGGGTAGCCAGCAGGCTGAAGGGTGGATTGAGGTTAATCCCCGCCTTCTGCGCGGCGGCGATTGCCGACTGATAGTAATTGGGAACGCCGCCTACCGCGACTGAAAACGCATTCAATTTTGCAGGGACATCGGCCGGGTTCGCAAATAACAGAACAATCACTGTGGTGAAGATCGCAATCGCAGTGGCCACGACCATCCAGCGTTGAACCGCTACGTAGTTCTTAAAGCCAGAGGTCAGAAGCAAAAAGGCGCCTCCGGCATTAAGGATGCTAACAATCACGATTGCATTCGGTGTGGTAAACCATATACCAAGGCTGGCCAGTGTCGCATTCCCAAGGGTGGCGCCCAAGCCCAGGAAGAGTGGAGCGAAGCCAAGATACGAGAGTAGCCAGCCGGCAAGGGCAATCCACACGAGCTGCCAGATCACGATTCCCGACATGGTGATAGCGAAAGCTACTCCACCGCCCCATACGCGGCTTTGGAATACATAGTCTCCACCAGAGCGCGGCAAGGCCGTTGAAAGAAAGACATATACCAAGCAAATGGGAAGTTCAAAGAGCATCGCTAAAATGATCCCCCACACCAAATGACCGCCCGGCAAAGAGCCCGGCGCCCAAAGATAGGTCCAAGGGAAAATCACGCCCATGGCCAGGATGTTGTAAAACATGGCTGACCAGGGTGACATTACACGTACCAAGCCCGAGGCTTTGCGGGTAAAGACCTCAGGCTTTGCAACTGCTGCAGATGTAGTCATTAGTCTCACTCCTTCGCGATAGTTTTTATTTTGGATATCAAAGAACCAAAAACTGAAACAGCCATACGATTAGGATTGAATCTTTTTGTTATAGTGGTCAATCTCCTTTCTATGGATCCGGTTCACCTTTTACCCACTTGTCATTTGGGTCCCTTCAATCTTTCCATCGGAGAAAACCACCAGGCAGCCGCGCAAGACCCCTTCCCCATATTCACTCCCTGGATTAATACAGGTGGTCTTTCCAATCTTAACCAACCCTTGCGCTTCATGAATATGTCCGTGCAGACCCAACATAGGTTGATATTTTTCAATCGCTTTGCGTACGGATGGACTACCGGCGCCTGCGAAGACGATCTGACCTGCGCTCGTGATCGGGGTGGGCGGATCGGTGTTCCAATCCAGTTTAGGACAGGAGTCCAAGGTCGAATCGATCGGAGGAACATGGAAATTGAATATGCAGTGCTGAAAGTCTTTCACCTGGGCACACATGTCTTCGATGATCTCACCCAGTTTCTCATCAGGGATCTCCCTCGGTGTATGCCAGGGAGTGGGGTTGCTGAAGCCGACACTCGCCATGGTATGGTCATCGTCAACTTGAACGACCTTCGCTTCGCATGGGATAAACAATTCGCCGCCTACTTTAATGGCTTCCAACACTTCGGGGTCATCGTCATTCCCACCGGTTACCAGGCATTTAATTCCAGTGCCTTTCAGCCGGGTTTCTGCGAGGTCAATCCAGGACTGCAGCCTTTCGCGGGCAAGTTTATGAAATAACTTGTCCACTGCGGCGGGATCCTTCGCGAAGCCCTGATATTCGTCCTCATCCATGATCTGGTTGTAAAAACCGAGCAGCCCCAACTTATCTTTCAATTGCTGAACTTCGGCCTCGGTACTAAACTTCTGAACCGTTCCCTGCACTGTGGCACGATAATTTCCGTTTTTCTCTTTAATGATTGGAATCAGCAACTTTCCGGAAATATCACCGCCCATGACGATCAGATTTGCATCATAAAATTTGCCAGCATTGATGAACTTTCGATAGGTCCGTTCTGAGCCATGGATATCTGTGGCAAAAAACAGGCGAGTGGCGTTCTTACTCTTCTTTTTTCCAAAAAATGACATTTGACCTCCGATTGAGATTAGATTGGCAACGTGATGAATTAGTTACGACCGAAAAACAGGTACATTTTTCTGATCTTTTCAGTAAAGCCTCCTAACGCTCCAATGCCACGGTGAGCGAATAAATATCGCCGCGATTAAAGCAATAGGTAAATTCCACCGGTGTTCCATCCTCGGCATATATAGTGCGTTCTTTATAGAGGATGGGTACACCTTCCTTGATCTTTATCAGGTGAGCAATTTCTTTAGTCGCCGCGCGAGCCTCGAGTCTTTGGATGGCACGTTTGACCTTATAGCCACACTTTTCGTATAAGGTCCAAAGGCATTGAACCTCCAAGTCTTCGTCCATGATGCATGCAAATAATTGGTACGGCACATAGGCATCGTGGACAGTGATAGGCACATCATCGACAAAGCGCAGGGTTTTCACCCGGATCACTTTGCTGCCAACCGGAACGTCCAGCGCTTGAGCTATCTTGGATATAGCAGGGAGCACATCTTTATTCAACAAGGTTGCACAAACTTTAATTCCCTCATTTTCCTCTATGTCAAAGAAACTCGTGAGGCGGGTGTGGTCACGCTGCAGGTGAGGACACGCCACAAAGGTACCTACACCATGCCGCCGATAAAGCAAGCCTTCATCCACAAGATCTTCGATACTTTGCCAAATCGTCATGCGGCTAACATTGTATTTGGAAGCTAACTGGTATTCCGGGGGAAGTTGCTCACCACGTTTTAGGACGCCCTTGGTGATTTCCGTGCGCAACGATTCCCGGATCTGAACGTAAACCGGAACACCATCGGTTCTAATGAACTCAGCCATCGCGCCACCGATTTACCATAAATATAGACATATAGATGTCTATATTTTATAGCAAACAACCTCCAATGTCAATAAGAATTGGGTATTGGTACAAAGTAAGTGAAGTGTAATGATCTTAGCTTATGATAGCTAAAACAATCATACACCGCTGTCGAAATTATGAGGGTCAAAATATCGTCAAGAACGGCCGTAATGCTTACGGTGATCAACAATTCGGATGAAAAGCCGGTCCCAAACTCGGCGTGCTAGAACCTAAAAACAGCCACGGCGAAAAGGAAAAGGAACAAATTCTGTCTACTTATTATGAACGCTTCAGTATGCGCGGTATTCAGCGTACGCTTGGTGTCAGCCGCCATACGTTGACCAGCTGGCTCAAAAAAAGACGATCAAAACCCAAAAAAATTGGGTAGTGGATGAAAAGTAAGTGATGATAAGATAGGCAGTATGATCCAAAAAGCCTACCACTGTCGAGTGTGCGGAAGCACCAATATTGTCAAAAACGGCACCAACCGTCTCAAGCAACAGCAATATCACTGTAAAGAGTGCGGAGCGCGGCGTGTTCTGGAGTCAAAGCGAGAGGCAAAAAAACGCAAAAACCGATCATCCTCAGCCTCTACCAAGAGCGTGTAAGTTTGCGAGGTTTGGAGCGGATTTTTGATGTTGCTCGCCAAAGCGTTTCCAGATGGATTGTCGAACATGTAAAAGATCTGCCGGAACTCAAAGACACTTTGTTGCCAGCCGAACCGGACGATGTCTTGGAATATGATGAAGCCTGGAGTTTTGTTCTCAAAAAGAGCAATAAACGTTGGCTGTGGACGGTCATGTGTCGTCGCACCCGACAAATCATCGCCTTTGTCATTGGCGACCGCAGTGAAACAACCTGTCGCCGTTTGTGGAACGAAGTTCCACTGGCCTACCGCAGTTGTATTTCCTACAGTGATTTCTGGGAAGCCTACCAAAAAGTTCTTCCGCAGAGCACGCATCAAGCGGTTGGGAAAGAGAGCGGACAGGTTTCACACATGGAGCGTTGGTATTGTACTTTGCGCCAACATCAGGCGCGCTATGTCCGTAAAACCCTTTCGTTTTCGAAGCGCGACGCCTTTCATCACATGGTCACTACATGGTTTATCATTGATCACAATCTCGCCAGAAAACAACTTGCATCACTTACTTTGTAACCACTACCAAAAATTGAAGAGACCCTCCTGCCAGTCGAGACGGAGGATGTTCTGGAAGCGGACGAAATGCTGTCATTTGTATTTGAACAACGGCGAAAACGCTGGATATGGATTGTCATGTGTCGTCGGACACGCCAAATGCTGGGCTATACCATTGCGCGCCGAAACGAAAAGACCTGTCACCTTCCCTGGCAGCGCATTCCCGCCAGCCATCAGAGTTGCCAAAGTTTCAGCGATTTGTGGGAAGCCTATCAATTGGTTATCCCACCAGATACGCAACGATTGGTTAAAAAGGTGAAAGACAAACCAATCCTTATGGAATGCTGGTATAACCGATTAAGACACTCCAATGCTCGCGTTGTCCGAAAGTCCTTGTCCTTCTCGAAATCGAGAGTTAATGCATGAAATCGTAACTCATTCATTCATAATTCACCACAATTTATCACTTACTGGTTGACCACGACCAAAAATTGAAAGAGAGCTGTAACGGTTAGCCTTTCAATACTCCCGAGAAGTGGAGATCGGAGGTGTTTGGGAAGGGTTTTCCTATTGGTTGGGGTACGGCAATGTTCTACTCCGTGCGTATAACGTTTAAGCCAGCCGAACCTGCTAATCAGGTGCTACAGGCAAACTCACTAACCTGCCATGACGTTAGATTAGAATAGAATGCCTCCTCCATTGTCCTCGGAATCTTGTGATCATTATGCGATCGCATCAGTGGGTTAGAGATCTCTTGCCAGCCGCTTTAAGAACATTCCACAAGCCCCCCAATCATCTTCCACAAAAGGATCAATCTTTCACGTTGATCCTTCGAATCATTTTATAGTTTGATGCCGGCACCCGCTCCAATTCTTCCCACACTGCATGACATCTTCGACAACGGAATTTCACTATATCCACACGATAGATCCTGTAGTAGAGATCAATAAAATGCCCCCAGTATTCATCTCCGCCGTGTTCTATTTCCAGACACTTCTCCTCGTCACGAGTATGCCTGCGACCGATTTCTTTCCTGACCAACGGCAGAAGACTGTTACATTTTTTGCATCCAGTTAAAGGGAATAACCGTGGATAAACAAAGGCGCAGGCATACAGCACTGAAACTGCCGCTACAGCAACAGTCGCCTGTATCGAGCTTTCTAATTCATGAAATAGGAAGGCCCAAAATAACGAGGCAAATACAAAGATGGAGAGCCACTCTAACAAGAAAATAGGAAATTTTTTCTTATGTTCCTGCTCCAAGAGCCAATCGGAGACTGATTTGAATAGCA
>CAWKNE010000016.1:0-194491 GCA_963850945.1 uncultured Chloroflexia bacterium | reverse complement strand
GTTGCGGATGCAGTACGCGGCGTTGAGATTATCTTTCATGAAGCCGCGTTTGTTTCCGTCCCCGAAATCGATGGAAAAGCCGCAGGATTGTTTTGATGTCAATATTTCCGGCACTTCAATTTTGTTTAAATCCGCGCGTAAAGCTGGTGTGCGCCGTGCAGTGATTGCATCGAGCGCGGCGGTTTACGGTGACTCAGATGCATTGCCTTTGAAAGAGGAGACACCGTTGAGACCGCTTTCACCTTATGCAGTTTCAAAGTGTGTGGACGAAATGTTTGCCCAACTTTATACAAGTTTGTTTGGATTGGAAGTTGTTGCTTTGCGATATTTCAATGTGTATGGTCCGCGTCAGCGCCCGGACTCGATGTATGCCGCGGCGGTGCCGATCTTTATTCGACGCCTGCGCGACGGTCAACCCATCACTGTGTTTGGAGATGGTGGGCAGACGCGCGATCTGGTTTTTGTCGGCGATGTGGTACGCGCCAATCTGATCGCGTCGGAGCACCTGTCGGCGGCGGGAAGAATCTTAACATTTGCACCGGGAAAAGTACGCGCATCCTCGATTTGCTTGATGTGCTGTTCAGGCTTTTTCCGAATTCGCCCAAGCCGGTGTTTGCATCACCACGCGTGGGCGATATTTATAAGTCATTTGGAAGTTCCGCGTGTGCTGAGAAAACAATTGGCTTCCAAGCACAAACCTCGCTCGCAGATGGCTTGAAAGAAACTGTAGATTGGATGCACTAAAACTGCGCCCTCATTTGCGTAATCGCTATGTGCTGATCGGCGATTTGATACTCATCATCGTATCAGTGATGGGAAGTTTTGCATTGCGATTGGATGTAGCGCAATTGCCGTTTTATTTTCCGGCCATGCTCGTCATGTGCGGCGTAGCGTTGTTGATCAAGATTCCAACGTATTTCTTTTTTGGTTTGTATCGCCGTATTTGGATTTATGCCAGCACGCATGAACTACGGCTCATCACCACCGCGGTGACAACTGCGTCTGTGCTGACCTCCGGCGTGATGCTCTTGTTGCTTTCAACAGGGCTTGTTTTTCCCGGCATGCCGCGTTCGGCTCTTGGCATTGATTGGTTATTGTCGCTGGTCTTAATTGGCGGCTCGCGTTTTGCGCTTCGCATCTTGGCGGAACAATCTGCTGCGCCGCGAAATTGGCAAGGCGCGCCGCGCGTTGATCATCGGTGCCGGCGATGCGGGCGCGCTGGTTGTGCATGAACTTCAAAAATCATCGCAACTTAACCTGACCCCGGTTGGATTCCTCGATGACGATCGCGCTAAACAACGTCAGGAAATTTACGGTGTGCCGGTCATCGGATTCGTCAGTGACATTGCGGATGTGCTTGATAACCAGCAGGTGGACGAAGTGATCTTTGCAATTCCTTCCGCGCCGGGACGCGTGGTACGTCTTGTCAACGATGCGTGCCGCCTCAAAGGTATTCCTTCGCGGACTATGCCCGGCATCTACGAATTGATCGGTGGCAAGGTCAGCGTCAGCCGTCTTCGCGATGTGGACATCACCGATCTTCTGCGCCGCGAGCCGCGTCGCATTCATGAGGAAATGATTGGCAATGTGTTGAGCGGAAAATGTGTTCTCGTGACCGGCGCAGGCGGTTCGATTGGACGTGAACTCTCGCGTCAAATTGCACGCTGGAATCCAAGCGAATTGATCATTCTCGGCCACGGCGAGAATAGCATCTTTGAAACACTGCTTGAACTAAAGGAAGATTATTTATCTTTGGCGCTAACACCAGTCATCGCAGATGTAAAAGATGTTGAGCGTTTGCGCTCTGTGTTTAAAAATGTTCAGGTAATATTCCATGCCGCCGCACATAAGCATGTTCCGCTGATGCAAGCCAATGTGGAAGAAGCGATCTTGAATAATGTTATTGGTACACGCAATGTTGTGGATGCGGCAATTGAAAATAACGTCGAACGTTTGGTATTGATTTCGACGGATAAAGCTGTGCGGCCCGCCAATGTATACGGCGCCACCAAACGCCTGGCTGAAATGATCGTGCTCGATGCGGCTCATCGAACCAAGCGTGCCTTTTCCGTTGTCCGCTTTGGAAATGTTCTAGGAAGTCGCGGGAGTGTCATCCCAATTTTCAAGCGACAGATTGCAAAGGGCGGACCGGTCCAGGTCACGCATCCCGATATGGAGCGTTACTTCATGACTATCCCCGAGGCAGTTCATCTTGTTCTGCAGGCGGCTTCGATGGGTGATGGCGGCGAAGCGTTCCTGCTCGATATGGGCCAGCAAGTTCACATTCTTGAGTTGGCGGAAGATTTGATTCGCCTTTCGGGATTGGAGCCAGGACGCGATATTGAAATTGAGTTCACCGGAATTCGTCCCGGCGAGAAATTGCGCGAGGAACTTTGGGAACCCGAGAAAACCTATGATAAGACCGCGCACCCCGATATCTTTTGTTCTGAAAATGAAGATGTGATTGCGAACGACAAATTGCAGGAGACTCTGCAACGCCTCGAAAACTTGACTTCAAGCGGCCGCGCCGACGAAATCATTTCTCTGCTCGATGAAGTCATCCCCGGCGCAATGATCCGCGAAACGCCCTCGCCTGAAATCACTTCAGTGGTCTAATGTCAGAAGTGTTGCTTGCTGAGTGGAATCAATTCATTCAACAACACCCCAACGCGCATGTATTGCAAACTGGCGAATGGGGCGAGTTGAAGTCTGCGTTTGGATGGGAAGCCGTCCGCGTAGTCAATGGCAATGTCGGCGCGCAAATTTTGTTTCGTAAATTGCCATTAGGTTTTACGATAGCCTATGTTCCTAAATTACCATTTAGGGATCAACGTTTAGCGATTAGCGAAGAATTTTGGAAAGAGATTGAAGATGTTTGCAAAAAATATCATGCTATTTTTCTGAAAGTTGAACCAGACATTTGGGATGACGAGCACATATTTCATCCATCCTCCTTCATCCTTTCCAAACAAAACATTCAGCCGCCGCGCACTATCATCATTGACATTCGCGGAAGTGAAGAAGACATTCTTGCGCGCATGAAGCAGAAATGTCGCTACAACATTCGTCTCGCCGAAAGGAAAGGTGTGACTATTCACGCCTGGGATGACTTGGATTCCTTTTACAAAATGATTCAAATCACCGGTGGACGCGATGGATTTAGCGTGCATTCACTTGAATACTATCGTCGCGCGTATGATTTGTTTTATCCAAGTGGAATGTGTGAATTGTTGGTGGCTGAGTTTGAAAAAAAGCCACTCGCCGCTCTGATGGTCTTTGCGCGTGGAAAGCGCGCTTGGTATATTTATGGCGCATCCAATGATGAACAGCGTAATCGCATGCCGACTTATCTTTTGCAATGGGAAGCCATGCGCTGGGCGCGTTCCAAAGGCGCAGTGGAATACGATCTTTGGGGCGTACCCGACGAAGATGAAGCGACGCTCGAAGCGCAATTTGAAAAACGCAGCGATGGCTTGTGGGGAGTCTATCGTTTCAAGCGCGGCTTTGGTGGCGAACTCAAGCGCGCCGCGCAGGCAATGGATAGAGTTTATAGTCCGTTGATATATTGGGCTTATTTGCGGTTTGTAAGAAGCGGAGACTGATGATGCCCAGAACGGAATCCAAATATTCTAAAGATGTATGTTTCTGTAATGATATAGATGAATTAGAAGGCTATGATGTGCAAGAATATTGCTCAAATCACCTAAAGAAGCTATCTGTCGACGGGAAGAACTGGCCAATAACGTACATTTGGCCCGTAACGAGTACTCAATGGTTACAGGATTATCCGGATGGTGAATATCACGGTGGTAGTAGCCCAATATTGAGAAAGCTTCCTCGCGTTCCTAATATTTATGGATAGTTCTTGGGATTTTCTGATTTCCAAATTACCTGACCCGCCCTTCCTTCAGACTTACGAATGGGCGCAAGTCAAAGCTAACTATGGATGGAAACCGATTTATCTTGTTTGGACTGACAAATCTTTCAAGGTTTACACTTCAGACCGGTTAGAACAATTAGATTTGCTAGACCGATCAACCATCCAAGCCGTGTGTCTCATCTTGAAACGAACGGTCTTGTCGCGCGGCTTTGCATCGCGGTTTTGCATTTTGTATAGCCCAAAAGGTCCGTTGTTGAATTGGAATGATGAATCACTTCGTCATCGAGTTCTGGATGATTTGCAATCATTCGCGAAAGAACAAGGTGCGATCTTTTTGAAGATTGATCCCGATGTCCTGCTGGGGACGGGAATTCCTCAAAGCCGAGATTCACGCGAAGATAACGGCGGTCAGGCTGTGATGTCTGAGTTGAAGCGAAGAGGTTGGTTGTACTCGTCAGATCAAATCCAATTCAAAAATACATTCCTGATTGATCTGTCTGCGACGGAAGATGAAATGCTAGCGCGCATGAAACAGAAGACGCGTTACAATATTCGGATCGCCGAAAAGAAAGGCGTGAAGGTTCGTGTTGGAACGCAAGCTGACCTGCCGATGCTTTGCAAGATGTATGCCGAGACATCGGTGCGCGATGGCTTTGTGATTCGCAACGAAGAATATTATGAAACGGTTTGGAAATCGTTTATGCAATCTTCCGAGCCGAATGCAGAACCTTTGATTGCTGAAGTCAACAGTGAAGTCGTTGCTGCAATCTTTGCCTTTTATTTTGCAGGACGCGCTTATTATATGTATGGCATGTCGCGTGAAGCGCATCGCGAAAAAATGCCGAATTATCTTTTGCAATGGGAAGCGATGAAACGCGCCAAGTCACGCGGCTGTTTGGTTTACGATCTTTGGGGTGCACCTGATGAATTTAACGAAAGCGATTCAATGTGGGGCGTATTCCGTTTCAAAGAAGGGCTTGGTGGGCAAGTCGTTCGCACACTCGGCGCCTGGGATTATGCGCCTAATCCATTTTGGTATAAGATATATTCAGAGATTATCCCGCGTGTATTGGACGTGATGCGTGCGCATGGGAAGCAAAAGACAAAGCAAGCGATTGGAGGAGCCTGATGGATATTCCGCGATTGAGATTTGCACATTTGCCAACACCGATTGAAGAACTGCCGCGTCTTTCTGCGACGTTGGGCGGGCCGCGCATTCTCGTCAAGCGCGACGACCAAACCGGACTCGCATTCGGCGGCAATAAAACGCGCAAGCTGGAGTTCCTTGTCGCTGAAGCTCAGGAACAAGGAGCGAAGATGATGATCTCAGCTGGCGCAATCCAGTCGAATCACTGTTGTCAAACCGCGGCCGCAGCGGCTAAGTTTGGCTTTGAATGCACGTTAGTATTGACTGGTCAATTGACAGAACAGGCTTCGGCGAATTTGTTGCTTGACAAATTATTCGACGCACAAATTGTCAATGTTGCCGACCGCGTGGATCGTGACCGTGTGTTGAAAGAAACATTTGATAAAGCCGCCTCAGAAGGGAAGAAGCCGTATCTCGTTCCGTATGGTGGATCGAGCACAACAGGCGCATTGGGTTATGCCTTCGCGATGGAAGAATTCATGAAGCAAAATATCCATGCGGATTGGATTGTGTTCGGGACTTCATCCGGTGGGACGCATGCGGGATTAGTTCTGGGTCAACGAGTATTTGGTTATAAAGGAAAAGTGCTTGGAATCAGCATTGATGAATCAGAAGAATGGTTGAAGTCTCATATCTCGGCTTTGGCTTCGGATACATCTGTGCGCCTCGGAAATCAAATCAATTTCTTGCCGAGTGATGTGCTGGCAACGGATCAGTATTGCAAGGCGGGCTATGGTGTGTTAACCGATGCCGAACGCGAAGCCGTCCGTATGTTTGCGAGCACAGAAGGTTTGTTGCTTGATCCGGTTTATACGGGCCGCGCCGCTGCGGGTCTGATTGATTTGATTCGCAAGGGATTCTTCAAAAAAGACGAGACCATTTTGTTTTGGCACACTGGTGGTCAGCCCGCGCTCTTTGCTGAAAGATATTCAAGCCAAATTTAAAGGAAATCGCCTCCGCTCAAGCGGAGGCGATTTTTGTTTCAGTTTTACGCACCAGTCGGCAATCGCTTTTCTAGCGTACGGCTGAGGATATCTTCCTGTTCAATGGAGGCTGACTTCATCCGCTTTCCTTTATAGAGTCTTATGAGACTTGGCGCGGTCTTGAGCGGTTTGCCATGCAATTTGCATTGCGGTCAACTCTGGCTCGAGATTTTCCTCTACCTTAACTTCAGTCTTTTTTTCAGCCTTTTTATTTTTCTTGTTACGCTTGTTTTCGCGCTCAGGTTTTTCTTCCTCAACGATTTCGGGCTGAATCGCCTTCATGCTCAAGCGGATTTGTCGCTTCTTGCGATCCACAGTGAGAATCATGGCTTCCACTTCGTCGCCTTCTTTGACGACATCACTGGCGTTCTTGACATAACCGCGCGCTAGTTCACTGATGTGAATCATGCCGGGTCGTTCCGCGCCGATCTCCACGAATACGCCGTATGACTCGATCCGTACTACTTTTCCTTTAACAACCATCTCAGCTTGAAGGTCTTTCCAGTCGTACATGAGCGGCTGGATCATTGTCAATTCGATTCGATCCTTACGAACTCGCTTCACCCACATGTCCACAGTTTGACCTTCTTTGAGGACATCTTCAACTTTATTAACGGGATTTTCTTGAAGTTGAGAAATGTGAAGCACACCTGGAACAGGCTGTCCAACATCAACGAGCGCGCCGGCCAGAGTGGTTTTGAGAATTTTGCCTGTTAATTTGGTCTTCGGTTCAAGCGCGACCTCAGGCGTTGTGTCTGTAGTAACCATTGTTTATCTCCTGATAATTGGGAATAATGCCGACTTTTGATTATACCTGTCTGACATGCTAGCGTCAATATAAAAGTCCAAACAAATTTGAGAATCATTCTTATGACAAAAGTCATGTTTCCCACTTTGAATTGGATTGATTAATGCCCAATTGCCTTGACGCGTTTGAATGAGTTGGGTATATTCGTACCAATACTTTCCTTTTCGGAAGATAGTAAGAAAATATATGTATGAATTCGACAAGGTAGATATAAAGATTGTCAATTTCCTACTCGAAGATGGGCGGATGACTGCCTCCGAGATTGCGCGTCGTATCAAAAATATTTCAGAGCGGTCGGTCCGTTATCGGATTGATCGAATGATCGAAGAGGGCGCTATTCAAATCACGGGCGTGGTTAATCCCCAAGCCTTTGGCCTATTGGTCAATGCGGATGTTTGGCTGGAAGTTGAGTTGGATCAAATTCTTGAGGTTGCCAAGAAGCTGACCAAATATGATAACGTGACCTATGTGGCGTGTGGCATTGGACAGAATGATATAAGTATTCAGTTGGTGGCAAAGGATGCGACAGACGTTTATCATTTCATCACCGAGATCGTTCGCAAAATTCCAGGCGTGCGCAAGACAACGACTTCCATCGTGCCGATCATTCTCAAGGATGTGTATCAGTGGCGGGTTCCGGAAAGAGCCGTGAAGAATGTCGGCGAATTGGAAAAATCTTCTTAGTAAAGAGGCAATATGAGTCTTGTAGGTCCCAAAAGCCAATCCTTGCAAGTACGCGCTGAAAAAGTTTTGCCTTTGGGAGTGAACTCTAATTTTCGTTATTGGGGGGAGGGCCTCACACCTTATGTGGATAAAGCCAAGGGTGCCTATCTTTGGGATGTGGATGGCCGCCGCTTCATTGATTACCGAATGGCATTCGGTCCGATCATTCTTGGTCACGCATATGACGAGGTGGACGCGAAAGTTATCGAAGAAATAAAACAGGGCGTACTGTTCGCAATGACCGGTGAACTTGAAATCGAGGTCGCCGAGATGATTGTCGAAATGTGCCCGGCAGTGGATATGGTTCGATTTGCCTGTTCGGGAACCGAAGCGACGATGCATGCCATTCGTGTGGCGCGCGCATTCACTGGGCGCGATATCATTTTAAAATTTGAAGGCAATTATCATGGCTTCCATGATCATACTTTGTGGTCCACGTATGCGCCGGTGGAAGCCTATGGCAATCGTCGCAGCCCAATCCCTGTCAAGGCATCTTCGGGCATTCCGCAATCCATGGGTGAGTTTGTGATTACTTTGCCTTTCAATGACTTTGAGGGATTTGAGCGCGTGATGCGTTCGTATGGCGATCAAATCGCGGCGGTCATCACCGAACCTTGTCAGGGAAACTGTGGTGCGATTGAACCGCAGGCTGGCTTTCTTGAATTGATCCGCAAGAAAACAGAAGAATACGGAATTGTTTTTATTTTGGACGAAGTCAAGACTGGCTTTCGCATTGCGAATGGCGGTGCGCAGGAATATTATGGCATCAAACCGGACCTCGCGACGTATGCCAAAGCCTTGGGCAACGGTTATCCGATTGCGGCATTCGGCGGTAAGCGCGAGATTATGTCCATTATCGGACACGGCGTCTCACAAGGTGGAACGTATACAAATAATAAGCCTGGAGTCGCCGCGGCTTATGCCACTTTGAAACTACTCAAAACAAAACCGATTTTAGAATCGATTCAAAAGCGCGGCAAGCGTTTGATGGATGGATTGAAAGACATCTTCGAGGATAATAATATTCCAGTGGCGATGAGCGGATATCCGACGATGTTCTCCTTTGCGCTTGGCGTCGAGGCTGTGACCTGTCAGCGCGATTGGGATGATAGTGATAAAGATGCTTATATCAAACTGGTCGAGATGGCAATCGAGCGCGGTGTGATGCCAGATCATGATGCTCGTGAACCGTGGTTCCTGTGCTACTCGCATACGGATGCCGACATTGATGAAACCTTGAATGTGTACGCTGATATTGTGAAGAAAGTGAAAGCATAAATCTTGAAACGTCGAATGCCTGGGTGTATTCGGCGTTTTACTTTTGAATTGGAGGAAGAATGACCAAAGCTGCACAAGGAACGAAGAAAGGTTTGACCGCGAAAGAAATCGTGGAGATGAACAAGGAATATACATTTTATTCCTGGTCGGTGCAGGGACAGACGAATCCGATTCCGGTTGTCAAGGCGGATGGCGTTTATTTTTGGGACGCGGATGGCAAACGCTATTTGGATTTTGCTTCACAGTTGGTGAATACCAATGTCGGGCATCAGAATCCGAAAGTGGTGAAGGCAATTCAAGATCAAGCCGCACAATTGACCTTCGTCGCGCCGGGGATGGCTACCGAGCCGCGCGGTCTGTTGGGCAAAAAATTAGCGGAGATCACGCCGGGGGATTTAAAGAAAACATTCTTTACACTGGGCGGCGCGGAGGCAAACGAGAACGCGATCAAGATTGCACGCTTTTATACGGGTCGGCATAAGATTCTTGCGCGCTACCGCTCGTATCACGGTGCGACTCATGGCGCGATTGCATTAACCGGCGATTATCGGCGTATACCGGTGGATCACGCCATGACGGGCGTCGTTCATTTTCTTCGATCCGTATTGCTATCGCTGTCCATTTGGATGGACGCGCGAAGCTTGTCATCGGGAATGTATCAGTCACGTCGAAGAGGTGATTCAGTATGAAGGTCCGGATCAGATCGCCGCGATCATCATGGAAGGCGTAACGGGCTCGAATGGCTTGATCGTCCCGCCGGATGATTATTGGCCGCGCCTGCGAGAGATGTGTGATAAATATGGAATCCTTTTGATCTCAGATGAAGTGATGTCAGGGTGGGGCAGAACCGGTGAATGGTTTGCGGTGGATAATTGGAACGTTGTGCCCGACATCATCACAACAGCAAAGGGAATCACATCTGGCTATGTGCCGCTCGGCGCGGTGATCGTGCGCGAGAAGATCGCGAAATTCTTTGACGATAAATACCTTTATGCAGGACTCACCTACAACGGTCACGCGTTGGCTTGCGCCGCGGCGCTGGCAACGATTGAGGTTTATGAAGAAGAAAATATTTTTGAGAATTCCAAGAAGGTTGGCAAATATCTCGGCAAGCGACTCGACGAATTAAAGACGAAGCATCTGGCAATTGGTGATGTGCGCTATATTGGATTGTTCTCTGGAATTGAATTGGTCAAGAATTGTCAAACGAAAGATCCGCTGGATTTGACGCCGCTCAAAAATTTCCTGATTTCCAATGGCTTATATGTTTTCAATTTCAAAAATATTTTGTTTGTTGTGCCGCCGCTCATCATCAATGAAAAGCAACTTGATGAAGGCTTGAATCTGATTGATGAAGGTTTGTCCGAGTTCATGGACAAGATGACGAACTGAAGGAAAGATATGCCAAAGAAATCGAAACATGAAGCATCAATTCCCAATCCTGCACTACAGCCCTTCAACGTGTTGATTGGCGAATGGAAAACCGTCGGGACACATCCGTATCTCCCGAATACGACATTACACGGACGCTCTTCATTCAAATGGATTGAGGGGGGTGCGTTTCTGATGTGGCAATCAGAGGTTGATGCAATAGGTTTTCCCATCGGCATCGCAATTTTTGGCAGCGATGATACTACAGGAGAATACTTTATGCTCTACTTTGACGAGCGGAAAGTTTCAAGAAAATATGATGTTTCAATCCGCGGCAATGTCATTCGATGGTGGAGAAATGTACCTAACTTCTCGCAACGTTATACTTGGGCGATTGTCGATGATGGCAATACCATAATTGGCAAGGGAGAATTATCGAGAGACGGGACGACTTGGGAAAAAGATTTAGATTTGACATATACGCGGGTCAGATCGCATGTTCGTAAAACAACAAAAGCAAGAACTACAAGAACTAAGTGACTTTTGGAGATTGACATGGAAGTTCTCAACTATATAAATGGCGAATGGATAAAACCATCTGTTACAGAATATTTTGATGTGATCAATCCCGCGACGGGTGAGTTGATGGCGCGAACGCCGCTTTGCGGATTTGATGAAGTGGACTCTGCTGCGAAAGCCGCGGCCGCCGCATTTCCTGATTGGCGGCGGACTTCCGTTCAAGATCGAATTCAATATCTCTTCAAGTTGCGCGATCTACTCAAAATCAACATGGATGAAATTGCCCGCACGATCACGAACGAGGCTGGCAAAACGTTTGAAGAATCAAAAGCGGAAATGGTGCGCGCCATTGAGAATGTGGAGGTGGCTTGTGGAATGCCGATGTTATCCAAGGGCGAGATTGTTGAAGACATTGCGCCCGGCATTGATGAGATTATGTTGCGACAGCCGGTCGGAGTATGTGCCACAGTGGCGCCGTTCAACTTCCCTGGCATGATTGTGTTCTGGTATCTGCCTTACGCGCTTGCGGCAGGCAATACTTACGTGATCAAACCTTCGGAAAAAGTGCCGATGACCATGCAATTGATCTTCAAACTCATCGAGCAGATTGGATTGCCCAAGGGTGTGGTTAACATGGTCAATGGCGCGAAGGAATCAGTGGATGCGATTCTCGAACATCCGGTCATTCGCGCCGTGACTTTCGTCGGTTCCACTCCGACGGCAAAATATCTTTATAACAAAGCGTCTGCAAATGGCAAACGCGTGCAGGCGCAGGGCGGCGCGAAAAATCCCGTCATCGTTTTACCGGATGCCGACATGGACATGGCGACTAAGATCATTGCTGACTCTGCATTTGGTTGTGCGGGGCAACGATGTTTAGCGGTTTCGCTTGCAGTGACAGTTGCGGATGCGCGTAACACATTCACGGAAATGATCTGCGATGCGGCGGCTTCCGCGGTAGTCGGCTATGGCCTCGACTTAGGTGTTCAAATGGGGCCGGTAATTAACCCTGCCAGCAAGCAGCGCATTGATCAATTGATCGGCGTTGGCGCAAAGGAAGGTGCCTCGATTCCGGTGGATGGACGTAGGACAATGGTCAAGGGTTATGAGCGGGGATCATTCGTCAGACCGACAATCCTAGCCGATGTCCAGCGCGGAAGCGAGATTGCTAGGACCGAAATTTTTGGACCCGTGCTGAGTTTCATGCACGTCAGTAGCGTGGATGAAGCCATCGAATTGGTCAACAGCGGAACTTATGGTAATCAAGCGAGCCTGTTTACATCCAGTGGCTCGGCTGCGCGCAAGTTCCGCTACGAAGCCGAAGCGGGCAATATTGGAATCAATATCGGCGTGGCCGCGCCGATGGCGTTCTTCCCGTTCAGTGGATGGAAGGAATCATTCTTTGGCGATATGCATGGTCAAGGCATGGACGCGGTGGAATTCTTTACGCAGAAGAAAGTTGTGGTCGAACGCTGGCCGAAAGAGTGGAGCAGAAAATTTTAGTTTGGAAATAGATGTGCAAAATGAACCCACCATTTATGCAATTTATGGGAAAATAGTAACGGAACGTCATAATTGCACCGACGGAGGAGCCTGGCGATGAGCGAGTTTGCAATTGAATTGCGGGATGTTGTCAAGAAGTTTCTTACACCGGAGGGGAATGAGCTGGCGGCTGTCAATCATGTCACTATGCAAATTAATAACGGCGAATTCTTTTCGATGCTTGGTCCTTCAGGATGTGGAAAAACCACATCCCTTCGGATGATTGCGGGGTTTGAATGGCCGACGGAGGGCGAGGTTTATATTGACGATGCAGCTCAGGGACATAAGCCGCCCTTCCTGCGTCCCGTCAATACCGTCTTCCAGAGCTATGCTTTGTTCCAACACATGACGGTCCTCCAAAACGTGGCATTCGGCCTTGAAATGGAACATACTTCCAATGAAGATATCAAGCGGCGCGTGGGCGAAGCGCTTGCGATGGTGCGCTTGACCGGCATGGATCGGCGTTATCCCAAACAACTTTCGGGCGGACAACAACAACGCGTGGCGCTGGCGCGCTCGCTGGTCAAACGCCCGAAGGTTCTTCTGCTGGATGAACCGCTGGGCGCGCTGGACTTGAAGCTTCGTAAAGAGATGCAGCTCGAATTAAAATCCCTGCAGAAGGAAGTGGGCATTACTTTTGTTTATGTAACGCATGACCAGGGCGAAGCATTGACCATGTCTGACCGCATTGCCGTGATGAATTTTGGCAGGGTTTTACAGATGGGACCGGCAGTTGAAATTTATGAACATCCTGCCAATCGCTTTGTCGCAGACTTCATCGGTGAATTTAATTTCCTCGACGGCAAAGTCAAATCGGTTAAGGATCGTCAAGCTGTGGTTTATATCCCGGCTTGGGAGCAGGAGCTAACCGGATTCGTAACGAGCAAAGTGAGCGCCAATGATGATGTAGCCGTTTCCATGCGTCCCGAGAAGATTCGTTTGTCTGCAAAAGCGGAAACGCAGGGTATCAATTTTGAAGGCACCATTGCCAATATGGTTTATATCGGTTCGGATACGCATTTATTTGTGGATGTGCGCGGACAGCGTTTGAAAATCTGGGAACAGAATCGCTCATCCAATCTTCAATACACCAATGGGCAGAAAGTGTGGCTCGCGTTTTTCGCCAGAGAATACATTGGTTCTGCCAAAGGATTAGCCATGCTCAAACGATTGCGTGAGAACAAATCTGCACAGGGGACGCTTCTAATTATCCCAACATTGATCTTTATGATTGGGATGTTGATCATTCCGTTGCTCTTGACGTTGGTTGTTAGTTTTGGAGGACGCAATGCGAATGGCGGCGTGGTTTACACTTTTTCGTTGAATAACTACATCCGTCTGCTTGGATTTACATCTGATTGTCCTTCCGGGATTCAAACTTGTTTTACTACCCTCTACTTGGAAATCTTATGGCGATCACTTGTATTGGGATTTAACACGACCGTGTTGGATATTCTTTTGGCGTTCCCGCTGGCTTACTTCATCGCCAGAGCGCATCCCAAATGGCGGGATACACTGATGTTCTTGGTATTGGTGCCGATGTGGACGAACTTCGTGATCCGTGTGTACGCGTGGATGATGATCCTTCGCGATCAGGGTGTGATTAATTCTTTGCTTGGATGGCTGGCTGGATTGGTGCATATCCCGTTCAAACCGCTTGGGATGCTTTATACACCCGGCGCAGTGCTGGTGGGTATGGTATATGAGTTCCTGCCTTTTATGATTTTGCCCATCTACACCTCGCTCGAAAAAATTGATAATTCGCTTTACGAAGCTGCCGCAGATTTGGGCGCTTCTCCATTTCGCACATTTCTGCGTGTGACTTTGCCGCTTTCCATGCCCGGCATGGTTGCTGGAACAATTCTGGTTTTTGTCCCCGTAATGGGAACGTTTATTGTCTCCGATCTTTTAGGCGGTTCGCAGGTGATTCTAATCGGCAATCTGATCGAGAATCAATTCCTCGCCGCTCGTGACCCGGCGTTCGGTTCAGCGGCTTCCATTGTGTTGATGGCTATGACCATCATTGTCACTTATTTCTATACCCGTAAATTTGGATTTGGAGAGGAGATCGTGGCATGAACCCGCATCGTCGTTCTCCTTGGATTGTTGCTGCTACAGTCTTAGTGTTCTTTTTCCTTTATGCACCGATTGTGGTGTTGATCTTGTTTTCATTTAATGCATCTAGGATCAGTCCGCTGTTCACAGGTGTAATTATGAAATTCGGTCCTTACCAATTGGTAAACGAAAATGTGGTGCAAAGTCCTTGTGGTCCCTTCCATTGGTTTTGCAACCTTACCCAGAATACGGAAGTCTTGAGCGCGGCGCGCAACACTTTGATTGTTGCGTTTACTTCTACTATCGTCTCAACGGTGATTGGCACCATGGCAGCCCTTGCTCTTCAGCGATATGACTTCCGGCTCCGGACGTTTTCGCAGGTTTCCTTATACATCCCCATTGTTATCCCTGAAGTTGTCATGGGTATAACCATTTTGGTGATGTTTTCTCAGTTATTTTCGTTCCTGAACCCAACTCTTCATCTCGTCGGAGATTCACAATTGGCACTCGGGCTGTGGACGGTGATTCTCGCTCACATCTCTTTCATGATTCCCTTTGTGACCTTGGTGGTTCAGGCGCGCCTGCAAGGGCTGGATAAATCCTTCGAGGAAGCGGCCATGGATCTCGGAGCCAACGAATGGATTACTTTCCGACGCGTAACATTCCCCATGATTCTGCCGGGTGTTCTGGCGGGCGCTCTTCTGGCGTTTACGCTTTCGATTGATGACTTCATTATCACGTTCTTTACAAATGGCCCCGGCTCTGCCACACTGCCAATCTATGTATTTGGACTTTTGCGCCGCGTGATCACTCCGCAATTGAATGCCCTCTCTACGGTTTGGATTCTGATCGTATTGATCGTAGTATTGGCCACTCAACGTCTGGAAAGCCGTCAAAGATAATAGGAAGTTCCGCACAAAATCATTCTCCGCGTAAAACCCCAAATCTATCCTAAAGGAGGAAGAGATTATGAAACGAACGATCATTTCAAAACTGTCCATGGTGATGCTTTTGTTAAGCATCCTTCTGACCGCTTGTGGTGGAGGTCAATCGGCGACACAGCCGTCCGCCGCTACACAGCCTCCGGAAGCTACCCAGCCGCCTGCGGCAACGCAATCAGTGGCAACAACCGCTTCGGCTCAACCGGCAAGCGGCGCGCAGCAACCAACGGTTGCCGCCACCTCTGCACCTTATGTTCCGCCTGCCTTTACATCCAAACTCAGCGGCCAAACTACCGCTGACGGTTTTAGTTGTCCTGAGCCACAACCGCGTATGCAGCTTACATCCAAGGAATTGAACCTGTTCGTATGGACAACGTATGTACCGCAGGATTTTTACGAATGTTTTGAAAAAGTTTATGGGATTAGCATCAATTATGATGAGTATTCAAACAACGAGACGATGCTTGCCAAAGTCACATCCGGAGCGAGTTCGTATGATCTGGTCCAGCCGACCGATTATGCGGTTTCGATCTTGCTTCATCAAGGCATGCTCCAGAAGCTGGATCATAGCCAGCTCTCGGTGCTTCCCAACTTCGATCCCATCAGCTTGAATTTACCCTTTGATCCCGGCAATCAATATACCATCCCTTATGAGAACGGGTTGGATGCTATTGCCGTCAATACGGCTGCGGTCAAGGATATTCCTACATCCTGGGCTGATCTGTGGAAGCCTGAATATGCGGGTCAGATGGTTTTTGCTGACGATGAACGTGATGTAATTGGATTGACACTATTAACACTTGGCTTTAATGTGAATACAACCGATAAGAACCAGCTCGACCAAGCCAAGCAAAAGCTGGCTCAATTGACGCCGGGGATCAAGAAATACGATAGCGATAGCCCGCATAGCGATCTGATTGCCGGTGATGTCAACCTCGGCGAAACGTGGACCGGCGAAGCGTTCATGGCTCAACAGGCATTACCCTCTATCCAATTTATTTATCCAAAAGAAGGTTCGATTATCTGGCAGGATAATTGGGCAATGCTAAAGGATGCCCGCCACACCGATGCAGTTTATGCGTGGTTGAACTACATCAATCAACCCGATGTATTCTGGATGGTATTGACGAATTACATGTATACGAATCCCAACCTTGCTTCGCTGGCGTATGCTAAAGGAAATTCCATGCAGGTGATCGATATCAATGGAAATTCAACAACCTTGGGCGAGGTCTATAACTCATACATTAATTCGACTATCACCAATCCGCCTCTGAGTGTGATTCAAGCCGCTCATCGTATTGACGATGTAGGGGCATCTACGCCGCTATACGATCAAATATGGACTGAAGTGAAGAGCGGTCAGTAACACATTACTCTTCAGAACTAGAACGCTCGGTTGTTCCTTGGAATAGCCGGGCGTTTTTTTATTTTGGGTGACTGCCCCCTGTCGACAAGGAATGTCTGATATATCAGGATATGGAGCAGGTTACCGGGGGCTCACGTGGAGCCACGTGGAGCTCACGTAGACTTACTGTGGAGCTACCATGGAACTACCGTGGAACCAGGTTTTTGAAACCGAAGCAAACTATGCGAAGAAAATGGGTAGAAAAAAACCTGTACACTCGTATCAAATACTTTTTTGCAAGAAGGAAACTTTGGTACAAACAATACTAACACTTTATAGAAATGGATTGAGGTTCAGGGTGAAGGGGGAAAGAAAACTCAACGTCCGAATTGCTGAGATTGGAAGAAATAACCGGCTTGTTCCAATCGAAAAGGCCGCCGAGAACATTGAGCAGAGGTTCGTGAAACGCAAACGTGCAGCGAGCAGAAACATGTTAGGCGAATGGTCAATGAGTTGGCAAAGTTGGGCTACCTTATGTCTGCTACGGCTCAACCTGTTTTCGTAACAAAATCTACATACAAAATACACATCTACTATGATCATTGGGATTATATTAGACACATGAAGGGGAAATAATAATGGTATAAAGAAGGAGAAAAATGCGTGTAAATAAACTTCTCGCCTTATTCTTTATCGGTGCACTGGTGATGGTCGCTTGTAGCGTGACCGTTGATCTGGGCACGTCGCCTTCCAGCACGCCGACTCAGCAGGATACAGATGTGAATCAGCTTTCAACGATGGTAGCGCAGACCCTGCAGGCTTTCACGCAAACCGCGCTTTTTGCCACTCCTGCCAATACCTCCACACCCATAGCGACCGCAACTGCTTCCGGTACACCGATGCCGCCCACCTTGAGTGTCAGTGTTGCTACGGACTGCTATACTGGACCTAATACCAACTATGGCTTTGTGATTACCATCCGTCCTGGAACTACCGTAAAAGTGGTTGGAAAAGATACGCCAGACAATTATTGGATCATTGACGTTCCAGATTATCCCGGCACGGTCTGTTGGCTTTCAGGACAGTATGCAAGCGTAACTGGCGACATTAGTGATCTCCCTGCACCAGCTGCGCCGCCACTACCATCAATAGTATATAATCCGGGCGTCTGGTGCGCTTACTCCTCACACTCAAGATGGTGGACGCATTGGCGACATGGTACACGCTGGCCACATCATTGGGGTGGTGGAAGCGGAGGATGGTACTGTCCATAGACAGTCTAAGCCTCCCGAAGCGCCGAAGTTTCGCGGGACTTCCCTCTGCGTCTATAATGGTGAGACACAGAGGAGTTCCGCAACGACCGACTTCAACTGCTCGTTCTCGCTGCGCAGTTCATTCACTTCCGCACTGTCTGCTTCACGTTTCGTGTTAATTAAATGCGATAGATCAATTAAGGGGTTCGACTTCTGAAGGCATTTTTCCGAACCCTCTTGCAACTAAGTTCCCAGGTTAGGTCATTTCAAGACTGGAGTTGCCTTTCCCGTTTCGCGTGCAATTCGTGTGCGGTTCGGGTGCAGAGGGAGTAACACACTATAGAATTCATTGAAAAAATAGCCTAAGAAAGCAGTTACTTGCCTGTCGTGGCTGAGAGTAGGGGAGATACCTGCTATTAAGGGAAGTTCACCTCGTTTTGCGCATCAAAACTCATTATTTGTGATGATCAGTTATAATTTATTTGACATTTTTGCAAAATCAGTATAAAATAAGCCTGTGAGCAGAAAAACCGTTACAGATAAGGTCGTTTCTCTGGATGAAATTGACCAGCACATCCTGGATGCGATGCGAAAGGATGGACGCGCCGCTTTTGCTCAAATCGCCGCGAAGCTCAAAGTCTCGCCGGGCATGATCCGTCAGCGATATAACCGTCTGGTGGGTATGGGCGTGCTCAAAGTGGTCGCTATTTCCAATCCGCTTCAGCGCGGATTCAAAACCATGGCATTGATCGGCGTTCGTACGGATGGAAATAAGATGCTGGAGGTTGCGGATGCAGTTTCTAAATTGAAGGAAGTGGTCTATCTGGTGGTTGTGAGCGGACGATTCGATATTATGGCAGAGGTGGTTTGCCGTGACCATGAAGACTTGTTGAACTTCATTACAGAAAAGCTTTATGCCATTGAAGGCGTGCGTGAAGCAGAAACCTTTATGCATTTGAAGATTGTCAAGGAGATTTATTTCTAGGAGGATGTCATTGCGAGCGAAGCGAAGCAATCTCCTGATTAACGCGGGGATTGCCACGTCGGGAAATACACCCTCCTCGCAATGACACGAATAGAGCGTCACCCGCTTCAAGCCTGCCCTGCCGTCTCGCACCGGCGTGCCGCCGCTTGCGACACGAACGGTGAGCGCAGTCGAAGGGTCAGAGAATGAGGCGGCACAAAACTTGTCCGCACCCGCAATAGGTCGGGCGGCGGAGCCAATCGAAAGGAATTATGAAAGTCTTGTTGATCGGCGTAGGCGGCGTGGGAGAAGCCATTGCCGCGATCGCGAAGGAACGCCCATGGGTGGAGCAGATTGTGCTGGCAGATTACAACAAAGCGCGCACGGAAGAAGTTCAGAAAAAGTTAGGCGATCCAAGAAGATTCCCTGCTGAGTTCATTGACGCGGGCAAACAGGAAAGCATCGAAGAACTCGCCAGGAAATATGGCGTTGACCTCATTATGAACGCGGTGGATCCGACTTTCAATGAACAGATTTTCGACGCCGCGTATCGCGCGGGCGCCATGTATATGGATATGGCCATGACGCTTTCAGAACCGAATCCAACTGATCCATTCCATAAGCCGGGTGTCAAGCTGGGCGACTACCAATTTGAAAAAGCCAGGGATTGGGAAAAGAAGGGATTGCTTGCCATCCTCGGTCTCGGCGTGGAGCCGGGCATGGCGGATGTGTTCGCCCGCTATGCTCAGGATTATCTCTTCGATGAGATCGAAGAGATTGGCATCCGTGATGGATCGAACATTACGATTGATGGGTATGAATTCGCGCCGAACTTTTCCATTTGGACCACTATCGAGGAATGTCTGAACCCGCCCGTGATTTATGAAGATAAAAAAGGCTGGTTCACCACGGAACCGTTCTCTGAGCCTGAGACTTTTGATTTTCCCGAGATCGGCAGGGTGGAAGTGGTCAATGTGGAACATGAGGAAGTTTTGCTTGTGCCGCGCTGGGTCAAGGCGAAGCGGGTCACGTTCAAATACGGATTGGGCAATCAATTCATCGGCGTATTGAAGACGCTGCATATGCTGGGCTTGGATAAGAAGAACAAGATCAAGATCAAGGGAACGGAAGTCGCGCCGCGCGATGTCGTTGCCGCCTGCTTGCCCGACCCGGCTCACTTGGGCGATAAGATGCACGGCAAAACCTGCGCGGGGACGTGGGTCAAAGGAATCAAGGACGGTCATCCGCGCGAAGTCTACCTGTATCAAGTTGCGGATAACGCCGAGTGCATGAAGCGTTGGGGATGTCAGGCGGTGGTGGCACAGACCGCGTTCAGCGCGGTGATTGGCTGGGATTTGATTGAGCATCGTCAATGGAAAGGTGCGGGCGTGCTTGGAACCGAAGCGTTCGACCCGATTCCGTTCATGGAGAAGATGGCGGAATACGAATTTCCGTACGGCATCAAAGAGATGACGAAGGAATTGGTTTAGGCGAACGGGCCACAAGCCCGTATCGCCTACGTCCGAGAGGAGAGTCTCGGATGCTAAAGGCACATCTGCGTTGTGAGACGCAGAGGATAGACCTACGTCCGAGAGGAGAATCTCGGGCGCTAAAGGCACATCTTAAAGAAAGCCAAAGAAAAAGCTGACGATCAAAATAACGGCGGGGATCAACGCCACCGCCAGAGCGGCGGTATATTGCTTTCGATGGCGCAGTGCCCACATGATCAACGCCGTGAAGAAAAGTGTGATGGGGTAGTTGCCTACGCACAACCAGTACACTGCCCAGCTGTTGAAGAGGGTCCCGAGTTCGTTCACCGTGCGTAGACCGATCACGGCCAGGAAGACCATGGGAATGATGAGAATGGCATAAAGGATGGCGATGACTTTGCTGGCGGTGTCAACGATCCGATGGCCCGGTTTTTGCTCTTGCGTTTCAAGGTTGCTGGTTGTCATAATTCCTCCGGCGGTTCATATTAGTTTTGTCTTTCCTGCAAATCATCTGTTCAGCATTATAACCTTGGCTTGGCTTGATGTGGAGCGGGCCAAGCCCCCGCTCTTGTTTCCTGCCTTTCCCCATTCCCCTCTCCAAATCGTGCACTTCTATTTGGGGAGGGTAGGGCTTTGCACTGCTTGTACTGTGTTCTTTCGGTGTGTTCTTTCAGTGTGGGGCAGGCATAAATATCCCTTCCTCCCCTCTCCATTTTCTCTTTTTGAAAATGGGGAGGGTGTCACGAAGTGACGGGTGGGGCTGGGGCTAGGGATAGGATCCCGCTCTTGTACTTAGGGATTGCGCCCTAACGGGTTTGGTTGTTTAATAGAACCAAACGGACTTCAAGTCCATCAGGCTTTACAATAGGGATCATCATGCCAGCAAAGAAGTCAGCAAAACAAAAATCAAACGGTGCGACGCTCGACTTTGAATTGCAGTTATGGGCGGCGGCGGATAAACTGCGCGGGCACATGGACGCCTCGGAATATAAGCATGTAGTGCTGGGGTTGATCTTCCTGAAATATATCTCCGATTCGTTTGAAGAAGTTCACGCGCAGCTCGTCAAGGAAAAAGATGCCGATCCCGAGGATCGCGATGAGTATCTGGCGCAGAATGTGTTCTGGGTTCCGAAGGCAGCGCGCTGGTCGTTCTTGCAGGGCAAAGCCAAACAGCCTGAGATCGGGAAATATCTAGATGATGGCATGCTTGCCATCGAGCGCGATAACCCTACGTTAAAGAATATTTTGCCGAAGGACTTTGCGCGCCCAACGCTCGATAAAATCCGCTTGGGTGAGTTGATCGATCTCGTCAGCGGAATCGGCTTGGGGTCGAGTGAGAACCGGGCGAAGGATGTGCTCGGTCGCGTTTACGAATATTTTCTATCGCAATTTGCAAGCGCGGAAGGCAAGAAGGGCGGAGAGTTCTACACGCCGCAGTCGGTGGTGCGCGTGTTGGTGGCGATGCTTGCGCCGTATAAGGGTCGTATCTTTGATCCGTGCTGCGGATCGGGCGGCATGTTCGTGCAAAGCGAAAAGTTTGTGCAGGCGCACGGCGGCAAAGTGGATGACATCTCTGTGTATGGACAGGAAAGCAACCCGACCACTTGGAAACTTGCCAAGATGAACCTTGCCATTCGCGGCATTACCAGCGACCTCGGCAAGGAGAACGCGGATTCATTCCACCGGGATTTGCATCCCGACCTAAAAGCGGATTTCATTCTCGCCAACCCGCCGTTCAACATGAGTGATTGGGGCGGAGACCGATTGCGCGAGGATAGACGTTGGCAATATGGTGTGCCGCCGGTGGGCAATGCCAACTATGCGTGGGTGCAGCATTTCATCCATCATCTCGCGCCGAACGGCACCGCGGGATTCGTGCTGGCGAATGGCAGCATGTCATCGAACACATCCGGTGAGGGCGAGATCCGCAAGGCGCTCATCGAAGCGGATATGGTGGATTGCATGGTGGCTCTGCCGGGTCAGTTGTTTTTCTCAACGCAAATTCCTGTATGTCTGTGGTTCTTGACCAGAAATAAAAACCCTCATCCGTCCTTCGGACACCCTCTCCTCGCGCAGCACTCCCGAAGGGAGCAGGGAGAGGGCAGGGTGAGGGAGAGAGATCGGCACGGCGAAAGCTTGTTCATTGATGCGCGCAAGCTGGGAACATTGATGGATCGCGTCCATCGTGATTTGACAGAAGAAGATATTGCCAGGATCGCGGATACCTATCATGCGTGGAAATCCCCTCACCCGTCCTTCGGACACCCTCTACCAGTGGGAGAGGGCAGGGTGAGGGAATACGAAGACGTGGCGGGCTTTTGCAAATCATCCACATTGAAAGAGATTCAGGAACAAGGTTATGTGCTCACGCCTGGACGATATGTGGGCGCGGCGGAACTCGAAGAAGATGACGAACCATTTGAACAAAAGATGGCGCGTTTGACAAAGGAACTGGAAGGACAGTTTGAAGAAAGCGAAAAGTTAGAAAAGCAAATACGCGTAAATTTGAAACACTTAGATACGAAATGAAAAAAATTATTTTGGGTGATGTCTGCGAAAAAATAGGAAGTGGCGCAACGCCGCGTGGTGGAAGTGAAGTATATCTATCGCAGGGTACCATTGCCCTTATTCGAAGCCAAAATGTTTATAACCATGGATTTCAAAAAGGATGGACTTGCATACATTACAGAAGAACATGCTAAAGAATTAGATAATGTAGCAATAGAGCCTGAAGATATATTATTGAATATCACTGGCGATTTAGTTGCTCGATGTTGCCAAGTACCTAAAGAGTTAATTCCTGCACGAGTGAATCAGCACGTAGCAATCATTCGCCCCAATAAAGAGAAATTAGACGCTCGTTATTTACGCTACCATTTGATTGACCCAGTGATGCAAGATTATATGCTTATGTTAGCAAGCGGCGGCGCGACAAGAAATGCGCTAACAAAGGGCATGATTGAATCCTTTGAAATTCCTGCTCCTCCTCTTCCCGAACAACGAGCCATTGCAGGGATTCTCGGCGCGCTGGACGATAAGATCGAAGTCAACCGCCGCATGAATGCCACGCTTGAGTTGATGGCGCGGGCCGTATTTCGACAGTGGTTTTTGGAAAACGAGGAAGTTGGAAATTGGGAAGAAGTAACATTGCCAGAAATTATTGAAGTCAATCCTTCTCGCATTTTGAAGAAAGGCGATATAGCCCCTTATCTTGATATGGCAAATATGCCAACACAAGGACATCGTGGAATTGAATGGATTGACCGACCCTTCGGTTCAGGAACGAAATTTATCAATGGCGATACTTTGTTGGCAAGAATTACGCCATGTCTTGAAAACGGAAAGACGGCATTTGTAGATTTTCTGAAAGATGATCAAGCGGGTTGGGGCTCAACAGAATATATTGTTTTCCATCCAAAACCTCCATTGCCGCCTGAGTATGGTTACTATCTTGCAAGGAGCGAAGAATTAAGAAGTCACGCAATCCAAAATATGACAGGAACAAGCGGAAGACAAAGAACACCTGCTTCTTGCTTTGATAGTTTCATGATTTCAAAACCGCCAGTTGAATTGGCAAGAAAATTTGGCGAGTTTGCAAATTCTGTTATTCAGAAAGTCAGAGCCAATGATGAAGAATCGCGCACGCTGGCGAGTTTGCGGGATAGTCTGCTGCCGAAGTTGATGAGAGGTGAAGTGAGGGTGTCTGCACTATGATTGGAATGATTGCGGGACGGACTATGATTGGATGTGTGATGAGTGAGTTTGCGCGTGGTCATAGTTTTCATTCAATCATGAAAATCATAGTTCGAGACGAGGAAGTGAGAGTGTCTGCACTATGATTTACATGATTAAGGGATGGACTATGATTGGGCGCGTTGAGGTTGGGGTCGCGGGCAATCATGGTTTTCATTCAATCATGAAAATCATAGTTCCAGACAAAGAGGAACAATGATCAAAGAACAATACCTGCACTCAGAATTGACAGGAAAAATCATTGGGTGTGCGATGGAAGTCCATCGGGCGTTGGGAAATGGCTTTCAAGAAGTTATTTACCAGCGCGCATTGGAAATTGAAATGTCACAGCATGGGCTGGCATTCAGCCGTGAACACGAAATGGATATCTTCTACAAAGGCGTCAAAATCGGCAACCGCCGCGTGGATTTCTTTGTCGAAGAAAAGGTGATGGTCGAACTCAAGGCGGTGGTTCAATTGGAGGATGTTCATTTGGCACAAGCCATTAACTATTTGGAAGCGTATGGACTGGAGGTCGGTCTGCTGCTCAATTTTGGCAATCGCAGTTTACAATTCAAGCGCGTCATGAAGCCGCCGAATAATCATAGTCCGTCAGAAAATCAGGTCAAATCATAGTCCTTATGCTATACTAAAATCATGAGCGCGCTATCTGCCGATACTCATCCCAAAATGGAAGCCCTGCAGATCCGGTTATGGCGGCAGGCAAGTCCCACCCGCAAAATGCAAATGCTGGCACAGCTTAACGCCTCCGCGCGTTTATTGGCAATGACCGGCTTGCGTTCGCAATATCCGCAAGCCAGTGCGGAAGAATTGCGCCGCAGGCTGGCTGGACTGATTCTTGGGGATGAACTCGCGCGCAAGGTATACGGGGAGATCAACCATGCAAAATGAGCCGGTGGAAGTCACACTCAAGGTAACGGATGTTTTTGAAAAACTTGGTGTGCCTTATCTCATCGGCGGTTCGCTTGCCAGTACGTTATATGGCATGGTACGCACCACACAGGATTTAGATGTTATTGCTGAAATGCGCCTCGAACATCTAAAACCGTTTGTTGCGGCATTGCAGGATGAATTTTATCTGGACGATGAAATGATCGTCGAATCCATCCAGCGTAACTCCAGTTTCAACATCATTCATCGCGAGACCATGTTCAAAGTGGATGTCTTCATCCCGCGTCCGCGTCCCTTCCTTCAATCGCAGCTCGCTCGCGCTCAAAGACAGGTCTTTACCTTCGAAGCGGAAGTCAGTGCAAAATTTGCCAGTCCCGAAGACACCATCCTCTCCAAACTCGAATGGTACCGCATGGGCGGCGAAGTGTCAGATCGCCAGTGGCGGGATATCCTTGGCGTATTGAAAACAAGATCGGAAGAGCTCGATCTCGCTTACATGCATCAATGGGCAAAAGAACTAAAAGTGGAAGATTTGCTTGAACGCGCTTTCAAAGAAGCATGACTTCACTTCACAGAATCCACCCTCGAAGAAACTGCGCTCGAATGGTTTAGAGACCTGGGCTATGCTATTGTCTATGGCGGTGATATTGCACCTGATGAACCCGGTGCAGAGCGCGAGAATTATGGCGAAGTGATACTGGCGGGGCGATTGAAAGATGCGCTCAAACAAATCAATCCAAGGGTTCCTGCCGAAGCATTGGAAGATGCATATCGAAAAGTAACGCGTCCATCATCCGTCTCTTTGGTTGGTAACAATCGTGCCTTCCATAAAATGCTTTCTGATGGCATCGAAGTCGAATACCGGCAAGACGGACGTATCAAGGGTGATAAAGTCTGGCTGATTGATTTTGAGAATCCCGATAACAACGACTGGCTGGTAGTCAATCAATTTACAGTGGTCGAGAACCATATCAACCGCCGTCCTGATGTGGTCATCTTTGTCAATGGTCTGCCGCTGGCGGTCATCGAACTCAAGAACGCGGCCGATGAAAAGGCCACCATTTTGTCCGCGTTCAAGCAACTTCAAACCTATAAGAACGAAATCACACCATTGTTCGTCTACAACGAAGCCCTGATTATTTCCGATGGTACGCATGCCCGCATCGGCTCGCTCACTGCCGATAGGGAACGCTTCATGCCGTGGAAAACCATCGCGGGCGATAGGCTGGCAGACGGTCACGCCATTGAATTGGAAGTGCTTTTGCGCGGGGTCTTCGAGAAACGGCGCTTCCTCGATCTCGTGCGTTACTTCATTGTCTTTGAAGACGACACCGCGACAAGCAGGGGTGCAGGCGGCGTGAACCAACCTGTCAAAAAGATGGCGGGCTATCACCAGTTCCATGCAGTCAACATGGCGATTGAACAAACCATCCGCGCTTCGATGGAAATGGGCGGCAAGGTTGCTGATTCGCGCGGAGGCTACACCACGCATCAGCCTCGCGACGCAAAGCCGGGTGACCATCGCATCGGCGTGGTTTGGCATACGCAGGGTTCCGGCAAAAGCCTGACGATGGCTTTCTATGCGGGAAGAATTGTTCTGCATCCTGCGATGCAAAATCCCACCATCATCGTCATCACCGACCGGAATGACCTGGACGATCAACTCTTTGGCACATTCTCGCGCTGCAAGGATTTATTGCGCCAAACTCCTGTCCAAGCCGAAAGCCGCGATGATCTTGCAAACAAACTGAAATCATCCGCTTCGGGCGGCATACTCTTCACGACCATCCAGAAGTTTTTCCCCTCTCCTGATAGGAGAGGGTCGCGAAGCACGCCGGAGGCGCCCGGGGGTGAGGTCGCGTTATCGGAACGCCGTAATATCGTGGTGATTGCGGATGAAGCTCATCGTAGTCAATATAACTTTGTCAATGGCGATGCGCGTGCCATGCGGGATGCATTGCCGAACGCCTCCTTCATTGGTTTTACCGGCACACCGATTGAATTGAAGGATGCCAACACCCGTTCGGTTTTTGGTGATTACATCAGTGTATATGACATTCAGCAGGCGGTGGAAGATGGCGCAACCGTCCCGATCTATTACGAAGGCCGTCTTGCCAAACTGGAACTCAAGGAAGCTGAGAGACCGAAGATTGATCCGGAGTTTGAGGAAGTCACCGAAGGCGAAGAAGTCGAAGAGAAGGAAAAGCTCAAGACCAAGTGGGCGGCGCTTGAGAAGGTGGTTGGCTCGGATAATCGCATTGAACTGATTGCACAGGATTTAGTGAAGCATTACGACCAGCGCCTGGATGTAATCGAAGGCAAAGCCATGATCGTGTGCATGTCCCGCCGCATCTGCGTAGACTTATACAACGCCATCATCAAACTGCGCCCCGAATGGCAATCGGACGATGACAAAGAAGGTGTCATCAAGATCGTGATGACCGGCAGCGCCAGCGATCCGCCCGATTGGCAGCAGCACATTCGCAACAAGGAACGCCGCGAGAAACTTGCTAACCGTTTCAAAGATCCAAAGGACCCCTTCAAGATTGCCATTGTGCGTGATATGTGGCTGACGGGCTTCGATGTGCCTTCATTGCACACCATGTACGTTGATAAACCCATGAAGGGACACGGCCTGATGCAAGCCATTGCACGCGTCAATCGCGTCTACGGCAATAAACCCGGCGGCCTGATTGTGGATTATCTCGGTCTCGCCTATCACCTGCAGCAAGCGCTCGCTAATTACACCGAAAGCGGCGGCAAGGGCAACACCGCGATAGATCAGGAACAGGCTGTATCTATTGCCTTGCGCGAATATTAAATCTGTCGCGGCTTGTTTGACCAGCCTGCGCCGCCGCCCAGCCCATATTATGTTTATGCTATTCAGTGCGAAGATAACAGCATTTACATTGGGCAGACTAATAATTTAACCCGTCGTTGGTAGGAACATCTCGCGGGGACAGCTTCTGATTGGACTAAAAAACATAAACCGATACAAATTGCTCATTTTGAAACAGCCTCTACTCTTGAACAAGCAGTTCAGATGGAAAAAGATTGGAAAACTGGATTTGGGCGTGAAAGAATAAAGCGCCTGATTGAAAAAGGCGGGGCGCGGCAGGTAGGTGGCTTCGACTACTCCAAGTGGAAAAATGGCAAGGGCGACGAACAGCTCAGCTTGCTCAACTGGGCACAGGATCATATTCTGGGTTTGGAAAATGGCAAGCAGCGTTACATCCAGGCGGTCACAAGGCTTTCGCAAGCTTTTGCTTTGGCAGTACCCAACGAAAAGGTTTTGGGGATCCGAGATGATGTGGGTTTCTTCCAAGCTGTGCGTGCACGCATCATTAAGTCATCCCCTGAACATGAACTTCAAGCCGAAGATGTGGAGCAAGCCATTCGCCAGATCATCTCGCGTGCGGTTGCTTCGGATGAAGTCATTGACATCTTCAAAACGGCGGGTCTGAAGAAGCCGGACATATCCATTCTTTCGGATGAATTCTTGGCTGAAATACGCGATATGCCTCAACGCAATGTGGCGATCGAGTTGTTGCGAAAACTTCTTGACGATGAAATTAAATTGCGCTCACGCAAGAACGTTGTACTTTCACGCTCGTTTGCAGACATGCTTGAAAGAACCATTCGTTCCTATCAAAACCGGGCTATTGAGGTTGCTGAAGTCATTGCCGAGTTGATTGATCTTGCCAAAGAAATGCGCGAGTCCGGCAAGCGTGGCGGGCAACTCAAACTCACCGAAGACGAACTAGCTTTTTATGACGCGTTGGAAGTTAATGATAGCGCTGTCAAGGTATTAGGGGATGAAGCCCTGCAAGGAATTGCTAAGGAACTTGTCCGCATGGTGCACGAAAATGCAACCATAGACTGGACCGTCAAGGAAAATGTCCGCGCGAAGTTGAGGGTGATGGTCAAGAGGATTTTGAGGAAGTACGGTTATCCGCCGGATAAGCAAGAGAAGGCAACGAAGACGGTGTTAGAGCAGGCCGAAGTGATTGCAAAAGATTGGGCTGAATAGGGCGTTCAACGGAGAATTTGTGAGATCATCTTGATTCTTCAACCCAGAATTTTTAAGGAAAGCGCCCTTGATTTTTCGCCCACTTGTTCTATAATTTGTTCATGTACTTTTATAAATACACATACCTTGCCCTTGCTTCCCTTCTTCTATCGAATCCCAAAAGAGTCGCCCTTGTGGTGACTCTTTCGCTTTTTATCATGCTCTTTTCGTCTCTTTATTCAAAACCTCAAATTTCAGTTCGTGTTACCGGGAGCTACACCCCTTGTCTTGGAAAAAACCACTCTCATTCTCAGCCGAAATTTTTGCCTTTTAAACCTTCTAACTTGAAAAATTGGAGCAGCATTTGACTAAACACATCCCTGCACCGTCTGGAGAAACACCGTTTCTTCCCCAATTCCCCTCCCAAATTCCGGATTCCTCTTCGTGGACATCACCCTCCGCTCCCAATCCCGATTCCCAATTCCAGACCATCGCTTCCCTTCGCGCCCTCGCCTTACAGACCCACCTTGAACTGATGAGCCAGCTCCAACACCCGCTTTACAGGCAGTTCCACCGGCGCCTGACTCACGATGATTTTTTCAAATTATTGCTGGAAGCGATGCGCGAAGCCAATATCGAACAAGGATGGGTGAGATGAGCAAGGCGAATAAACGCGGCGGCCAGCCGGGCAATCAGAACGCTTTCAAACAGGGGTTTTATTCCCGTCAAATCCCAAACATCGAGTGGGATCTTTCCGGTACGCGCTACGAAAGTCTGGAAGGTGAGATCACCGCCATTCAGGTTCTCATTTCTCGGCTCGCTGAAGCCATGGAAAAGCCGGATCCCCAATTGAAGGATCCCCATGCCCCCTATAAAATGCTCCTGCTTGCCACGCGTCGCCTGAATGTGATCCGGACCATTCAAGCCGAACTGCAGGATTGACTTCCTGAGTATGCAAGAATTAACCGTGATTTTCGCTCCCACTCTAAGCAATCCTCCGATCTCTTCACCAGCCGGAACCTCCGTCAGGCCTACGATCTTATGTTTGGCGAAAAATATGGAGCGCTCGAAAAAGCTCTTCCGCCCGAACTTTTGGATAAATACAATTACATCCTTTCCCGCCAATACGATGAGGACCAGTCCGATGAAATATGAAAAATTCTTGAAACTTCCCGCCCCGCCCTACCCTCTGCCATCTCCGCGCTATCATGGTCATTTTCGAACGCTGGAAAAACAGTATCTCAATGCGATTTTACTGGGTGATATGGCCGATGAATGTATTCTCATCCGTTCCCAGATGTACCAACTCTTCCGCGCCTCCAAACGGGACACCTCTGCATCAACTCTGACTCGGGATTTGGATCTCTTCAGCTTGGGTGCCGTTCGTCTCGCCCGCTCTCTCCGCACGCGGAATAATCTGCATTTCCAGCAAATGCAGGATCCAGAAGATAAAGTTCAAGTGCCGCCCGAAAAAGATGAATATGACAGGCCCCCGCCCCCGGAAGACCCTATTCGTTCCTCAGAAAACACCGAAGATCATTTTTTAATTAAAAATCCTTTGGTACTCAGCGATCTTGCCCACGATAGGATTAAACCCATCCTGTTCCCCGAGCAGGCTCTTTTTCCAGGGCCCGGCCGCCCTTCCATTGACTTGTATGCAGTTCTCGAAGGGGTACTGTATAAATTTCTCGCCGATATCCCCTGGTACGAATTACCGCACAATTATCCCAACCACAACACCTGTTACCATTATTATCGCACCTGGAAACACAGCAAACAACTGCCGGGCATAATGGTTATTCTTATCGTCGTACAGATAGACATGGAATATACAGAACTCAAGGAATTCGAAGCCGTTCTCCCGGAATTCTTTAAGCGCCCTTACCCAGAGAATTCTCCCGATAAATCCCCCGAATAAATCCTGACGCCCACCCACCATTCGTTCCTCCTTCGTTCCTCGGAACACATCGTGAGATGCGGCAAAACCAAAAAGGCCAATGGGTGGATCGCAAGGTGCTATCTGGGAGGTATTTTTGCCGCCAAGTGCATAAGGAACTTGTCTCCGCAGGTTGGCCCCGTCAAATTGGGAGTTCCAAAGCGGATAATGAGGGTTGGCAAAAAGTTTGCAAAGTCATAAGCCAACCCGAAATACTTTTGGCTCAGGCCCACAAAATGGTGGACGAATTGCGCACCAATGCAGGCACGTTGGATGCCGATAAGCAAAGAATACAAAAGGAACTTGACGCCCTTATAGCAGAGCGCCAATGGGTGATCACACAGGCGCGCGTGGTCAAAAGCTGGCTGGGAGATCGAGAGTTTGGATGTCAATAAGAAATGGGTGAAGTTAATCCGTGTTGCAACCAGAGGGATGGAATTTTCTACCGTACATCCTAAAAAATAGCGCGCGGATTTTTTAAGCTTCATCCACGAAAATCGGCTGAATCAGCGTCATCCGTGTTCCGTATAAAATGTATGGTTTGGAATATGTTTCATCCTGCCTCGTCCTTCATATTCTCAATTCTTTTCGGGGTAGAATAAAAACAGTTAATATCAAACTTACGTCAGAAAATATGAGGAAGCTATGAAAACAATTACGCTTGAAGAACACTTTGTAAGCCCGGCATTCTTAGACGGTCCGGGTAAGGGTTTAAGAGAAGAAGCTAAAAACCCTCAAAGTTACATTGGCAAATTATTTGAACAATTGTGTGATCTTGGGGAGAAAAGAATCTCGGAGATGGATTCCGCAGGGATTGATGTGCAGGTCTTGTCTCTAAACTCTCCGGGCGTGGAGCAGCTTGATCCTGAAGTAGCAAGAAAGATTGCCAAAGCAACGAATGATTTTCTCGCAGGTGCAGTAAAAGGTCATCCCCAACGTTTTGCTGGGTTTGCTGCCTTGCCGACTGCAGATCCCAAGGCCGCGGTCAGTGAGTTGGAGCGCACGGTACGGGATTATGGTTTCAAGGGTGCCATCGTCAACGGTCATGTCAAGGGACATTACCTTGACGATAAAATGTTCTGGCCGATTTTGGAACGCGCCGAAGCGCTCCAGGTTCCGATTTATCTCCACCCGACGCAACCTCCGCAGTCCGTGGTTGATGCGTCTTACTCCGGCTTTGATCCTGCGGTCACCAATATGCTCATCGGCGCCGGTTGGGGCTGGCACATTGAAACCGCGATTCATGTGATTCGCTTAATTCTGGGTGGAGTATTCGACCAGTATCCTAAACTGCAGATTATCATAGGTCACATGGGCGAGACGCTTCCCTTTATGTTACAAAGACTGGATCGCATTATGTCCACAGATACGACAAAACTTAAGCATCCGGTCAGTGCCTATTTACGCGAAAATATTCATTATACGTTTAGCGGATTCAACTACACCTCAACCTTCCTCAATTTATTATTGGAAGTCGGTGTGGATAGGATTATGTTTTCGGTGGATTATCCTTATGCATCCATGCTGCAAGGGCGGGATTTCTTGAATAAACTACCGGTTAGCGCCGCCGATAAAGAGCGGATTGCACACGGTAATGCCGAGAGTCTTCTAAAAATGTAACGGTTTAGAATGGCTTGGTTGCATAAATGGAGTTGCGGTCTGTGAAAAGCACACTGTGTTTGCAAACTTTGGCATGGAGTGTTTTCGATAAGACGTTCAAGGTGTAGTCATAATAATCAAAGTAAGGATTAACCTTCTAAAAATATTCTATGGAAGAATAATCAAGAAACAATCATGGTGATTTTAGAGAACGGGATGTCTAACCATCGTAAATCTTCGCCTCGATTGGAGGTGATATGAACTTGCGGGTTCTGCGCCCGGCTGTAATTGGACTTACGGCGATGCTCATCAGTACGGCGTGTACGTTCAAAGCGACCCCCTCACCGGCGGAGGAGATGGCAACGAACATCGCCCGCGGTGTATCTGTTGCGTTGACTCGAACCGCCGAAGCGCCAACGCCTATACCGTCAGCCACTCCCACCATAACACCCATCCCTGCCACGCTTACCCCAACAAGCCAACCGAGCCAGCAACCCGTGGTTGTGAATTTGGCAGGCTGCTGGTTTGGCCCGGGTCCCGCCTACAATATGGAGAGCAGTATCACTCAAGGCGAGAGTGTGGAATTGCTCGGGGTTGGAAGTGTGCCGGGCTGGTACATCATCCGCAACCCCTATTTCTTCCAACCATGTTGGATACAGGCCATCAATCTAAGAATTGATGCGAGTACGGATATATCCCTATACCCGGTGATTACACCTTACCCGCTGAGAACGCCCTCCCCAGGGAGAACACCCAAACCCTGAGCCGGGGCGCGAACACTCGGCATGTAATCCTCAGCCTTCGCGGCAGGAGGAGCTATCCATGAAATATGCGTGAGCTGAGCAATGGCAATCTTGAAACCATCGCGCGGCTGACGCACAGTTGCCGAGAAATCTCAGCCTGCGATTATTGCGGGGAATTTATCTGTGAAGATTGTTTATCCATAGATTTAACAAATGCGACAAGCTGTTATATAATTCCGGATTTTTTTGTTGAAAGTGTTGAAGGGGGCTTGCAAAAGGTAGTATGATTGCCATTCCAATGGATGCAGTGGCAAGAAGCATGGTAAACCCTGAATAGAATATGCGGCTGATGGTTCGGCGGCCAAAAAACTGATAGCCTTGCCAGACTCCAATTGAAGTGATCAGAGAAAGGATGGGGAAAACATCCATTAGATAACGGCTTGCCGCATAAAAAAACAATAGCATGGTTGCAGATGTTAGCAAAAAGCATCCAAGCAAACCGATGAGGATCCAATTTAGAAATTGCTTTGTGGACTGAGTAGAAATACTTTCAGGCCTCTGGCCGCGCCAGCGCTTTTTGAACAAAAGTGTAGCCAACGGAATCAGGGACAAAATCACAAGAGGCGAGACGTATAGCAAACCTACCATTTTTTCTGAATTATATAGATGGGGGGAATAATTATTGTAATATGCCTTCCTCAGAGGGTCGTCCAAAACTGGTCTTACGAATGGAAACTTCGAGTACACGCGTGGGGGATTAAGCAAGTACATATAGAGATTAGGCGGAACATAGCGCGGCAGGAATATTGCGCCATAATCTTTGTAGTAATTGACTGCCTGAATCTGGTAACGGAGACCAAATTCAACCGGCGACCCAAAACGCGCCCAGTTATACCAACATAGGATTATCCCGCCCGCTATTAGAGGAATGGCTAAGGCCGCTAAACCACCCACAGGGTGCACAGTTTGTAATGGACGATGGTTGCCAAAAATAATCCACCATGCAGCCATCAAGGAAAGGAAGATAACCGGGAAAACCATTGTGGCTCGAGATCCAACAGTAAGAGAAAAAAACACACTGGCCAGAATCAAACGCTTTATTGAAAAAGAGGGTTTATCCAAGGCTGTAACCATAAAATATGTCCCCCCCATAAAGAAAAACTGGCCCGCCGTAATCGCAACCTCATAAACTAAAGGTACGTTTAAATTCCAAAGCAGAGGTTCGGCTAGGTCTGCAAAAAGCAGAGGCACGGCGAGCGTCCATTCCGGCAATGAATAAAAAAAACGGCGCCAGATGTAGAGAATTATAAGTGATTGAAAGACGAGCAAACCTAGTGAATAAGCGAAGACCAGAAATTGATCGCCGATCGTCCCGGGAATAACCAACTTCAGGATGACCATCAGCAGGGCCGGTGCTGCTCCCCAGTACATATAGACTTTTCCCTTGTACAGGGACAAATCCCAGACCGTGTCCAAATTCGGAATGTTAAGACGTGCATCGGGGTCATAGGGGTCGGGAAGTTTAAGCAGAGCAGCGTTAGGTTGAATTTGAAGGTCGAGTTTCCCCTTCATAAAGCTGGTGGCTAACCGATCATAGGTTATCGAACCGGAATTAGACGGCCATTGACTCCATAGTCCGGTCGTGCTAAACCATAAGTAAATAACTGCGGAGAGCAAAACGCAAATACTTGCGACAAGGACCGGGCGGGCAGGTTTTGCAAAAATAAGAACTCCCTTTAATCCAATGATTCTTCCAACGCAGGACAAGAATCAAATAGGAAGCGAGGATCAAAACAAAACCAAAAGCGCAAAGTAGAATACGCCCTTTCCCCCAGCTTGTACCATGCGCTAGCCCCAATGGTACCGCAAACCATACCCCCACAATTGCTGTCAACCCCAAACCCGCAAGAATGATGAAAACCCATGATTTTTTCATTGGAACTAGGCAACACCTGAAGAGTGCCTTATCTCCTACGAGCGAGTGTTTCTAATTAGATACGATTGGAGAATGACCTAATCCAGCCAATCTTACTTGACAGGCTTTAAGTATACCAAACGGTAACTGAAGAATTTCCCGGACCTTTCGTATGGAGAGCAGGTGCTATCCCGATCATAACCAGTGATGGGAAGGCATCTGGGGTATGGTGCGCCTGAGCGGAGCTGGTGAAACTCTCGGGCAAAACGATTTTCATATTGATTCTTCTGGATGAAGTTACTATGGCAGACTCCGCCAAATAATAGCTTCCATCCTATCTAACTATGCAACGAAACGATAACCGATTCAAGGAGTCCGCTCTCCCTAAATGGCATATAATCAACTCGGGAGGCTTCTGTCGCTTTCGGAAAATCGGGTTTGCCGTTTATGCAGTCCATCCGTATAATAGGAGAAATTCAGAATCCAAAAGGAGGATGTCATGCCTTTCGGCTATAACGGAAAAATTTTGCATGTGGACTTGGCCCAAGGTACGTTGACGGTTGAAGAACCGCCCGAATCTTTTTATCGTAAATACATGGGCGGCTCGGCAATGGGGCTTTATTACATCCTGAAAGAAATGCCCAAAGGCGTGGACGCACTCAGTCCTGAAAATATTTTAACGTTAATGTGCGGCGTCACCACCGGCGCGGCCATCTCCGGACAGAGCCGCATCAATGCTAATGCTAGGTCACCCATCAGTGGCGGCATCGGCGATTCGCAGGGCGGCGGATATTTTCCCGCTGAGTTGAAGTTCGCGGGCTTCGATGGGATTGTGTTCAAAGGTAAATCGTCCAAGCCGGTTTATCTCACGATCATGGACGGCAAGCCTGAACTTCATGACGCGTCACATTTGATGGGCAAGATCACGGGGGAAGTGGATGAGATTCTCAGGAAAGAACTTGGCGATAACAAAATCGAAATTCTTCAACACGGTCCGGCTGCCGAACGCGGCGTGTTGTTCTCTACGATGTTGAGCATGTCCAACCGCAACAATGGCCGCACCGGTATGGGCACTCGTGATGGCATCCAAGAATTTGAAAGCGGTGGTTGTGCGAGGCAGGAAGAAAGTTGAATTGGCTGATCCGAAAGCTCTCACTGCTTTGAATCGCACCGGCCCAAAGGAAATGCCAAACAATCCAGACGTAGATGGCACCGGCAAATATGGAACCGCTGCAGTAGTGATGGTGCAAAATACAATGGGTACACTTCCCACGCGCAATTATAGTGAAGGCCAATTTGAAAATCCCGAACCGATCAGTGGTGAGAAAATGGCCGAGACGGTTTTGAAACAGCGCGATACTTGTTTTGCATGTGTGGTACGTTGTAAGCGTGTGGTCGAGATCAAGGATGGCCCCTATAAAGTGGATCCGTATTATGGCGGGCCGGAATATGAGACCATTGGCACCTTCGGTTCCTATTGTGGGATCAGCAATTTAGCTGCAATTGCGCGGGCGAGTCAAAATCTGTAATGAAAACGGTGTGGATACCATTGCCTGCGGAGCAACAATTGCCTTTGCGATGGAGTGTTATGAAAAAGGCATTATCACGAAAGAGCAAACCAATGGCATTGAATTAAGGTTTGGAGATGCAGATGCGATGTTGGCCGCGCTGGATGCGATCATCAAAGTGGAAGGACCACTGGGCAAAGCCTTGTCGCAAGGCTCGGAACGCGCCGCGCAGATGTGGGGCAATGGTGCGGATGAATGTCTCATCACCGTCAAAGGTGCGGAGGCACCCGCGCATATGCCGCAAGCCAAACGAAGTCTCGCTTTGATTTATGCAGTCAATCCTTTCGGCGCGGATCATCAATCCAGCGAACACGATTGGATGATCGAAGAAGGCATGGCATCGGATCTTTATATGGGACGCCTCGCGATGATGGGCATGCCGAACCGGCTTAAGCCGCTTTCTCTCGGCCCGGACAAGGTCAAATTTGCATATCTCACCGAAGTCTTTTATTCGATTCTCGATACAGTCGAGCTTTGTCAATTTGTTTGGGGCCCGGCGTGGACGCTTTATGGTCCGAAAGAAACAGTGGACTTCGTCAAGGCGGTAACGGGCTGGGATGTCACCTTGGATGAATTGATGGCGGTTGGCATGCGTCGCTTGAATCTCCTGCGGATGTTTAATGCCCGCGAAGGTTTCGACCGATCTCAGGATAAACTACCCAAAAAATTCTTCAAGGCGTTGGAAGGAACCGGCCCAACGGCGGGCATCGCTCTGACTCACGAGGAAATTGATTCCGCTATTGACGAATATTACAGGCTGGCAGGCTGGACGCCGAATGGAATCCCGACAGCCGAAACATTACAGAAATTGGATCTCGCCTGGGTTGCGTAATCCAGGAACTTGTATGAGCATTTAGGAGAATCGCAAAGATGGAATACAAACTGTTCATTGATGGACAATGGGTAAATGCCGGCCCGAGGATGGAGGTAAAGAATAAATATAACGGCCAAACTGTTGCCGCATTGCCGACCGCGCGTCGTGAAGATGTGGACGCGGCGATTGCCGCGGCACAACGCGCTGCGCAAGTCATGGCCGATATGCCCGCGTATAAGCGCGCCGAGATTCTTCTCAAGACCGCCTCGCTGTTGCGCGAGCGTTCCGAAGACTTGGCAGAGACCATTGCCGCGGAAGCGGGCAAGGCCCTTAAGTTTGCCCGCATCGAAGTGGATCGCGCCATCAGCACATTTACGATTGCATCCGAAGAAGCCAAGCGTTTGCACGGTGAGACTTTTCCATTGGATGGCGTTCCTTCGGGCGAAGGCTATTTTGGATTTTGGGTTCGCCGACCGGTCGGCGTAATCGCCGCGATCAGCCCATTTAACTTTCCGCTCAATCTCGTATCTCATAAAATTGCGCCCGCAATTGCTTCTGGCAATTCACTGGTACTAAAGCCTGCTACATGGACGCCGCTTGCCGCAGTGAAACTTTGTCAAGCTTTGCAGGATGCAGGTTTACCCGCCGGAGCGATCAATTTGGTTGTTGGCTCTGGCGGAACGGTGGGTGAATGGTTGGTCACCGATCCGCGCATAGATAAGATTACGTTTACCGGCAGTCCGCCCGTTGGCGCACATATTTTGGCAGTAGCGGGAATCAAGAAGGTTACACTTGAATTGGGGAATACTTCACCGGTCATCATCGCGCCGGATGCGGATTTGGATTTTGTCGCGAAGCGTTGCGCCGTCGGCGCATATTACAACTCAGGTCAGGTGTGTATTTCGGTTCAACGCATCTATAGCCAGAAACAGGTTTACGAAGAGTTCTCTGAAAAGTTTGTTAAAGCGACGGATGCGATGGTGGTCGGCGATCCGCTCGATGAACGTGTGGATGTCGGGCCGATGATCGACTCAAAAGAAGTGGATCGCATCGAAGGCTGGATCAAGGAAGCGCAGTTATCGGGCGCCAAAGTTTTGACGGGTGGCAAACGCGATGGTGCGGTTTATTATCCAACTGTGTTGGCCAATGTCAAGGCTGATATGAAAGTTGTCTCTGAAGAAGTTTTTGCGCCGTTGGCGTCGGTAATCTCTTGCGAAGACTTTGAAGAGTCATTGCGCCAAGCTAACGATACAAAGTTTGGATTACAAGTCGGCGTATTCACCAAAGATATTGACCGCGTTCTCAAAGCGGTTAAGCGCTTGAACTTCGGCGGCGTGATTATCAACGACACGCCGAACTTCCGCGCCGATCACATGCCGTATGGCGGCAATCGTCAAAGCGGATTAGGACGCGAAGGCGTCAAATTCGCAATGGAAGACATGACCAATATTCAAATGGTCGCGATTCGTCAGAGCTTATAATCTATATGTCATTGCGAGGAGGATCGAGTAGCCGCGAAGCGGCGTATCGAAATCCAACGAAGCAATCTCAACATCGAATCAAACAATCGTTTGAAAGTTACTTGAGATTGCCACGCGCCTATGGCGCTCGCAATCCTCGCAATCACATCATGTTAATGATAAGGATATTTCATGACATCTCAACTCTACGAAGAAAACTTTCCTCACATGACCCCGGCATGGAGTCGCATCTTCAACTTTGTTGCAGATCGCGCTGAAGGTTCGTATATTTACACAGACGATGGACGCAGATTGCTCGACTTCACTTGCGGCATCGGTGTGACCAATACCGGTCACTGTCATCCAAAAGTGGTCCAGGCGATCCGCGATCAAGCCGGACTCTTCCTTCACGCCCAAGCCAACATCGTCATACATAAACCTATGTTGCAATTGATCGAAAGAACTACGCAAGATTGTTCCATCGTCAATTGACAGTTTTTTCTTCACGAATTCGGGCGCGGAAGCAGTGGAGAACGCGGTCAAGGTCGCACGCGCCGCAACTGGCAAACCAAATATTATTGTATTCAATGGCTCCTTTCATGGACGCACTGCTGCTACGATGGCATTGACTACCTCCAAGACTGGATATCGAACCGGCTTTGGTCCATTGCCCTCTGGTATTTTTGTCTCGCCGTTCCCATATGCGTTTCGTCTTGGCATGAGCGAGGAGCAGGCTTCCGCGTATGCGCTCGAACAGCTTGAATATTTGCTCGCTTCGCAGACCGCGCCAAAAGAGACGGCCGCGATTTTGATTGAATCCGTTTTGGGTGAAGGCGGATACGTTGTTCCACCCGCATCATTTATGAAGGGCTTGCGTGAAATCTGTGATAAGCATGGCATCCTGTTAATTTGCGATGAGGTCCAATCCGGGTTTGGGCGCACTGGCAAGTGGTTTGCCTTTGAACATTATGGTATCGTGCCGGAAATCGTGACGGTTGCGAAAGGACTCGCTTCCGGCATGCCGCTTTCAGGTGTGTTTACCCGCACCGAGATCATGAAGAAAGTTGATGTCGGCTCTATTGGCGGAACCTATGGTGGCAACGCGGTGGCGTGTGCGGCAGGCGTTGCAACGATCCATGCCATGAAAGACGAAAAGATGCTGGAGAATACGAACGAGCGTGGTTTGCAGTTGATGGTTGGCTTGCGAAAGCTTCAGGAAGAGTATCCGCAAATTGGTGATGTGCGCGGCAAAGGCTTGATGATCGGTACAGAGTTTATGGTTGGCGACCGCCCCGAGAAAGCCAAGCCGATGGTCAAGGAGATTGTCCACGCCGCTGAAGATCGCAATCTCTTATTGTTGACTTGCGGCACGTACGATAACGTCATTCGTTGGATTCCGCCGCTGAATGTGTCGGGTGAACAAATCGGCGATGGATTGAAAGCGTTTGAAGACGCCTTGAAGACGACTGTCAAATAATCTTCGAAAAGATTTCAACACAAAACTTCCGAAGTCTCAAAGACTTCGGAAGTTTTCCATCTTTTTATTGCTCGTTCAATTCAAGGCTCAATACTATTTCATCGCCATCTTTTTCGCCCGTTCGCTTAAAGCCTAATTTCTTGTAAAACTCTTCGGGACTGGCTTCGCCTTCGCCGCAGCTAACTCCTAATTGCTTTGCGTTTGGCCGCGTCTTGACGTATTCGGATAACAAATCCATAGCTCGCTTTCCAAACCCCATGTGTTGATACGGACCGGCGATCATAAATCGCCATAAAAAATATTCCGATTCTTCGGGATTGTCATAGAGCATAATAAAGCCGACAGGTTCCTCATCCGCATAGACGGCTCTAAACCACGCGAACTGGTTAAAATGCGCTTGCGCTATTGAGACCGCATTCGGTGCGACCATTTTCTTTTGCGCGTCCGAAAGCGTGTCGCTGAGTTTGCAGATTTGTCTCACAGTCTCTGCTGTGATCTCGCGTAAGCTAACATCAGAGGCCGGCCCAATTGTTGAAGATTCAGGCATGTGATGTTCCTTTGGGTTTGAATATCAGATCAAAACTTTCATTTGAAGAAAGATTTTTTATTTTCGGATAAAACAAATGTCTTGGAATTTCGCTCGAAACGCTGAAACATCCTTAGCAATGGACTGCGGCGATTTCGCGGCGTATAAGTGCCCGGCTGATAAACGTTGCAATCTCTGTCATATGTTCAGGTTTTATGCCGCGTCGCACGATTTCTGTCGCGCCCAACCGCAGACCATTTGTATCGCCTTCAATGGCCGGGATAGGTAATCCAATTCCGCTGGCGAGGATGTTCGTTGCACGTAAAAGCTTTGATGCTTTTTGTCCGCCGCCAAATGGTGTTGCGTTGATCGCGAATTGATGGGATGTGGTTCCGCCCTTTGCAGATGCAAAGACCGGTAAGCCTTCATCAATCAGCGCATCAGCTAATGCTTTGGCAGTCTTTGCCATCATTGCAGCGTATTCTCTTCCATAAATTTTCCAATCCAGCAATGTGATGGCGAGCGCGGCGCTCTTTGCAACATCAAAGTTTGCGGTCAGACCGGGATATGCAATGTGATCCAGATGCTCTGCAAGAGTAGCATCGTTTGTAACGATCAAGCCGGAGGGCGGTCCACCGAGACTTTTATACGTGCTCATCGTCATTAAGTGTGCGCCTTCCTCAAGTGGCTGTTGCCAGGCATGCCCCGCAATCATCCCGCTCAGATGCGCCGCGTCGAATAAAACGTACGCACCAACCTCGTCCGCGATGGCGCGGATTTCTTTGATCGGATGTGGAAATAAATTCAGGCTTCCACCAATGGTGATGAGTTTTGGTTTGATTTCACACGCCAGTTTGCGAAGCGCGTCTACATCCGCTGTGTAATTCGCTTCGTCCACAGGTGCTGGATGGATATTGAGGTGGTAAAGCCCTGCCGCGCCAGCCTGATGATGCGTGATGTGTCCGCCGATGGATGGTGAGGGTGCGATGATTGCGTCGCCCGGCTTGCAAGTGGCGATGAACGCATAAAGGTTCGCAATCGAACCGGACGGCACGCGGATTTCAGCATACTGTGATCCGAAGATTTCACATGCTAATTCTGTTGCCATAATTTCAATTTGCTCGATGGCTTCAAGTCCCATTTCATATTTCTCTCCGGGATATCCCAACGATGGACACGTCCCGAGTTCCAGATGCGAGCATCGCTTCGGCACGCGGATTCATCACGTTAGTCGCTGGATTCAAGTTTATACATTCCTGATCGTGGATCTTCCGATTTTGTTCGACCAGCCGTTTGATTTCCGCCTCAAGCGTATCCGGTTGGCTTGCAGAATATTTTTTGAGCCAGCGATTGAATGAATTCTTCAGACTGCAAAGGAATCCAGGAGCGTTTGGCAAAATAAGTCATGGAATCTCCGACGTAAAAAAAGTTGGTTGAATTATAGACGGATTTTCTTTTCGCGATAAAGCCCAATTAGGAGAGTGTAAAACAAGACCCCAGACCTAATAGGGTCCTGGGGCTGCTATATATCTTCGATTGAGCCACCAAAGGGATTCGGACCCTTGACCTGGCGTTTACGAAACGTCTGCTCTACCGACTGAGCTATGGTGGCTTGATGATTGAGCGGCGGGGATTATAAAGGAGAAAGGCCAATCTCGCAAGTTTTTACGAGCAGGCATCGTCTATAATGGTTGGAAGAAAAAATGTTACGCGTTGCGATGCTTTCTTATCACACTTGTCCGCTGGCAACACTTGGCGGAAAAGATACCGGCGGGATGAACGTTTATGTCCGCGATTTTAACCTGTGAATTGGGACAATTGGGAATCCATGTGGATGTATTCACACGCTCGCAGGATGAACACGTGCCGCATGTATTGCACGATCTCGGTTATGGCAACCGCGTCGTCCATGTGCCAGCCGGTCCCGAGGTGCCGTTGGCGAAGCGGGAATTATCTGATTACATTCCTCAATTTGTAGGTGGCGTCAAGGCCTTTGCCGCGGAAAAGGGAATCCATTACGACATTATTCACAGCCATTATTGGATGTCGGGGCTGGCCGCCGAATCGCTTTCGGATGCATGGGGCGGAACTCCCATTGTTCACATGTTTCATACGCTGGGCGAGATGAAGAACCGCATCGCGCAATCGGATGACGAACGTGAAGCTCCTGAACGCATTGTCGGAGAAAGACGCGTGCTTGCCCGTGCAGATCGGATTGTGACCGCGACATTGGCAGAGCGAACTCAATTGCGTTTTCTTTACAAAGCAGATGACCGGAAGCTGGTGACCATTCCGCCGGGCGTGGATACAAGTCATTTCTATTCAATTCCCGATGATGAAGCGAAATTGGTGATTGGACTCAAGCCAGATGTCCGCATGATTCTATTTGTTGGACGCATTGAACCGCTGAAGGGAGTGGATACGCTCATTCGAGCCATGTCATGCCTGAAACTAAATCACCCCGATCGTCCTGTTTATCTTGCGATCATTGGCGGTGAGCCGGATGCCAGTCCGCAACAGATGAGCGTTGAGATGGCGCGCCTGCAAAAATTATGCGACGAACTGGCATTGGATCAAACCGTTGTCTTTTTGGGAAAGCGCGGGCAAGATACTTTGCCGTATTACTATTCCGCCGCCGAGGTGTTGGTCATGCCTTCGCATTATGAGTCGTTTGGCATGGTCGCGCTGGAGGCGATGGCTTGCGGAACACCTGTGATCGCTTCTGAAGTTGGAGGACTGGGATTTTTGGTGCAGAACGGTGAAACGGGTTATACAATTCCCAATGGCGACCCCGATGTCCTTTGCGATAAATTATCAACGCTATTGAATGACGTAAATCTGCGTGAAGCAATGGGAAGACACGCCGCGGATTATGCCAAATCCTATACGTGGGACAGAATTGCCGCCAAGATTGTGGATATATATCAGGCTTTGCTAAATAGAGAAAACTGAAGCCGAGCAGCCCCCATTTTCAGGACTTTATGAAGGTAGCGGCGCAGGTCCCTTGTAGCCATTTTACATTTTCCGGTTGTTTAAGATTTCCCGGTTCCGTTTCGAACGCCGCAGTAACATATTCACGCGCGCAGTCAACACTGTGCTCGGTACTGGCTTGACGATGAAATCGTCCGCGCCCGCATCCAGTACGCTGGCAACCATGGCCGGATCGCTGATGGCCGAAAAGGACCAGGATTGGGATTGTGCTGATCGCTCGAATTTTCTTGCACATTTCCAAGCCACTTACATCGGGCATCATCAGATCAAGCGTGATCGCGTCGGGAGATTCTTCAGCAATGATACGGAGTCCATCCTGGCTGTTGTTTGCAGTCAACACTTCAAAGCCATGTGACCGAAGAATGATCGAGAGCAACTCCGTAATAGCATAATCATCGTCAATGGTGAGAATTGTTTTTTTAGAGGTCATCCGCCTATTATCACCGATTCGACGCGCATTTCACTTTGCAGGTTATTTACAATTGAGAGTGATATAGATGATTTTTGTCAGTGGGCAAACGGCCTTTTTTTGGTAAAATAATTCACAATCTAAGATGTAATTTTGAACTCAGGAGGTTCGAATGAAAAAGTGGGTTTACCTATTTAATGAGGTAAAGGAAGTTGAAAAACTCAGAGGCGGCGATTGGGATGATGTGAAAGGGCTGGTTGGCGGAAAAGGCGCGGGATTGCTGGATATGACACGCGCTGGAGTGCCGGTTCCGCCGTTCTTCACGGTCACAACGGAAGCATGTAATGAATTCCAAAGAGTGGGGAAGTTCCCGGCCGGAATGTGGCAACAGGAATTGACGGCGTTGAAGCGAATTGAAAAGGAGACTGGCAAAAAGTTCGGTGATCCGAAGAATCCTTTGCTGGTTTCATGCCGCTCTGGCGCAAAGTTCTCGATGCCCGGCATGATGGATACGGTGCTGAACATTGGTCTCACCGATGAGACCGCGGCCGGCATGGTAGCACTGACCGGCAATCCGCGCTTTGTTTTTGATGCATATCGGCGCTTGGTGGAGATGTTCGGAACGGTGGTGCTGGGAATTCCGGATGAAGCTTTTGAGGAGCCGCTGAAAGAATATAAGAACCAAAAAGGTTACAACCTTGATACGGAAATGACCGCTCTTGATTGGAAGCACATGGTCAGCGTTTTTCGCGAAGTGGTGAAAAGGCACAAAGGCTTTGATTTTCCGCAGGATCCGTTCAAGCAATTGGAACTCGCAACGGAAGCCGTCTTCCAGTCATGGAATGGGAAGCGGGCGGTGGATTATCGCAACCATGAAGGCATTCCTCACGATCTCGGCACAGCGGTCAACATCGTGACAATGGTCTTTGGCAACATGGGTGATGATTCCGGAACCGGCGTGGCGTTCACGCGCAACCCATCCACGGGCGACAAGAAGATGATGGGCGATTACCTGCTCAATGCGCAGGGCGAAGATGTGGTGGCCGGTATTCGCAATACCGACCCGATTGAAAATCTTAAGAATCACATGCCCGAAGCCTATCACCAGTTCATGGATATCACTTCCAAACTTGAAAAGCATTACAAGGATATTCAGGATGTGGAGTTCACCATTGAGCGCAAAAAGTTATGGATGCTCCAGACGCGCACCGGTAAGCGTACCGCTAAAGCCGCCGTCAAGATTGCTGTGGATATGGTAAACGAGGAACTCATCACGCGCGAAGAAGCAGTAAAGCGCGTCACACCGGAACAGGTGGATGCCTTGCTTCATCCGCAATTTGACGCGCAGGCATTGAAGAACGCGGAGAATGCAGGCAAGTTATTTGCCAAAGGTGTGAATGCTTCGCCGGGCGCGGCGGTCGGTCAGGCTTATTTCGACGCGGACACCGCCGAGAAAATGGCGAAGGAACACAAGCAGGATGTCATTATGGTTCGCCCGTTCACCAAGCCGGATGATGTGCATGGCATGATTGCCGCCAAGGGCGTGCTGACAAGCGAAGGCGGCGCAACATCACACGCAGCGGTGGTGGCTCGGCAGTTTGGTATTCCGTGCATCGTGGGTGCCTCGATGATCAAGATTGATCTCGAAAAACGCGTCATGTCAGTTGACAACAAAATCGTGCGCGAAGGCGATTGGATTTCGGTGGACGGCACAACCGGCAATGTCTTCATTGGCAAGGTTCCGATGACCGCCGCGTCTTTGGAAGAGCAAACCGAATTGATGACGTTGTTGAAATGGGCGGATGAAATTTGTGCCCGCAAGGATCTTCGCACTGCGCCGAAAGGCTGGCCCACACGCGGTCTGCAGGTTTGGGCGAATGCAGATTATCCAAAGGATGCCGCGCCGGGCGCGTTCCTATGGCGCGGTCGGTATCGGTCTGTGCCGAACCGAGCACATGTTCTTTGAGCCGGAGCGACTGCCGATTGTCCAGCGAATGATCCTTGCTGAAACTAGTGAAGGGCGCACGAAGGCTTTGAATGAATTGCTTCCGACCCAGCGCAAAGACTTTGATGGGTTGTTCGAAGCGATGGATGGTTATCCGGTCATCATCCGTTTGATTGACCCGCCTCTGCATGAATTCATGCCCGATGAAGAAAAGCTTTTTGAAGACGTGGTCACGATGCGCGTCAAGGGCGAGACCGCTGGCTTGGCGGAGAAAGAAAAACTTCTGGCCGCCATCAAAGCGATGCACGAAATCAAATCCGATGATGGGGCTGCGCGGTGTACGCTTGAGCATTTACATGCCGGAGATCGTTGAGATGCAGGTGCGTGCCATCTTTGAAGCTGCGGCGGATTGCGCTCTGCGCGGCATCGTGGTCAAGCCGGAAGTGATGATCCCGTTGACCGGTACGGTCAAAGAGTTGGAATGGATTCAGCCCCGCCTGATCCGCATCGCGGCGGCAGTGCTGGCGGAGAAGAATGTCAAAAAACTGGATTATAAATTTGGAACTATGATCGAAATCCCGCGCGCCGCAGTGACGGCCGCGGAGATCGCCACCCATGCCCAGTTCTTCTCGTTCGGCACCAACGACTTAACGCAAATGACCTTCGGCTATTCACGCGATGACGCCGAACGCAACTTCCTCGTGACATATGTGGAGCAGGGCATCCTGCCGAAGAATCCGTTCCAGACGTTGGATCGCGACGGCGTGGGACGTTTGATGAAGATGGCAATTGCCGATGGACGCGCAACTCGTCCTGAACTCGAAGTGGGAATCTGCGGTGAACATGGCGGTGATCCCGAATCGATTGAGTGGTGCCACATCATTGGTAATAACTATGTGTCGTGCTCGCCATTCCGCGTACCGATTGCGCGTCTGGCTGCAGCGCATGTCGCGTTGAAACATGCGCCTAAGCAGGGTGTGAAGAAAGCGGCAACGCCGAAGAAAAAAGCAGTTGCTAAGAAAGCGGTAAAGAAGGCAAAAGCCAGGACCGCAAAACGCAAGTAATGAATTAAAAAAACTTCCGAAGTCTTCAAGACTTCGGAAGTCTGATTCTTGATTTCAAAATACTTTCTGTAAAAAAAGGAGGGATGGCGCTTTATGCACCGTCCTCCTTTTGCCGGTTACCCGGTAATGGGCAGACAACACCGATCTGTGAGATTTAAGAAAATTCTCGAACCTTCAAGACTGGGGTCGTTGATTACGCAGAGCAACAGCTATCATGGACATATCGGTTGGTTGACTAGCGTCCCCACGCCATTGACCAAGTATTGACCCAAAGCGTTGCCTGTCAAGACAACAGCTTTCTTGAGGGTGAGAGTGGTTCCAGGGGTGGGCAGTGTGGCTGCAATCCCGTAAGCGCCATTAGTGCTTAGATTACTACCGCAGCCCACGACGATATTGCCCGAGGTGTAGGCGAACACGCCATCATTGGCGTTTCGCGTGGCTGTCACCTTGTTGAGGGTGATGGCGCCGTTGGAGTAAGCCCCCAGGCCATTTCCGGTGGAACTTCCTCCGGTGGAATTTCCTTGGAAGACGCTGGAACTGATGGTGATCACGCCGATCCTGCCACTATAGCTGTTCCTAAGAAAGGCGCCATAGCCGGTATTGTTGTTAGCAGTCACCTTGTTGAGTGTGATGTTACCGGTGGAGCCAGCCTCCAGACCATAACCATACGTTGAGGTGTTGCCATAGAAGTTGCTGAAACTGATGTTGATTGCACTGATGTTGGTAGCACCGGAATTTGTGGTGCTGATTAGATAAGCGCCAAAGCCAAGATTGGTATTGGCAGTCACTTTGTTGAGCGTGATGACGCCTTGAGAGTAAGCAGTTAGACCACTTCCAGCCCTGTTGCCGTTGAAGATACTGTTGGCCACGCTCATATTGCCTGTGGCGGTACAATTCGTGCCGTCAAATTCGCAGTTATCCAGGGAAGCGCCAACACCAGTATTGCCATTGGACTGCACCACGATGAGGGTGATGGCACCGTTGGATTGGGCCTTCAGACCATTATTTGTGTTGGTATTGAAGGTGCTGAAACTTACGCTGATCGCACCCGTGCCACCGCCGTTGTTCTCAAGATCAGCGCCGTAGCCCCCATTTGAATTGGCGATCACCCTATAGAGCGTGATGGCGTTGTAGGAGTTAGCCGATAGACCATCTCCAGTGGTATTGCCACTGAAGACACTGGAAATCACGCTGATCGCACCCGTGGCGCCAGCGCCGTTGTTAGAAAGAACAGCGCCATTGTTATGATTGGAACTGGCAGTCACCTTGTTGAGTGTGATGGTGCCGTTGGATGTAGCATCCAGACCATCTCCATTTATGTTGCCGTTGAAGGTGCTGGAAACGACGCTGATCGCACCCGTTCCGCCGCTGCCGTTGTTAGAAAGAAGAGCGCCATAAACATTGTTTTTATTGGCAGTCACTGCGCTGAGGGTGATGGTGCCGTTGGAGTTATTGGAGTTAACAGAAAGACCGTTTCCAGCAGTGTTGTTATTGAAGGCGCTGGACTTTACGCTGATCGCACCCATGGAGTTGGCATCCAGACCATCTCCAGCGGTGTTGTTACTGAAGATGCTGGTGTCAATACTGATACTGCCTGTGCCGGATGTATTATCGAGATTTGCTCCCGTGCCGTTGTTGGCGGATTGGACATCGTGAACATGGATGTTCCCCTTGGTGGAAACAGTCAGGCCAGTGCTTGATGTGCCGGAGAATACCGATGTCGTTGATGGTCACATCATTAGTCCAGTTCACGACGGCAATGGGCTGGGAAAAAATTGACCTGCCGCTGATCTTGCCCGCAATCGTTCCCGTCCAACCGCCCTGCAACTTCAGGCTGTCATTCGCTAACGCAGTAAGTACACTGCCGTCAATGGTGATATTAGATGCAGTAGTATCCGGACCGGCTGAGATCCAGATGACGCCGTTGGCAGGTGTAACGCTGCCCAAGGCACCCACCAATAGACCCAAGTTCGTGTAAGACGCTGTGCAGCCGCCTACCCCGGGTTTGGGTTTCACGCCCAGCGGACACCAGATCGGGTCGCCCTTGGCAATAATTTTCGCGGCAGCCTGTGAGCCGAGAGGCTGGAGGTTTCCGTTCTGGTCCACCACATCCACCGCGGTGCCCTTCGGAACCTTCTTCAGGTTGGTTTGGGTTGTTGGCGAAGTGGGGGCAGGCGGCGCGCCGCCTGCGGCCAACGCCGGTACGGTGAGCAGGACGCTCAGCACGAATAAAATCAGCGTGCTGGCCGAAAGGATTGAAAATAATCGCTTCTTTGACATTTCATTCTCCTTTTGTGAAAGGTGAAACCATTTGCATAAAAAACATATCAGGTTGAACCCGGATTCCAACTGTGTTGACAAAAAACACCTATACAGGTGATACACGAGATGTTGGATAAGTTGTCATGTTCATTTCCAAGACGCTATATGCCTCAATACTTTCATCGTCGGGTCTAGGTCAAGCAAGATCTTACAGGTGTATCATTCACATCTCTCGATTCCAAATGATCCGTGGTCATGGTAATCACACCGGAATAAACAGCAGTGCATCGGAACCGTCGGGGTAAACGGGGCAAGATGAGTCGGATTTTGACAATGAAAATACCCTTTTCGGCAATCGCTTATAGCTTGCCTCATTCATTATTATAAACGGTTTCAAAGTTTTCACTTACTGTGTAAGCTACCTGTAAAGTTTCGATTTTGTAAGTATTTTCGTGAAAACCGTTTATTTTGATTGATAAAGGCGTCTGGCTGAGAAGAGGGCCTCAAGCATTTGGTCTGCTTTGTAGTTTTGTTCAGTATATCATTCGCTTTCGCTACGGGTAAGGGTACCCGTAAGTATAGCCTTCTGCGGCGGAAATGGCGGCGATCCCGAATCGATTGAATGGTTTCACATAATTGGGAATAACTATGTTTCGTGCTCGCCATTCCGTGTCCCGATTGCGCGTCTCGCCGCTACACATGTGGCGTTGAAACATATGCCGAAGAAGAGTGTGAAGAAAGCGGGGACACCGAAAAGAAAAACAACTGCGAAGAAAGTGGTAAAGAAAGCAAAAGCCAAAACCGCAAAACGCAAATAATGAATTAAAAAGACTTCCGAAGTCTCAAAGACTTCGGAAGTCTGATTTTATGTAGCATGTGCGAAGGAAGCCTCATCTTTATTATCTGATGCTATTGACTTGTTATATTATTCATACGGAAACTTTCTATCTTTATTTGCTATCTAAGTGGCGCGGAGCGTGGGATGAGAAATAGGAATGATTGATTACTATGGTACCTCGCTGAGACAGCATCCTAGTTGAATAAAAGGGTTAAATCGTTCCCTGAATAATTGAAATCTGCCGATGCTCCATTAAATAATGGCCAAGAGGGTTTAATCGCGTAGTCGTTGGATGGGCGATAATTGTATTTATGATTCCAGAAATGAAATCAATAACTTCATCATTGGAGCGTGTCGGTGAATGAAAGCTCGACGAGGGCTTATCGCCATTATGAAACCAATAGCCGCGATTGGGAATGCAGATAGCTTTAATGACAGGATCTTCCAGCCAATTGGGATCATATTTTGAATAACGTTCCAGTTCGAAAGAAGGCTCTACTAAATCAGAATTCGAATGCAAAATAGGCACAAACTGTTAGGGAAAGATTTGGGCGAAGCCGATTTTCTTTTCCGGGATATTCAAGTGAAATAACGCTTCTGCTCTTGGCAATAGCGTCTTGAATGTTAGCCGCGTTGGATTGGCTTTTTATTTCGATAGCGTAATAGCTTGACTTAATTGGATACATGCCATCGCGCTGGCTAAACATAATAGGTGTCAAAATAGCTTTGCTGTAAACAACAAGATCGATTTCGCTGCTTTGATGATCGGCGTTATCAACTATTTTTCCGGTGCCTGTTTCAAAGCCAGCTAATAACATTGGCTTGATCAATGAATCAGCGACCAGTTCTCGTATTCTGCCAACTAATCCTGGGTGTTCCACCCTAGATGCATTTTGAGCTTCTCTAATTGCATATGCAATGTTGTTACAAACTCTATCTCTGAAAATTTTGTTAGGCATTTTGACTCCAAGATTAACCTACCTATTGTTTATGCGTTCTGTATAACTCCCTTTGTGTAAGCACGATGAGTAAATTGTAGCATAAACATACAACCGAGAATCTGTTTCATATCATTCTCTCGTGATCTGCGCATTCAATCGCCATATCTATTGGCGATACTTTGATCTCTTTGAAATTCTCAAATGTTAGGTCGCGAAACGTCAAACCCCGCGCTTTGCTCAGGTGCTCGAACAACACGTGATAACTGGCGGGAATTGCCTTATGCCAATCAAGTTGCAGTTCTTCGGCGATGGGGCGCAACATTTCCAACTCGCCTTCGATCTCGATGAAGTTTCCATAAGGTAATTCATCCAGCATGATGTGAGCCCCCCTGTATTCGAAAGTCGTTCTATATTTCTCGTAAATAAAAACAACATCGTATCCGAGCGCTTCGATGAATTGTTTGGCTAAATCAAAATCATTCACCACAAACTCGATTTCGCGTCGAGTCAATGCGCCTTCGATGTTTTGGCTGTTATCTTTATAAGTCAAGCGTGCAGTATCATCTTTTCGCAGTCGCAGTACGCGACCCTCACGTGTTAAGTTACCCTTGGATGTATCGAATCGCAAATTGACTTCGAAGGTGCGCGGAACAATCAAATGTGCCTTCAACTCATGAAGATGCATTTCGATCATTGATAGATTGTGAACACAGAACTTGGCTTCAGTTTCTCTTGGTTGTTCTGCCATTTAAGTTTTTGACAACAAATCCATATATCGCTTGAGCAAATCAGTGACTAGTCCGCGCATGGGGATGGTGGCCGCGGTCCCATAGAGCGGCGCGGAATTGCCATGCTCGCTGGGATGCGCTTTGACGTAAGCGATGGCCGCTTTCAAATCCTCGATGAAGCGTTCGCTCACGCCCGGCTGCGTGTGCCGCAAAGTCACCGAAAGATGAATCCCCGCCGGTTTCTGCAACGGATTCAAACTCCAGCCGCGCGACGCCATGAAGTCCATGACATCGTAGATATTTAATCCGTCGGATGTGAACGCGGCAGTGAAGAGCGAATTGCCCAGCAGATGCAGTTCCGGAATCGCTTCTATTCCCGACCGGATGTCGGCTGTGGTCTCGACGATTTTCTTCGCACCAGCCAAATATCCCTCTTCGCCTGTGGAAACCAACGCCGCCCAACAAACTGCGATCAACGCGCCCGAACGACTCCCCGATAAAGTTGGCGATGTATAGAAACCACCAGGCCAGTTGATCGCGGCGAAGTATTGATAACGACGCAATTCCAAACCGCGATAAAGCACCACCGAAGTTCCTTTTGCCGCGTAACCATACTTGTGGGTATCTGCAGAAATTGAGGTCACGCCCGCCAAACGGAAATCGAATGGTGTAACTTTATAGCCAAGTTTTTCCGCCCACGGAAGAATGAAACCACCCAAACATCCATCGGTATGAAAACCAATTTTATGTTTCCGTGCAATATCGGAGAGTTCCGGGATCGGATCAACCACACCGTGCGGATAGGTTCCTGCTGTGCCAACCATCGCAATCGTGTTACGATTGATTTTCCGTTTCATCGCGTCGGGATCGGCACGGAGATTTTTGTCCACCGACACGCGAATCACTTTGATCCTGAAATAGTCTCCAGCTTTGTCGAATGCGGGATGCGCCGTGGTCGGCGCGACGATGTTGGGATGCGTGATGCCTTTCATGTCCCGCGCCCAATCGCGATAGGTTTTCATCGCCAGCAGGATGCTTTCGGTTCCTCCGGAACTGATTGATCCGCATATCGGATCGGTGGTTTGCGATGCGCCCAGCATATGGGCGGTCATTGCCACCACCTCCGCTTCGAACTTTGCCGCGCTCGGCCATACATCGGTATGAAGTGCATTGCTTTGTGAATGAATGGCATAGACTTCATTTAAGAAATCTATAAACGTTGGGTCGTTGTTATATACTGCGCCGGAAACAAAACCATCACGCCAGCGCGACTCCTCGCGCGCTTTGATGGCATTCATTTCCTGGATGATTTTGCCGCGCCCTCGTCCAGCCTCCGGTAATTTGGAATAGGTTGTGAAATCCTTGCGGTACGGTTTAAGCGAGTTTTCCATGCCGCTTAGCATTTCATCGTATTCTTGTTCCAGCATTGCCTTTACGTGTGGAATGCGTTTGAGAATACGTTCTGCGGCGGAAAGTATCCCCGGCGGCACCCACTTCAAACGCTCTTGGATTTTGTTGATATCCATTTCTATCTTTTATTCACTGCCGTGATGACGGTTCAAACGCGCATACATGGATTGATTATTTTTATAGAGATTCAAGAACTCGGCGAAGAATTCATCGTAAATGGCTCGGTTGGCAGGATTTGGTTGAAATATGCGATTGACCGCTACGGTTTTATGAATATCATCGAACGTCATCAGACCCAACCCGACCATTGCAACGTAAGCCGCGCCGCGGCTGTTGGCGCGAATCGGATCTTTCATTTGCCGGATGGGACGATCCAATACATTTGCCATGATCTGGCACCAAATGTCGGCCTGTGCGCCGCCGCCGATCATGTTAATTGCTTCAAAGCGGTGATGAGTGAATTGCTCCACGCCTAGAAGTAACCAACGCGCATTGTAAGCCACTCCTTCCATCACTGCCCGGATAAAATGTTCGCGCCTTGTGTTTAGTGAAACGTTGAAAAATCCGCCGCGCACGGTTGAGTTTTCAATCGGCGTCCGTTCGCCGTACAGCCAGGGTGCAAAGATAACGCGGTCGCTTCCGGCTGGGACGCGTTCTGCAATCTGATCAAAAACGAGTAAAGCATTATCAGGCGCTTTGCCGGTTGCCAATTCATCGTCTGGAAAGATCAAGCTGTCGCGCAAATGAAGCAGTGTGGAACCCGCGCATTCCTGTTCGTTCAAAACTGAATATCGTCCCGGTATCGCCGATGGAACCGCGGCCATATTGTGATCGATGTCCGTTCCTTTTTTCGGGACGAAGCAGGAAATCCATGACGAGGTGCCAAGATATAAATGAGCCTCGTAATCCTTTACTGCTCCAGAGCCGATCGCGGCCGACTGCGTATCGCTGGTTCCCACTATCACTTTCACGTCGTTGGAAAGCCCGAGTTCAGCGGCAACTTCTGGCTTGATGGTTCCGAGGACGTCGGTGGACTGTTTCAAATCGGGAAGTTTATTGACATCCACGCCAGACATCTTCAAGAGCTTTTTATCATAATGGATATGGTTCGGATCGCGGTTATCCGTCGCCCAGAGCAAAAGCGACACGTCAAAGGAGGATGCAAATTTCCCGGTCAGTTCCAGATTTAAGTAATCCTTCGGTTCAAGAAACTTATAGGTGTCCCGATAAATATCCGGCAATTCGTTTTTGATGAACAGGATATGAGCGATGGAGTCTTTGCCTGAATGAGCAGGGGCACCGCCAGTAAGATACAACCAGCTAAGTAGCTTGGTAATGCCATAACCCTGAATTTTTATCAACCCATCGGTGATCGTTTTGGCATATTTCGCACCGCGGGTATCCATCCATGAAATCGCATTCATCAATGGACGACCGTTTTTATTCACTGGCACTGTGGTTGACCATTGGCTGGTGGCAGAGATGGCAACGATTTCTTGTTCCGGCACAAGCCGGCGCGCGATCAAACGTTTTGCAGCGCTCTTGACTGCGCTCCACCAATCGCCCGGCTTTTGTTCAGCTCCACCATTGGGCAGAAAGGATATTGGGGTTGGCTCGAATTCATGCATCAACACTTCCCCTTGCATATTGACGATCGAAACTTTAGGGCCAGATGTTCCCAGGTCAATGCACAGAATATATTTATTCTCCATCGGTGTTATTTCCTTTGAATAAAAAATTGGAAGGTCTCTTATCTTGCAAGCCCTTCCAATTAATTCTATCACCAAGTTTTTGACGCACTGAGTTATAGAACGCTCAATAATAATTGCCTTTGTTCCACGCTCTCGCCTGCTTTCACTTTGATGCGTTCTACTTTACCGGAACGCGGTGACTTCAATTCGTTTTGCATTTTCATCGATTTAAGAATGACCAGCACTTGACCTTTTTCGATTTGCTGTCCTTCGCTGACGGGAACCGCCACGACCAGGCCCGGCATCGGTGCTTTCAATTGGAATTCGCCCTGACGCCTGAACTTTTCCTCCCGCCGAACTCCTCAGGCGTTTCTCGCGTTCATTCTCCACCTTGACCGGATACTGCCGTCCCAACAGAAGCACCTGCCATTCATCTCCAGCGGCATAAACGTACGCTTCATGGGATTGCCCGTTTATCAAAAGAGAATATAACGGTTGTCCGCTTACCGATTTCAAAATCCACTTCAAAGACTTTATTGTTGACGACTAACATGATGATCGTCAACGATGTCAACAAGCAAACTCTTTTTCATCAATGGTTGTTATATATTTCATAGCGGCTCCGAGTCTATCTATGCAGACGCTCCCAGCGTCCGAACCATTTCCAATTGCTGGTATCGCGTTCGTTTCGCATGACGAATTGCGCAGAGCGTTCCGTTTCATGATGAGCCACCAGCGTGGCGAACACCGCCGCCATTTCCGGATGATGCGTTTCACGCTCGTCTTCCGGGCTCCGGCATCTCGAAACGCTCTTCGACGAAGCGCGTATCATATTGTCCGCCCATGAAGCGATGACTGTCCATCATGGTTTGGTGGAACGGAATGTTCGTCCGCACGCCGACGATGCGATATTCTTCCAAGGCGCGGCGCATCCGCAAAATGGCCTGGCCGCGTGTTTCGCCCCATACCACTAACTTGGCAATCATTGAATCGTAATACGGCGTGATCTCAAAGCCGGGATATACGCCCGTATCCACGCGCACGCCCGGACCAGTGGGTAAGAGACTGTGAGTTATGCGTCCGGTGGAAGGCATGAATCCGTTATATGGATCTTCCGCATTGATGCGGCATTCGATGGCATGTCCGCGTATAACAACGTCTTCCTGTTTGTAACTCAACTGACGTCCGCGTGCGATGCGGATTTGTTCCGCAACAATGTCAATGCCGGTCACCAGTTCAGTGACGGGATGCTCCACTTGCAAGCGTGTGTTCATTTCAAGGAAGATAGAAATTCTTATCCTTGTCCACCAGAAATTCAATCGTTCCGGCATTGACGTAATCCACCGATTGCGCGGCTCGGACGGCCACCGTTCCCATTTTGTGTCGGAGTTCTTTCTCCATCACCGGCGAAGGCGCTTCTTCGATCAGTTTTTGATGGCGGCGTTGAATTGAGCAATCTCGTTCGCCCAAATAAATTGCATTGCCGTGCTGATCGGCAAGGATTTGAATTTCGATATGACGCGCACCCTCGAGTAGTTTTTCCAAATAGACATTTCCATCACCGAAGGCAGATTCTCGCTTCGCGTCGCGCAGACGCAATCAGGCCCGGCATTTCTGCAAGCGATGTAACCTCCCGCATACCTTTTCCACCGCCGCCCGCCGTGGCTTTGATCAGCAAAGGAAATCCAATCTTGGGCGCCTCTGCAAGTAACTCTTCATCGCTCAACGCGGCCCGTGCCTTCGGTTCCAGGCACCACGGGCACACCGGCCGATGTGACTGTGTGGCGGGCGGTCATCTTATCGCCCATTGCCGCAATCGCAGATGGCTTCGGACCAATGAAAGTAATGCCGGCATCCATGCAAGCCGCGGCAAATGCTTCTCGTTCTGCCAAAAATCCGTAACCGGGATGGATTGCGTCGGCTCCACATTTGCGGGCGATATCAATGATCTTATCAGCGCGCAGGTATGATTTGCGCGATGGCGCGGGACCAAGCAAATAAGCTTCGTCGGCATAACGAACATGCAGGGCGCTGCGGTCCGCTTCGGAATAGATGGCAACGCTTGGAATTCCTAATTCACGGCAGGCCCGTAAAATACGCACGGCGATCTCGCCGCGATTTGCAACCAGGATTTTGTTGAACATCGCTGCTCCTCCTATAACGGATTGTTGCCGTGCTTTTTGGGCGGATTCGTTTCACGCTTATTTTCCAGCATCTCCAGCGCGTTGATCAAACGCGGGCGCGTTTCCTTTGGCTCGATCACATCATCGATATACCCGCGCTCCGCCGCAATGAATGGATTCGCAAACTTCTCGCGATATTCTGCCACGAGTTCGGCTTTTCTTTTAACTGGATCATCGGCTTTATCTAATTCTTTGCGGAAAACAATGTTGACCGCACCATCTGGACCCATGACTGCAATTTCCGCCGTTGGCCAAGCCAAATTCACATCACCGCGAATATGTTTCGAAGACATGACGCAATATGCTCCACCATAGGCTTTGCGGGTAATCACTGTCAGTTTGGGAACAGTGGCTTCGCAGTATGCAAACAGCAGCTTGGCTCCCGAGCGAATGATTTCGTTATGCTCCTGATGTGTCCCAGGCATAAAGCCGGGCACATCTTCAAAGGTCACAATGGGAATGTTGAATGAATTCACAGAAGCGCACAAAACGCGCGCCTTTTTCGCTTGCGTCGATATCGAGCACGCCTGCCAGAACGGCGGGCTGATTTGCAACGATACCCACTGAATGTCCGCCAAGACGTGCAAACCCAATCACGATATTCGCCGCAAAGTTTTCCTGGATTTCATAGAATTCGCCGTTATCAATGATTAGACGGATGACTTCTTTAATGTCATAGGGCTTATCGGGCGATTTAGGAATGATATTATCGAGAGCATTTTCCATCCGCAACGAATTGTCCCCAGTTTGGACAAACGGCGGATCTTCCATGTTGTTTTGCGGAAGATAACCCAGCATTTTACGCATCAGATACAGCGTATCTGCTTCGTTATCTCCTGCAATGTGGCAGACGCCCGATTTTTCTGAGTGAACGCTGGCTCCGCCCAAATCTTCAAATGAAACATCTTCATGCGTTACGGTCTTGACCACATCCGGACCGGTAACGAACATATACGATGAATTGCGCACCATGAAGATGAAGTCAGTGAGGGCTGGCGAATAGACGGCGCCTCCGGCGCAGGGTCCCATGATAGCGCTCAGTTGGGGGATCACGCCTGAGGCAAGTGTGTTGCGTAAGAATATGTCCGCATAGCCGCCAAGAGATACCACGCCTTCTTGAATGCGTGCTCCGCCTGAGTCATTCAAGCCAAGGACGGGCGCGCCAGCTTTCATCGCCATATCCATAACCTTGCAAATTTTGGCGGCGTGGACTTCTCCAAGCGAGCCGCCGAACACGGTGAAGTCTTGGGAGAAGACATACACCAGCCGGCCTTCAATCGTTCCCCAGCCTGTCACCACAGAGTCACTGAGAAATTTCTGCTCATCCAAATTGAAGTCATGTGTGCGGTGTTCCACAAAGGCATCTACTTCTCGGAATGAACCTTTATCAAGTAATAAGTCGAGTTGTTCGCGCGCGGTGAGCCGTCCTTTCTTGTGTTGCGCTTCGATGCGAGCCGCGCCCCCGCCGAGCCGCGATCTGGCTCTCATTGCCTCAAGTCGTTTGGATTTAGGATTCTCGTTCATAGGTCTCTCTTTCAAAGTAGATTTTGTTGTGAGGATCGAGAACAACAATGATTGTAAAAGCGAACAACACAAACGTTAAGAGAAGGTCAAAGGGCCAATTGGCACGCATCTGAGTCTGGATGAAGATGCGGTCTGCCCAAACCCAAGCCACGTACAAACTGGAAGCGATGATGAATGCCCTGCGCGTCCCACGTCTACCGCGCCACATGCTCCATAATAAGAATAAACCCATTAAAGTCCAAAACGCGCCGGAGACATCAATATAAAGCAATATGAGGTAGGGTTCATAAGCCTTAAGTGTATCACTCCAAGCGATGCCAGTTGAGAAGCGAATCGCTTGCCAACTCGTGCAGGAAAATACCAACATTACGAACAGCGTCACGCGGATGGGTAATTTTTGGCGCATGTTGGATTCGTGCTATGGGTTTGGCGTGGATAGTTTCAACAAATCCTTACCGCCATAATCTGCAACGATAGTGAGGTGTCCGGCATATTGTCCGCTGTATGGAGGCGCTTTCAATATATCTGGATTAGCAAAGATATATCTCATGCCTTCCTTGTAAAGATAATCTGGGCCCAGCCCGTTTCGCATCGCCAGATAATAGGGATAACTATTGATCAAACCATCCATGTTAATCACCGTGCGGTCCTGAAGAAAGTAAGCAATATTACCGCCTCCTGAAATGCCAATCAGATCGCCGGGCTTGGTATTGCTTTCCAAAAACGGAAGTTGGCTAAGGTAAGGCGTATTGGGCGGCACCGGTTGATAAGTCATTTGTGATATGGTATTCTCATAATATTGCGCCATCCAACAGACGCAGACTAACCCGACAATAATTCGAAACGACAAAACGGATGGATGGCGATATTCTTAAGAAAAGACCAAACAATATATCCAGAAGAAAGGCGGCCAGGAAAACAATAAACACCAGTTCAGCCAGCCAGTACCATTCCTTTGGGGAAACGTAGCCCGTGCTGTTATAAGATAAGATTTGAATCCAACTTCCAACGAAAAGGGGAATGAGACCGGCCTGCAGAATTGCACCTGTGCTTCGCTTTTTAGTAATAAATAGAAGTAGATAAACCACTGCACCCAAAATAGCCAGAAAAATAAAGAATTGAATCTGTCCATCCATTTGAAGAACTGATAGAGGTAAAAAGCCGGTAATGAACTTATTCCATGTGTTGATTGGCAATAACGCAGGTTCCCAGGCATCAAAATCGTTTTTGGGAGTTAAGGCAAAGAAGGATTGAAAAGACAGGGCGGGAATACCGTAAATGTTAGTGGCGAATGTGCTCCACCATTGTTTGATCTGTCCGCTGACTGGCGTAAATGTGCCAAAAGCTAGTTTGTTCCAGAGCATGTAGAGACTTAATGAACCGCCCAGTATTCCGAAAAAGACCGAAGATTCTTGGAGCCACTGTTGCCAATTTTGCTTGAAATATTTCAGCGGTGAGTAAGCCTTCAAACTTACATTGGTTCCGCGTAATCCAAAAGCCATGGCTCGGCTCAGAATCAGAGCAATCAATGTGAATGCTGCATCTGTGAGCAGGGTGACGCGCGGAATAGAAGGCAAGATGTTCAACCTAGAGCCACCTAGAATTAAGATTGCAACTGCACTTGAACTAAAGATTACAGAGAGAAAAATATTTCTCAGCATTTCAAGAGGTTTCCAGGTCGCGGGTCGTTGATATAAACCCATAAAGAAAAAGATCGGAATCTTTATAATCAATCCTATAAAGATCATCGTGAGCGCCGCGTTGGAAAGTTCGTAATACTTTGGCAAACCCAATCGTATTAAGAACGCAACCAAGATCGCTGTGACGATGGTTAAAATATCTAGTGGCATTAAATAGCGCATGGGCTCATTACGAAACACAATCCAAAGCCCGACAATGATTGCGAAAAATACGAGGTCAAGCCGGCTGAATGTTGTCAAGGTTGCAATTACGCTGAACCACGCAATTTGACGCCAGTTGATGGGCAATTTATTTTTGTTTCTTTCCAGTTGATATAACATGTAAATGAGTGCAACGATGAAAAACAGCGCAATCCCGGATTCAAGCCCCAGATTGTAAAATATGTCTTGTATATAAAAATTAAAAACCCAGTAGACTGCAACCAGCATCCCAACCAGAGAGGACAGGATGGCACTGATCAAACGATAAAGCAGGATCGCTGTTGCGACGCTGAATAAGCTCATAACAATCAACAAAACCCGCAAAGGCAGGATCAGATTAAAACGCGCTAAAGTGAATATGGGTATGCAAATCAACATCCACAGGGGATGATAGCCATTGGTCGGATTGATCCCATCAAAGGTACTGCCGTGGCCCAAGCCAATATTCTCGGCGACTTTAAAGTAATAATAAGCATCATCGCGAATAAACCAGTTGCCGGGAAAATTGTGTCCATCTGAAAAAGCCGCGTAGAGTTGTATTGCCATGACCACGCTAATGAGAAGAATCTCAAACCAATGAAATCGTTTCATGGTCTACCCGATATCAAGCGTGATTTTTCCAAATTGCTCACCTTTTTCCAGGCGGTCTTGTGCGGCCGCCGCGTCCTTCAATGGGAAGGTTTGATCGAGCGCAGGATGCAGTTTACCTGCAACAATCAAATCCATTACCGTGACGAAATCCTTGATCGGACTCATGGTCGAGCCGATGATCGAAAGATGCTTGGCAAATATAAAACGATTGTCAATTTCAAATTTAGGTCCGCCGCTGTTGCCAACCGTCAGCAATTTTCCGCCCTTGTGCAATGAGCGAAAACTTAGCGGGAACGTTATGCCGACATTATCAACAACGAGATCGGCTCCGCGCTTGTTGGTCGCGGAATAAACCGCCTTTGACCAATCATTTTCTTTCGAGCGATCAATCAAGACATCTGCTCCGAGCGACTCAGCCAGCTTCAACTTTTTCGCATCCGAGCCTATGACGATCACGCGGACGCCGCTGAACTTTGCGATTTGTACGCTGGCAGTATTGACTCCGCCTCCCGCGCCGACGATGACTACGGTTTCTCCCGCGCGGAAGTTTCCGCGTGTGATCAGCGAATGCCACGCGGTTTGAAACACTAATGCAGAAGCCGCCGCGATCCGCAAATCGAAATTCGCAGGCAATTTGTATAATTGCCGCGTCGGCAGGCTGATATATTCCGCATACGTGCCTCGCATCGTTTCGCCAAGCAGATGCCAGTCGCGGCACATGTTGTCCCAGCCTGCGATGCAATATTCGCATTTTCCACAACCGATGTTCGGATTGATGACGACGCGATCACCGACATTGAAATCTGTTACGCCATTGCCCAGTTGAACAATTTCACCTGCGCCATCTGCACCATTGATGTGGGGGAGTTCCAACTTCAAACCGGGCCAGCCTTTGCGGACGGTTACATCAACTCGATTTAATGATGCGGCGCGCAAACGCACTAACGCTTCGTCTGCTTTAGGTTCGGGCGTAGGAAAGTCTGCATATTGCAAAACTTCCAGTCCGCCATGTTGGTGAAAGAGAATTGCTTTCATGATAATCGCTTCCAACTTTGCAACGGTATATACCTTGGACTTTCCTTACGGAGCCTGATATTCATAATACCAATACAGGGTTTTACCATCGTTGGCTATTTCCTGATTAAGTTGCCCGGCAGGATAATTGGCTTCCACTGGCTGAATAGCGCCTTCATTGCCGGGTAGAAAAACAAACATCAGGCGATTCTTGCCCTGGATGCCAGAAATGCTTTGAGGGTTCCATGGTACTGTAGCGTCAATTCCTTGAATATTCGGCACTAGATATTGAAGGCTGGGGATGGAATAATAACCCATGAGCGGTTGTCCGAAAAATACAACCTTTAGATCGGAAGGCTTTCCTTTTAGTTCATCGGCGAGGCGCTGCGCAATCACACCGCTGCTATGACTCCAGTCCATGACGGTCTTCGGCGTATAAACAAGAAAATAGAAATATAGCTCATTGAGCGCTATAAGGATCGCGATGACAATTGTTATCCCGTATAAAAGACGATTGAGTTTAGGCCAAAGCCGTTCTAGGAGACCCATCGTTTCGCTTAGCCCATAACCTATAAGAAGCGCGCAGACAGGTGCGGCGGCGATATAACGCTGTGCGGCAGGCGTTGATTCACTCAACCCGCCAATCAATCCGAATGTGATGATCCAAAGAGCAAGTAAAGGAAAGCGTTCTTTGTAATTTCGCAGGAGAAGGATTAAAATGCCTATTAGGAATAGACTTGCCGGCAGGGGAAGTAACAACGGTGTACCGGGTGTATACCATGCATTCAATGGGACATACGTAAAAGCACCCAATCCCTTCATAACCTGGATCAAGAGAATCAACCAGACCGGCTGGTTTAAAGATTGAATCATTGAGTTAAGGATTGGTCCGAATAAAGTCACGCGGTTAAAGGGAGCCATGAATTCATCTGGATGATGAATGTAGTACATTCCCAGGGGCAGCACAACAACGATGCTGACAAGAAACATGATTGCTATGTTGGGAAGAACTTGTTTGAATTTATCCTTGTTAACCGATGCCATGAGAAGAAACCATAGTAGCATGGGCAGGATCAATATTCGCCCGCTGGGATAAAAATATTGTGCAATCCCCAAGCAGAGACCGGCTATGGTAAATGCTTTGATCTCTTCATGTTCCCATCCATACCATAAGGCCCCGATCACAATCGTGTACCATAAGCCGTCCCAGATATCGTTAAGGCCGATGCGGCTGAAATTGACGTGATAGTTGTAGGCAGCGAGAAAGACCGTGGCGACCAGAGCCGTTCGACGGTCGAATAGGATACGGGCTGTAAAATATGTTGCAGTCACAGTCAGCGCGCCCGCAAAAGCAGATGTCAAGCGCAAAGCTTGCGTGGTTTGTCCAAACACACGAATGGAGAGTGATTGAATGAAAAAAAATAAAGAAGGAAAGGAGAACCAACCTGAGATGAATGGATTATTCATCTCGCCTTTGATGAAACTCATTGCGGCCATTCCGGATGAGCCTTCATCGCCTGTGAGATTAATGGGAATACGGTCCGATGCAAATGCCCGGACGATAAAAGCGATGATCGTTAATGTGAGCGGCAATACAATTGCAAGGGGTTTCAATTGGGGTTTTCGAATTGGCTTACTAAAGCTTCCAAGGATTGCGGCGCTGATCGCAAGAATCAGGCGAGAATCGCCGCAATTGGATTCCACATCAGGGCTCCGTCGCCTGCTGCAACGAAGGCAATGTAGGATAGAAATGGGCTTGTAAAGAGCAGAGCGACTTGCCAGTCCGAGAGACGAAACCACTTGGAGATTTGTTTAATGGCGCTTTCGAGCTGCGTAGGATTCTCGTTATTTCTTACGAGTGGGATGAGAGGGATTAGAAACAATAAAGCGCCAAGAACGATGAGCCAGATGATCATGCCATGTTCATCGATCGGTAATTCTTGGAAGATCCATTGGCCTAAAACAACGATGATGCCGCCTGTCAATAACAGGCTTGTTCGGAGCGGTGCTTGTGTATTGGACATTATTTCATTCCCAACTCTGACCGGCTAATAACCAACCTTTGAATTTCGCTGGTGCCCTCGTATATCTCGGTGATCTTTGCATCACGGAAATAACGTTCGACAGGAAGTTCTTTACTGTAACCCATTCCTCCATGGATTTGCACGGCGGCGTGAGCACAGAACATGGCAGTTTCAGACGCAAACAATTTTGCTATAGAAGATTGCATCGTGAATCTTTCGCCGGTTTTCTTGGACCGTTCCTTTGCCATCGCGGCATTATAAACAAGCAGACGCGACGCCTCGATGCGGGTTTTCATGTCTGCGATCTTAAATCCAATGCCCTCAAACTCGCCAATCTTCTGACCAAACGCCTCTCGCTCGCGCGCGGTACGCGACGCTGGCCTCATATGCAGCTTCCGCGATACCCAACGCTTGCGAAGCGATGCCGATGCGCCCCACATCGAGGACGGTCATTGCGATCTTGAAACCATCTCCTTCTTCGCCGAGTTGGTTGGCAACTGGCACGCGGCAATTTTCAAAAATGAGCTCACTAGTAGCAGAGGCGCGGATGCCGAGTTTGGGTTCTTTCTTGCCGCGCGTAAATCCGGGTGTATTTTTGGCATCAATAAGAAATGCGCTGATGCCCTTTTGCCTTTTTTCTGAATTGGTAACCATGAAGGCAAGCACGAAATCCGCGACTGGTCCGGATGTGACCCAAAGCTTTCGTCCGTTGAGGATGCAAGTGACGCCGTCGCAGGTAGCGCGGCTTTTCATCGTCCCCGCATCGGAACCCGACAGGGGTTCGGTGAGCGAATACGCGCCGATGGCTTGTCCCGAAGCGACCGGTTTTAAAAATTTCTGTTTTTGTTCTTCAGTGCCAAACCTCAAGATGCCGTGACAAAAAAGCGAATTATTGACCGACATGACCGTACCGTGAGACGCGTCCGCCTTACTGATCTCTTCGAGAGCAAGTACATAGGATAATGTATCCATGCCTGCGCCGCCATATTCTTCAGGAACCTCGATGCCCATCAATCCCAGCGCGCCCATTTTCTTGACAGTCTCATAAGGGAACTCGCCACTTTCGTCGAATTGTGCTGCAATCGGCGCGATCTCTTTTTGGGCGAAGTCCCGGGTCGTATCTCGAATCATGATGTGTTCATTGCTGAGGGAAATAAAGCGTCGCTCATCCGTGCCTCCGAAAGAAAAGTTATGGGGATTATACCGCCAGGTGATACAATCACGTCAATCAGACGGAGGGCATCCATGAAAATCTTAATTGCCACGGATATGGAAGGCATTACCGGCGTCACGAATTGGGATCAGGTTACACCCGGACATCCCGAATATACTCGCTTTCGCAAACTGATGACCGGCGATGTTAACGCCGCAGTGCGCGGCGCGTTGGACTCGGGCGCCGATGAAGTTATTGTATCCGATGGACATTGGAACGGCTCCAATATTTTGATCGAAGAACTGGATCTGCGCGCTCGATTGAATGGTGGTTCGCCTTCGCCATTTGCGATGATGCAGGGAATCGATGAAAATGTGGACGGTGTATTTTTCATCGGTTACCACGCGCGGCAGGGATCGCAAAATGCCGTGCTCGACCATACCTGGTCAAACACGTGTGTAGCGAATGCCTGGCTAAATGATATGATCGCCGGCGAATACACACTCAATGCCGCACTGGCTGGGCATTTCAAAGTACCCGTTCTTGTGATTAGCGGCGATCAAACGGTTTGCGCTCAGGCAACGGAACAAATCGGGGCATTGGAAACTGCTGTGGTAAAACGCGCAACCGGACATTTCTCTGCCGATTGCCTTCCTCCCGAAGCTTCTCAAAAGTTAATCGAAGCGGCGGCTCATCGTGCGGTAAAAAATTTATCAAAGAAAGCAGCGCCTAAACCGTTCGTAATGAAGGCGCCGATCAAGGTAACCGTTGAATTGAATTCATCGGATATGGCTGATAAAGCCATGTTGATGCCCGGTGTCGCGCGCGATGGCTTGAAGCTTTCTTTCACGGCGGATGATATGCCAAAGGCTTATTCTGCTTTTCGCGCGCTGATATTGATGTCTTATCCAAGATGATATCTGCTAGCACAATGTGAGATTGGAGAATGGGAAGCCTCATACGCGGATTCGGAAATAGGCAATTATCGAAATATTTGTAGTAAAATGTGGTGCTTATAGGAGCATCATAAAGAACTTTGCCAGCTCGCATCGTTGCCGCGACATTTCCGTGCAGTGATTGCACAACCGCCGCCTGCTGAGGATCAAACCTCAACGAGGCGGCGGATGTAGTTAACGGGACTCCGGTTTAAGCCGCGAAAGAGGCGGCTGATTTTTTATCATCGAGGAGAAAATGTTCGTCGTCCGTACCAGTTTGCCTCAAAGTTCTATCCATGGTATTAGCGTCTTTGCCGATGAACCGATCCAGAAAGGACAGATCGTTTGGCAGTTTGATCCGAGAGTGGAGATTCTTCTTTTTTTGGAAGAGAAGCAAAATTTTCCAGTTGCCGTACAGGATTATCTTTCAATGCGGACCTATATCGAAGAATTGAGTAGCCGGAAAATGATGGTGCTATGCGCGGATAATGCCAAGTATGTCAATCCCTCGGACGACCCCAATCTTTTGGATACACCCGACGGCACGTGCGAATATACCGCGCGGGATATTGCAATAGGGGAGGAGTTGACTTGCAACTACTTCATCTCTGATCTTGAAGCGGCTAGGAAACTAGGCCAAAAATAAATCACAAGGAGAAGAATGACTGGTAAATATTTTTCCTATCTTTCACCAAAGCTCGAGAATCGTCCGCACGCAGAAAAAGGCGATTGTGGCGTGTTTGCGTGCCAGACGATCAAAGAAGGCGAATTGCTGACGTTGTGGGGCGGAAAGATTCTTTCCGCGGATGAGATTGACCACGAGATGGAAAACTTCACCCAGCAGGTTTTGCAGATTGAAGATGGATTTTACTTGATGACTCCTGTGATGGAACCGTCCGATTGCTTCAATCATTCGTGTGATCCGAATGTCGGATTGACGGGACAGATCGGATTGATCGCGATGCGCGACATTGAAGCGGGCGAGGAAATCTGCCTGGATTATGCCATGTGCGATGGTTCGAGCTACGATGAGTTTGATTGTCAGTGCGGCTCGCCCAATTGCCGCGGCCGCGTCACCGGCGATGATTGGAAACGCCCCGAGCTGTGGGAACGCTATGAAGGATATTTTTCGCCCTATCTTCAGCGCCGTATTGCCGCTTTGAAGAAAGGGGTTCATCAAAAACAAAAAGTTGTTGCTTAACTCTTTTCCTGCGCGCATTTTTTTCAATGCGCTCGGCTTGCGGTTAATTCCAGTTCTTTTAGCGTGCCAGTTGGGCGTTGGTCTCTACGATAGGATCGGGTAGGATTATATTTATGAAAACTTTGCTGGGCGAACGCCTTCATTTTGATTGGAAGATTGTAACCGTGGTCATCGTTAGTACTTTGTTGCTGATTATAGATTATTATCATCAATTCACGTCCAACAAGGATTATGACCGCACCATCCTTTATCTGGTCATTCCGCTTATTTGCATCGTTTTGGTTTTTCATGATGATCCTCGTCAATACGGTTTTACTTTTGGCGACTGGAAGACTGGTATCGTCCTCACCGCGCTTGGCATCGCGATCATGGCAATTATTTTATGGTTTGTGGCGCGTAACCCTGCCATGCAGTCTTATTACAAGCCGCAAGTCAGCGGCTTGCCGTGGAATACATTCCTAGATCTATTTGGCTGGGAATTTTTCTTCCGTGGTTTTATTTTATTTGCGTTCGTCCGCAAATTTGGAGCAGAAGCATTATGGTTGCAGGCGGTGCCGTTTGCATTGGCACACGTTGGTAAGCCGGAAATTGAGACGTTATCCACGATCTTCGGCGGCTTTGCTTTTGGATGGATTGCCTATCGGACGCGCTCGTTTGTTTATCCATTTTTGATTCACTGGTTCGTCGCATCGTTTACAATTGTGATCGCGGCAGGCTTATTACGTGGTTGACTTTACTCTTCGTCCCGCAACGGTAGATGATTCTCCTCTCATCAAGGATTTGATTCACCGCGTCGGGATCAACCCTATGGATTTGGATTGGCATCGGTTTGTGATCGCTGTTGACCGGTCCGGGAAAATGCTGGGCTGTGGACAGTTGAAGCTGCATGGGAAAGATGTGATCGAGTTAGCGTCCATTGCGGTGGAGCCATCGTATCAACACCAGGGGATTGCTCGTGCCATCATAGAGCATTTGATCGCACAGGGTCCGCGTCCGCTTTATTTAACATGCCGTTCAAGGCTTGGATCGTTTTATGTGAAGTGGGGCTTTCGTTCAATCGAGCCTGATGAAATGCCGCCCTACTTTCGCCGTCTGTCGCGTCTTGTAAACGTAGTCGGTGTGTTCTTGAACGAGAAGATGCTTGTGATGAAGTTGATGTAGAATCAAATTATGAAAAATATTCTTTATGTTTTGATCGGATTGATGGCGGGCTTTGTCCTTGCGGCAATCCTTCTGATTGTGACGCGTCTGCCCGGCGGTCAGCCGGTCACGCTTGAACCGGCTCCGACCCAGGCTCCAATTGTGATTCAAATTATCGGCGCGGTGGTGAAGCCCGGTGTATACGCCTTGCCGGTAGGGAGTTGTGTGCAGGATGCAGTCAATGCCGCTGGCGGATTGCTGGCTGAAGCCGATTTAAATTCGGTTAATCTTGCGGCGCGGCTGGAAGATGGACAGCAAATCAATATCCCTTCGCTCGGTGCAAGTAGCGGCATCTCAAAAGTATCAACCCCAACTCGCGCACCCTTTATCATAATTTCAACTTTGACTCCATCTACACCATCCACTGCCGTGCCCGGCAGTTTGGTCAACATCAATACTGCCACAGCCCAGCAAATGGCCGATGCTTTGCCATGTATTGGCACGATTTACTCGCAAAGTATCGTAACTTATCGTCAAAAAAATGGGCCGTTCCAACATATTGAGGATATTATGCAAATTCCGGGAATTGGCAACTCAACATTTACCTGCATTCAAAATTTAATTACGGTTGGTCCCTAGCGTTAATCTTTTAATAGATTTCAAGCAATCACCGTTCTCTGCACTTCGCTAGTTGCTTCGCCGTTCGAACGCTGCTTGTGCTAATCCAATCGAACGCGCGCTGACGCCGATTCGTCCGCTATCCAGCGTGATCAAAGTTTGTTGCAAGCCGCGTCCTTCTTCGCCGATCAAATGATTCAGTGGCACGCGAACACCTTCATAAGTTACGGCATGAGCGGGCGAGCCGTGCAACCCCATTTCTTTTCGGCAGGACCGATCTTCAAACCTTTTGTGTCAATTGGGATGAGGATCATGCTCAGTGAACGAGAGCCGTTTCCAGCTTTGGTACGAACGAGCGTGATGGTATATTCAGTGATGGACGGGTTGGTTGTCCACCTCTTTGCACCGTTGATGATCCATTCGTTATTTGATTTCACAGCTTTGGTTTTGAGGCCTCGCCAGTCGGAGCCAGCACCGGGTTCGGTGAGCGCAAGTGAGGCGAGTTTGCCGTTGCCGCTGGCAACTAACGGAAGCCATTTTTGTTTGAGTTCTTGGCTGCCAAATAAAACAAGAGGCGTGGTGCCCAGGCCGTTATGCGCGGCAATGGCGAGGGCAGTCGAGCCGCAGCCCCAACCAAGTTCTTCGATGGCAATCGCCACGCTGACCGCGTCCACACCCGAGCCGCCATATTGTTTGGGGATATTGAGACCGAGCAATCCCAATAGACCCATCTTGCGCGTCGCGTCCCAATTGAACTCGCTTCTTTCATCCACCCCTCGGGCTTTTGGGCGGACCTCTTTTTCTACAAAATTGTGAACGGATTTTTTCCAAAGACGCTGTTCATCGATCAAATCGAAATCTATGTTCGCTCCGCTTTGCATCGTGAACTGGATCTAAATTGTTATGACTTTGTCCGCCTTCATTTGCGCTTCGATAATATCAGGCATGCCGCCAACAACGCCAACCTGCACACTCTTTGTCAAGTCCATTGCTTCGAGACACGTGGAACAAATGATGAGGCGCACTCCTTTGTGTTCCAATTGCTTGAGCTGATCCAATAGGGGTGAGCCTGTAACGGTTAACTTCACGCCATCGGTATAAAAGCAAATCGCCTTGGGCAATTCATTGCCTTGCAAGAGTAAGTTGAAATATTTTTCAATTAACTTTAACGGTAGGTCTATTAATTGAGAGTGACCCATTCCATACTGGGTCACGAGAATAACAGTGCTGTTCATTTTTCTTCTTCCTTAGGATTTGATGTGGCTCGATATGCATCGAGCAATTCGCGTGCATCCGCGGCTTGCGCATTGGGAACGAAAACTTGCACACGTGCCAACCCGTCAACCATAACGGGATAAATGTGATGGCCGACTGCTTCTTGAAACAATTCCACTGCGATCCCTTCCGCCTCAAGATAACTCTTGAGCAGGTCGGCTTGCATGCGGCCATTGACTTCGGTTAGTAATTCATATTTGAGTGTGTCCATTTTAACTCCAGGTTCATTATAACCGTTACGAATTAATATTCTCCGCGTTTCAGAGAGGGGTTGATATTATGGGCTTCTGAATTTTTCACCATGAAGCACACTGAGAATACCGGGTTTTTTCTTTAATTTTATCCGTGAACTCTGTGATTTTTGTGGTGAGGCCCATTCTTTTAGTTAATCTCTTCATGGTTCAGATGGTAGTCGTCAGACTGCCCTTTTTCGTTGTACAATTGGGCGCGATGCCTGAAAACCTAAACATATTATTTTTAGCCGCCGAGGCGGAACCGTTCATCAAGGTGGGTGGGTTGGGAGATGTGGCCGGAGCGTTGCCGCGTTCATTGCATGATTTGCCGCCTGAGGTCACGCGCGGAACCGCTTTGGATATTCGTCTCGTGTTGCCGTTGCATTCGGCAATCAAAGCAGAGGGTCTTCGTCCATTGATGATTTTTCCGCTATCCTATAAGGGTGGTGATCTGCATGTGCAAATCCATGAAGCCAATCTGGGCAGCATGACCGTTTATTTTATAAGCGGTGAGCCAATCGCAGCCAGCGGTTCAGTCTATTCTGTGGACTCTGCGTTGGATGCAGGGAAATATACCTTCTTCTCTTTAGCCGCCTTGGAATTGACGCACCATTTGGATTGGAAACCCAACATCGTTCACGCCAATGACTGGCATACGGCGCTGGCTTGTTATGCGCTTTTGATTAAACGCTGGGAAGGGGAATTTCCCAATGTGGCTTCGGTGTTGACGATTCACAATCTGCCTTTTATGGGGCCCGATGTTTCTTCGATCATCGAAGGGTACGGACTTTCGATTGCGCAGACCGGTTTGCCTGAATGGGCGCGCGCGCTCCCGCTTCCACTTGGACTTTGGGCGGCCGACTTACTTGTCGCTGTTTCGCCAACGTATGCGCGCGAAATGCTGACTCCCGAATTCGGTTGTGGGTTGGATGCTTATATTCACGGGCGCAAAGAATTGTTGAATGGAATCTTGAATGGCATTGATTCTCAATCATTTAATCCGGCGGTTGATCCGGCGCTGGCTCTGAATTATGGCAGCATTACATTGGATAAACGCCCTGCAAACAAAGCTGCTTTGCAACTGCGCCTCGGCTTGCTGCAGGATGCAAATGTTCCGTTGCTCGGCGTTGTTTCGCGCATGGACCCTCAAAAGGGGATTGATTTAATCCCCAAGGCTTTGACCAAACTTAAAGATTTACCCTGGCAATTCGTTCTTCTTGGCACGGGCGATCCGAAACTTGAAGCGTCGATTTGCCTTTTGCAAACAGAATTCCCTGATCGTGTGCGCGCTGAATTCAAATATGACGCAGGATTGGCGCGGCAAATCTACGCCGGCGCGGATATCTTTTTGATGCCGTCGCGTTATGAGCCGTGCGGCCTTTCGCAGATGATTGCGATGCGTTATGGTTGCGTGCCGATCGTCAGCGCGGTGGGCGGTTTGAAGGATACGATTTATGACGGCGAAACCGGCTTTATGCTTCAAAAACCAACGGCGGTGCGTTTAGCGACAGCGGTCAAAAAAACTTTGGCGATCTACTCTGACCGCGCTCGCTGGGAATTGATTCAGAAAGCAGGCATGTCGCAGGATTTTTCGTGGACGAATTCTGCCCACCAATATTTTCAACTTTATCAACGCGTTGCCGCTCAACTCGCCGCCCGTTGAGATCCCATTTCCAATCTTCAGGGTGAATGATGAACTTTCCTCGCTCCGGCGGAATCCTTTTGCATCCTACCAGTTTGCCCGGTCCCTATGGCATCGGTGATCTCGGTCTCCAGGCTTATCGCTTCGTGGACTTTCTCGTTGACTCCGGTTGCAAGCTATGGCAGGTTTTGCCGCTCGGTCCAACCGGTTATGGCGATTCGCCGTATCAATGTTTCTCCGCCTTCGCGGGCAATCCTTATCTCATCAGTCCGGACTTTCTTTTGCGCGATGGATTGTTGACTGAATCTGATTTAACAAATAAACCTGATTTTTCCGATTCGCGCGTAGATTTCGGTTTGCTCATTCCATGGAAATTGAATTTTTTGCAAAAGGCTTTTGCCCGTTATCAAGCCAGCCCTGAATCTTTGCGCGCCGAATTTGATTCCTTTCGCGCTGATAATGCTTCATGGCTGGATGATTACGCTCTTTTTATGGCGCTAAAGGATTCGTATGGAGGAGGCGCGTGGAATGGCTGGCCGGATGAAGTCAAGAAGAGAGAAGCGTTTGCGATGGATCAAGCGCGTAAATCTCTTGAAAATCACATTTTGCGTTTTGCCTTTTACCAATTCCTTTTCTTCAAACAATGGAACGCGCTTCGACAATATTCCAACGACAAGGGCATCAAGATCATCGGCGATATTCCAATCTTTGTGGCGGGGGATAGTGCGGATGTGTGGGCAAACCCAGAATTATTTTTTCTTGATGAACATGGAAATCCGACGGTGGTTGCAGGTGTGCCGCCGGATGGATTTTCGGCAACCGGCCAGTTGTGGGGCAATCCACTTTATCGTTGGGACGAACACAAGCGCACCGGTTACGCGTGGTGGATCGAACGAGTCAAATCCACGTTGAGCAGGGTGGATATTATGCGTCTCGATCATTTCCGCGGTTTTGCCGGGTATTATGCGATCCCTGCAATAGACGAAACTGCCGAGCATGGAAAATGGGTGCCCGGTCCCGGCGCGGATTTGTTCCGTGTGATTCAATCCGCATTGAAGAATGAATTGCCTATTATCGCCGAAGACCTTGGATTGATCACGCCGGATGTGATTGCGATCCGTGAAGAGTTTCAATTGCCGGGGATGAAAATTTTGCAGTTTGGATTTTCCGGTCCCGATAATCCATTTCTGCCTTATCTTTATACTCACAACTGTGTGGCGTATACCGGGACGCACGATAACGACACCGCCTTGGGCTGGCTTGCGACGACATCGAAAGATGAACGCGAGTTTGCGCTGCGCTATTTGCACACGGACGGTCATGACTTCTCCTGGGCTTTGATTCGCGCCATTTGGTCGTCGGTGGCGATGTTTGCCGTCGCGCCGATGCAGGATTTGTTGAGCTTGGGCGGTGAAGCGCGCATGAATTATCCGAGCCGACTTGGTGGGAATTGGGAATGGAGAATGAGGGAGGATGATATGAATGATTTACTTGCGAAGAGATTACAAGAGATAAATTATCTGTATCAAAGATAGTCGGATCTTCCACTGCATGCTTTTTGAGGAATTCGTTTATTGTTGCCCCGCCTGCGGCAGGGAAGGCGATTTTGAAAATGAATCGCTAATTCCGTGCAGAAATGATTGACGATTCTAGATCGTTGTGAGAAAATATACAAATAACCTTCTCAAGACGTAAAACCTGGCTGGAACGTTCAGCGCCGGTTTTTTTGTTCGATATGCTGGAGAATTCCATGAATAAAATTTCTCGTTTCACAATCCTTGCAACTGTAGTTTCGTTGCTAGTTCTGGTATTTAGTGCGGTCAATCCGGTCATGGCTCGCGCCGATTATGCCACGGTAACTTCTAGTACAATCGCAGCCACGGCGACGGTCGCCGCGATCTGGTGTCCCAATGGCTTTCGGCCCGGCAGCCCCCGCTGCACGCGCGCTGAAAACAGTGTAACCGCCTTGATTAGTGACCTCGCCTCGAAGAGTGGAGCCGGGACGGTATACTTCACACGCCGTTATTCCTTGAATGATGTCACATTCAATGGGAGTAATCTTTCCGGTCTGACCGACTTGACGATTCAGGGAGGGTGGAATGGGTTGTTGGGTACAGGGTACATCCACTTACGCCAGGTCTCTGGTGTCAGCACCTTCAGCGTTCCGATAACCATCATCAATTGGACTGGCAATGTGACTGTCAACAATATCAGCATCACCAACCCAACCGGCACGGGTTTGACTGTTCAAACCAAAGGCAACATCACTGTTTATAATGTCAATTCATCCAACAACACGAACAGCATGGGCGCATCCCTGGATAACCATACTGGTTCCGGCTTCATTAGAGTAGCTGGCAGCACTTTCAGCAAGAATAATGGTGATGGCTTGGATGCCACCTCCGCCGCGGAGATCAAACTGGGCAGCAGAGTCGTGGCGGTTGGCAATATTGGCTACGGCGCATCCCTGGATAATCATACTGGTTCCGGGTTCATCAGTGTGAACCGGAGCATCTTCAACGGAAATAGTTCTGATGGCTTGCACGCCAACTCCGGCGGGGTCATCATGTTGGATGAAGTCATGGCTGATTACACTGCCCATGGCAACGGTGCCCTCCTGAATAACACCTTTGGTTCCGGCATTATTAAAGTGGCCGGCAGCGCCTTCAGTCAAAATAATGGTGATGGCCTGGATGCCACCTCCGCCGGGGATATCACGTTGGATCGCATCATGGTTGCTTCGAATACGGGCAACGGTCTCGCCCTTGACGCGCTGAGCGCAACTAATATTACGATCAGCTGCAGCCATATTCGCAATAGTGGCGATTTTGGGGTGAATGCCACGCTCAGTGGTATTCTTGCGCTCGATGGCGTCATCTTCTCCCACAATGCCTCTGGCAATACCAACATCATTGGCGGCGGGAAGCTGGTCATCAACCGGAGGTGCCATTGATTCACCTGTCGGGTGACTTTGTGATGATCACAAAGGAAGCCATCTCCATCAGAAGATGAAACTGCCGAGCATGGAAAATGGGTGCCCGGTCCTTGCGCGTATTTTTTCCGTGTGATTCAATCCTGATCGAAGAATGAATTGCCCACCCTTGGTGAAGACCTTGGCTTGATCATGCCGGATCTGATTCGCGCCATCTGGTCATCGGTGGCGCTGTTTGCCGTCGCGCCGATGCAGGATGTGTTGAGCCTCGGCGGTGAAGCGCGCATGAATTATCCGAGCTGGCTTGGCGGGAATTGGAATGGAGGATGAGGGAGGGTGAAATGAATGATACGCTTGCTAAGAGATTGCAAGAGATAAATTATTTGTATCAACGATAATTGAATTCCGATGCCTGCGGTGTTTTAGGTGGCAACAACTCTAGATACCAATGTTTATGGGCTTGACATCAAGGCTGATAATAACTCCGTATCGTCGTTCTCGAACCTTTGTTGTCAGCGCAGCATTGGTGTGAAAATCCTGAACTAATGGAGGACGCTTTAGATTTAAAACATAGCCTATGTTAAAAATCTCAGCACCAGGTAAAGCGACATCATTTGGAGAAAATGCGTTGATGACAATAGCGGGAAATTCTCGAAGGCCAACGGCAATGGCGTCAGAAACTCTGTGATACCCATTTCTTAGGAAGAAGCGACCATTGAAATGTATTATCTGAACTAAGTTTAGATGTTTGGGGGCACTGAGCATAACCCTGCCTGTTGGTCCCTCCAGTTCCATTGCCAACCCTTGCATTGCAGGATTACTGCTTAGAATTTGTATCGGACCCGATGGCTGTATGAAACTTACCTCCGCAGGCACATCCCATGTGCGCGGAAACGCAAATTCAAGTAATTCATTTTCCGTACTAGGTACAGGGTCAGATCTAGGTTCTATCCACGCTTGTAAAGCAATAATACCGGAAGGGTCAACATAGCAAAATTGGTGTTGAAGTTGACCAAAAGCCTGAACGAATAATGGGTCTGCTTGAATTGCATCAATGTGAGGGCTGGCAATATCCCGAAGGATAATTTGTGGATTTGTGAAATCTGGCTGTTGAGCAACGAAAGCTCTTGTTGCTTGGGCGTCTGCGAGAACTTGAGTCCTTTGTTGCGCAGAAAGAGTTGACAGGTATTCCCCGGTTAAAAGTTTCGAAGTGCCTTTCATCCGTGAAACCGCTTAACACCTTCGCTGACACAAAAGTCTTTTGGACTGCGCCGCGCGGGGCTGCTGCTGGAACAGGGAGCGGATTATTGGTAACCATATTAATCCTTTCACTTTATTGAGTTGCCACCTAATTATTAGTTATACGGAATTGTTCTGTAAAAGAGCCTTTGTACAGATTATACGCCCACATCTTTCATGCTTACAATACCGCCTTCTCCCTCTTCGTCAAATTAACCACCATCGCTTTGCCGGCTTATATCAATTTCTTTTCCGCTTTTCTTTCTTCGGCGCGAGCATCGTGCCGCGGCAAGTCTTTGCTCCGCAATGGCAGGCGTACTGTTCTTCTGTCGCCGCGTCTTCCTTTCCGTCGCGCGTGAGATTGTAATCATAGGTCAGCTCTTCGCCTTCGGCGATGGTCTTCAGCGCCTCGATATACACGTGCTTCTTATCAAGGACCGCCCTGCAGTTTGGCTCGCAGGAGTGATTGATAAAGCGAGCTTCATTGCCGCCAACCGCTGCGTCGATGACGGTGTGCTTGTCCACGACAAATAACAACACATGCGGATGCTCCGATTTATCATCGTCGTAGCGCCGGTCGCCCTCCTCAGACGTGATCCGTTCTCCGATGTATTCGATGATGCGCGTCCCCTTGCGGATGCGTTGTGTGGCGAATCCACCGAATCCGTGAATGGTTGAGTTCCGAACCTCAAATATTTTTTTGTTCATAGTATTCATTCATGTCATTGCGAGCGAAGGTCGAGTAGTGCTGACTGGCGAAGCCGTGTCGAAGCACGTATCGAGACCAAGCGAAGCAATCTCCTTATTTGTGAGGGGATTGCCACGCTCGCTAACGCTCGCTCGCAACGACATTAGATAATCGGCTTCTCCCTATCCGTCAAATTAACCACAATTGCTTTGCTGGCTTTGATCAAATTTTGCGGTGTGATCATGATCTCATTTCCCCATTGTCCCGCGCCGACTCCTAATATTGGTTCAGTCATCAATGACGCTTCGAGAAACGAACGAAAGCCTTCCGTCTGCCAACTGAACGGCGGGATGGAACCGATCACATAACCGGTTGTGTCTTTGACAACTTCTGGCGCTGCCATTTGAATATTGCGCGAGCCGATGGCTTTTTTGAGATTGCCCGAGATTGCATTCTGGTCGCCGCCCAGCATTACCAGCATGCACTCGCCGGTGTCCGCTTGAAAGATCAAGGTCTTGACCGCTTGCCGTTCTGGAAATCCCAACACGTTCGCCACGTTTGCCGCGCCTTTCTCTGTCTCAGGTGGAAAACTTCTTGCTTCGTATGGAATGCCGAGCGAGTCAAGAAAAAGATGAGATGGTAGTTTCATAAGTCCTTTCATGTCATTGCGAGGAGCGATGCCCTGAGCTTGTCGAAGGGCGGAGCGACGAAGCAATCTCTTGGCTCAAAGGGGAGATTGCTTCGGGAAAGTATATCCCTCGCACTGACATATTAAAAGATTTCATAGTTTCCATTCCTTGTGGATCAACGCAACAATTTCTTTTGGCGTCTTCGATATGTCCATTCTCAGCGCGTTATTCGGTTCTTCCAGGATGGCAAATTGACTTGCCAGCATCTCAGGTTTCATATAATGTGCATTGCGTTCCTTCATACGCGCTTCAATTTGCTGATAGCTTCCGTGCAAGTAGACAAAGCGAACTTCCTCGTTGACTCGAAGGATGTCTCGATATTCTTGTTTCAACGCAGAACACGCCAACACAACGGATTGACTTGCTTCGATGTTTTGATTCAATAAACCGCGTAGACTTGCAAGCCAGTCGGCGCGGTCCGCGTCGGTCAGCGCAATGCCGCGCGACATTTTGTCTTTGTTTGCTGCCGAATGAAAATCATCAGCATCGTAAAATTTCCAATCGAGTTCTTTAGCAAGCAATCTTCCGACTGTTGTTTTGCCCGCGCCCGAAACGCCCATGATAACAATAACCATTGTTACTAATCATGCACTTCTTCAATTTCGGTTTCAACCTTACTGCCGCGTGTGGATAAATAAATTCCAATCAAAATTAATACTCCACCTGCGATCACTGTGATGGTCGGAGTCTCCTGCAATATAAAGTAGGCAAGGATGGAAGAACCGATTGGCTCGCCAAGTGTCATCACGGCAACGAACGCCGCGGACAAATATGCCAATGCCCAGTTATATGTCGAGTGACCGATCAATTGCGGCACAAGAGCTAATAACAAAATCCAAACATATGTAAGCCAGTGATAGCCGAAAAGACTTTCTCGCGCGACCAATACAATGATCAACAAACACACCGATGCCATTCCATATACCAAAAAGATGTATGGCATGAGCGACATCTTCGCCCGCAATTTGCGTCCGATCATTAAATAGCCAGCCACCATCCACGCGCCTACCAGCGCCAGAAAATTTCCAAACATCATGCGTCCATGCAAAACTTGTGTCAGCGATGGACAGACAATACCGTTGTTCCATGAACACGCGTCGGATATGGCGATGATGATTCCGCCAGCCAATGCGAAACTCATCCCGATCACTACCGGGCGGGTGAGCGGCTCCCGTAAAAAGAATGGCGAGAGTAACGCCACCCATAATGGTCCCGTGCTGACAAATACCACCGAGCTTGCAACCGTTGTGTATTCCAGCGATGAAATCCATGTTGCGAAATGAATGGCGAGGAATAAGCCGGATAACAAGCCAAGCAATAACTCACCGCGAGTCAACGCTCGCAGTTCAGAACGATGACGAGTTAGCGCGAGGGGCGCAAGCGCGAGACTGGCAAACGTCAATCTCAACGCAGCGATCACCAGTGATGGCGCGTCTGTTTGCGCGAAGCGGATAAGGATCGAGGCGGTGGAAACAGCCAGGATTGCGATAAAAAGCGCAAACGGAAGGATGAAGCGAACGCGTTCTTTGGTCATAAATTTGAGCAAGTATACTGCCTCTGTTAGCGATTTGTTAGAGTTAGCCTTCTTGCCTTGACATTCGTCTTATGTGAGAATACAATCCTGACTATATCTGTCTTTTTTGTCTAAGGAGAAAATAAAATGGCTTTTGAACTTCCGAAACTTCCGTATGCGGTCGACGCGCTTGAACCATACATCGATGCGCAAACCATGACCATTCATCACGATAAACATCATCAGGCTTATATCACCAACCTCAACGGCGCGATTGAAAAACATCCCGAACTGGCAAGCAAATCTCTCGAAGCATTGTTAAAAGATTTGAATGCCGTGCCTGAAGATGTTCGCACGGTTGTCCGCAATCACGGCGGCGGCACATGGAACCATAGCATGTTCTGGGAAATCATGGCTCCCAAAGCTGGCGGTATGCCAAAAGGCGAACTTGCCAAGGCGATTGATACATCTTTCAAATCGTTTGACGCGTTCAAAGAAGAATTTACTAAAGCCGCCAATGGCCGCTTCGGTTCAGGCTGGGCGTGGCTCGTCAAGAAGGGCAGTGGGTTGGCTGTTGTTTCGTCGGCCAATCAGGATAACCCGATGTCCGAGGGCGCGACGCCGATCATGGGCATTGATGTTTGGGAACATGCCTATTATCTCAAATATCAAAACCGCCGCGCGGATTATGTCACTGCATGGTGGAATGTGGTTAACTGGGATCAAGTGGCAACTCGTTTCGCGGCAAAATAACAGAAACTGCATTATTATAGAAAAACATCCTTGTAAAGAAGAGGATGTTTTTTTGTTGGTGATCTCAATTGAAAGATGGCTTTAATCTGCATATCAAAAGCAGAACGATGTCATCCGTTGGATAGAGACGAAAGACACTGGTAATCCGTTGGCAAGCGTCTACAATAAGACTGTATCGTCCACATAAAGGAGAAACCATGCCTGGATTTACACCTGGGCGCCGCTGGCAACCGCCCTATTTGCCTTTCAAACGCGAACCATTTAATAGGCGCGTACTTGCAGCCTTGGAAAGAGTAATCAAAGGTCCTATGTTCGGATGCCGCATGTGCGGCAATTGTTTGCTCCAAGAGACCGCCTTTATCTGCCCGATGGAATGTCCCAAGGGATTACGCAACGGACCTTGCGGCGGGTCCACTTCCGAATATTGTTATGTGGATGAAACGCGTCCATGTGTTTGGTACAAGATTTATGAGCGTTCGTTTGCCATGGGACGCGAAGATCGCCTGCTCGAGGTTTTACCGCCATTGGATTGGGAGAAGGTCGGCACGGAAACGTGGGGCGACGTATTTGCACGTATCCAGGAGATTGGCATAGGAAAAGTCATTAACCAATTGCTGTTCAAGCCAGCTAGTATTCGCAACGAAATGTGGGAAAGCATCTTTAGGCCGGTTCGTCAGCCGGATTGGTGGCAGGGCGATAATCAATATCACGCGCCGAAATACACCGAGCCTGTTTCAAACTTGGAGAAGCACCTCAAGGCCGGAGAATTTGTCGTGGCTTGCGAGATCGCGCCTCCACTGAGCACATCCACCAAAAAGCTGGTTGAGAATATCAATCTGGTTAAGCCTTACGTAACCGCGATCAACTTCACGGATAATGCCTCCGCCACTCCGCGAATGAGCTCTTGGGCTTGCAGTAAGTTCGCCATCGAAAACGGTGCAGAGCCTGTTCTTCAGATCGCAGCGCGGGACCGAACACGCGCCGGTCTGCAGGGAGAAATCCTTGGTGCAACGGCCATGGGCGTGCGCAATGTCTTATGTGTCACTGGTGATAGCCCCGTGCTGGCGCCTCAACCGCGTGGTCGTATGGATATCAACGATATGGACGCGATCCAAATGATTTGGATTCTACGCCGTATGCGTGATGAAGGGCATTACTTGGATGGCCGTGAGATCAAGTTTCCGCCCAAATTCTTTCTCGGCGCGGCGGCCTCACCATTTGCATCGGATCCAAAATTCCAAGCTTTGCGCGAACATAAGAAAGTCAATGCTGGCGCGCAATTCTTCCAAACCAACCTTGTCTATGATCCGGATCGCATGGAGATTTGGCTGAACGAGATTGCCAAACGTAACATCCTGAATCAAGTCTTTATTTTGATTGGCATCACGCCGCTCAAGAGCGCCAAGATGACTCGTTACATGACTCATGTGCCGGGGGTGTATGTGCCCGATCCGATCATCAAACGCATGGAAGAAGCGGAAGCCAAAGGCGGGCCGCATGGGGCTCAAGAAGAAGGCGTGAAGATCACCCTTGAGATTATTGAGAAGATCAAGGGCAAACGTGGCATCCACGGTTTGCACATTATGCCGGTTGGATGGGAAGAGATCGTTCCGCGGATCGTCACAGAAGGAGCCGTTCTGCCAAAGGGTTTTGTCGCGCCTGTATCGAAGGCAGAGAAAGTTCCTGCATAATCAATCTTTACCGCTGATCTCGGTCAGCGAAGGAGCGGAGGCTGCCTTGGACGCATACGAATATTTATTGCCGATGTTTTGAATAACCTAATAAACGCTTTTGCGAGTCGCTTGGCGGTCAAGTAGCTGAGGTCATACAATAAAAAACATTCTCGTTGTTGACGAGAATGTTTTTTATTGGCGGTCTCGACGGGATTCGAACCCGCGATCTCGGCCTTGACAGGGCCGCATGTTTGGCCGCTACACCACGAGACCTTTGGCGGGCAGTAGTTTATCACACGGATGGAGGAGCGTCAAGCAATAAATAGTTTTGCATCGTATTTAACTTTGGATTCAGATGGATCCTTTATATAAAGCCTTACTTTTTTGTAAATGGTGTGAACGCATCCATCCAACTTGACAGGGTTTCGTCGTGTGCTAAAATAGTCTCACTATTCTAAGATAACATCCGTACACAAACGGAGTGTTTTTTTCAAAGGTGGAGGGTTGTCTTGACCAAGAACCGGACACAACAAATGGTGGACCGCCTGCGTGAGCTTCAAGCTTCATCACCAGATATTGAAGCCTCAGCCGTTGTCAGTGTGGATGGATTGAGCATCGCGTCCGCTTTGCCGCAAGGCGTGGAAGAGGATCGCGTCTCAGCCATGTCTGCCGCGATGTTGTCTTTGGGTGAACGTATTGCTTCAGAGTTGGGCCGCGGATCTCTCGAACAAGTGTATATCAAAGGTGAAAAAGGCTATGTGGTGCTGATGTCAGTGGGGCAGGAAGCTGTGTTGACTGCATTGGCGCGCGAGCAAGCTAAACTCGGCTTGATCTTCCTTGATATGCGCCGTGCCGCCGAAGATCTGACAAAATTGATTTAGTGGAGACCGTATGAGCCCTGTTCAAAAGAGTGGTTTGTATTATCCCAACAAGTTCGGCCTGATCATTCTCAAGTCGCTGGAAGAAGTCATGGGCAAGAACGGTCTGAACGCCATTTTGAATCTGGCTGGGCTGAATAATTATATTGAAAACTATCCGGCGGATAATCTGGATAAGGGTTTTGACTTTGCCGAACTCTCCGCGATTGGTACCGGCTTGGAAGAGATGTATGGTCCGCGCGGCGGACGCGGTTTGGCGCTTCGCGCGGGACGAGCGACTTTCTCCGACGCGCTGAAAAATTTTGGGGCGCTGGCTGGAGTGGCGGACTTGGCTTTTGTCGTTCTTCCACTTCATGCTAAACTTCGTATAGGCGTGCCTGCGATGGCAAAGATCTTCAGCCAGCTCAGTGATCAACTTAGCACGGTCGAAGAAAAAGATAACGAATATCTTTATACGATTCATAAATGTCCGTGTTGCTGGGGACGCCACAATGCGGATAAACCGGTTTGCTTCATCGCGACGGGACTTTTACAGGAAGGCCTTAAGTGGGTTTCAGGCGGCAACGAATTTCGCGTGAATGAATCCAAGTGCGTAGCGGTGGGCGATGATGTTTGTGAATTTGTCATCCAGAAAGAGCCGATTGCTTAGACGGTGACTTTAGTGGCAGAAGTCAAATCCTCAATTCTTTTGTCGAAGATGATCTTGATGTAGCTGAAATGCTGAATGCTTATCTCCGCGTTCAAAGTGATGAAGTGTATGCGGTCAATTGAGGCGAAGACGGTGTACGTTCATGCCAGACCGTTCACCCTGATTTGGTCATGCTAGATATTCGCCTCGCTACTATTGACGGCTATGCAGTTGCCCAGCGTTTGCGCGGTGATCGCCGCACACAGGATATTCCGATCATCCTCCTGACTGAAAAGCGCGAGCGCGCTGATCGTGTGTGGGGTCTCGAGCTTGAGGCGGACGATTACATCACCCAGCCTTTTGATGTGCAGGAGTTGCGGTTTGCGCGTACGTAACGCGCTTCAACGCGAAAGCCAGGGCTCGCTGAATAACCTGCTTAGTGGTTTGCCGCAAGGCCCATTGGTAGATGAGCATCTTAATAAGTGTATGAAGAAAGGCGACCTTGCGCTTTTGCTGGTATCGCTCGGACACTTTGATGCTTTCCGTGAAGCGTATGGTTTTGTTGCCTCGGACGATGTTTTGCGCGCATTCAGCCTCATACTCGTCAACACCATGCGCGAACTGAATGGCGGTGATGACTTCCTCGGTCAGATTGGACAGGCTGATTTTGTTCCGACGGTTGCTCTGGCCAGTTTATCAGGCCTATATGAACATCGGCGTTCATGCCTAGATCAATCGCTCGATTATTTTTATCCAATCAAAGATCGGGAGCCAGCCGCGAAACGCGAAGATCGTCTGACGGTCAGAATGTCGGACATGCCTTTGGCGGCCGGCGGACGCATCTCGACTGCCGAACCATTGAAGGTCGAGTTACTGCGCAAGGAAAAATAGGAAACATAGTGCGTATCATGATTGTTGTTCCAACGTATAACGAAGCGGAGAACCTGCCCAAACTGGTCTCCGCTTTATTTACGCTTCCATTGGATGTGCGGATTCTGGTTGTGGACGATAACAGCCCGGATGGTACAGGCACGATCGCGGATGAACTTGCAAAACAAGATCCGCGCCTGCGCGTGATTCATCGCGCCGGCAAAGAAGGTTTGCGTTCCGCTTATCTAACCGGCTTTCACATCGCTCTGGACGATGGAGCGGACGCCGTTGCCCAAATGGACGCGGACTTTTCGCATGATCCTGCTAAACTTGCGGAGATGGCCAGGCGTTTGGAAAACTACGATTTGGTGATTGGTTCCCGTTATATTCCGGGCGGGGCGGTGGATGAACATTGGCCGCTCTGGCGCAAAGGTCTTTCGGCATTTGGTAATTTTTATTCGCGGACGATTCTCCGTTTGCCTCAGCGCGATGTAACCGCTGGTTTTCGACTCTGGAGGCGCGAAACGCTGGAAGGAATGCCTTTACAACGAGTTCATTCTAATGGATATGTCTTTCAAGTTGAGATGACTTATCTTGCGCATTGTCTCGATTACAAGATTGATGAAGTCCCGGTTTATTTTCCTGATCGGCAAAAAGGAAAATCGAAGATGTCTTTCGTGATTCAAGCCGAAGCGGCACTGCGCGTTTGGATCGTATGGTGGAGTTATCGCGATTTGCGTAAGGCAGGAAAAAAGCGCGAGGAATGTAATAAGCCAAAAATAGTCAAGCTTTTTTGTTTTATGAGAGGTATGATTATCGCCGGTTCAACCAATACCATTTGCCAGCGCGCTGATTGACTTGACTCGGCTCAACTCGTTCTAGTCTAAATCCGGGCGTGAATGTTTTTTCCACTTCATCGGGACTCAGGCTAACAAACTCTAGCGGGCGAGGATCCATTCCCCAGACCAACAAGGTGCTTCCGGGTTGCATGAGTCGTGTCAATTCCAAGGCATAGCGCTGATGCCCCGCAGCGTTCATTCCATGAAAGCAACCTACATCTAACGCAATATCAAATGGTCCGCTGAGAAAGTCTAGGCGAGTTACATCGTGGACAATAAATTCTGGTTTTACCCCTGCTTGAGATGCTTTCTTCTGGGCCCGTTGGATAGCGGTTGGAGAGATATCAACCCCAATGACGGAAAAACCCTGCTGGGCAAGATAAATTGAGTGGGTTCCCGTTCCACAACCCAGATCAATGGCATTTCTCGTTTTCCGCTTAAGGGAGGCTAGTTGCGTAACTTGAAATGGAATGCTCCCACTATCCCAGCGTGGCTTGGAAATTCGATACATCAGCTCATATCTTTTTGTGAAATCGATTCTAGCCATGTTTCACCTCAATCCTTGATATTGAAACTGTAATCTAAAAATAATATACTGAATGGTTGTGAATTGAGAGTGAATTACATATGGAAACTTGCAAAAGATTGCTGCATTGATAGTATTTTGGAGTAGCCCGCCCGTTTATTGTTTTTTGCTTTCTGAGTAGAGATAACTCATTTTTCCCCATTCATTCAAATTCAATGTTTCGGCTCTGCGCTTTGAATCAATCTCCGCTTTCGCAAGAAGCGACTCTGTTTCCATCGTAGAGATTTTCAATCCGGCAGAAAGCGAATTGCGTAATGTTTTTCGTTTCTGGCTAAAACCTGCTTTGATTAGTTGAAAGAACTCGTCAAGCAAATGCAATTCAATCGCAGGCGACGGAAGAATACCAATCCTTACAACCGCCGAATCAACTTTGGGCGCGGGGAAGAATGCCTCTGCAGGAATGTGTGCCATGATGCGCGGCATCCCATAAACTTGAACGCTCAATGATAAAAAACTCATGTCGGGCGGCGTGGCGCAAATCCGCTCGGCAACTTCTTTTTGAACGGTGAGAACAATCCGCCGCGGCTTTGGTTCTGATTCAAGCAAGTGCCGAATGATTGCGGAAGTAATATTATATGGAATGTTTGCGGCGACAATATAATCAACGGGAAGCTCTAATTCCTTTGGCGAAAGATTAAGAATATCGCCATGAATTAAACGGATGTTGGCATAAGGCTTGAGAATGGTTTTTAAAACGGAGACCAGTTTCAAGTCCAGTTCGACCGCAACGACTTGACGCGCGGAAAGTGATAGATATCGCGTCAAACTTCCGAGGCCTGGACCGATTTCTAAAACGGTATCCGCTTTTTGAATTTCAGCAGCTTCGACAATTTTTTCCAGCGCGCTTGCGTCTTGCAAATAATTTTGCCCGAAACGTTTGTCGGCATGCAAGCCATATTTTTTTAGAAGCCGCGCGGCATCGAGCGGAGGAATGTTTTTCATTGGCAGAACGATGTGGTTGTACTTGCACTCGAAGGAGTTCCCATGCTGGATGAATCATCCGGCCATGCTCCGGCTTGAAAGTCCATGACATATTCTCGCAGCATATTGAAATCCACCTTCCAAATGAAAACACCTTTTTCGAACACGGGATCATAAATCCTCGTGCCGGTAAATAGGTTTTCAGGGAAATTATATAAAGCAATATTTTCGCGCGGCAGTTGAGTCCCGAGACAGGCCAATTGCGCCATGACTTGAGGACTGAGGTCCGTTTGAACAGAGTTTTGAAATGCGCTGATCAAATCGGGGATTTGCGTGATAACTTGCGGGCTGGTGAGTTTCTTTTGCAAGGCGCATAAGATGATGTTCTGATAGTCACCGCGCGAAAAAACGCCATCCACGCGATCGCGCGTGACCTCCAACGCTTCAGTCCCATTGAGATGATGCGCGCCTGCTTGAAGATTTGGATCGTGGCTTAATGCCACCGGCTCTTTGAACGTTACATCAATTCCGCCGACCGCGTCCACCATCTTGACGAATGTATTCATGTTGACCGCGATATAGTGGTTCACGCTTACACCAAAATTTATATAGAGTGTCAGCGCCAATAGGCCCGGACCTGCACTTGGATCATCCCAATAATGAAAACCGTCGCCGGGGTTTCCATAAAGATAAGCCTGATTTAATTTCTCGTGATCTTGTCCATTAAGATGGCTGGCAATGTAAGGAATTTTGACCCAAAGGTCTCGCGGAAAATCTAGCATGGTAACGCTTGGCTCAACAAAGTCTACGCGCACGACGCGAGTGACGTCTGCCAACCCATACGTGTAGCCTGTGCCGCGTGTGTCGGAACCGATCAATAAAATATCCATCACTCTGGGCCCGCCACATAGTGGTGTTCCTGTCGGTGTTCCCAGCGCTATTGGTGTTCCGCTTCCAGGTGTAGTGGTCGGCAACCAATAGGGTAATGCTGTCCATGTTGAAGCCAGGGGGAGGGGGGTATATGGCGAGGTCGGTATCGAAGCACCGAGTGGACGTCTTGCCCAAAGCGTACCTTCATAGCCAATGCTGATCAATAAACCCAAAGCGATGACGGAAAGAACGGCAGTAATAATCTTTTGAATCTTTGTCATAGATTAGTTCAGTGAAGGAATGCTTGCTGGCGCAGGCGCGAGAAAATAAACAGTTACCGTTTGTCCCCAACCCTGATAATCCGAGTCGCTGTAACCGAGATCCAGCCACGGTTTGCCAACGCATCCGCCGCATACATCTTCTATAGTGGCAAATCCGTAACCAGGAATAAATAACTTTTGTCCCTCCATCGTTAAGTACCAGCTATACTTTACAGCCACCTCGCCTTTTTGAACTGGCTGGCCGCTCGATGTGCCTGGATAACATCGGTCTCCCCCGGAGCGGCACGGTGAATACGATGTCGCATACATTTGAATGGCGCGCCAATATTGAATTTGAACTCCATCTACGGTTGCGGTGTGGATCACGACCTTTGTCCCATAGCCCACGATTTCATCTTGCGGCGGGCGGACAACTGTCTCAGAATCGTTTTGGCGAGAAACTTCCTGTCCATTATCGTAGACAATGCGAACACGACTTACAGATAAACCAAGTTGACCGGGTTGTAGGATTTGCTGTTGATCGAGTTCCACGTTTGGCGACTGCTGATAGTCGGTTTTAAATGGGATGGATTTTTCGGATAAGAGAATCGATTCGCTGATGCGCATGACTTGGATCTGTCCGTTGGCTGGAAGCGCTTCATTCTCGGACGGTTGGCTGGAGTTCAGCCCGAGCAGCGGAATCCCAGCCTCGGCCAGCGCGCCGCCCACCGTCGCGGACGCAGAGCGGAATTGCAAGGATTGTCCATCTGCCGTCACCGTCACTGCACGCGATGGAACGTATGTCACTGTAATCTGCCCTGTGACCGGAGATTGAATTGGCGGATTAATTTGATCGCTTGCATAAAGTTGTCCACCCGCCTGTGATAAGGCCTCACCAATGGTTTGCGCTGTAGTTTGGATTACTTTTCCATTAACTGTCAATGCAACCGCGCGTTGTACTTGAAGTGTATAAGTTTGTGCGGCCTGCATGGGTTGGTTGAGCGCAACCGGTTTACCATTCAGCAAAATAATATCATTTACCGATAATTGGATGTTGGCTTGAGCCAAAAGAGATGCTGGGACGCGTTCGTTGGTAATCAACTGATGGATTTGATCGCCATCAATGATGGTGATCGTTTGTGTGGGTTGAGGCTGGCATGAGATCAAAAAAAATAGTATTGCCAAAGCCAAGCTGTATGCGCGGTGCATAAATTTATTCTAACATACTGGTAATTCGGAGGATGAAATAATTGTAGAATATTTTAATGGGCTGAAGATGGAAGCGATCCGGACTGACTTTTCCTGTGCATAAGCAACAGGCACATTCCAAAGATTAGAATTGTGTTGATGATGCTCAATAAGTCCTTGTGCGTATTGGCTTGTACCAGCAGTGAATAAATGGACAGCACATCCAGAACGATCAAGAAAATAAAAACATGGATATAAGATTTTGTTCTTTCGACGAGTGTTCCTGCAATCCAAACGATCGGGATGACGTAGGGCAGTTGATCGTATGACCAGAGATAAATCGTCGAAATGAATCCAAGCGGGATAATGATATTGAAAGCCTCCCATGCAGTAAATTGGTTGTGATTATGCCAGAGATAATATCCTCCGACCGCAAGGATGAGAATCGCGCCCAACGTTCCAGCAATCCACATGCACGGCAGGTTTTGGTTGCATGCCAGATAGGCATAACTATAAACATTCGAATCAACGCCCAGCGTCCGGTCAAGGATGATTCCACTGGCGCCGCGAAATTTGATCAGCCAGAGCGGGTCGCGAATCATTCCGGTGATCAACAAAATGACACCACCGACAGCTACACCGCTGATTGCCTTCCAGTCGCGACGCGCGAGGAACCAGATGCCAGCCAGAATCAATAGCGTGAGTCCTTGCGGAGGCTTCAATATAGTTAGTGAGAGAACTATCCCTGCCAACAAAGATTGATTGCGTTCCAGCAGAAGAATACCTAATACGATTGCGGCCACGGCCAAAGGCCCGACCGAACCGATTTGTAATGTCAAATAAACCGGACCGAAGAATAACAGTACAAGTATCAATGGCAGGAAAAGAAGCCGTTGTGCCTGTCCTTTCCAATGATGAAGCAACCAAAAGACTGTCAGTGCGATAATGATCTGTGAAACGATTTGCCACGCAATATAAGCCTGGCCGAGTGGCAGCAATCCAAGTGGCGCCATGAAGTATGCCAGTGGCAGAGGATAAGGGAATATTTGATTGGGCTTCCACGTTGCACCGAAGGCATCATGGCCGGCCAACCATTGAGTTGGGTTATATGGGTTTTGACCCGTCCACATCATGCGGCCGGATAACCAGAAGAAAAAGAAATTGGAGTTGGTATAATCCTGATGGGTATAATTCTGCATGGCTTTCAGGCAAAATATCACACCGAGCAAGACCACTATCAGAACCATGCCTGCTGTCTTAAGGGATGACGTAAGATTATGTTTCATGGTTTAGTAAATCATTCCATTTTTTCCAAGTGTACATCATTTTTAGAACAATGTGCCGTAAAGCTTGCTGAGTAGAAGATTGAGAATGAACCGACCACCGATTACAAGCCTCGCCAATCCATTGATTAAGAAAGTGCGCGCGTTGCGTCAGCATAAGACGCGGGCTGAAACAGGGTTATTCATCGCCGAAGGTCTGCATCATGTGGGCGAAGCTTTGGAGGCAGGTTGGGAAATCGATTGGTGCTTTATTCGCCTGATGTTTTGACCAGTAGTTTCGCGTGTGACCTGATCTCGCGCGTTATGCCAGTAACGCAACCTGTTTCTGAGCAGGTGATGGAGTTGTTGGCCAATAAAGATAACCCGCAAGGCATTATGGCAGTAGTTCATCGGAAGTTGACGCGGCTTGATGATTTGAAATCGGTGCGTGTGGGCGCGGCAGTGGTATCGCCGCAAGACCCCGGCAATATTGGGACAATCCTTCGCACTCTCGATGCCGTTGATGCAGATGCGCTTTTCCTGCTCGACGGCGGCGTGGATCCTTACCATCCGACATCCGTCCGCGCCAGTATGGGAACGATTTTTTGGAAGCCGATTGTCCAAACTTCGTTCAATGAATTCATGGATTGGTCGCGGCGCGGCGGTTATCAACGCATTGCCACGTCGGCGCACGCGGATCAAAATTATCTTGAATTGAAGCCAGCCTCACCATGGATTCTTGTTTTGGGAAGTGAACAAAAGGGGCTTTCAGCGGAACAAATCAAAGCCTGTGATGCGAGCGTTTCAATGCCCATGCGCGGACGCGCGAGTTCGCTTAACCTTGCAGTCGCCGCAGGAGTTCTCTTGTATCAATTTACAACCGCATAAATAAAAAACATGGATGGCAGAGCCATCCATGTTGAATATCTTTATTTGAATCTAAATTTCATCTTCATCTTCGTCCCAAGTTTCTTCCTCTTCGTCTTCCAAGTCCTCTTCGTCCCACTCTTCTTCTGCCTCTCCCTCTTCGTCCCATTCACCCTCACCTGCCCCCTCGGCTTCGGCGAAGGTAGCGCAACCCGTGTCCGGATCAATTTCCACTGCAGCCGCGGTACAGTATCCCTCATCGAGGAAAACGCAGTTGACGTAGTGACAGCGAATACGAGCCATAAGACTCCTCCTAGTTGATTGGCTGACGAACCAGCCGAATGATGGAAAGTATAAAAAGTATCGTCATCGTGATCTGTGATGTTAGACAGAACGGGCAAAGCGCATGGATCAACGCTATCTCCACGTAGATTAGATAAAGCGTGAAAAGGAATCCGATTAGCGCAAGTCCAAAGAGAACCATCGTTCCGTTCTGTTTCAAAAACTGATTGCGGTTTTCCATGAAAAGCAGTGCGGCAATGACCGCGTAGCCGCCAACGCCGAACATCGCTACAGGGATTCCATCTACTTCTGAATAGACGCTTGAATTAACTTTTGAACAGCCTCCATTGCCAATGCACATCTTGTCGTTGTCTGTTAGTTTGAAGATCGTCATGTAAATCGAAACCGCCAAACCGAGCAAAGCCAGCGCAATTGAAATTCCATATAACCACTTATTCATCATCACCTCAAAGCATCCAAGCTTCAGCCTGGTCGCCAATGGCAAGCGATTTTACCCCAGCGGGCATGATAAGTAAAGCGTTTGCCTGAACCAGCGATAATAAATTTCCTGAACCTTGATGCCCGGTTAATTTTGCAGATAAAATCCCATCGCGCTCCTCGACAATTGCACGCAGATAACTTTCGCGTCCATCTGACTCGATGGCTTCGGCAAGTCTTACCTTGACCTTGGTCTGGATTACTGTATTCATGCCTGCCAGCCGTCCAATAGCGGGACGCGCGAATACTTCAAAGCCGACGAAAGCGGAAACTGGATTTCCGGGCAATCCGATAAATGGCGCGCCGCGATATTCACCAAACGCCAAAGGCTTGCCGGGTCTCATATTGACTTTCCAGAAATCCAATTTGCCATTTGACTCGATCACTTCTTTTACATAGTCGAGCGCACCAACGCTGACGCCCGCCGATGAAATAATCAAATCTGCATTCATGCCGATGGCTTGGTCGAATAAAAATTGGATGGCATCTTTTCTGTCGGGCGCGATTCCGAGCGATAAAACTTCACAACCTGAATCTGCAATCAGCACCGACAAGGTATAGGAGTTTGAATCGTGAATCTGGCCCGGCGTCAGCCGAAGCTCAACTGGCATCAATTCATCTCCGCTCGATAGCAAAGCCACGCGTGGCTTGCGATATACGGAAAGATTTGCCACTCCAAGCATTGCCAGCAAACCGATCTCTTGCGCGCGCAAGCGAGTGCCGGAAAATAGTATTTTATGGCCCGTCTTAATATCCATGCCGCGCCTGCGGACATTCTCGCCTGCTCGGATGCTCTTAAATACTTGAACGGTTTTAGGGGCGGGCGTGCCTGCATCTCGATTATTGAAATCCGTATCTTCCACCATGATGACAGCATCGGCGCCATTGGGGATGGGCGCACCGGTCATGATGCGCGCGGCTTGTCCATGCGCGACGGTGAGATCAGAGGATGATCCGGCTGGTATATCGGCGACCACGCCCAAAGTGAGCGGAGATGCGGGGGTCGCATTAACAACATCGCCGCGCCATGACGGCAAAACCGTCCACGGATGAATTGTCGAAAGGGGGCAGGTCAGAAGAAATGATGTCAGCCGCCAGCACGCGTCCCGCGCAGGCATGGAGAGAGGACATTTCCGTCTCGACCGGCTTGAATTGGGAAAGGATGCGCTGTTGCGCTTCACGCACGCTAAGCAAACTCATAACTAAAGCGGGCGCATTATACCACGCACTTTAAGCGCATCGGAATCAATGCGTGTAATCCCGTTCGAGCTTGAAATAAAAATCGTAACTGCTCAGGTATGAGTAACGCGCTGGTGGGTTAACGCCGTTGCCAAGTCACAAAAGAACGCGTGGGACTTCCCTCGTGTCGAAGGCTGTAAGGGATATACGGTTACATAGAACGACTGTCGTTATTTTGGTGGATTATGAGCCAACCAAGCAAAAGCGCCGCCCGCCGCCAGTATGAGGCCAAAAAGGAGCCAACCGGCAACTCTCCAATAGAATGAACTTAACGTTTCCCGTTCACTGCGGTCGCTGATGATGAATTGATTTCCGTCGTCCGAGCCTATCGTTTTGCTCCCATTATCGTAGTTGATCTTACCCAGCACGTAGATTTGCTCGTCGGGCTCAATTATCTGCTCGACAGCATCTATCTGCTCGAAGGCATCAAAATACTTCTCAGCTACGCCTAGGCTTTTCACTGCATCATTCATTTTTTGATCCATGTCATGGGAATTTGAATTAAACTCAGGCCGCAGAATAAATTCAGCGCCAGCCGGCACGATTTGAACCTCGCCGGTTCCGTCACTGACCGTGAAAGTTTCTTTAGATGCGTGGTCATATAGCGTGCGAGTAGCTTTCCCGACCCGTTGTGTTAACTTCAGTTGCCAAAATACACAGGCTTTCCCAGTAAGTGGGCTGTTGACGGTCTTGCCTGCGGCCTTGCCGACCACCTCACCATATCCTTTAGGTGGAAGCGTGCTGATATTATAGGTAGGCGTGCGGTAAATGCGGATGATTTTCTTAATAAAGGAATATGAAATGAGCAGTCCGACAAGCAGTCCTAAGAGACCTGCAACCAAAATAGTAGTGGCATTCATTGCTCGCTCCTCCTTACCAGATAATCGGCTATCGCCAGTTCAGGCCCATATTTTACACCAACATAGCGAGTTTGCATTCGGTCAGTCTCTGGGTCTCCCAAGAGCTTGGCCGTTACACATGACACTTTTGCCAATCCCACTCTGCTGTATTGCATCCACCACTAATAATAAATATTCAATCGTAACCGGCGAATCATTGGATCCCAGGTAACGCATCACCTTGGTAGCGAGGCGAACGGAGGCTAGTAGTTGTTGCTCAGCTTCTTCCGTGCCGCGGGTCTGCATGTTAGGCAACTAAGGTTAACCTGAATAGTACTCTATCACCCCATCCGCAAATGATAGGGCACATCAATCACAACGCGCTCCCAACCGGATTTGCGGCGGCCATAAAGAAGGGCTGCCTTCAATAGAAACGCCGTCTGATTATGGAGCAAGTTCTGCCACCAGCTGTTCGTGACAAATTCAGGCAACACAACCACAGCCAGTTGACCATCGTTATGTTCCGCGTCTGTCTTCTCAAGATACTCCAGTAAAGGCGCAATCAGCGAACGGTACGGCGAAGGGATAACCACGAGCGGAATATCCGGCCACCACTCCTTCCACTCTTCGCTCACGCGAGAACTGGAGCCGGGTTCCATTTCAACAAAGACTGCAGTTACATTAGGCGATATGGACTGTGCGAACATTACAGCGTTGACCATACCGCGATGTACGCCTGAAATTGGAATCACGACACGCGTCGGGCTGATCGGACGCAGGGACGGCGGCAATCCATGCAAGGAAAGCTGGTTTCTAACCTGATCATAGTGCTGGCGGACGCGATGAAACGCCAATACAATCAACGGGATGACCAGCACGGTAATCCAGGCGCCTTCGACAAATTTGCTGATTGCCACAACAAGGACAGTCGTCCCGGTTGCCAAAGCTCCCGCACTATTGAAAGCCGCTTTTATGATCCACCCCCGGCCTTTTTCCCTGAACCAATGCACAACCATGCCTGCCTGTGACAACGTAAAGGCCAAAAACGCGCCAATTGCAAATAACGGAATCAACGCATGGGTATCGCCGCTGAAGAATACGATCAGAATTCCAGCAGCCAAGGATAGTAACAGGATACCATTGGTGAAAACCAATCTATCTCCGAGACCTCGAAGCTGGCGCGGAAGGAAACCATCACTGGCCACGATGGCCGCCACGCGGGGAAAGTCTGCAAAACTGGTATTGGCTGCCACAGCCAGAATCAGTAAAGTAGAGAATTGGATCACTAGATAGAACAGCCCATTGCCTAGCAACCGCCGCGCCAACGCCGATAGGATTGTCTCATTCGGACCAGCCACCACGCCTAGGAACTGTGTCAATCCAATGCTCCCCACAAACAGGATACCCATCAATAATGCCATCACAATCAACGTTTGACCGGCATTTCGCGCTTGTGGAGGTTTAAAAGCTGGCACGCCATTACTGATTGCTTCAATCCCGGTCAAGGCCGTACAGCCGGTCGCGAAGGCATGCAAGATCAGTAAAAAAGTCAGAGGAGAAACAGCCGCTGGAACGGTAACCGCCGTGAGCGGAGTCGGGCCTTCAATCCATAAGCGTACCGCGCCATACGCCAACATCGGAAGATAGGTTCCCAGGAATAGATAGACTGGCACGGCCATCACCGTACCGGTTTCGCGCAGGCCGCGCAAAATTAATCACAGTAATAACAGCCAGCAGGAGAAGAGAGAGTGCCACGCGATACGGCCAAAGGCCGGGAAAAGCGGATGCAATCGCCGCCACGCCAGCAGTCAGACTGACCGCCGCGTTGAGGATGTAGTCAACCAGTAAAGCGGACGCGGCAACCAAACCGGGAAGCGTGCCGAGATTGGATCGCGCCACAATGTATGATCCGCCGCCCGTAGGATATCCGTGAATGGTTTGATAGTAAGAAAGCGCGACAACAACCAGCAGGGCTATGATCGCCAATCCAATCGGCCAAGCATAAGCCAGCCCGGCACTGCCTGCGATGATCAACCCAAGGTAGATCTCCTGATTTGCATACGCAATCGAAGAAAGCGCGTCGGGAGAGAAGGCTGCCAGGGCGCGGATTTTGTTCAACTGCTTGTGTCCCGCGGACGAGGTCGGCAGGGCTGGGCCAATCAGCAAATCTTTCAAATGAGAGAGCATGCGCTTTTCTCCTCGTCGGTTCAACTTGATTATAAGCTCGATAACCTGCTATACTATTTCCGAGAAAGGATGTGTGTCCTATGAGTAACAAAAAAATCACGATGAAACCTGATAAGAAAATTGCACTTGTCGCGCACGACAACAAGAAGCAGGACCTGGTGGAGTGGGCCAAGTTCAACCGCGACTTGTTGGCGCATCACGAAGTGTATGCGACCGGAACCACCGGTGAGATGCTGGAACGTGAGCTTGGATTCGAGATCATAAAACTCCAGAGCGGCCCTTTGGGTGGCGATCAGCAGGTCGGTGCGATGATCAGCAGTGATGAGATCAACTTCCTGATCTTTTTCTGGGACCCGCTCGAACCGATGCCGCACGACCCCGATGTCAAGGCGCTCTTGCGGATGGCGGCGGTTTGGAATATTCCGATTGCCTGCAACCGCGCTTCCGCCGATTTCATGATCTCGTCCCCGCTGATGGACAGCGAATACAACCGCCTCGTCCCCGATTACGATGCCTACCGCAACCGAAAGATTCCAGGAACTGATACGACCAGCAAAAACACGCAAGCTATCGAATCCAAAAAGAGCGCAGGATAATCTTTCAACTTATGCGAAGATACGATAAGCTAAACCCGTCCATTTATAAATAAGGAGTCAACAACATGCAAAAAATCATTCCGTTCTTGTGGTTCGACGATCAGGCTGAGGAGGCAATGAAATTCTATACCTCAATTTTTGGAAATTCAAAAATTGGAAGCATTACTCATATGGGAGATGAAGTGCCCGGACCCAAGGGCAAAGTCATGACCGCGACGTTTCAGCTCGCAGGGCAGGAATTCATGGCGTTGAACGGCGGACCTGTCCCCGGCATTAAATTTAACGAGTCCGTATCGTTCTTTGTCAATTGCGAAACGCAGACAGAAGTAGATGAGTTGTGGGAGAAGCTCTCCGAGGGCGGAGAAAAAGGACAATGCGGCTGGCTAAAGGATAAGTTTGGCGTTTCATGGCAAATCGTCCCGACGGCTTTGGGCGAGCTGCTCGGAGACAAGGATCCGGCAAAAGCGCAAAGAGTCACGCACGCTATGCTTCAGATGAAGAAACTTGATATCGAAGCGTTGAAGCGAGCCTATAATCAAAAGTGAATGGATATTAGGCAAACTTTCTACGCCGCCACCCGCCTGGAATGGCGCAAGTGGTTGAAAAAGAATTACAAAACCGAAAAAGAAATCTGGCTGGTGTATTACAAGAAGACGAGCGGAAAGCCGCGCATCGAATATAACGACGCGGTGGAAGAAGCGTTATGCTTTGGCTGGATTGACAGCACGGTCAGAAAACTCGACGAGGAGCGGTTTGCCCAGAGATTCTCGCGTCGCAATCCAAAGACGGGATATTCGCAATCGAACAAGGAAAGGTTGGGAAAACTGATCGGCGAAGGCAAAGTAATGAAGGATGTACTTGCTACGCTCGGCGATATTTCTTCGGAACAATTTGAAATTCCACAAGACATTCTCAAAGCGATCAAGGCGGACAAAGAAGCCTGGAAGAATTTTCAAAAGTTCTCGGAAACGTATAAGCGAATTAGAATTGCCTTTATTGACGGGGCCAGGAATCGTCCCAAAGAATTTCAGAAGCGATTGAATTATTTTATCAAGATGACAGAGAAGAACAAGCAGTTTGGTTTTGGAGGAATTGAGAAGTATTATTGATACCTTTGGATTGACAAGGGTCACAGGAATCGGAGATATGCATGGACATCAACGGCATGGAACAATTACGCAAACATGTACCTGACCTAAACACGAGGCGCGGCAGGATTCGGATAGGTTTGTACTTTTTGGGTTGGTTTCTGCTTATCACCTTGTATTTCGTTGTCTCGGATAATATTCCCACCTGGAGCATTGATAGTCAAATCATCATCGTTGCGCCGGGATTCCTCGTAATGAGTTTTTTCTTCACTCGCAGGAAGGCATATCAGGAAAAATATAAAGAACTTGCCTATCGCAACGCCTTCGCCCATTACGGAATTCCGGGATTGGCGATCATTATGGCCGCGGTGGCGCACACGGCATACATGAACGGCCCATTCGTCCCGCGTGGTTGGTGGACGATAGTCTTCATCGTACTGGGCTGGCTGATGTTGATTGTCGGTGCCGCGCTATGGGCACGCGGAATATCCGCCTTCGGCATGGACAATCTAGCCCTGCTCTATGTATATTTTCCAGAAGAAGGCAAATTCGTTGACTCGAGTATTTACAGCGTTCTACGGCATCCCGTTTACGCAGGCGTGTTGCGCGTGAGCATCGGCTTGGCCCTGCTCAATGGGAATGCCAACTCGATTGCCTTCATCCTCTTCGCACCGCTCGGACTAACTGGCTGGATTCGCCTCGTCGAGGAAAAGGAACTGATTGAACGCTTCGGTTCATCCTATTTAGATTACCGCAAACGCGTCCCGGCCTTCTGGCCACGCCTAAGCGACTATGGAAAGTTTTTTGGATTTTTGCTGACGAGAAAATAAAGCAGTGCGTCGCACCTGACTCGACGAGATGAATCTATTCAAGCAGATTCTCCTGATTAATGGGCAAATCCAATCGTTATGGTGCGACGCACTCAAAGATGACGGAGAAAAATAAGCAGTTTAGGTTTGGATGAATTGAGAAGTATTACTAGTACTATAATTGCTAAGGAGAACCAAACTATGGTTGAATTTCCTTGGGAAGATAATTTATTAGAAAGAAAATTAGAATCGGACTTGAAGGACTTACCTAAAACCCTAGTCGCTTTTGCTAACTCAGTAAAACCCGGCCACAAGGCGATCTTACTGATAGGCGAGAAAGATGACAGCTCTGTTCAAGGCATTACAAATCCAGATAATATACAAAAACAAATTCGAAAAGAATGTGATAAGATTTTTCCTCCTATCTTATGGCGCTCATTAGTTTACGAAAAAGAAGGTAAATCCTGCATTCGCGTAGAGATTGAATATGATGGGGAAACTCCTCATTTCGGAGGGGCTGCTTGGGTTAGACGAGGTTCAGAATCAGTAATAGCCACCGAGGAGATATTTCAGAGATTGATTGATTTACGAACTGGACTTGTGCGTGAATTGGCAAGATGGTTGAACAAGGAAGTTTCAATTTATGGCGACTTATCGACTGTGCCTTCAGATGGCGAGACCTCGATTTTTGGCGGATACCGACACCGCTGGCAAGGTGAAGAAGTCGCAAAAGTTGTTTTTGTAAATAGCTTTTGGGCTACTTTTCAAAAACATGAAAAGAATGAAAATGTATCTGAGCCACTGCGAAAATTAACATTATCTTACGATGATAAGAATGATAGATTAAAGGTAATCATTGAGTATTAAACAATAATTAATAGAACTCGAAAAATCAGATATTTACAAGTGTGTTGTTTCATCTTGCCACCAATTTCAACGTTTCCAACAATCTCTCCATCCAATTGCCATCTTTCGCAAACATACACCAGTACGCGCCTTTGCCGCCGCGAATATCGGGCGCAAGATCGTGCAGGCGTTTCTCTTCATTGCCATTTGTCGCAGACGGATAACGCAAAACGATCTGACCGGTTTCCATTCCAATAGAGGCAAGCCCAGCCTTCTCTGCGCGCAACTTCACGCGCATCTGATAAAAAAGATTCCGAACCATTTCCGGCAGTTCGCCAAAACGATCACTGAATTCATTTGCCAGGGCTTCGATCTCGAATTCATCGCGCAAGTCCGCGATACGGCGATATAAACGCAAACGCAAATCCTGGTCAGCGATGTAATCGGCGGGAATGCCGACGGCTAACGGCAAATCCACATTGACCGGCATGGAGATGGGTTGATTGAAACTTGTCAATTGAATTGCAGGGGCATCACCCAATTTGAGCTTGTCGCCTGCCGCAATCCGAATTCGTCTCACAGCATCCGCAAGCAATCGCGTATAAAGATGAAAGCCCACGGCTTGAATATGTCCATGCTGACGCGTGCCGAGCAGTTCGCCCGCGCCGCGGATTTCCAAATCGCGCATCGCAATCGAATAACCCGCGCCGAGTTGCGTGTTCTCGGCAATGACTTCGAGTCGCTGCTGACCTTCGAGGGTCGGGGAAAGCTTTCGGTGGCGGAAAAAATAGGCGTATGCTCGCGCCGCTCCGCGTCCAACCCTGCCGCGCAGTTGATAGAGTTGTGCCAAACCAAACGTGTCGGCGCGATCCACGATCAAGGTATTCGCGTTCGGAATATCCAACCCAAATTCAACAATGGTGGTCGAAAGCAGAATATCCACATCACCCGCGTTGAAGCGATGCATCACGTCCGCCAATTCATGCTCCGGCATCTGCCCGTGACCCACATCCACCTGCGCTTCAGGCACGAGTTGATTGAGATGTGACTTCATCGCGTCAATCGTGTTGACGCGATTATGCACAAAAAAGATTTGACCGCCGCGTTCGAGTTCGCGCAAGATGGCCTGCCGCACAAGCTTCGGCGAATACGGTCCGACGTGCGTGACGATGGGCAGGCGCTCTTCAGGCGGCGTGTTGAGGTTGGAAATATCGCGCACGCCCGTCAGCGCCATGTATAACGTGCGTGGGATGGGCGTGGCAGTGAGTGTGAGCACATCCACTTCAGTGCGAAGTTTTTTAAGATGTTCCTTATGCGTTACGCCGAAGCGTTGCTCTTCGTCAATGATGACGAGGCCGAGTTCTTTGAATTGAACGTCGGATGAAATCAAACGATGCGTGCCGATGACGATATCAATCTCGCCGATGGCCAGCGCAAGCAATATATCATCCTGCTCGCGCGGCGAACGGAAGCGCGAAAGCATTTCGACTTTTATCGGGAATGCAGCTAGCCGCTGCAAAAAAGTCTCGTAGTGTTGCTGTGCCAACACCGTGGTCGGCACCAGCATCGCGACCTGCTTGCCATCCATCACGGCTTTGAAGGCCGCGCGCAAAGCCACCTCGGTTTTTCCATAACCCACATCGCCGCACAGCAGACGGTCCATCGGGCGCGGCGATTCCATGTCGCGCTTGATTTCCATCAGCGCGCGTTTCTGATCCTCGGTCTCGATGTATGGAAATGAATCTTCCAATTCTTTTTGCCATTGCGTATCCGGCTTGAACGAATAGCCCTGCACCACGTTGCGCCGCGCGTACAAGTCGAGCATCTCTTGTGCGACTTCGAGCACTGCCTCTTTCACGCGGCTTTTTTTGTCGTGCCACTCTTGACCACCCAGCCGATCCAACGCGGGTTCAACGCCCTCCGCTCCGACATAACGCGTCAAACGATCCGCTTGATGCACAGGCACATACAGTTGTCCGCCACCATCATATTCAATGGCGAGAAACTCACGATCGTGCCCATCTAAATTGCGTCCCACCAATCCGACAAAACGTCCCACACCATGATCAATGTGAACCACATAATCACCCGCCTGCAAATCCGAGTAAATCGTCTCAGGCGTTTCAGCAACTTCGCGTTGTTTCGTGCGCGGTTGCGGCCGCTCCCATCCGAAGATTTCAGAATCAGTAATTAAGTGAATCGAGAATTGGGATTCGTCTCGCAGGATGAAGCCTTCGGATAGTGACGCTTCGATAAATTGCGGGTTATCATCGGATAGCGAATTAGATTCTTTCCACAAGTCTTGCAAACGTTCGCTTTGACGCGAAACAACAATGGCTTGTTCGCCTCGTTCCGCCACCGAAGTTAAATACTCAACAAAAGGCTTTAACCTTCCTCCAAATCTTTCATCATGAGAAAAACTATTTCCTATTCCGACCCCCTCTGTCTCTCCCCCCGTTTTTCGCGAAGTACCCCCGTAGGGGGCGGAAAATGGGGGGAGCTGGAAGGGGGTCGCCGTTGAATGACCCAACTCAAGCATTGTATGGTCGTGGAAATCATCCAGCAATTCAGGCCATGTTATATAAGGAATGGGAAAGTCTGGTGAGAGCACGCCCTCATCGATACTTTCCTGCCTGAGCTTAACGGCTTGCTCTTCAATTTCCGCCACCATGCTTTCCACCACAGACAAATCATCAATCAACACCAAGGCTTTGGCCGGAAGATAATTCAGAAGACTTGCAGGTTGCAGATGAAGCAATGGAATGTGGAATTCAGATAATTCAGTATTGGGGAATTGGGAATCGGGAGACGTTCCCTTGTCCAATTCCCGAATCTCGAATCCCGACTCCCGCACAATAAATTCGCGAGCGGGTGTGATCAAAACTGAATCTAATTTCTCAACGGTTCTTTGAGAAGCCGGATCAAATTGCCGAATCGTTTCAATCTCATCGCCGAAGAAATCCAAACGAATGGGCAATTTTTCCGCAGGTGGCCATACATCTAGAATTCCACCGCGCCTTGAAAATTGTCCCAGCTCCAAAACGGTGTTGACGCGCTGATATCCCATCTCGGCCCAGCTTCGCAGAAGTGCATCTGATTTTGCATCCTGGCCAATGGAAAGTTTTTTGCAAGCCTTAAGATAATCACGACGCGGCATCGTGCGCGTCATCAGCGAGCGCGCAGAAGCAATGATGATGGGCGGCGTTCCGGGTTTTTCCACGAACGGCAAATGATACGCCGCCAACGCGGTTAAAGTCTGCAAGCGTTCGCGGCGCGTGGTCACACCCCAAGCGGCTTGTTCATAAAATAGCGGATTCGGTTCAGCAAACAAATAGCGCGGCGATTTGGTCCAAAATCCCAATTCGTCGAACAACGAAAGCGCATGGTCAGCGCGGTCGGTGACGAGCAGGATGGGTTGATTTAAATCCTGATGTAGCGCAGCAAGGATCGGCAAGCGCGCGGCGCGCGGCAAACCCAGGCCGGGAAATTCCTCACCAGCCTGAATTTGTTTCAGCACCTGCTGATATTGTGGAAGCGCACGGATTTTATCGAGGAGAATTTGCATTCGATTTTCGTTATTCGATAAACGATATTCGATGGAACACGATGCCCAAATTACGATTCCCGAGTATCACCGTTATACTTATTCATTGCCTTATCCAATCCATCCGTTACAAAAGTCAAAACGGCATCGGCGGCGCGGTCGAGGATGGAAGATAATTCTTTCATTTCATCTTTGGAAAAATTCTGCAAGACGTAATCCGCCGCGTCCATTCGTCCGGGCGGGCGGCCAACGCCAATTCGCAATCGCGGAATATCTTGTGTGCCGATATGTTCGATGGTTGAAGCAACGCCTTTTTGTCCGCCGGGACCGCCGCCGGGGCGCATACGAATTGTGCCGAATGGGAGATCAAGATCATCGTGAGCGATAAGTACGTTGGATAACCCTAATTTATAAAAATGGATCAATCCCTGCGCGGATTGACCCGAAAGATTCATGTACGTCTGCGGCTTGGCAAGGATGAGCTTGTGCTCTTCATATGTCGCATCCGTGACGATGGCTTTGGATTGCAGTTTCATGCCGCGCGCGTTGAGTTGCACGATCAGCCGGTCAATCAGCATAAAGCCGACATTATGGCGATTGTCCCTGTATTCGCGGCCCGGGTTGCCGAGACCGATGAGGAGAAAAGTATCAAGTGTCATGTGTCAGGGTTCAAGAACGTCGCAATCGAATCAAAATTCCGAAGAAAATAAAAAGACCAACGATGACCAATGCGCCGCGTTGAATGCCAGCATAGATTGCATTCGTCTGTATTTCAACAGGATTGGGCGGCAGCAAAGTTGGCGTGGAAAACACCGGCGGCGATGTCGGAGTTGGAGATGCAATTACAACCAATGGCGTTGGTGTCGAAGGCTGAGGCGTGAATGCTGAAGTGGGAGTGAAAGTGACAGTTGGAGTGATCGTCGAAGTAACTGTTGGAAGCGGTGTTTGGTTTTGCACCTGGACCTTTACCGTCGCGTCCTGAAATGAACCATCCTGCAATGTCACGCGCAGACGCAGAATGTAATCGCTGTCGCTGATCGAAGTGGTATCCCATGTGGCAAGGGCCGAATTCGCAACAGGTTGGGAAAAAGTTTGGATGAGGAACCAACTGCCGGTTGAATTGGATGCGTAAGCGAAATCCAATTCAGCAGAAGCAAAGCTCGGAGTATTCGTTGTGCCAGTGATGGAAACTTGTCCTTGCAAAACCTGACCTGCAGTCGGTGCGATGATGATTGGCGATGTCGTTCCCTGAGCCACAACCACAGAGGGAGCTAACGCCATACCAATGATCGCCGCGAACAACCATCCACGCATTAGAACAGACGGAGCCAGCTAGTGTGTGTAAGAACAGAGAATGCGATTACGAGGAACGCAATCAGCATAATGAAGCCGCACCCGCACCCACTGCACGAACAACCACGGCCGAAACCAAAGCGTCTTTCGAGCCATACGAATACTCTATCGAGCAAAAAGAGTTCAAGTAGACCAGCCAAACATCCCTGACGATTGCGCATGGCAACCTCCTTGATTGAAATTTTGAACATTCAAGTCTAACATGAAGCGGGAGGACGGTCAAATTTAAGTGCAGGAGGCTAAATGAGTTTCGGGAGAATGGTTTTATGGTAAACTCAAGTGGGCTACTTCCCGGAGAAATCTTTATGACAAAATCCCGCGCTGAACAAATGGTAGAACGCTTGCGATCCATGCAAGCCGCCGCACCCGATATTGAGGCCTCCGCTATTGTTTCAGTGGACGGGTTGATTATGGCGTCGGCGCTTCAACAAGGCGTGGAAGAAGACCGAGTTTCGGCCATGTCGGCGGCAATGTTGAGTTCGGTGAGCGGATTTCTTTGGAGCTTGGACGTGCAGGCTTGGAACAGGTTTACATTAAGGGCGATAAAGGTTCCATCGTGTTGACCTCTGTCGGACAGGAAGCGGTTCTGACTACCCTCGCGTGGCAGGAGGCGAAATTGGGTTTGATTTTCCTTGAGATGCGGCGCGCCGTGGAAGATATCGTTAAAGATGATAGGATGAAAAAGAAGAACACACTTTTCGCAATAAAGAACGCAATCCCCGGTGGGGAGGGCTTAATCGCCCTCCCCACCGCCTTTGTATGCAAAGGTGTCATTGCGAGGAAGCCGCAGGCTGACGTGGCAATCCGCATTTGCATCCATACACGAGATTGCCACACCGTAAGAATGCAGTGCGGGCGCTCACCTGCACTTGCAGCGCAGGTGCAAGTGTTGCTCGCTCGCAATGACATAATTTCAATGAGGTGACTTATGACCACAAAATATTTATTCTTCACGGGCGGCGTTGTATCTTCGGTTGGAAAAGGTGTGACTGCCGCAGCAACGGGACTGATTCTCAAGGAGCGCGGATTTAAAGTCGCGGTGCAAAAATTGGATCCATACATCAATGTTGATCCTGGCACGATGAGTCCCTATCAACACGGTGAAGTGTATGTGCTGGATGATGGCGCGGAGACCGATTTGGATCTCGGTCATTATGAACGATTTATTGATATCCGTTTGACGCGCGTCAGCAATTTCACCAGCGGACAGGTCTACGCGGAGATCATTGGCAAGGAACGGCGCGGCGATTTCCTCGGCGGGACGATTTAAGTGATTCCGCATATCACCAACGAAATCAAGCGCCGGGTCGGGTTGGTTGCGAAAGAAACCGGCGCAGAAATGGTATTGGTTGAAATCGGCGGCACGGTGGGTGATATCGAGTCTCAGCCGTTCCTTGAAGCGTTGAGGCAACTTAGAAATGAAGTCGGACGCGAGAACGTGTTCTTTATCCATGTGACCTGGCTGCCATACATCGGTGCGACGGGCGAACTCAAAACCAAGCCGACTCAACATTCGGTAGCGGCATTGCGTTCAATCGGTATCTCGCCGAACATGATCATTGCGCGTTCAGATTATCCAATCGAGGACGGCATCTGCGACAAGATTGCTCTGTTCTGCGATGTGGAAAAGCAAGCCGTTATCCCGATGGTGACGAGCGATGTGCTTTATGAAGTGCCGTTGCTTTTGGAAAAAGCGGGCGTGGGCGATTATCTCGTCGAGAAGTTGAAGCTGACCGCCACACGCGAACCGGATATGCGACCGTGGAAAAAACTGGTGGACAACGTCCGCAAGCCAAAGCCAACGGTAAAGATTGCGTTGGTTGGAAAATATGTCGAGTTGCAGGATGCTTATATGTCGGTGCGCGAGGCATTGAAGCACGCCGCGCTGGCCAACAACGTTGAAGTCGATATCAGTTGGATTCATTCAGTGGATTTGGAAAAAGATAAAAGCTGGGAGGAGGTTCAAAGCGTGGATGGAATTGTTGTCCCCGGCGGATTTGGGTCGCGCGGCATCGAAGGTAAGATCATGGCGGCGCGTTATGCGCGTGAGAAAAAGATTCCCTATCTCGGTCTATGTTTGGGAATGCAAGTGATGTGCGCCGAGTTTGCGCGTCACGTGCTCGACCATGAAGATGCCAACTCGACCGAGTTCGACCGCAGTACATCCGCGCCGGTGATTGACTTGATGACCGATCAAAAATCCATCACCGATATGGGCGGGACGATGCGGCTTGGTTTGTATCCGTGTGTATTGAAAGAAGGCACCAAAGCTGCAAATGCTTACGGCGTTCCGCAAGTGGATGAGCGTCATCGTCATCGCTTTGAATTCAACAATGCGTTCCGCGCTGAATTTGAAAAAGCGGGAATGGTCTTTTCGGGAATGTCGCCGGATGGAAAGTTGGTCGAGATCGCAGAGCTTGCCGATCATCCGTATATGGTCGGAAGCCAATTCCATCCTGAATTTTTGTCGAGACCGATGAAGCCACATCCGTTGTTTGTGGGATTGATGAAGGCGGCGAAGGAAAGAGGGAAGAAGTAGGCGATGGTTAGTAAGCATTAGACTTTAATTATTTTTACAGGAGGAATGAGGGAAGCTGCAACACGAAACCCGAAGTAGAAGATGAGGATACTGTTCGGGCTGTACCTAAAGCGAAATGCAGCCGAGAAAATGGATGATTTACCAGGCCATCCCATTCATGTGAGCAAGGAGTTCATTGAATTGGAGGAGCAGACATCTTATTATCACGTTTAGATTTGGAAACTAACAGAGCATGATATGCTCGTTGATTTGGCGTGCCGTCCTGGTTTTGACTTGCCTGGCCTTTACATTCACTTGCAATCCACATATTGTGCGGATGGATAAGTAGTGCCCTATGATCGGGGTATTTTATGTGTTTATAAAAACCCGCATTAGAGGTATATTATTTGCATTGGTTCATCATGAGATGTGGCTCAAATGATCGATGAATAGGAAATCTGTCCAAGCCAGCCAGGTCTTGAAACAGGCCAAAGAAGCCTTGCAACGCGGCGAAAAACATGAAGCCCGTTACTGGGCGCAGATTGCTGTGTCGTTGGTGCCAGACATGGAGGATCCTTGGTTGATCCTGGCAGCAGTTGCCAATCCCCGAGCCAGTATCGCCTACCTCGAACGGGCTCTGGAGATCAACCCGAAGAGCGAGCGCACCCAGGAAGAATTGGACTTGGCCCGCCGGAAACGGCTCAACGAGAAAAAACTACCGGTCAGCCGGGCAGCGGATACTTCTCCCGCCCAAGTGGATGCGTTATCCCGACCCAAGCCAGTTGTTCGGAAGGAGAGGCGCTTTTCTTATACTCCAACCCCGCTGCGGGTTTTGATATTTGCCCTGTTTCTCATCGCCGTCTCGGCTTTCTGGGCGGGGTCGAGTTTTTCGGCGTTGGCTGCCGCGCACAGCCGCACAAGCATATCCTCGCCGTATGGCCAGATCCACTACTGGTCGCAGGCCTACCTGCCGAAACCTACGTATACACCCTTGCCCGTAGACAACTTTAACTCCAACCCTGAGTCCAATTCCAACCACGGGCCTGTCCATCACATCTGCCCTAACAGTTTCCCCGTTGCCGACGAACACTTTACAGCCTTCAGGGAGGCCGCCACCGGGAGAACTCGTTCCCACGCCAGGACCGGCGGAGGTGGAAAAGCTTATCATCGTCTCCATAAATGAACAACACCTGTATGCCTATCAAGGCAGCAAGCTTGTCTTTAGTTTCATCGTTTCAACTGGCGGCAATAACAGCACGGTCGCGGGCACGTATCACATCCTCGACAAAATTCCCAACGCCTACGGCTGGAACTGGAACTTCTGGATGCCGGATTGGATGGGGATCTATTACGTCGGGAGTTTGGAAAACGGCTTCCACGCCCTGCCGCTCTTGGCGAATGGGCAACGACTATGGGCCAACGAAATTGGTACACCCATCACGTACGGCTGCGTTGTTCTTGGCATTGCGGATGCTCAAGAGCTTTATGATTGGGCGGAGGTTGGCACGACTGTGCAGATCAATCCCTGAATATGGCAACAGGAGTTGTCTGCCTAGACCGGAGCATATCGCATACTCAAACCGGTTGAATCCGCAAAGTCAAATCGAGCGTACTGCACATTCTTTTGCGAGAAGAAAACCGCCGGAAAACTCATGTTAGGAGGTGTCCTATCTGCTCTGCCCCACGGGGGCAGAAATTGTGCTGGGGGCAACGGATTTGAACCGCTACTACTTGATCCAGAGTTCCAAGTTGAAACGTGCACTTAGCCAAAATGGATCCAATTTGTCTATCAAGTAGCAAATATGCTGGCAAAAGTGTGCATTGCGTCCATGTTTTCCATAGCTTTTTTCTGGGTGCAGTAAAGTTGCAGTAGTAATACGCCATGAGGCAGGACTAACTGCACCGCACAGTGCAGGCGATTGAGCGATTTCATCGCTCCATGCAGAATGTTGTGCCCCCCATAACAATTTCATTCTAGGAAAGCCTGAAACTTCAATTGCAGCAGTATAATCATTTCAACTCGGAAACATCACGTTGGTGAACGTGCCCTTGTGTTCCAAATGTTCTGAGGATATAACAGTGTATTGCATATATATGGGTATCAGCGTTTCTTTTTAGAAGGGAGCGAACCCATGAAAACAATAAGTCCGTTCTTTAAGAAGAATCACCTCGCAGGCTTGGCATTGGCGATTGTCGCCGCGCTGGCAATCTCTATGGTCGCGGTGGCTGCGGCTGGAGGCTTGGATCCGACCTTTGGCACAGGTGGAAAAGTAACCATGTATGTTGGCAGTTCGAACAGCTTCGCCAACGCAGTTGCCGTTCAATCGGACGGCAAGATCGTTGTAGCGGGTACGCCCCTGCTTGTGCGTTATAACAGCGACGGCTCATTGGACACCACCTTCGGCAATAATGGAATCGTGACGAACAGCGGGGTTGATCGCGGCATGGATCTTGTTATCCAGCCGGATGGAAAGATCGTCGTGGTAGGATTTAGTGGAGGTGGGTTATTTACCGGCTTTCATGTGGCGCGCTTCAACAGCAACGGCTCGCCGGACACCACCTTTGGAACAAACGGGATCGCAATACCTTTAACATTTCAGGATAATGGCGCAGATGAAAAGGCATACGGTCATTCCATCGCGCTCGGGCCAAACGGCAAAATTCTCGCGGCGGGAGACTTCACTAATGGAGATATGTCTATTGGCTATATTTTGGTGAGCCTAAACAGCGACGGATCTTTGGATAGTTGGAATTATTTTGACATATCAAATTATGACACTCTCACCGCCATGGCCGTCCAACCCGATGGCAAGATTCTTTTGGCGGGGACTTCTTTCCCTGGCGAGTTTATTGATTATAGTGGTCCCAGTCTCTCTTTTGTGCGCGCTTACTACCAGACTTATTCTGACGGCTCAACTTACCTTTCAGCCGATCCCTCCTTCGGCGCAGGCGGAATTGTGACCACCTATTTCGGAAGCCTCGGGTTTGTTGACTACTCTGCCGCCCTTCAGTCAGACGGCAAGATTGTGGCGGTTGGGGAATATGGCTGCACAGCCAACGGTTATAAATTCGCACTCGCGCGCTTCAACAGCGATGGCTCGCTGGATACCACCTTCGGCACCAATGGATTGTCCATCACCAATTTAAGCAACATGAGCGATGTGGACTATTCCGACGCTAGCCAAAGTGATAAGCTCCTCGTCATCCAACCGGATGGCAAGCTGGTTGTGGCTGGCGACACTTCCGATGGTCACTTCTTTGTCGCACGCTTCAACAGTAATGGTTCACTGGATACCACCTTTGGAACCGCTGGAGAAATCACTACCGCATTCGGCAACTATAACGACGATGTACAAGCGGTCGTTCTTCAATCAAATGGTGAGATTGTTGCTGCGGGTTCAACCAGCAACGGCACGAACACCGGCATCGCCCTGGCGCGTTACATTGCGGGAACTATCACCACGGTTTCGACTACGTTCATTTCGCAAGCCGCCAATGATGGCTGGATACTCGAATCCACTCCGACCAGTAACGTGGGCGGAACGCTGAACAGCAGCGCCACAACTTTCAACGTGGGTGACGATCCGAATAACAAACAATACCGAAGTATCCTATCCTTCAATACTGCACCCATTCTAGATAATGCGGTCATCACTTCAGCTCAGTTGAAAATCAGGATTCAAGGTGTGGTGGGAACCGACCCATTCACAACATTCGGCAACCTGCTGGTGGATATCCGCAATGGTCATTTCGGCAACAGCATCGGTTTGGAACTCGCCGACTTTTCTTCCGCGGCTAGTGCCAGTTCATATCAAGAACATATCTCCACCATCACATACAATTGGTATGGAGTCAATCTCTCCGCTGCCAATTTGGGATTGATTAGCAAGATCGGTGTAACTCAGTTCCGTCTGCGCTTCAGCCTATCGAGTAACAACAATAAGGTTGCGGATTACGATAAGTTTTACTCAGGCAATGCCCCTAAAGGCTATCAACCACAATTGATCATCACTTATTACGTGCCATAGGTCGATACGCCAGAAAACAACTAACCATTAATACGAGCCGGACTTTTGAAGTAAAGTCCGGCTCAATCATTTGTTTATTTAGGCATACACGCCGCGCATTTCTTCCGGTAACGCGAACGCAATTGCAAATATCAATCTGTCAGTGTAAAGGGGAGTAAGAACCCATAGCTTCTTAATGCTAAATTCATGAATCTATTGACGCATTCGTCTCCAAACACTAAGATGAGATTTAGGTTTAGCGGATGCAAGTAAAACATATATAGTTACGAAAATGGAGATGGAGAATGCGAAAACTCATTTTAGTAGTAGTTCTGTTCATGATGTTTGCGTGTACGCTCGGGCAGACGCCGCCGAAACAATCCGCGACTGGGCCGACTGAAATGAATATACCCAGCGCATCTGCTCCTACCATCACTCCCCTAATCACCCCAACGAATAACACGCCGTTCACTGCTGTGCTCAGCATACCGACTCAACCGAGCGGCATCACGGCAGTGAACAATTCTGAACCAAGTACGCTGACCGGCGACTTTTTTGATGGCAAGTTGTTTGAGGATCAAACTTATACCAATCCCAACATTGCCGGACTTACCTTTCGCACTTCGTGGGCGGATATCGAACCCACCAAGGGCAATTTTGTTTGGACAAAGCTGGATACGGTTTTCGACAGCGCCGAGAAAAACGGCAAATGGGTTGAACTGGTTTTGATTCCCGGCTTTGGCACTCCCGCGTGGGCACTTCAAGGCGTACCCACCTCGACCTTTAGCGTACTCTATGGTCCCGGCAAAGGCGACGAGCTGCCGTTGCCACTGCCGTGGGATCAGACGTATTTGAATTGCTGGTTCACGTTCTTGAAGGCTGTTAGCGCTCGTTATGAAAACCGTCCCTCATTTATCAAAATTGCGGCAGATGGACCATCATCGCTTTCAGGTGAAATGACCCTGCCAAATGCGCCTGCTGATATTTGCAGTTGGATCCAAGCTGGTTATACGAGTGACCGAATCATCAACGCCTGGACACAGGTCTTTGCAAATTATGCGCAAATTTTTCCGCGTCAATACTTTTCCCTGGCGCTCTTTCCACCGCTGCCGATTGTCAGCACGACCCGCTGCGAAAACGGTACTCCAGTCGGCGTTGACCATAGTGAGAGTCAGCGGGTCAGCAATATCATTATCTCATTAGGCGTTGATAATTATCCCAAGCAATTTGTCGTACAGGAAAATGGATTAACCGGTGCCACTAACGATCCAACGATTGGATCTTATAACGTTGTAAAAAGTTATAGCGGCAAAGTTGTGATCGGCTATCAGCTCGCTACTTCGGCAATACAGAATCCCGTGTACATGGGTGACCCAAATGGGGTAACGGCTTTGCAAAAATCATTGCAGAATGGTCTGGACGCGGATGCCCAATTCCTGGAAGTCTACGAACCGGATGCACTGGCTCCTGCCGCGGAAAATGTATTAGCCACTGTCGCCAGCGCGCTGACGCATTGAACACATATAGCGTCATTGCCCATAACGGAGTACACACCTGCATGCCTGCTTTCAAAGAATGTGGATAGTAGTCTGAACATCAGGCGGTCGGTACAATAAAAATCATAGGTGACAATTACCATAGAATTGCAACTTGTAATTTAGTCTTGAGCGGTATATTGTATATATGGGTATCAGCGTTTCATTCAGGAAGGAGCGAACCCATGAAAACAATAAGTCCGTTCTTTAAGAAGAATCACCTCGCAGGATTGGTATTGGCAATTATCGGCGCGCTGGCAATCTCCATGGTTGCGCAGGCTGCGATCGGGGATTTGGATCCGACCTTCGGCGCAGGCGGAAAAATAACCACCTTTGTTGGCAGTTCGAATAGCTTTGCCAACGCGGTAGCCATTCAATCGGATGGCAAGATCGTTGTAGCAGGTGTTCCGTTGCTTACGCGTTACAACAGCGACGGCACATTGGACACCACTTTCGGCACGAACGGAATCGTGACCAACAGCGGGATTAATCAAGGCAAGGATGTGGTCATCCAACCGGATGGGAAAATCCTGGTGGCTGGGAATCCTAACGGTAACGGTCGGCTGGTGAACTCTGACTTCTGGGTGGCACGCGTCAACAGCAACGGATCTCTGGATACCAGTTTCGGCACAAACGGTATCGCTTCCCATTCCATAAACCTTTCCTCTTTTTTAGGTCCGAGTAACGTTCGTTCCATCGCTCTCCAATCAGACGGCAAGATCCTCGTGGCTGGAGAAGTGTCTTCATGCTGTAATGTTTATTCGTTATTTCAAGTAGTTCGCTACAATAGCGATGGATCTCTTGATAGAGTGGATGTGGATGGCACCGGCAATGGTAACGACATTGCCGCACTTGTCATCCAACCGGACGGAAAGATTCTCCTGTCAGGAAATTCTTATGATGGCAATACGCCCGGATACAGGATGGCATTCATGCGCTTGAACCCCGATTTTACATACGATTCAACTTTGGACGGAAGCGGACCTTTGGTTACCGACTTTGGAAATGTTGGATTTTATGATTACTCCATCGCCCTCCAGTCCGATGGCAAGATCGTCGCAGTGGGTCAACTTGGCTGTTTTCAATACTGCCAAGTCCCGCCGGGCTATGAATTTGCCCTCGCCCGCTTCAATACGAATGGCTCAGTGGATACCACCTTCGGCACCAACGGCGTGATCACCAACAACTTCAACCTCATGGCCGATCTTACGAATAATCCTGGCTCTGAAATGCTGAAGAACATTGTGGTTCAACCGGATGGCAAATTGATTGTCGGCCTGGACACGTTCGACAGCAGTCACTATCACTTTCTCATAACGCGTTTCAATAGCAACGGTTCATTGGATCCCACTTTCGGCACCGCCGGAGAAGTCACCACCGCCTTCGGCACCTCCGATGACCATCTGCACGCGGTCGCTCTTCAACCCGATGGCAAGATCATTGCCGCAGGTTCAACCAGCAACAGCACGAACACCGGCATCGCCCTGGCGCGTTATCTGGTTGCCAATGTGACTCCGGTCACTGCCACCTTCATCTCGGAATCCAAGAACGATGGCTGGATTCTCGAATCCGCTAGATACAGTAATGTAGGTGGGACGCAAAACGGCGGCGCCACCACATTCAACGTGGGCGACGACCCTGCGAACCGGCAATACCGAAGCATCCTATCCTTCAATACCGCTGCCATCCCGGACAGTGCGGTCATCACTGCGGCTCAGTTGAAAATCATGAAACAGGGTGTGGTGGGAACCGACCCGTTCACAACATTCGGCAACCTGCTGGTGGACATTCGCAATGGTCATTTCGGAAACAGCATCGGTTTGGAACTGGTCGACTTTTCTGCGCCAGCCAGTCCGAGCACCTATCAGGAACACATCGTATTCATGCCGCCCAACTGGTATGGATTTAACTTCTCCAGTGCCGACAACCTCGAACTGATTAGCAAGATCGGTTGGACCCAGTTTCGTCTGCGCTTCACTCTGCATGATAACAACAATAAGAAGGCTGATTACGATAAGTTCTTCTCGGGCAACGCCCCTAAAGGCTATCAGCCGCAATTGATCGTCACTTATTACCTGCCCTAGGTCAATTCACCAGAAAACAACAAACCATGAATATGAGCCGGACTTTACTTTAAAAAGCCCGGCTCAATCATTTGTTTGTTTAGGCATACACACCGCGCAACTCTTCCGGCAATGCGGATCCAATCGTAATCATCAAGCGGTCAGTTAATGCCATCGGATCTTCTCCGGGTTTTGGGAAAAGTGGAGGAAGAAAAGTCACGATCACGCGCGTGCGATGGGGAAAAGATTTGAAGAACTGGTCACTGCCCATGACGGTCATTGGCAGGATGGGACAATTGGCTTCAATCGCCAAACGCGCCGTGCCGGTCTTTGCCACACCCAACCCCTTTCCTTTCGAACGATGGCCTTCTGGAAACATGCCAAGCGTTTGTCCGTGATCCAATACTTTGCGCGCGTGACGCATCGCCCACGCGTCCTTCTCGCCGCGATAAACCGGGAAAGCGCCGCAATTGCGAAATACAATGTCAATGAGTGGAAACTTAAACAACTCCGCCTTGCCCATGAAGAAGATCACGCGCGGTAAAGAAAGTTGCATGGGGATCACATCAAAGTTCGTGATGTGATTGGACGCCACGATCAACGCCTCGTTCAGTGGAACATTTTCGAGGCCGCGCACTTCGAGTTTCATGATCAATCGAAACAAATGGATCAACGCCCAGACAATAAACTTTCTCAAAGGCGTGGCGTGAAATACAAATTGCTTTTGATCACGCAGATCGAATTCAACGGATTCGGATAAGGTCAAGGCTGATTCTCCAAACGATTTGTGATTATACTTGGTGCCGCATGTCAACGCCCTGTGCCCTTTCAGGGTTGCGAGCGCAAAAGGCGCAAAGCAATCCCGTCGCTAAATAGGAGATTGCTTTGGGGAAGAGCATTGCCTTCGGCGTGTGTCGCGACCTCGCAGCGACATCCTACGATATTAATCCTCGGAGTCAAAAATGGACACAACGATTGAAAGCATTTCAGCACTCGAAATTCTCGATTCACGCGGCACCCGAGGTTGAAGTTGAGGTCATGTTGGCTGACGGCGCGTGGGGACGTGCAGCCGTTCCTTCCGGCGCGTCAACCGGCGTGCATGAAGCCCTCGAATTAGAATTACGCGATGGCGGCAATAAACATTTCGGTAGCAAGTTGCGACGAAAGCCATTGCCAATGTCAATAGTGAAATTGCAGAGGATCTCTTCGGCTGGGACGCGGCAGAACGGAAAGCCATCGACGCCGAGTTAATTAGATTAGATGGCATCCCAAACAAGTCATCGTGCAGAATGGCGTACGGTCGTTTCTCATCGTTCGGGCGAAATCGAAGACTCGACGATTGCGGACCCGGCGGTTGCGTTCAACACGGGTCAGATCAAAACAGGCGCGCCTGAGCGTTCAGATAGAGTTCGCGAAATACAATCAACGGCTGCGCATCGAATCCGAACTTGGAGACGAAGCGAAGTACGCAGATTGGAATGCGCTGAGGCAGGTGTGACAAATCACGCCGTCAAATAATTGATGGGGTGATTTTTTTCGCTGGCATCCTCAGCATGTTTGGTGTATAGTTAACTCACTATATTCTCTTGACAGGAGGAAGATATGGCAAGTGTAACCTATGATCATGTAACAAAGAAATTTGCGGATGTACCAGCCGTCAACGATTTGAATATAAAAGTTGACGATAAGGAGTTCCTGGTTTTGGTCGGGCCTTCAGGCTGCGGCAAAACCACTGCCCTGCGTTGCCTGGCAGGCTTGGAAGAGATTACCGACGGAAAGATCTTGATCGGGGATCGAGTTGTCAATGATGTTGCGCCGAAAGATCGGGACATCGCGATGGTATTCCAATCCTACGCCTTGTATCCGCATCTATCGGTCTACGACAATATGGCTTTTGGCCTGAAACTTCGCAAAGTGCCGAAGGACGAAATCAAACGCCGAGTGGGAAAGGCAGCAGAAACGCTTGGCATCACGGACCTGCTCAACCGCAAGCCACGCCAACTCTCCGGTGGACAGCGTCAAAGAGTTGCCGTTGGACGCGCTATCGTACGCGAGCCAAAAGTCTTCCTCTTTGACGAGCCGCTATCGAACCTCGATGCGAAACTGCGTGTGCAGATGCGCGCTGAGATCAGCAAACTGCATCAACAACTGCAAACTACGTTCATTTATGTGACACACGACCAAGTCGAAGCTATGACAATGGCTTCGCGTATTGCAGTCATCAACAAGGGCATACTCCAACAGATTGACACACCTCAGAATCTATATGATGCCCCGAATAATGTATTCGTGGCTGGCTTTATGGGTTCCCCCGCAATGAACTTCTTCCCCGGGAAGCTCCGTAAAGATAACGGCAAACTTATTGTGGATGCAGGCGATTTCACTCTTGCAATTCCATCCGACCATACCGAAGTTTATGATGCACACACGAATAAAAATATTATCTTCGGCATCCGCCCCGAAAATATTCACGATGCGGAATTCATCCCAACTAACATTCGTGCTGAAAAAGTCGAAGCCAAAGTGGATGTGACCGAATTAATGGGGAACGAAATCTATCTGTACCTCGTTACCGGCAAGAATACGTTTGTCGGACGCGTTGACCCGCGCTCAAAGATGCGCATGGGAGACAAGGCCCAGATTGCGTTCGACATGGACAAGTTCCATATCTTCGACGCCGAAACCGAACAAGCGATTCGATAATCAAAATCCGATGGAATAGAGACGCGAAGAAGAAAATTCTTCGCGTCTCTATTTGTCTGATAAAATCTTATCCTATGAGCACTCCCGCCTGGGTCTCTGATGCAATCTTCTATCAAGTCTTCCCGGATCGTTTTGCCAAATCTGACCGAGTTTCAAAACAGGGATTAAATCTCGAACCTTGGGATGCGCCGCCAACTATCTATGGATTCAAAGGCGGAGATTTGCGTGGCGTCACTGAGCATCTCGATTATCTGCAAGACCTCGGTGTCAACGCGTTGTACTTCACGCCGGTCTTTGCGTCGGCATCCAATCATCGATATCACACATACGATTATTTCAACGTGGATCCGCTCTTGGGCGGCAACGATGCGCTCCGCGAATTGCTTGATAAAGCACACAAGAAAAATATTCGGGTGGTGCTTGACGGCGTATTCAATCACGCCGGCCGCGGCTTCTGGCAATTCCATCAAACACTTGAAAACGGTGCCGCTTCTCCCTATGTGGATTGGTTTCATTTCGACCCCGAACATCTTCAGGGAAAGAAGCATTGGGGAGCATATCCTTCTCCGCAGGAACAAGAGGCGATTCAACGCGAAGGCAGTTATAAAGCCATCGGATATCAAGGCTGGTGGAACTTGCCTGCCTTGCCAAAGTTCAACACTCAAACTCCAGCTGTGCGTGAATTTATTTTCACCGTCGCTGAATATTGGATCCAGTTTGGCATTGACGGCTGGCGTCTTGATGTACCGGGCGAGATTGACGATGATTCGCTCTGGCAGGAATTCCGCCGCCGCGTGCGTGCCATCAACCCCGAAGCCTATATCGTCGGCGAGATTTGGGATGATGCGCGCCGATGGCTTCAAGGCGATCAATTCGATGCCAGTATGAATTATCTGGTCACCGCCGCGTGTATCGGTTTCTTCACTGGCAGGCATCTCGACTTGAGCGAAACGTTAAAGGCGGGCGGTTATCAGGGGCACGTTAGGCACATTGATGCAATTGAATTTGCTAATCGGATTGATTTGATTCTCGGAATGTACTCTCCGGATGTGACGCGCGTTCAACTTAATTTATTGGACAGCCATGATACGCCTCGCTTTCTGACTTGTGCCGGGCGCGACCTCAACAGCCTGCGACTTGCCTTGACGTTTATCTTCACCTATCTTGGTGCACCCTGCATTTTCTACGGCGATGAAATTGGGCTCTGTGGACGGCATGATCCTGAATGCCGACAGCCTTTTCCGTGGGACGAGTCGAAATGGAATCATGAGTTGCGCGATTTTGTAAAGAGATTGATCACATTACGTAAAGCGCATCCTGCTCTGCGCGGCGACGGAAGTTATAAGAAGCTTTACGCCGCAGATCGTGTTTATGTTTTCCAACGAGCATCGGAAAGCGAAACGATTGTTGTAGCGTTGAACGCGTCTGAGGCCGCGCACAAAGTTGAAGTTAAGGCAGATACTAGAAGTCGAAGCAAGAAGCGAATTCTCTTTGGGCAGGCTGATATTGAAGTCGAAAAGGAATCAATCCGATTGAATATTCCGCCACGCAGCGGCGTCATTTTAAAATGAATTAATTTCGGCGGCTAAGGGCCGCCAATATCATTTAGGACCAAACTGCTTTAACTAAAGCTGGCAAAATCTCACCTGATTTTCCTTGAAAGAAAAAATCTGTTTTGGGCGTGAGCGGCGTCTGCCCGACATTGATCTCGATAATCGCCGCGCCGCGATTATGAGCCGCATATGCCAGCGTTGCCGCAGGTTGAACAACGCCTGATGTGCCAATGGAGAAAAATATTTGGCAATTACGAGACGCTTTGATGGCGGACTCAAGTTCCGCGCGAGGCAAAGGCTCGCCGAACCAGACCACATGCGGTCTGAGCAGGCCGCCGCACGAAGAACAGCGCGGCACATTCACACCATCATCGTTCCAATCTTCAGCAAACTCGCCACACTCGGAGCAACGTACGCGTTGAAGATTTCCGTGCAGTTCAATCACACTTGGACTGCCAGCCATGCGATGCAAGCCATCAACGTTCTGAGTGATAAGCGTGAGATCCGGAACGCGCCGCGCCATTTCAGCTAAGGCATAATGTCCGGGGTTGGGACGAACAGCTTTGACGGCTTCACGCCGCCAGGCATACCAATCCCAAATCAGTTTAGGGTCACGCGCAAAGGCTTGCGGCGATGCCAAGTCTTCGGGGTTATATTGTGCCCAAAGCCCGCTCTGCGTGTCGCGAAAGGTGCGAAGTCCGCTCTCTTGCGAGACTCCGGCACCAGTCAGCACAACAACGCGATCGGATGTTTTCAGAAGATTGACGAGTTGTTCTGGAATATCAATATTCATGGGCAGTGCCAATTGTAATATCCTTCTAACTCCTTGATGCGCCCGGCGAATTAGTGCCGCACTTTTTCTCTGATATCAGGATTCCAATTCAAGGCGGAATGGCATGCCATAAACCTGGAGCACAAAAGGGGGTTGATAACAAATCTCTTTTCATCTACAATCTATACATCTCAATTGCAGAAAGGAAGAATCAGATGAACCGCTTTAAATTCTTGTTCATTGTTTTCGTATTGACCGCATCAGGATGCGCCCCACATTCCCCGAGTTTTTCAATTCAAATGACCACACCTGAAGTCTCTAAATACATCTGGCCGGTTGGCGCCCCATTGACTCTGGTTGCTACCGGAGTGGAGGATACTGCCGGAGAAGCCACGAACATTGTCTTTTACGCTAACGGCGGTTCAGTTGGAACAGCGACCGTTTCCAGATTCGCGGCTCCTGCTGATACTTCCCGGGTCACCGGACATGCAGTATGGACTCCAACAACGACGGGGGAATACCATGTGCAAGCGGAACTTGACCGAGCGTCAGGCGCGTCTGTCATGTCTTCTGCAGCGGACGTATGCGTTATCGATCTTGGGCATCTAACTCCATCATCTGCATTCTTCTTATGGGGAAATGGATATACTGGTCCATGCACAATCCCATCATCACCCAGTGTTCCTAGCGGCACCAGTACAGCCGTGGCTATTCACGCCACAGCTGATCCGGTAAACTTGGCTTATACTAGCGATTCCTGCTCATCTCTCACCGCTCCTTCAATAACTTTCAACGCCACGGTCAACGATCCCTCTGGGCAAGCGGCATTTGTAACAGTTCGATTGGCTTCGACTTCTTCCAGTAGCTCCCCATATTCTGACTCTATATTTTTATCTCAAACTGGGAGTGGATCAACTGGGGTCAGGACGTTCACCGGAAGTTATGGGGATGGCGTAATAGATGTCAACCTCTATCATACATTTGGCGGCCAACCCGGAACTTTGTCATGGGAGGCCCGCGCAATCGATCGCTCGGGAGTAATTATTGCGCATGATGACCACACGATGCTGGTGGGCCCCTGCGAACCACCAGGTTAGCATCTCACCTTCGTGAGCGCAGCCTTGACACCGATCTTGGTTATTCCCTGCGATGCATTGCAATTTCAACACCCACCCTATCCAATTGTGGCGGGAAGAGTTGCAATTTATCTCAAGCCTTTTGCAATGAGTAAGCTAAAGAGGTCAAACTCGCTTGTTGTTCATATGCGCCATAAATTGCGCGATCAGCGAATGCCGTTAAGTGACATACAGCGGACTGATGTCCGCTGTATGATTGTGTAAAAAAAAGATGGTCAATTTACTGACATGGCGAAATGGTGATGCTGTTCAGGTATGGCTCGGTATAGCCAACATGGTTGAAATGTACATCAAGAGCGACAAGCTGGTACTGCAGCCATGCGCCGGGATAATCCTGATAATCAGTGATATTCTTGACAGTCACCGTATACGTGAAGATTCCAGTCTCATCACCGTTCATAATGCCCCCGCCTTCCCATTTGCTCATATCGCCGGTAGTTGGGCTTTTCAGGCGATAAAACCACAAAACAGCAACTTCATTGATCGGATCTGCAACATGTGCAGTGAAGGTGATTGACGATGGTTCACAACCTCCCCACTTGAGAATATTGCCCGATATCTTTACAGATGTAAAACCGACACCTGGCGGCGTGACAAGAGAGAGCCCTCCAAGGATTGGGGTGGAAGTAGTATCCATGGGCGACCCAGTTACAGCCGGAGTCTCTGTGAGATCAGTGCTGGTCAAGGTCGGGGTCGCTGTAAAGCCGCCACCCACTAAGGTTGGCGTGTCTGTGAAAGTCGGGGTGGGAAGCGTTGCCGTGATTGTCAGTGTATCGCTTGGCGCGACGTAGACCGTATTTGTCGCGACTGGCAAAGGCTTCGGCGTTGCCAAAGGAGTTAGGATGTTTGATACATCTGAAACCGAGCAAGCCAACAGCATCAGCACCACAGCGGAAATTAGGGCAATTTTCTTCACAGCACACACCTCCTCACAGGTTGCAATTTATCCTATTGTACAACAAAGCAACTCCAAAATCGAACCAGCGGATTGATGCAATGAAAATTTAATTTAGACTGGCAAAGACTTTCATAATCAAGCCGTATTCTATTCTCTCAACGTGGGCCGCCTGTAGATTCTTTGTAAGTTCAGAAGGGCAAAAACAAGGCTAAAATTTTTATATGGCATCTTCATCTCCATTAATTGTCCACCCGGATTTCTTTAAGAGCCTGGCAGAGAACGCCTTCGACGGCATGATGCAAGTAAATGTCGACGGTCATATTGTGGGCTGGAATAGAGGAGCCGAACGAATGTTTGGTTATGCAGCCAAGAACGTAATTGGGACGATGTATCAGGATTCAACGGTCAAACAATTGGCGGAAAACGGCAACAATTTATTGACTTCCAAACTCCCGCTTTTCCTGACCCTTACAGATGGACAGCCTCGGGAAGATCATGCATACATCCAACATTTAGAAGGATACCGGATCTCGGTCTTGATCCGAGTCATTCCCATCTTCAACAACAAAAACAAGATTATCGGGGCAATGCAAATTTTCAACGACAGCAAAACCTTGATCGCTGCACACGAAGAACGAAAGCGAGTCGAACAAACCATCTTCTTTGATGATTTAACCGGGATCGGCAGCCGCAAACATATCGAAAACCGCATTCGATTTGCACTGGATGATTACAAAGTATCAAAGATTGAATTCTGCGTCTTATTCATTGACATTGATCATTTTAAAAATCTCAACGATTCGTACGGCCACCTGGCGGGTGACAAAGTCCTTCGTTTTATAGCTAACACAATGAGGCATAACCTGCGCGCCACAGATTCATGCGGCCGCTGGGGTGGTGAAGAATTCCTTGTTCTGATTCTTGATATCAACCTGGAAGATGGCAAAATCGTAGCCGAGAAAATTAGAAGGCTTGTTGAAAAAGCCAAGATTCAGGATGGCAACAGGAATCTGGGCGTGACGATCTCCATCGGTGCAAGCGTGAGCCATCCAGATGACACAGTTGAAAGCATCATCCAAAGAACCGATGAATTGATGTATAAAAGCAAGCAAAATGGGCGAAACCGCGTTACCGTCGGCTGATGGAAATTTTTCTGGTATAATCCCCGCCCGTGACTGGTCCTGCTCTGCGGTCTTTACGGCTGTGGGCATGGAGACCTGCGTAGTGCGGTGTTCTTGCCGCTGTAATGCGGCGTTTTTACCGCCAAATTCTTATAGAAAGGAAGCATACGTCATGCCATTGGCTAAGGAAGTAAAAACCAAACTGATCATGGATTATCATCGCCACGATACGGATACCGGCTCGCCTGAAGTTCAGGTTGCGATTATCACGGGCCGCATCCAACAGTTGACCGAGCACCTGCGCGCCAACAAACACGATGAATCCTGCCGACGGGGTTTGCTCAAACTGGTTGGGCAACGCCGCCGCTTGTTGGCTTACTTGCGAAAGTCTGAGTACCCGCGTTACCTGGCGATCACGGAAAATTTGAGCCTACGCCACAAATAATATAGTAGGGACACAGTTCTTCTGTGTCCCTATGCATATTTTCACATCATCATCCGCAGTCAGGAATTGAACAGCGAGAATAACGAAGTTGTCCCCGCTCTTCAGTCCCTGACCCGGCGGAAAACATTAGCAGTGGGATAAAATATTATTTCTGTCCCACCACAGGAGACCCAATGAAACCTGAATCAAAACGCTACTCGGCCGTTGTCGGTACGCGCACCGTGACCATTGAGACCGGTAAGCTGGCCGCGCAAGCTGGCGGCGCAGTCACAGTTGGCATCAACGACGCCATCATCTTTGCCGCGGCTACGATGGGCGGCGTGCGCGAAGGGATCAACTTTTCCCCGCTCTCAGTGGATTTTGAAGAGCGTATGTACGCCGGCGGAAAAATCCCCGGCTCCTTTTTCAGGCGCGAAGGCCGCGCTTCCACAGAAGCCATTCTCGTATCCCGCCTCACGGATCGTCCCTTGCGTCCGCTGTTTGCGCACGGGATGCGGAATGAAGTACAAGTCATTATGTATTCCTTTTCAGCGGATGGCGTGAACCCGCTCGACATCCTGGCAATCAACGCGGCTTCCGCCGCGATCATGATCTCGGACATTCCGTGGAATGGACCGGTTGGCGCGGTACGCGTCGGACGAGTCAACGGCGAGTTTGTCATCAACCCAACCTTCTCGGAGATCGACGCGTCTGACCTTGACCTGAGAATTGCCGGAACCAAAGATGCGATTCTCATGGTCGAATGTGGCGCGAACGAAATCCCGGAAGATGTGATGGCGGCCGCGCTTGATTTCGGCCACAAGTCGCTTCAACCCTTGATTGATTTGCAGATCCAGATGCAAAAAGAAATCGGCAAGCCCAAGCGCAAACCGACGATTGCATTGGCTGACGAAGAATTACAAAAGAAGGTTTTTGAACGCGTCAATGCGCCGATGAACGAATTGCTCGACAAGCCATTGAGCAAAACTGAATTCTATAGCGGCATGGATGCATTAACGGAATCGATTGTCGCTGAAATGTGCACCGTTCCCGAAGGCGGCAACGCATCGGCGTACCCGAAAGCGGACGATGTCAAATCGGCTTTTTCTGAAGCTGAACAAAAGATCGTTCGCGAAAGAATTCTAAGCGCGGGCAAGCGGCCTGACGGCCGCACACCGACCGAGATCCGCCCGATTTGGTGCGAAGTTGGCGTTTCGCCGCGCGCGCACGGAAGCGGTTTGTTCACACGCGGCGAGACCCAGGTTCTATCATTCGCAACGCTCGGCACTTTGGGCGAAGCACAGGAACTCGATAATCTATCTCCCATTGACTCGAAACGCTACATACATCACTACAACTTCCCGCCGTTCAGCACAGGCGAGGTTAAGCAACTTCGTGGACAAGGCCGCCGCGAGGTCGGGCATGGTGCGTTGGCTGAACGCGCGCTCGAACCGGTCATCCCGGCAGAAGAGTCGTTCCCGTACACCATTCGCGTCGTGTCCGAAGCTTTATCATCCAATGGCTCGACCTCGATGGGCTCCGTTTGCGGCTCGACACTAGCGCTGATGGATGCAGGCGTGCCGATCAAGGCTCCTGTTTCCGGCGTGGCAATGGGACTCGTCACCGATGAGACCGGGCGTTATAAAATCCTGACCGATATTCAAGGTACGGAAGATCATCTTGGCGATATGGATTTCAAAGTGGCTGGCACCGCGCAAGGCATCACCGCTTTGCAAATGGACATCAAGATCAGCGGCTTGAGCATGCAGATGATGAAGGAGGCGCTCGAACAAGCCAAGATCGCGCGCATGGCGATCATGGAAAAAATGCTGGCAGTGCTTGATAAGCCGCGCACGGAACTCAAGCCGTTCGCGCCGCGCATCATCACTGTGAAAATTCCGGTGGATAAGATCGGCGCGTTGATTGGACCTGGCGGAAAGAACATCCGTGCCTTGCAGGAAGAGACCGGCACAAAGATTGACATCGAAGAAGATGGGACCGTTTATATTGCATCCACCGATGGCACAGGCGCGAAAGAAGCACAGGAGCGCGTCGAATCGCTGGGCAAGTCGGCTGTCGTTGGAAACATTTACACCGGCAAAGTCGTTCGCATCGCGGATTTCGGCGCGTTCGTGGAAATCCTGCCCGGCGTGGACGGCATGGTACATATCTCGCAACTCGATAGCGAGCGCGTGAATAAGGTGGAAGATATCGTCAACATGGGCGATGAAATCACCGTGATGGTTACGGACATTGACCCGCAAGGAAAGATTCGATTATCCCGACAAGCCGTGCTGGAAGGCTGGACCGCCGAAGAGGCGCGCGGGAAAGATCAGCGCAAGAGCGGCCCACGACCCGGCGGCGGCGACCGAGGCCGAAGCGGTGGAGATCGCGGTGGTCGAGGCCATTCAAGTTCAGGGAATAGCGGTGACCGCGGACGTTGATTGGATTTTATGAATGACAAACTCCCCCTGTTCATCAGGGGGAGTTTGTTTTTCAAGGAATATAATATGCCGGTATGAGCACGGCATATTTTTTGTTTTATGGAAGATTGAACGATTTCCTGCAACGCGATCAAAGGGAACAGCAAATCCGTATTGATTTTCGAGGGCGGCAATCCATCAAGCATTTGGCCGAATCGCTGGGGGTGCCGCATCCGGAGATCGGACGGATACAGGTGAATGGGAATGACGAAACGCTCAATGCAATCACACAGGACGGAGATCGAGTCGAAGTATATCCCATCGAAAACGGTTGTCCCATCGAGCCGCGCTTTTTACTCGACTGCCACCTCGGACGTTTGACCGCGCATTTGCGCATGTTGGGATTCGATTGTTTGTATCAAAACGATTATGATGATTCGAGCATGGCAGAAATCATACAACGGGAAGAACGCATCCTGCTCACCCGCGACCGGCGATTGCTAATGAGAAAAGTGATCGTGCATGGCTACTGCCTGCGCTCGCTCGACCCGCCCGAGCAATTGACGGAAGTCGTTCAGCGTTTTGAATTGAAAAATAAGATTCAACCCTTTCATCGCTGCCTGCGCTGCAACCATGCATTGGAGATCGTCCTCAAGGATGTTATCCTTGACCGCCTTGAACCGCTGACGAAGAAATATTTTGATGAGTTTCACATTTGCCCGAACTGCAAGCAAATTTATTGGAAGGGTTCGCATTACGAGCAGATGCAGAAATTGATTGAGGAGATTGGGTAAAGAGATTGCGGAACTTGAACAGCAAATCAATGCAATATTTCCTGATTCGCCTGATCAGCCTCTTGATAAATCTTTTTGACTGATTCCTTTATTTTCATCTCGGCATTAGCTGTGTTTGTTAAGCCACTCCAGCAATTCCTTAACACTGGCTGTGGCCATCGCAATGCTGGTGTCCGCCGCACCATAGTAAAGATGAAGGGTGGCACCGTCAGCTGCAAGAGTATAACCACAGGGGAAGATGACATTATCCACTTCGCCATGTTGCTCGTATGGTTCTGCAGGACCAAACACCCACTCGTCACCGCGTTTCAAGCAATGTTCCGGTTCATTCAAATCAAACAAAGCGAGGCCTAATCTGTAAATCGAGCCAGCCGCGTTCGGTTTGACGCCATGATAAATCATCAGCCAGCCCTGCGGGGTTTCAATCGGCGGGGCAGAAATGCCGATTTTGTTCGCATCCCACCATCCACCGAGCCGCGCTTCCAACATCAACTTGTGGTCTTCCCAACTTCGCAAGTCTGAAGAGTAGGAGATCCACATATGTGCGTTGGTGGAATCATCTGTTCGTCTGTTGCGGCGGGTGGATGCGTCCATCCACATCGGCACGCGGATTCCATCGACCGGCCGATGGATCAAAGCCCAATACCCATTAATCCGACGCGGCAGAAGACATGCATCCTTATCTTCCGGTGGCATGATGAGGCCATAGCGCTCAAAGTGGATGAAATCCTTGGTAAGCGCCAGGGAAACGCCAGGGCCGCCGCGTCCATAGGCGGTATATGCGATGGCATACTTAACTCAACTCAGGTACATAAGTGATGCGTGGATCTTCGATGCCCCAGACTTCTTCCGGGAAATGCTCCGGATTGGCCATCAGAGTTGGTTGGGAATCAATCTTCCAGCCGTCGATGCCATTTGCGGAGCGAGCGGCGCACAAGTGGGAAAGCCCGCGTCGATCCTCCACCCGGCATAGCAGAAGAGTAGTTCCATCAGCCAGCAGTGTCGCACCGGGGTTGAATACGCTATTGATCTGATACGGCCAGTTTTCGGCGGTCAGGATGGGGTTGAGTTTGTTGCGAAGAAAGAGTTCCGAAGGTGGATTGTTCATTATGATTATGCTCATCAGTCCTTATAAAATTTTCTGCCAGCCGTAATTCCAGCAAAGCTTGGAGAAAGGCTAGCGTAAACTCGGCACCCTGATTCTCGTTCGGCCGGTCGGGATGCAGACCATCGCGACAGCCGCCCGTGGTCGGGTCGTACACCGGAAGGTTCAAATCGTTGCGCCCGAGGAACCACTCGAAAGCGCGCCGCGCTTCATTGCGCCAATCCCGATCGCCTGTCAGCCGGTAGGCCTCGAGGCAAGCAGAGACCATGGCTTGCGCCTCTATAGGCTGTTGGTCGAAGCGGGCACGTTCACCGCCCCGTTGATAAAAACCATTCGAGCCAATCGGGACGAAATGCCCTGATTCTGTATCCGCGCGTTGCAGATTAGCCAGCCAAGTCAGGGAATCCAACCCGGCTTCGATCATTTCCGTATTAGGCATCGACTCTCCGCACAACAGCATGGCATGCGATAAAGCGGCGTTGCAATAGCTTAACCCCTGCTCGAACCAGCGCCATTCGTCCGAGCGATTGTTCCGGTAAAGCACCAGCAAACGGCTAGCTAATTCATCGCGCACCTGGCTGGCGCGGCGGTCACCTGCAAAACGTCCCAGATACTCATGGATGCCGATCAGCGCAAAAGCCCAGGCACGCGGGCTGGTTGTTTTAAGAATGCCGAGCAGCGACTGTTCGAAAATTCGGCCAGCCATATTGTGCAGGGTTGGCGTGTTCGAGCGGCCCAAGACCGTGCCCAGCGCCCACAAGGCGCGGCCGTGACTATCGTCCGAGCCGCTTTCCTCGAGCCAGTGGCGCTGGTAATCCATAAAGTTGCGAAAGCTGGTGGTCTCGTTATTGAAGGCATACCAGAGGAACGCGAGATAACGAGTTGACAATTGAGTGGCATCCTTAACACCCAGTTCCTCCAAGAGCGCGCTGACCATCAACGCACGCGCATTATCGTCAGTAGTATAGCCCTCGCGGTAATTGGGAATGGTGAAGGTGGCATGTTGCAAAATGCCGGTTTGATCCGTCATGTGATGCAGGTGATCCAGCTTGAGTGGCGGCAGTTCCTGCGGACGTTTATCCAGCGGTTTGACCACGAACTCAGCCTGCGCGAAGTGACGGCGCTCGGCGCGGGCGCGCTCAAAACTCTGCATGTAACGGCGGGCCACCTGAGGCCAGATCATATCCCGTCCAAACAGATAGGCTCGTTTGCGCATGGCGTGACGTCTGGACTCATTCTCCAATAGATCGATGACCTGCCCGGCCAATGCCTGCGGATCGCGAAATGGTACCAGCGCGGCCTTCGATCATCGGCCAGCATTTCTTCCGCATACCAATAAGGCGTGGAGATGACTGCCTTACCCGCTCCCAATGTATAAGCCAATGTACCGGAGGTGATCTGCGCGGCATCGAGATAGGGCGTAATATAAATATCCGCGGCGCTGATAAACTGAACGAGTTCATCCAAAGCCACAAAGCGGTTATAAAAGATCACGTTACCTTCCACGCCTTTTTGCTGAGCCAGCCATTGCAAGGATAAACGATAGGTTTCGCCTTCGGTGCGCAGAACGTGCGGATGGGTCGCGCCCAGCACGATGTACACTACGTTCGGGTATTTGGCTAAAATGGCGGGCAGGGCCGAGATGACATTCTCAATGCCTTTATTGGCTGAGAGCAAACCAAAACTCAATAAAACGGTCTTGCCTTCAACGCCGAACAAGTCTTTGTGAAAACTTGGTATCTACAAAAGGCACATCGGGAATGCCGTGCGGAATTAAATCAATCTTCTCCGCAGGTACGTGGTAAATCTCTCGCAGGAATTCCGCACCGCGTTCACTCATCACAACCAGACGGTCCGAGAGGGACGCGATCTCTTCCAGCACAAGGCGCTGGTCGGGGTCGGGGTCGCGCAAGATCGTGTGCAGAGTGGTGACGATCGGCATGCGCAATTCACGCAGGAGCGCCAGGATGTAACTACCGGCCCGGCCGCCGTAGATGCCATATTCATGCTGCAGAGACACCATATCCACGTTGTTGATATTGAGAAAATCGGCGGCGCGGCGATAGGAGTCGATGTCTTTCTCGGTCAACTCGAAGCGGACGCGGGATGGGTAATCATAGCCCGCTTCAATATCGTTGACTGGCAGGGCAATACAGGACGTGCCTTTGTATTCATCCGCAATCGCTTCACACAGATCGGTGGTAAAGGTGGCGATGCCGCACTGGCGCGGCAGGTAATTACCGATAAAGGCAACCCGCTTGATGATCGAAAAGTGAATTCTGTTTCATATCAAACTGCTCCTTCTCCAAATAACCCCTCTTATTTGGTTTGGTTAATCACCGGTAAATAGATGCAAAGAGGCGGTTGCCAGGACGCCGCCTCTACTTTACTCAGAAAGATAGGATGGATATACTTTTCTGTGGAAAGCCGTTCTATCTAAGAAGCCGCGTTGATTGCGGCTGCAATCATTATATCCCACTTCTAATAAAATGGAAATTCACGATGACCCACATCAATGTAATATTTCTTGATAAATATTTTTGACTTCTTCCCCAATCATATTAATCATTTCGAAATTGTTCGTCCATCAATCTGCGTCAATGAGACTCAGGAACACATCTACGATTTTCGGATCGAAATGCTGCCCCTTCTGGTATATCAAATAGAGGATGACATCCTCACGTGGCATGGCGGCGCGGTAGGAACGATTTGTGATCATTGCATCGTACACGTCTACGACCGCGAAGAGCCGGGCAGAAAACGGAATCTGCTCCCCTTTCAAACCGCGCGGATAGCCTGTTCCATCCCACTTCTCGTGATGGCAATAGGGAATCTCGAGTACTGGCTGGGGAAAACCGATGTACTTTAGCATATCGTAGGCGATTTTTGGATGTGTTCGGACGACGGCCACATCCGCTTTACTAAGCTGTCCCCTCTTATGCAGGACGGAATCCGGAACGTTTAACTTGCCTATATCGTGCAGGAATGCGCCGCTTCGAACGTTCAGCAATGCCTCGCCGCGCAAGCCTAACGAGGAAGCCAAACGGACGGCCATGCCGGTGACGCGGAAGATGTGCCCTTTTGTTTCGAGGTCACGGTCTTCCAGGACCCGGACCCAATGCTCCAATATTGTTTCGTGTGCATCAACCAGCTTGTTTGGTGCCGCCGTAAATATTGCTTCCATGTGCTTGCGTTGCCTCTGTGAACGCTTTCGGGATTTTGGATTAGGCTTTCGCTCCGTACCTCAAAAGTATATGTCAACTTTGATGTCTGCCAGTTTTCACTTTGGTAATGAAAGGAACTTGTAAAGCCGTGATTGGAAAGCGGCCGCAACCATAAAATCAAAAGCGGATGAGTTTGAGGGCGCGTTTGACTGGATTACCATCGGGTGCTGATCACCTGTAAAAGAATAGTGACAAGTTGATTACACACACGCGAAAATTTCGGTTGTAGAATTATATTAATCGCTACCCATCGCCAGAAAAATCACGAGTTGGTTTTTCAAGGAGGTACTTCGTTATGGAACAATACGATTTTGCCAAGGTATGGGTTGATAGCGAGGGGGTTCGTCTCTACTGCACCGACTCTTCGGAAGGGGATGACTTGATTTCTCAGCTAAAGCAACTTGTTCCGAACCTGCAGATTAGGGAAACCAGCAAATTTCCCACAGGCGAGATCTGGTTCCACCACATCACTGCTTTATCTGGTCAGGATAATGGCTTGTTGTGGTGGCTCATCAAGCAGTTTGGCTCCCGTGGCTGGGAGCCGATTGGTGCGGTTAGTTACCCTTCTGCTTTTCATCCAGGCAATGATTTGCACTATGAGTTCAAACGTAAGTCCACTGGATAAGGGCAGGGCGTTCTTTCATTACTAGATTTCTGCTTCAAATTCAAACGGTATCAGGCGCATTGATTCCGGCATGCTATTTCGTGCGCTTTTGGTTCATGTGCTCACCCACCAAGCTCAATGCAGAATTTCCTCATTCGCCTGATCCGCTTCCTGATAAATCTTTTTGACTTCTTCCTTCATCTCATCGGTCGCGCTTGGCTGCATGGGAATGAACTTGATCAGGTCGCGCGCCTGACGCAATAAATCCTTGACTTGTGCAATATAAGAGAAATCACCGCGATTACCCTCAGGGACGGGCAGATCCCGCGCCTGTTGGATCAAAGCGTGTGCACGGATGATTCGTTCAGCGGCAGGAATAAGTTTGGACATATGACTATTTCATAGGTTTTTTAAGGAGTGGTGCGAGGATTCGATTCTAAAGGACTTGTTGGCTTGTTTATAAGATTTGTGCCGCTGTCGGGGTCTTAGCAACGAGAAATCAGAATAGAGCTGTTTATATCCTTCATATGCTTCAGGGTGACAAGTCGAAATTGTCTTTCCAGAGTTACAAAGACACATATCATCCCGGTAGTGGTTACAAAGTAAGTGATGCAAGTTGTTTTCTGGCGAGATTGTGATCAATGATAAACCATGTAGTGACCATGTGATGAAAGGCGTCGCGCTTCGAAAACGAAAGGGTTTTACGGACATAGCGCGCCTGATGTTGGCGCAAAGTACAATACCAACGCTCCATGTGTGAAACCTGTCCGCTCTCTTTCCCAACCGCTTGATGCGTGCTCTGCGGAAGAACTTTTTGGTAGGCTTCCCAGAAATCACTGTAGGAAATACAACTGCGGTAGGCCAGTGGAACTTCGTTCCACAAACGGCGACAGGTTGTTTCACTGCGGTCGCCAATGACAAAGGCGATGATTTGTCGGGTGCGACAACACATGACCGTCCACAGCCAACGTTTATTGCTCTTTTTGAGAACAAAACTCCAGGCTTCATCATATTCCAAGACATCGTCCGGTTCGGCTGGCAACAAAGTGTCTTTGAGTTCCGGCAGATCTTTTACATGTTCGACAATCCATCTGGAAACGCTTTGGCGAGCAACATCAAAAATCCGCTCCAAACCTCGCAAACTTACACGCTCTTGGTAGAGGCTGAGGATGATCGGTTTTTGCGTTTTTTTGCCTCTCGCTTTAACTCCAGAACACGCCGCGCTCCGCACTCTTTACAGTGATATTGCTGTTGCTTGAGACGGTTGGTGCCGTTTTTGACAATATTGGTGCTTCCGCACACTCGACAGTGGTAGGCTTTTTGGATCATACTGCCTATCTTATCATCACTTACTTTTCATCCACTACCAACCTTCGCAAGGTTTTGCGTTTAAAAACCCAAACCGCGCTAGGGTCGGCCCTGACCCATACGCGGTTTGAAGAGGAGAATGCACTTGTTATTATATTCAGCGACCTGAATCTAACCTGAACGAAACTTAAGAATTGAATAAGAGATTTATCGTCCTGTTACCGCTATAATTTCATCTAATTTAATTGGTCCCTCACGTACAATGATGGGTTTGGAACCGGTACAATCTACCAAAGTGGATGGTATGCCGCCCGGTGTTTTGCCGCCATTCAGTATCAAGGCAATGCGACTGTTCAACTGCGCAAATACTTCTTCCGCGGTGGAGGGGCTTGGCTTGCCTGAAATATTTGCTGATGTCACAGCCATGGGACCCGCTGCACGCAATACGCTTCGCGCGATAATGTGATCGGGCACACGGACCCCAACTGTGTTTGTCGCTGAAACTGAATCAGGCAAATCAGTATGCTTTGGCACAACGATGGTTAATGGCCCGGGCCAAAATCGCTCTGCCAGCTTTTTTGTCATGAGCGGAACTTCTGATGCTACTTTATTGATATCGTCAACATCCCCAATTAATATGGGAATTGCCTTTTCGATAGGACGATCCTTGGCTCTATAAATGGATTCAACAGCTTTGCCATCAAACGCCAGCGCGCCGACCCCGTAAACTGTATCGGTGGGGAAGGCGACCAACCCGCCTGCTTGTAAAATTTCCAGCGCCCGTTGAAGTGAACGGGGTGAGTTCGCGGCAATGATCTCTGTTTTCATTTCATTCATTCTTGAATTAATTGGATTTCCAGTAAACGATCCTGCCGCGCCAGATCTTGATAGAGATGGATTTCTGCTTCTTCAAAAGCATCGTATGCCAACGATAATGCAGTTGTTCCGCGTGTGGCTTCGATCTCGAGCAATATGCGTCCACCGGGAGCAAGATGTTTGGGAGCAACAGCCAGCAATCTTCGAAACAGATCAAGCCCATCATTTCCGCCATCGAGAGCGAGAGTTGGCTCGCGTCCATAAATGGGGAGTGTATGTAATTTTTGAGTTGGAATATAGGGTAGGTTGGCGCAAATCAAATCGAAGTGGCTTTCATCTGATGATGGCTTTGGGAGAATGTCGCATTCGACAAATTCAATTTGATGTTCCACATGATGTTTGAGCGCGTTGTGACGCGCCACTTCCAGAGCCGCACTTGAAATGTCTGTGGCAAGAATGTACGCGGTGGGAACGTGAGTTGCAATGGAAATCGCAATGCAGCCGGAACCCGTTCCAATATCTGCTATGGAGCGACGTTTAGTTGAAGATTGTAACCAGTGAGTTGCGTGTTCAACCAGCAATTCAGTTTCGGGACGCGGGATCAGTACATCGGGTGCAAGATCGAAATCGAGTCCGAAGAACTCCCAACGTCCGATCGCGTAAGGAAGCGGCTCGCCGCGTTCAAGGCGTTGGATCAAACTCTCAAGTGTCTCAGCCTGTTCTGGATTTAGTGAAGCATCGTCATGAGCAAGTAACCAAGTGCGCGGCTGTTTTAAAATATGGGCGACTAAGACTTCTGCGTCCAAATGCGGTGTGTCGCTGTCAGCTGAAAGACGCGTCGCGGTTGCGTCGAGTATGTCAAGTAAATTTTCAGAAAGCAATTTATTCTTCGTCATCATCCACGCCTGAGGAGGCGAGACGATCCGCTTCATCACGCGTCGAAAGCTCGTCAATGAATTCATCAATCGCGCCGTCCATGACAGCCGGCAAATTGTAATTCGAAAGACCCACGCGATGATCGGTCACGCGGTTTTGTGGATAATTGTAGGTGCGGATTTTTTCGGAGCGTTCGCCACTTCCGATTTGAGAACGGCGCGTGTCTTCCAGTTCGGAACGGCGTTTTGCTTCTTCGATTTCATACAAGCGTGCGCGCAAAATGCTCATGGCTCGTAATTTGTTTTGCAATTGCGAACGTTCATCCTGACATGTCACTATCATGCCTGTAGGTTTGTGATAAAGCCGGACTGCTGTTGAGTTCTTCTGCACATTCTGTCCGCCTGCGCCGGATGAACGATAAACTTCGATCTCAATGTCGCTATCTGGAATCTCAACTTCTACATCATCCACTTCCGCAAGCACCGCAACCGTTGCGGTGGAAGTATGGATACGTCCTTGCGCTTCGGTGGCAGGCACACGTTGAACGCGATGCACGCCTGATTCGTACTTTCAGTTTCGAATACGCGCCCTTGCCTTTGATTTCAAAAATTACTTCCTTGTAACCACCTATGCCGATGGAACTCTCCGACATGATTTCGCTCTTCCAGCGTTTGGCCTCCGCAAATCGCGTGTACATGCGGAACAAGTCTGACGCAAACAATGCGGCTTCATCACCGCCAGCGCCGGCTCGGACCTCAACGATCACGCTTCTATCATCGCGTGGATCTTTCGGAACCAATAAGCCTTTAATTTCCTTTTCAAGCCGTTTCGATCTTGGGAGTCAAATCGGTTAATTCGTTTTCGGCTAACGATTTAAGCTCCGCATCACTCTCTGATGTGAGAATGGCTTTGGCTTCCTCGAGGCTTTTCATCGCCTGACGATATTCGCGCGCCTTGGCTACCAGCGGTTCCAAGTCCACGCGTTCTTTATTGATCTCGCCCGCGCGCTGATAGTTTGCCCCTACTTCGAGCAATTCTTTTCCCAAGTCGTCGTATCGTTGTTCTATTCCTGAAAGTTTGTCGAGCATTGATTCTCTTTCCATCAAGAAGGACACGAAAGGCACGATAATAAAACTTGGTGTCCTTTGTGTCCTTCGCGTTGTGTTAATTTGGATGCGATGCAATTATACCAAAGCAACTCACTTATTTACTTCTCCGCCGCGGTAAACGCGCACTTGTACGTTCTCTGTGGTTGCCAGCATTCCGCGTTTGATTTTGCTCTCTGCGAATGCCAGAAAATCTTCCACCTTATCTTTGCTATCCACGATCTCGATCACGATCGGTAAATCTTCGGAGAGCCGCTCAATTTTGAAGGTATGAATGATCTTGGTGTGCGCGCCGAAGCCCATCATCCCGCGTAGAACTGTTGCTCCCGCGATGCCGCGCGACTTCGCTTGTGTCACAAGCCATTCATAAAGCGGCTTGCCATCCATCTTGTCGCTCTCGCCGATGAAGATGCGTAAGAGATATCCTTCTTCAGGAATCGTGGTCATTGTTACCTCCAGATCCGGTAGGCAATCGTACGTCCTAACCAAATGGCGCCCAACCCCAGCACGATGTGTGCGCCTACATTCAAAATGGCAGATACATTTTCGCCGCCGCGTATCAAGTTCATCGTGTCGTTGCTGAACGTTGAAAAGGTTGTGAAGCCTCCCAGCACGCCGACAAAAACCAACGCGCGCGTTTTGTCAGTGAACACGCCGCGTGAATTTGCCAACTGCGAGAGAAAACCGATCACGAAACAGCCGATGAAGTTAACTGCCAGCGTTCCAAAAGGAAACCCTGCGCTTTGAGTCCATTGCTGAACAATACCGCTAAACCAGTAACGCAACATGGAGCCGATGGCGCCACCAGCTCCCACGAGAAGTACCTTGTTCAATAGACCTCTTGCATAAGTGTGTGATAATAGGCAGATGCGATATGAAACGATCCAACACCTAAAAGACACGGACTTCAAACGGCTGACGGGCGTACAACGAGCAACCTTTGAAAAAATGCTGGCAGTAGTCAAGAAAGGCTTGCGGAACTTTGGAAGGCCGTCCAAATTGGAGCGAGCCGACCAACTGCTGATGACCTTGATGTACTGGCGTGAGTATCGGACGGAGTTTCATATTGCACAATCCTATGGTCTCAGCGAGGCGGCAGTCTGTCGCACCATACGGAAAGTGGAAAACGCATTGGTGCGTTCGGGCCAGTTTTGTCTGCCAGGCAAGAAAGTGCTTCAGCCCAGCGATACGGTCTTTGAAGTGTTACTGGTGGATGCTAGCGAACAGCCGATGGAGCGTCCAAAAAAAGCCAAAAACGGCATTACAGCGGCAAAAAGAGGCGACATACCCAAAAAGCGCAAGTCATTGCCAGCCTCAGGACCGCTGAAGTTGTAGCCACCGCCTTTACGTATGGAAGCAAACATGACTTTCAACTCTTCCAGGATGATCAAATTGAGATGGCAGACCACGTCCGTATTTTGGCAGATGCTGGGTATCAAGGCTTGGCGGAACTCCACAAAAACTGCCAAACGCCGTTCAAGAAATCCAAATATCATACTCTGACACAAAGAGAGAAACAGAAAAATCGTGCGTTGGCTCGAAAACGAATTTTGATTGAACATATTTTCCGGACGTTGAAAGTGTTTCGCATTCTGAGTGAAAGGTATCGGAATCGCCGAAAGAGATTTGCCTTGCGCTTTAACTTGATCGCTGCAATTTATAACCTCGAACTTATCTCAATCTGACTTTCGCAAGAGGTCTATTTCTATTTACAACTTTACGAAGAGTGATAACACGAACGAGAGAATGATTATCAGGGTAAGCACCACAAAAATGATTTGACTGGTGCTTGGACGATATGTCTTTTTTGATTGCGACTTTCCTCTTGCCATTTCTATAACAAACCTTTCTGATGTTTCTCGAAGGCTGTGTTGATAGCCTTCTCTAGTTCTTCAATTGTAACAGGCTTTGATACATATCCATCTGCACCAAGTTCTATAGCCTTGTCCACCGTTACATCCGCCGCTTCGGTTGAAAGCATAAGGATCGGCAGGTCATTCCATTCTTTGCGGCGTCTTACAAATTCCAATAAATCCAATCCGCTGACCTCTGGCATATTGATATCGAGGATCATCAAGTCAGGTCGTTTGCCGGTTAGGAGTGTTTGTGCTGCCGGGCGCGCGCCAAGAAACGCCGTCGCAGTGCAGTCAAGCAGTTTCAACATCAACTGTACTGCGCGGGACATTTCTTCGTCATCGTCAACGATCCAGATGTTTCTCATAGTCTGCAAGTCTAACAAGTTAACCTATAAGACTTGTTGGACTTCTTGATACTCATTCCAAATGCGCCTTAATCGATTCTGCCACTGCTCGCGTGATGCCTTGAACGGTAATCAATTCTTCAACGGAAGCATCTCTAATCTTATCCATAGAACCGAAATGTTTCAAGAGGGATTTACGGCGCGTCGGCCCAATGCCGGGGATGGAATCCAACTGGGAAGCCATACCAAGCTTTGTGCGCTTTTTGCGATGTGCGGTGATTCCATAACGATGCGCTTCATCACGAATTCTTTGAATCAAGTATAAACCTTGTGAATGACGCGGCAAGAGCAACGAATCGGATTTGTTCGGAAAGAAAATTTCCTCCTGCTGTTTAGCGAGACCCACCACAGGCACTTTGCCAAACAGGTCAAATTTTTCCAACACATTGACCGCGCGTCCAAGCTGACCCTTGCCACCGTCAATAATAACGAGATCTGGAAGAAATGAGAAAGACGCATCCGGCTTCGATCCGGGCTGATCTGCCAGCTCTTGAGCGGATTGCCATCTGCGGAAGCGCCGCGTTAACATCTCTTCCATCGAAGCGAAATCATCCGGCGCGCCGACTACAGTTTCGATGTTGAACTTGCGATAGAGATTCTTGCTTGGCACACCTTGCTGAAAGACTACCATAGCGCCGATGATCGCTGTGCCTTGTGTGTTGGAAACATCATAACATTCGATGCGGTTTGGCGGAGCAGGGAGTTGTAGTGCGGATTGCAATTCAGCCAACGCCTGTTCTTGTTTATGCGTGTCGGCTTGCCATTGAGCGCGCAACGCGGACAATGTTTCCGCCGCGTTCTCAGCCGCCATTTGCACCAACTCGTGCGGCTGTCCTTCCTTTGGCACGAAGAATTCAACTTTTTCGCCGGACCGTTTGGATCGCAACCATTGACCAATGATTTTGGCTTCTTCAATTTCCTCCGGCAGCATCACCTGTTGCGGAATGGTCGCGGCTTCGGTATAAAACTGTTTGACGAATTGGCTCATCACTTCAGTATTGGCTACATCTTCGGTGCCTTCCAGAATGAAATATTCGCGTCCGATCAATTTGCCACCCCGGATGAAAAAGATTTGTACGCAAGCTTCACCGTCCGAACGCGCCATTGCTAAAACATCTGAATCAAGATAATCAGAAGCGAAAACAACCTTTTGCCGCTCAATGACAGATTGAATGGCTTTGAGTTGGTCGCGTAATGCCGCGGCTTTTTCGAAGCGCATCTCTTCTGACGCCTTCTGCATTTCATTTTCCAAACGCGTGACAATGTCTTCGCTGTGTCCGCTCAGGAAAGCCATCAAATCAGAAATCATTTGGCGGTATTGAGTCTGTGTCGCCGCGCCGATGCAGGGCGCGGTACACAACTTGATGTCATAGTAAAGACACGCCCGCTTATCTTGTCCGGTGATGATGCGATCACAAGTCAAATACGGAAAGATGCGGCGCAAAACATCCAGCGTTTGATACACGGCCCACGCCGAAGTATAGGGACCGAAATAACGCGAGCCATCCTCAGTCATCTGCCGCGTCACGGTGATTTTTGGAAACGGATCAGCCCAATGAACTTTGATATACGGATAGCGCTTATCGTCCTTGAGACGAATGTTGAATTTGGGGCGATGCTTTTTGATGAGATTCATCTCGAGGATCAACGCTTCCAACTCCGACCCAACGAGGATCCACTCAATGTTGCTAATCTCACGCACGAGGCGCCGTGTCTTTGCATCGTGACTCGCGTCGGCATGGAAATAGGACCGCACACGATTTCGCAAGTTGATGGCTTTACCCACGTAAATCACATCGCCCGCCGCATTGCGATAGATATAACAGCCCGGCTTGGTAGGGAGCGTGGCTAGAATTCCTTGAAGGTGATCGGCAATTTCCATATAACCTTAATTTTACTCGTATCTGTTTGGGCGAATAGGTGTTATGGGCTATTGAAATTGATCGTGTTTCGTGCTATAAAGATTCAAACTAATTCAAAGGAGGCTCTTATGAACATGAATATGCCAATGTCAAATGCACCAACCCCGTCTTCAGGTGGGTCAAAGTCGTTTTTTCAAGTTTGGATTGATGCCCTCACCAAACCCAGCGAACGAACTTTTGCCGAAATGGCTTCCTCGCCAAATGCAAAGGCAACTACCGCGTATATTTGGGTGTTTGTCACTGCGCTGATCGAGTTATTCTTCTCGTTCCTAATTAATGGTGCTGTTTTACGCCGAACCCTCGAGCAACAGGGATTAGGAGGCAGTCTCCCGGGTGGTGGGATCGGCATTACACTGATTGGCGCGGTCTGCGGCGGACCGATAGCTGCCGTTATCGGTACTATCTTCTTCGCAATTGGTGCGGCTTTGATCCAATGGATCGCGAAGATGTTCGGCGGCAAAGGAACCAACGATCAGCTTACTTATAGCTTTGGCGCGATCGCTGCCCCGTTCTATTTGATTTCCACAGTTTTTGTCCTGCTCGGAGCGATTCCTTTCGTTGGATTCTGTTTCCGAATTGTGCTGGGCTTGGCAGGGCTCTATGTTTTGGTATTGGAGATCATGGCCGTCAAAGGCGTAAATCAATTTGGCTGGGGGGAAGCCATAGGCTCGGTGTTGATCCCGATTGTGGTTGTGTTCCTTGTTTGCTGCTGTTTGGGCGCGATTGCGTCTGCGGCGTTTGGGGCAGCATTCAAAGGTATTCTCCAGCAATTCCAGAATGGTTTGGGCAGTTAATTCCATTTCGTAGTTTGAGAGAGCCTTCTGCATTTGCAGGAGGCTCTTGATTTAATTTATGGTGTTAATGTCGCTATAGGAGTGGTTGGCGTTCCCGACACGGGCGTTCCTACAGTGCCGGTGGCGGTCACAGGAATGATTGTCAACATCCCAAGCAGGCGCGCCTTCTCGATGATGTATTGCTGGCTTAATTGATTGGACTGAGTAACTCCTTGATTGATAACGTTCGTATCGCCGTGTCCCAAAATGAGAAGCAGCGTATCTATCACGGTGTTCATGTGGCCCAGTTGCAAGTCCTTCAGGTTCGTGAGGCAGGACGGGACATTTTGATCTTCAGCGGCTCGGCGAATGCTTTGAAGAGTCGCAATATCTGAGCCTAGTTGATCGACGCTTATGGAAGAGAGCATATTTGAAACGATGGCTGACGCGTCGTCGAATTGACGCGTCAGCTCATCCAGCTTTTGAACTTGTACCGGTAGATTTGCTTGGGAGCAAGGATCGGGCGTGGATGTGATGCCTGGGCTATTGGTAACTGCAAGAGTTGCTGCGGTGGATTTGGTAGGTGTAGGTGCGGCCACAGATACTTTTCCACATGCGGTCAGCAAAAATATCATGGCGGTAAGCGCCAACAAAAAAGAACGGATGGTTTTCATTTTTTTCCTCTATTTCTGATGAATTGGACGTTCAAGACAACTGTGCGGATTATAATGGGTAAACTGCCTTGGAGGCACAATTGACCGATTCGCTTGAAACGCAAATTGGAGAACTTCTTCGGGCACGCAGACTTAAATTAGCTACGGCCGAATCGTGCACCGGAGGTCTTATCGCCAGTCGCATCACCGATATTCCAGGATCATCGGATTATTTTGTTGGCGGAGTCGCGGCTTATGCGTATGAAGCCAAAGTTGGATTGCTTCACGTTTCATGGAGCACATTGCAAACCTATGGCGCGGTCTCGCGTGAGACAGTTTTGGCCATGGCACGCGGCGCGCGCGAAGTTCTTCAAGCGGATATTGCCTTGTCGGTCAGCGGCATTGCTGGACCCGGCGGTGGCTTGCCAGATAAACCAGTTGGTACTACGTGGATGGCTTTGTCGGCCCAAAGATGGAGAATGGGCGCGTGTTTATTGCTTTGAAGGTGATCGCCTGCAAAACAAATCATCGTCCGCGGAGGCGGCTTTGCAAATGCTGATGGATTATCTGAATGGCTTGCGCGATCTTAACGCCGACTTTCGAAAGGAAAAATGAAACCGGTTGTTATCATCTCTGCGGATGGTGAGTGGCGCGCAGTTAAATCCTTTTATCCTGATGCAGATATTCAGCAATCGCCGTTCGGAGAATATCTTGATGCCGCGTTCGATAACATGCGCGTGACGCTTTTTCACGGTGGCTGGGGAAAAATTTCTGCGGCAGCGACCGCGCAATATGTAATAGATCAATTCAAACCGGATTTGCTGATCAATCTTGGGACATGCGGCGGCTTTGAGGGGCGCACAGAACGGGAAACAATAATTCTGGCAGAAAAAACGATTGTTTACGATATCATCGAGCAGATGACTGACGGTTTGGATGAAATTAACTTTTATACAACTGAGCTGGATTTATCATGGTTGCCGCGCGTTCTTCCTTTTCCAGTTCTGCGCGGATTATTGGTTTCAGGCGATCGCGATATTGTGGCGGAAGATATTCCAATGTTGGTGAAGAAATATAAAGCAGTTGTTGCTGACTGGGAGTCGGGAGCAATTGCGTGGGTCGCGAAAAGAAATGGCGTTCGGGCGCTGATCTTACGCGGAGTTACCGATTTGGTGGGCATCAGCGGAGGGGAAGCTTATGGCGATTATGAATTGTTCGTCCAGCGCACGAAAGAGATCATGAAAAAACTTTTTGACCAACTACCCAAATGGCTCGCTGCGATTGAAAAAGTGGAGCAAGGGTATCGCGGCTATTAGTCTTTTTAAAAGGATTATCAGGGCGATTGAGATAATCGCCCTGATTTTGTTTATTGTGCAGGGTTCAACACTCGCCCGATGAACAGAATTTGTCCGCTTGTGAGATCGCGGATGACAAAAATAAATGGATGGTCAATGACCAAGTGTACTTTTTGTATGGGCGGCGCACTCATTGCCTGCATGATGACCGCGGTTGCCGCGGCGGCTTCGGTGCCTTTTTCATCCACCGCGACAAAGGCTTTGTGAACTACATCGCTGATAAATAAATCATGGTTGCCAGTCATGCCGGAGAAATCGGCTTTGTTGCTATCGAAGGCGTCGGTCATGCCTAGCGATTTGAGTTGATCGCTTAACGAGAAATCGGTTGTGAAAGTGAACTTGGGAAGACCAAGCGCAATCGGCATGGTATTCATCGAGCTAAAGATGTCATTTAAGTTTTGCGCATTCAAGGTCGACTCGAAGTTTTGGAAATTTCCATCATCGGGCATGATGATATCCATGGCGGCAGTGTTTCCGTTATAAGGTAACTCAACTGCCTGATATCCATCTCCCTTTACGTAATTCAAGCCCAGTTCGCTGTTGTTCATCATCTTGACTTGACTTTGCGATCCGTCCAACAAGGTAAACGTTGAATCGCTCGTAGTGTTCGCGTCGAACGGGACCGCCCAATCGGCCTTGAAATAAATGGCATTGACCAGCACCATGCGCGTATTGGAGTCGACTGAACTTGGAGCGAGCAAATCATTGACCTTGTTCTTTGTCTGGTTGCTGACCCAATTATTGATTTGTCCGCGTACGGGGTCGAAGTTCTTGACGAAGTCTGCCAGTTGGATTGCGGCTCCATAATTCTTCGCGATCAAATCGAGGTACGCTTGTTGGAAATGATAAGTCTGTTCTGCCCATATTGCATTGGCGATATTGATCTGCATTGGCTGTCCATTGCTGCCCTGCGCTTTGCCTTCACTTGCCAGTTCCAGGTCAAGCGCATTGAAGGCGGGATGCAATTGATCTTGCGGAAGAGTGAATTGCATCGTCTGCGCCATTTGCGATTCAGTCTCGTTGCGCGCACCGGCATACGTCATGGCAAGAGCGAGGGAAATGCTGTAAGGCGAGAAAACCAAATTCCCGTCCTGTGGGCGAAGCGCCTCGTAAAGATTGATGGCAAACGTATTGTTCCCAGCTACGAGAGTCGAAAGATCGGTTTGCGGGACGTTTGGATTCGTGTCGCGTGCAAGGGAAGATTTCGCCAAACTTGCGGATGGCGCGGCTCCGCAGGCGGATAGAATCATTGAAACAAGAACCAGGATTGAGAAAAACTTAAAGCTTTTTTGCATAGGTTATTCCTTTCAATAACTCAAGGACGAACGACAAAATGATTTTGTTCCCTGATTGTATCGTTTGTCGCTCAATGTAAGATAATGGCTTTTCCTGTTATCATATAAACGCGTATTTTATTATAAGAGAGGAATTTGATTTATGAGCGAAGAAACGCCCTTGGTTGCAAAACGTGACGGCTTAGAACAGAAATGGAAAGTGCTGATTACTGTGATGTTTGGTCTCTTCATGGTCATTCTTGATTCGACCATCATCAATATCGCCTTTCCGACTTTGCGCCGCGTGTTTGGCGCCAGCCTTGCGGACGCACAATGGGTCATCAGTATTTATGTCCTTGCGTTGGGTATTACAACGCCCGTCTCTGGCTATCTGGCTGATCGCTTTGGAATCAAACGCGTTTATCTTTTGGGATTGGCTATTTTTGCATTCGGTTCTTTCTTGTGCGGCATCGCTCCATCGCTTGGACTTTTGATTGCAGCGCGCGCCCTGCAGGGATTCGGCGGCGGGATCGCTCAGCCACTCGGTCCCGCGCAACTCTATCGCGCCTTTCCAGCGAAAGAGCAGGGTGCGGCTTTTGGTGTGCTGGGCATTGCATTGGTGGTCGCTCCCGCGCTCGGTCCGATTTTGGGCGGCTGGCTGGTGGATATCAATCTTTGGCGCGCGATTTTCTTCATAAATGTGCCGATTGGGATTGTTGGCGTAATTCTCGGCTCGAGCTTTTTACTTGATTTTCGCGTTGACAGAAAACCGTTGTTTGATCCGCTTGGATTGCTCACAGCGATTATTGGATTTGGTGCGATACTTTATGCCGCATCCATCGCTGAAAACTTCGGCTGGGGTGGTCCGTTCACTCTCCTGGCTCTTGGATTTGGTTTTGTCATACTCATCGTTCATGTGTTGATTGAATTGCGTGTGGCGAAGGAACCGTTGATGAATTTGCGGCTCTTCCTCAATCCGACATTTTTAATTGCCGCGTTGGTAGGCTATATTGCAACGATTGCTTTGTTCGGGGCGGAGTTTATGATGCCAATCTATCTGCAAGCCTTTCGCGGCCGAACCGCTCTGGATGCTGGGATTATTTTATTGGCGGTCGCGGCTACCTCTGCGATTGCCACACCGTCAGCTGGAAGGCTTTATGACAAGATTGGTCCCCGCACCATCATGTTTGTGGGATTCTTGATCTTGTGTATCAATACGTGGCAGTTATCTTTGATTCAGGGCACAACGCCGATTTCTTATATCGTGATTCTTTTGGCTTTGCGCGGCTTGGCGATTGGATTAACTCTGCAAACCTCTTACGTGGCTGCCTTAAGCAGTATTCCACTCGATGTGTTGCCGCGCGGTTCGTCGTTGATGAACAGCACCCGCTTTGTGGTCCAGGCGGTTTCGGTGGCAGCGCTGGCAACGATCTTGGTCAGTTTCCTATCGCCCGATATCTTGGCCATGCAGAACAAAATGCAGGATGAACTCATCAATGTCACAACACCTTATGGAGTGTGTGAAACGCCTGGTGTTGCGGCGCAGAATAATTTCCCGCCCGGCACGCTGACTTCGTTGGCATCCTTGCCGCAATCGGCCATCGACGCGGCTATGGCAAAGATTTTATCCACGCTTCAACTGGCGTGCGATCAATCCATGCAGGGCTTTGACGCCGCGTATCAATTGACATTCTACGCTTCCATCGCGGCGCTGATCATGGCCGCGTTCCTTCCCGGTTGGCCCGGCAAGTGGGGTGGACGCGGCTCAACGTCAATACCCATGGCGGAGTAGCGCAAGAACGTCGTCGCTGCATCTCCGGTATTCATCTCAGTCTGTATCCTAAGCTTGAGATATGATTACAAACTACGAACGGAGCGTTTTTCTTTTTCGTCAACAATCAATGAGAATACTTCCGGGCGGCCATAATGCCCGGCTACGTCGAGATCGTATTTGCCGCGAATAGTGTCTACTAGATCGATGTCTGCTGTCAAAATGACCTCGCGACTGTAGACTGGTCCGGCGAGAACCTCACCGAGAGGGTTAACAATAATACTTCCGCCACGGATTAGCTCAGTTTCAGGCGCGTTGCCTTGAATGCAGCCATAATCGTCAGGACAGTCGGACCGTTTAAGATATTGGCAGGCGCTCAATACAAAACACCGTCCTTCATAAGCGATGTGGCGCATGGAAGACTGCCAGATTTCGCGCTCGTCAACCGTTGGGGCGCAGTATAGGTTGATACCTTTTGAATACATAGTGAGGCGCAGGGCGGGCATGTAGTTTTCCCAGCAGATGACGGCTCCGATCTTTCCGAGCGGTGTATCCAGTACGGGAAGGGTTGAACCGTCGCCCATGCCCCAGATCAGCCGCTCGCTAGCCGTTGGCACCAGCTTGCGGTGTTTTCCAATCAGTGCACCTTGGGGATCAAAGAAAAGCGCAGTACAGTAGAGGGTCGAGCCATTGCGTTCGATAACACCGACAACTAAATAAGCTCCCGCATGTTTTGCCATATCGCTGATTTGTTCGACCTCAGGACCAGGCACATTAATAGCCGCCGACCAGTACCGCTGGAAATCTTCGCGGCCTGCGGGTGAACGACCTCCCACGCGCGCGCCGAAATCCAGTCCTTTGGGGTAACCGCCGATATAAGCTTCCGGAAATACGGCCAGCCGGACTCCCAGACGGCGAATCTCTTCACAGTGCGCTTGCATGCGCTCCAAAGTTTGAGGAGTGTTGAACATGGTTGCGCCCGCTTGAACTACCGCAACTCGTTGAGAACTCATCTTAAGCTCCTTTATGAAGATAAATGAATGCCTTAAGAATTTATCCGAGAATTGTATGACTTTCGCTTATGCAGGCAGGAGAGCAGGAGCGTGAGGTGTAGCCTGTTCTGCCCGTAAATGCGTATTTTAACCTTAATTTGATGTATAATCGGTTAGAAAACATTTTATAGGTCGGCTTAGAGTTGTGAATTGCGATCGTGGATTGAAAACAACTTAATAATCTTGAAACAGATCAATAACCAATTTCGGAGATTTAAAACGGTGCCACAAGGTTTTGCAAGAATTTTGGAATATTGCTCTCATGCTCTCAACCACTTCTGATCAACTCGCCAAGAGCGATACCATCCCCGAATGGAAATTAACCACTGAGGTAACCTTTGAGCCTGTCTCTAAGGATCCTTATGAATTATCTTATGCCTGTCTTCTGATTCCTCGGTTCAACACTCATTATTTGGTTGGGGATTTGGCAGATAATCTATATGACTGGATGAAACAAATATGTATTTCTTTCGGTTGGAGGTTAGATTTTTTATCCGTTCAACCGGATTACTTGCAGTGGATTATTTGCGTTCCCCCTGCCACATCGCCTGCAAAGTTTATGAATATCATTCGGCAACAAACTTCTCAGGAAATTTTAGAGGATTTTCCACGAATTAAGAAGGAAAATCGTTCCAAGGACTTCTGGGCACCTGGTTACTTTGTGATTGTAAGTACCAGCCCTCATCCGGCAAAGATGGTCAAGGATTTCATTTGGTTAACGCGTCAACAGCAAGGGATTTTTAGAAACCGTGATTGAAAAGCAATTATTTGGGTCATTCGGAGATAATAAACGTTAATCTCCGTATGGATGGGCTAAAATCTATTAGAGTCTTTCCGGGTCTTTTCAATCCTTGCTTTTACAAGTCAATGGCAATATACTGGGCGCCAAGGATAATTAATCACAATGCCAGACGTCACACTTAGCAGAATAGGCGCGTTACTACGAGGCGTGCTGGAATTGCTCTGGAATAAGTCGGAGGGAATGCCTGCCAGTGAAATATTGGCCTTTCTGCCCGAACTTACCCCTCTATCCGATTATGAAAAAGGCTACTCGCCCTCTACGAATGTCCCGCGCTACGAAAGAATAGTACGGTTAGCCATTATCCCTCTAGAAAAAGCCGGGTGGCTTGCTAAAAGCAATAAAGGAAGATGGTGTCTTACTGAAGAAGGGCGGCAAGCTTGTCGGAGGTTTCCCAACGTACAGGAATTCTATAAAGAGGCGATAAAGCTACTGGATGAGGTCAAACAGGATGCCCCATCCTATACAGTCGTGGCTGAAGAGGCAGAAGAAAAAGCTTGGGAACTGATCCAAAAATATCTGCAAGCAATCCGCAGAACTGAATTCCAAGACTTGATTGCAGATCTCTTAATAGCTATGGGATATCACATCGGATGGATTGCCCCGCCTGAAAAATCCCGCGGACAAATTGATATCATCGCCTATGCGGATCCCATTGGTGCTAAGGGACCTCGTATTTTGGTCCAGATAAAGCATAAGGGCCAAGCAATTACCTTGGAAGGCCTCAAAAACTTCCTATCAGCGCTGGGTTCGAACGACTATGGATTACTCATCTCAAGTGGCGGCTTTACCCGTGATGTAAAGGATGAAATCAGGAACGACGCTTTTCAAAAACTCACAATCTGGGATCTAGAAAATTTCTTTGACTTGTGGATAAGATATTATGATCATTTAGGAGAGAAAGCCCGAGATCGGCTGCCGCTAAAAGCGATTTATTTTCTTTATCGCGTAGGTGATGTCTAAGCTGTTAAACCGCCATACGCGGCCAGGCAGAGATTTCCGTGTAGTTCATTGGATGATAAGGCAAATAAGGTGCTAAAGAGCAGTCAATCCTTCGAAGAGAATATACGAACTTTGTCTAGTGAACTCGAATTGGCAATCCGATGGGGAAGACCCAGTATATTGCTGGCAATATGCAAATCGAAGCTCAGCCAAAATAGAGCGGAGAACGCATTGGAAAGATCTGCAGAGGAACTTGGGCAAAGCATAAAGAGAATTAGCGTTAACGGGGAACGGTCAGATGTGGCACACCTGATCTTAGAAAATGAAAGAGTCGATAAATCAATCTTCTTCGTGACAAATCTCGACCAAGGCGGTGGCGATGATGGGAAAAATGCTTACCGGGCTCTAAATATATATCGGGAGCTATTTGTTGAACAAGAAGTGAGATGCGTGTTTTGGCTTACCCTCAGCGAGGCGTCAAATCTTCCGAAGTTCGCTCCGGACTTTTGGGCTTTTCGTCATCAAGTTGTCGAGTTTGCAAGTTCGCACGGTTCAACTAAAACAAGTCTACCTGCCGGCGTTTTGATTTGGCATATACAAGATTCCGGCGATTTCCCCCAAGATCTTAGGGAAAAGGCTCGAATCGCGCGAAGAATTACTCAGCCAATTGCCTAATCATACCGAATCCATGTTGGCCAGGATTGAACTTTTGGGCGCTCTTGGTTACCTGTATTGGATGCTCGGGGAGAATGACAAAGCAAGGCAATTATTGACAACAGGAATTCTACTCGCCGAAACAAATGAACTCTTACAGATAAAGACATGGCTCTTGAATGATCTAGCCATACTCTCGTATGAGAAGAAAGAATATCAAGAAGCGTCTGAAATTTACGCCAAAATCCTCAAAAGGGAATCGAAAGATGGATTCTTGTGGATGAATCTGGCTGTTATTCTTAATGCGCTTGGAAAAAACTACGAAGCCATGGTTCAAGGTCGCAGGGCTTTGCGTTTAGTTTCCACGGATGCCCGACTTTGGAATACAATGGGGCATCTTTATATTTGGATGGGAAAACCAGATGAGGCAATACCTTTTTTCAAAAGGGCGGTAGAATTGACGCCAAATGTTTTAGGCTATCATGTCGCGCTGGCAGTATGTTACAGTTTGTTGGGGCTGTCGGATGAAGCGCGGCGAGAAATTGGTTTGGCCCGCAAGAATTCAGATGATCAGGGTTCGTATCTAAATATTTGCCAAGAAGCTATGCTCGGGAATCTTGAAACAGCACTGAGTTTATTGAAATTGACCATTCTGAACGGACAGTTATCCACGCTAAGCGTTCAGCGCGACCCAATACTAAAAGAGATTTTGGGTGACTTGTTGATGGAAACATTACTTAACTGATTATAAGATGGATCACTTTTGCCAAACGAGCATCCGAATAAAAAACGAAGATTTATAAAACATGGATTTTGAAATTACGATCTTGATCTTAACTCTGGGGCTAGCTTTTGCGATTGCTTTGATCGCATACAGTAGATCTAAAGTCCCCGGCGCGATTAGTTTAATTATCTTCTCCACGTTTCTCGGCATTTGGTCATGCTCATTTCTCGCTTTCGATCTCTTTTCAAATCCTTTCGTTAACCAGCTTTGCACTGCAATGATTTATCTGAGCAGCGCTATTGTGGCCTCTGCGCAATTTGTTTTCTCTCTCTCGTATACAAATTGATCCCATTGGATATCTCGCCCGGTTCTCGTCTTGTTAGGAATTATCCCGTTGCTAACACAGATACTCTTTTGGGTAGAACCGTGGCGTGATATATTCTTTATGAACTCGTATGAAAATACACGTCACTTGATTCTCGCGGGGTTGTGGGACAGAATATGGTCAATCTATCTCTACCAGTTGGTAGCTGCTGGAACGCTCTTGTTGATAGACGACTTTATTCGAAGACCTCGTCCCTTGGCGCGGTATTGGGTGATTCTCGTGGGCTGTTTTGCGCCCTTATTAGTTCTATTGACAAGGATTATGGGTCTAACTATTCCATCTCCTCTCGATTCATCACTTGCCGCATTTACGTTGACCGGGCTGGGCTTTTGCTATGGCTTGGTGAATCGCGACTTGATAACCTCAGTTCCTCTTATTCCTGAAGTCGTAGTTAATCACATGGATGATGGATGGATCGTTTTGGATACCCAGAACATTATTGTTGATATTAATCCTGCGGCAGAAAGAATTATAGGCTTATCCCGCGAAAAGGCATATGGGCAGCCTATCACAACTGTGCTAAGCGATTTGCCCGGCTTGGGAAAATCTTTCGATGATGTTCAAGAATTGGAGATGAAAAGGAGCATCAGATCCCAAGAAAAGTGGCGATATCTCAACATCCGTATTTCGTTGCTCAAAGATCATCGCAACCTTCCCTTTGGCCGTCTCATCATCTGGCGCGATATTACAGAACGCAGACTCGCAGAAGATGCGCGCCAACGAGCTCGTGACGAAATGTTTGTTCTTTTAAACAGCATTTCCAGCGCCGCAAGCCACGCGATCAATTTGGACGAATTCCTGTCAGAATCTGTTTATCAAATTATCATCCCTTTTCGAAGCCAAGTTGTAGGCATATTCTTAGTAGATGAAAGACAGAAAGGAAATGGCGATCAGGAATTGTTTTTGGCATCCCATTTTGGAATCCCTGAAGAATTTATTAACGCTTTATCGCGTATGAATTCGTTCTTCTCCTCTTGCAGATCTGGCACTAAAGAACCGACAGGCTGTCTTGATTGAGGATTTCAAAAATGATCCACGTGTTCCGCCATCTCTGCAAAATTTAGATCTTGAATGTATGCTTCTCTTACCATTTTAATATCCAGGTAAGCGAAGAAAGCAGGACTGTGGGTTTCATGTTTTTGGGTAGGCGGGAAAAACCGGTTTTTAGTCAAGATGAGATTGTACGCCTGATGACCTTATCAGACCAAATTGCGATTCTTATTGACAGTGATCGCAGGCGTAAATTGGCGATTACTCTTTCAGAGCGTCAGAGAATTCTAAGGGACCTTCACGACTCAGTTAGCCAAAAGCTCTATGGCCTCGTGACGTTGACTGAAGCAGCCCAAGCCGCTCTTGAAGCAGGGTCCCAGATCAATCCTTCCGAGGTCTTGTCCCGAATAGGCGATAACGCTCGACAAGCGGTCAAAGAAATGCGCCTTTTCCTCTTCCAAATGCAGCCCATAGATATAGAAAAGGAGGGATTGATCTCTGTCTTGCATCATCGTCTGGCAGCGGTGGAAGGCAGAGCCGATATCAAAGCCAGACTTCTCTCTGATGAAAACATTTTTCTTCTGAAAGACAAGGAGGTTGCTCTATATTATATTGCGCAGGAAGCCCTTAATAATGTATTGCGGCACGCACATGCGAATTCAGTGTTGGTCACAATCAAACAAGGAAAGCGCAATGTTATACTAAGAATCCAGGACGATGGAACTGGTTTTGATCCCAAGAAAGTTGATCGAGGAGGAATGGGACTCCGTAACATGAAGGAAAGAGCTCTTCAGATCAATGGAAAACTCAATGTATTGTCAAAACCCGGGCAAGGAACAAAAATTGTAATCACTGTTGGGAAAGATCAGGCAGTTAAACAAATTGAACGAAGGCGGCGGGATCCATGACGAAGATTCGAATTCTAGTTGTTGATGATGAAAGCGTAGTTCGAGAAGGCGTAGTTGCAATTCTCTCGCTCCAATCGGATATGGAAGTGGTTGGCGAAGCTCACAACGGGATTGAGGCCGTAAAACTGGCAAACAAAACCAAGCCTGATGTCATCCTTCTAGATATGGTCATGCCTGAGCAGGATGGCTTGGCAACCATACCCAAGCTGAAAGAAATCCTCCCTGATAGCAGGATCTTGGTATTAACAAGTTTTGCAGAGAGCGATCGCGTTTACCAAGCGGTCAAATCGGGAGCCCTCGGCTATCTGCTCAAAGATGCCACCCGAACACAACTTTTACAAGCGATTTGAGATGTGGCGAAAGGCCAAGCATCTATTCATCCTTCTATTGCCATCAAGGTGATTCACGAAATTAACCATCCCTCTCAGATACTTTACACTGCCAATCCATTGACCCCAAGGGAACACGAAACGCTAAGGTTGATAGCTCGAGGATTAAGTAATCAGGAAATAGCGACCGCGCTTGTGGTCCACGAACGTACCATTGCCAAATACGTGAGTAGCATCCTTGAGAAACTCCAACTTGCAAATCGAACACAGGCGGCTCTCTATGCCATTCGTGAAGGACTGACTGAAATAAAGAACAAGGACAAAAAGTCGAGTTAAGAATTTTCTGTTCCCGGCAAATAAATCCTTTTGCATAGGACCCTTCCACATTATAGGAACTTAATTGGAAGGGTCTTATATTTTGTCGGGACACGCCCCTGCTAAATGAATCATAAATGTCACACCGTTTTCATGATTTGACTCTCCATCAAGAACATATATAGGGCGGTTACCATCGGTAATTTGACCACCTATTTTTGACCATAAAACCATGTCTTTTCCGCTTACGATGAAAATGTAAATAACCACTTTCTTAGGTTTCCAATGCCATATGAAATTCATATAATACAAACAGAAATAAAAATAAAGATCCTTCTTTTAGGAGATCAAATTGTTTCTGGGAAAACATTCTTCGAAGTTAGATAAACATAACCGCCTGTCTACTCCATCTCAATTCAGAGAAGAATTGTCAAATCGCATTTATATTACTCAGGGCTTTGATCGGAATTTGCTGGTTCTGACAAGGACCGCTTTCCAGGAAATCTATCGAAGAGTAGTATCCCTAAATATCGCCGATCCCCTGGCTCGTGTGCTACTTAGACTGATTTTGGGAACTGCGCATGAAGTAAGTATGGACAAAAATGGTTATCTTGCTATACCAGATGAACTAAAGGAATTTGCTAATCTTCATGGAAATATTTTGTTGGTGGGTCAAGGCGATTATTTTGAAATCTGGTCGGCTGAGCTGTGGAATAGCCAGGATGCACAACTGAAGGACGCTGACACGAATTCCAGCAGGTTCTCTGGGCTCACCGTAGCAACAAGGCAATAAACAGGTAATTTCAGGATTATGGAACCCTTATGCTAGCAAAATCGAAACAAACAAACCGCCTTTCAGATAAAAAAATCCGTGTTCTTGTTGTGGAAGATCAGACTGTCGTTAGGGAAGGCATCGTGGCCATTCTTTCATTTCAGCCCGAGATTGAGGTGGTGGGTGAGGCCCAGGATGGAATTCAGGCGGTTGAATTAGCACAAAGAACCAGACCAGATGTGATTCTTCTTGACATGGTCATGCCGCGTCAGGATGGCTTGACCACCATCCCCAAGTTAAGAACAGTTGTGCCCAATGCTCGTATATTGGTCCTTACCAGCTTTGCCGAAAGCAACCGTGTCTATCAAGCAATAAAGGCGGGAGCGCTTGGATATATGCTAAAGGATACAACGCGAACACAACTTTTGCAGTCCATTCGTGATGTGGCACTGGGTCAAGCATCAATTCATCCCTCTATTGCCATGAAAGTAATTCACGAGTTCGACCAGTCATCCGAGGAGTTTATTCTTCTGAGACCCTCACTCGCCGCGAACTGGAAGCCTTACGCTTGATCGCCCGCGGCCTTAGCAATCAGGAGATAGCAACTGTGTTGGTTGTAAACGAACGAACCATTGCTAAGTATGTTAGCAGTATTCTCAATAAGCTGCATGTTGCCAACCGAACACAAGCAGCGCTTTATGCTGTGCGAGAGGGCCTTGCCCTATCGTTAAATGACTAAAGGAATCCGGCGCGGTGATGTGTAATAAATACCTGGTCACAAATGACCGCAAAAGTTTTGACCACACGGTCAATATCTGCAATGAGAATATACAACATTATCTGATTTTGAATTATTGGAGAATTCATATAATTACTCTCATAACAAAAACTCTTGTTATCTTGGAACTGGATTGAGGAATCAATGAATGGCTTTGATTATATCGTCGCAACCGATTTTGACAGGGCGTGGTTGAACTTCGAATTGGATTTCCCCTTAAAGCCAGAAAAGAATGGCAAACCCAATCCGTTTTACATTGACCGGCCTGGGAATCCAATCGACGAGCTGACGGATGCACTATTAGCGCCGTTTTATCGGCCTCCAAAATTCTTCTTTTCTGGACATAGAGGGTGTGGCAAATCCACCGAGTTACTGCACCTCCTGGGAAAACCGGAAATCCAAAAGAAATATTGGCCGATCAATTTCAGCATTCGGGAAGAAGCAGACGTTATCGACCTTGACTTTCGAGATGTCTTACTCGCTATCGGTGGTCGATTGTTCCGCGAATATCGAAAAAAAGGCGGTGACTTGCCTGATCAGCTACTCAAGGAATTATATGGCTGGCAGGGAAAAATAGAAAAAGAGGTGTCTACGATTTTGGAAGGGCGTGGCTCCGATATGGAATTGGATACATCCATAAATGCTTTCTTTGTCAATGCCGGACTAAAGATGAAGCTGGAACCCGCAACACGAGTGCAACTGAGACAGGTAGTAGAAACCGATATCACTGGATTAATCGCCGTCATCAACCACATTGCAACAACGATTTATGCTAAAGAGCATCTCATTCCCTTGATTCTTATTGACGACATGGATAAACCGAATTTGGATAAAGCGCGGGCAATCTTTCATGATCGAAGGGAAATCATGATGCAACCTAATTGTGCGATCGTTTACACGGTTTCAAGTGCCCTGTTTTATAGCAAGGAATTTGATGCGATCCGCGATCAAGCCTTCTTTTTACCGAACATTTATTTGCACCCACCTATGAAGCCAGACGTCCACCATGAAGAAGGGTATCAGACTCTAAGAAAGTTTGTCCATATGCGAATGATGCCCGGTTTGATCGAAACTCCCGCATTGGAACAAGCAGTGACCTACAGTGGAGGAGTGTTCCGTGAGTTGGCGCGTATCGTCCGCACCGCGATTGGTCGGGCAAGAAGAAGAAAGGCGGTTAGGATGGACTGCACTGATATTGAGTGGGCCGCGACCGAAATACGGAATGAATATAGACGCATTCTAGATAAGGAAGACATAAAACTTCTAAGAAAAATTGGAGACAACAATCATCTCGAATACAACGACCGGGTGCGTCCTCTTATGCAACTCTTGGCTCTTTTGGAATACCGGGACGGGGAGAATTGGTGCGATATCCATCCAGTGTTGAGGAAATTATTATATGACTGATTTCAGCATTGAAACCATTCAGTCAGTTGAGCCTTTCGAGGACCGCATGGAGATCCTGGGTAGAGAGTTGGAAATGGCAGTTAAGTGGCAGAGGCCATGTATATTGCTTGTTGTCTACAGTTCAGTATCCGCACGTGAGGATGCCCAAGCCGAACTTGAAAGCTTCTTAATTGATTTAAATCAAAAATCAGAGCGTATAAGAATTAAAGATCAGGAGATACTCAATAATTCATATTTTCTAAAGGAATTCAGGGACACTGAACACACGATTTACTATGTTGAGGATTTCTATAAAGAGGGTAGCAAGCAAAGCAATATATATGCAATTCTGAATTCTGAAAGAGATTTCTTTGCAGAAAGGTGTATCCGTGTTGTTTTCTGGCTGACCCAGAATGAAGTCGTGAATTTTGTGCACTATGCGCCTGACCTTTGGGCGCAGCGTCATTGTTTGATTGAACTGACCGAAGCGGTACGGTCCGAACAGATTCTGCATGAAACCATCGATTTCGTTTGGCTTGGATTTGAAGTATCCATCGGGAGTAACTGAGGGATCTAATGATAAAGTCTCCTTATGTGAATTGCTCTTAAACGATCTACCACCAGGAAGCGAATTCTGCTTCAATGCGTGCCAACTGCATTATTAAATTTGGGACTCCTTCATTGGCGAAAAGGCGACTATGAAGGGGCTGACAGGTTATTGCGCGAAGTATTGAAATGTGCCAGCAAAATCCAGGATAACCGGCTTGAAGTGGAGTGCTTCAATGCGATTGCCCTCGTCAAGACCAGTCTGCTAAGCATTAACGAAGCGATTGATGCATACAAGCAGGCAATCCACCTGGCTCCTGAACAATTCTTAGCTTGGAACAATCTTGGGAATTTTTGCTTAAAAATCTTCCGCAACGATGAAGCAATGATCGCTTTTCAAAAGGCAATTGCACACGATCCGAAAGACCCGATTGGATGGAATGGATTGGGGAATGTGTACTTCACGATTGGTTATATTGATGATGCAATTGCCTCATACCGAAAAGCCATTTCATTCATGCCTGCTTTTGCCCAACCCTGGAACGGCATGGGAGATATCTACTCAGTTACTGGTCGCGTAGATGATGCGATCAAGGCCTATCGCAAAGCAATTGAGTTAAATGGACAATTTGTTACACCATGGCTTCGGTTAGGCGTCCTTTTCATCAGACAGGAACGATATCGCGAAGCAATCAAAGCATACCAGGGTGCCTTAAGTTTGGATCCTAAAAACAGCGTCATTTGGAATGAACTTGGAGCCATTTACCTAGAATGCGAATCATATGAAGAGGCCGCGGAGATATTCTCATACGCAATTCAACTAAATTGTGAGGATGGTTGGGCCTATCACAATCTTGGTCTTGCCTATACTCATCAAGGAAAGTACAGTGAGGCGGTGTCGCTATATCTAAAAAGCATTGATCTTTTTCTGGAAGAAAAAGACAAAGCTGTATCATGGAATCAACTCGCGAACGTGTATCGCTTGCTCAACGACTATGACAATGCGATTGCCGCTTATCAGATAGCAGATACGCTTGATCCCAAAATTCGTGCTTCCAGGAATAAAAACATTCCAGATAGCTCAAAGCGTATTGTAACTGCTGAAAAGCAGATTTCAAACTCAGATGCCACTAAAAGTGAATCCGCTGACACTGTGTCTGATCTGCAAATGGCATTGAAAGATAATTTGCCGATTGATCAAAAAAACAAATTCTCCGCACCCGAGCCGGGCGGGCAGCCATCCGAAGCACCAGTGTGGATCTTCAAATCTGCAAATGAAAGAGAATCTAAGAATACTTCACCGAAAGCCGATGGATATCCAAATATAAGTTATGAACGATCTAAGTCAGTCCTGGTCGACCCGCAAAAACTGGAAGCCAAAGGAGATGAGATGTCAAACTTGACAAACGAAATACGTCCGCAAAACCGCACGGTAATACAAGCTTGTGCTTCGGGATCAAAGGACAGGGAAGAGATCAAAGCTGTTAACGCTGATGCCTGGAATGCCAAGGGGAACGTCCATTTTAAACGTGGAGAAATGGAGATGGCCATCCACGCATACAACAAAGCTATTCAGCTTGATCCATCATTCGGGTGGCCTTATGGTAATCTGGCGCTTGCCTATGTGACACAGGGCCAGTATGCTGAGGGAATCCTGCTCTATGAGAAAAGTCTTGAATTGCTAAATTCAGATAAGGATCGAGCAGTATCTTGGAATGGCTTGGGAAACATCTATCGGTGCATTAACGATTATGAGAATGCTGTCGCCGCATATCAAAAAGCCGCCGAACTGGATCCGGAGACTGCAGGAATCCGCGATGGAACGAATAATCTCCAAACCGATCAAAGCATGAATAATTCTCAGACGTGGAACGATCTCGGAGAAATATTTTTCAAGGCAGGTACGTATGATAAGGCAGTTGACGCCTTCTATAAGGCAATTGAAATGGGACCCAATAATGGCTGGCCTTATGCAAACCTAGCGCGCATTTTGGTATCCCAAGGACAGTCTAAGAAAGCTATTGCCCTTTATCAAAAGAGCATTGATTTGCTGAAGAACGATAAAGACAAAGCGGCTGTTTGGAATCTTCTCGGCAATGCCCATCGCAAACTTAATGACTATGATAATGCTGTTAAGGCATATCAAAAAGCTGTGATATTGGCTGACGAAGGTGTTAATTTGCTCACCCGAACGCGTTTCAGCTTGTTGAGCAATTGCAATGTTGATTAATAATTCCAATAATTCTTATCACCACGGAGGTAGAAAAATGAACGACTATGAGTTTTGGAATGAATTAGGAAAGATATTCAATGCGGTTGTTGCCTACCAGGAAAAGGCGATTGAATTTAACAAACGCTTTATCAATCCTTGGATTCGATTAGGTAACGTATTCGACAAACAGGATAGAAATCAGGAGGCGATCTGCGCTTATGAGAAAGCCCTGGAACTTGATCCTGCCAATGCCCAAAACTGGTACGAACTTGGTAACCTACATTTCCGGGCGAAAGATTATGACAAAGCAGTCGAGGCCTACAATAAAGCGATTGGTTTTGCGCCTGAATCTGGATGGTCATATAACAATTTGGCGCTGACTTTGGTCAGTCAGGGCAAATATGTCGAAGCCCTCCCTCTCTATCAAAAGGGAGTTGATTTAATCGAGGATGATAAGGACAAGGCGATTGTATGGAATCGCATTGGCAATGTCTATCGTAAACTGAATGAATATGATCTTGCCGTTCAATCCTTTCAAAGGGCAGATGGATTAGATGCAGAAAATGCCGGCTTCCGTGATGAACTAGATGATGTGCCGGAAAGCACTGCTCCATTGCAAAGCGTCGTATGTCAAGATCAGGAACAAGCATCTGCAGAGAATCCTAGCCCGATTCAGTTGATCCTTTCTGAGAGCCGAGCCGAAGAAAACGCGACGTTTGAAGGAGCTGATACTCCAGCTAATGCTGTTGCCTTGCAGGAGGCTGATACCCCACCTGATACCGTCGCTTTACCAGAGGCTACAACAACAGAACTTCTATCTTCTGAAGATACCCCACAAAATGGTGAGCAAGCGGCATTGGAATCTGCAATCACTCATAATGAAAACACTGATGACAAAAATGACTTGGAAATCGTCGGCCAATCCGACACAGAAACAACGGAGAATAATCTCCCCGTGGAACAGTCGGTTCAGGAATTAACCGGCGCCCAACAGACAACTTCGACGATTATCCAGGAAACCATCGAAACCTATACCGAGATTCCAGAAACTATGACTGTCACAACGACCGAAACTTCAGAAGTTACTGTCACGACTGAAAAGGTTGATGATGGAACGGCAGCACCTCCGGAAGAAATCCTTAGCGTAAATGTAGCACAGACATCCAATATTGAATCGGTTCAGGCGTCAACGTTAAGCGTTGAGGAAACAGAGACAGAGAAATCAGAAGAAAATGATGTTGATTTGGTCGCTGCCGAGCCGGAAGAAAATGGGAGCGTAAATGAATCTGCAGCCGCGGAAACAGAGGTTGAAGTTGAAACAGTTCAAGCGTCAACACTCAGCGTTGAAGAAACAGATGTGGAGCCATCAGAAGAGGATTCTGATTTGATTGCTGCCGAGCCGGAAGCAAATGAGACCGTAAATGAATCTGCAGTCGCGGAGGCAGAGGTTGAAATCAAAAACGAAACAGAATCCGATAACTCATATGCGGCTGGGCAATCGGCCTATGAGGTATTTCTGAAAGACAATGATGATCTTGCGGTTAAATCTGATAGTGAATCAGAAGATCCGATGCCTGAGGCTTTGCAAGAACCGGCCACCTTTGTCGATTCTTCTGGTGAACTGCAGATCGAAATGGACACAAAGAATGCACATGTTTGGAACGAGCTAGGAAATATATACTTCAATACGGGCGCCTACGACGATGCGATTGTGGCATATAGCAAAGCCATCCAACTAGACCGGTGGTTTGCGTGGCCGTATAGTAACCTGGCCTTGACTTATGTACAAAAAGGCCAATTCACCGAAGCAATCCTTCTATATCAACGCAGTATTGAATTGTTTGCTAGTGAAAAGGATAAGGCAATCTCTTGGAATCGTCTGGGAAATGTCTATCGCCGCCTCAATAATTACGAAAGCGCGATATCTGCATATCAACGCGCTGACGAGCTTGACCCAGAAAATACCACGCTTTCCCTCCAGTCTCGCTTCAGCTTGCTTGGCAACTATTCTGTCGAACAGCAGTCGAGTTATGTTTCAGGTTGAGGAGATGCCATGAGTGAGCATGAACTTTGGAATGAACTTGGAAACCTATACTTCATGTCGGGATCATATGAGCAGGCGATGCATGCGTATCATAGATCCATTCAAATGGACCGCACCTATGGGAAACCCTACAGCAATCTAGCTCAGACCTTTGTGCACCAGGGAAAATATGCCGAGGCTGTGATGTTATTTAGAAGAAGCCTCGATTTGCTGATGGACAATAGGGAAAAAGCCATATCTTGGAATCGGCTGGGAAAGGTGTACAGGCAGCTAAAGGATTATCAACAAGCGCTGATTGCCTTCCAACGCGCGGACGAGTTGGATCCGGAATGCAAGGAAGAAAGCGAACAACCTGGGCAGATGCTTTATGCTTCATCTGATCTATCCAACTCCTTTCAAGAGTATTCGGCTCCATTAGCTGACCTGGGGGAGGATGCCGCTTCCGATTTGAATAAAATGCCGACTGAGCCTACTCCTGAAATAGCTACTGACGCCCACATATTCACTGATATAAGCCAGCCTGAGAAGAATGTGTCCATCAGTCTTGAAACTACATTTTTGACCAATTGGTCGGATGTTGATCCCGATTACAAAGATAGCGATTGGTCTCCAGCGTTTTCGGATGATGCCGAAATTCGTCCCCCCAGCACAGATGCCAAAAGCCTTGATAAAGAATTCGCTACCCCAGAAGAGGAACCTATAGACCAAAGTCAACAACTCAACAAAGGTGAATCTCAAGTAGAGTTATTCAAGCCTGCTTCCATGGAATTAGTAAATTGGCAACAAGCGGAGAGCCAGTCCTTTTCGCATCCATCAGCAAAACCGGTTGATCTTCGTGAAACGGAGTATCAAGTAAACAGATACGCGCAAAGCGTAACAGTAGATGAGTTGCCTGTCGCTTCAGATGTTCCAGTGGAGAAAAGCAAAGATGGAGCAATCCAAACCGAAGAAAAGCCTGTGCAAATCAAATCAAGAGATAAAACCCCAGGAGTTAATTCACAAGAGATCACAGATACTTGAAGTGGAGATTGCAAAATATAAAAGAGTCGTCCAAATCAATGACCGCAACGCTCCTGCATGGGATGCTCTTGGAACCCTTTATAAATCTGCTGGCTTGTACAAAGAAGCCATTCTAGCGCACCAGCAAGCAATTTCCATTGACTCTGCCAGGGCTTCTTATTATCACCATTTAGGTTTAGCTTTCGCAGGAGCAGAACGCGACGAGGATGCAATTTCCGCTTTTCAAAAAGTAATTCAGCTGGATCCGGATCACTATCTGGCACACGCCACTTTAGGCGGATATTATCGAAAATTAGGATTGGAAGAACTCGCTCAAAAACACATAGGAAAAGCCATGAGAAATATTTACGATAGCGAAAGCGAATACAATCGTGCATGCTTGGAGGCGATCTGTGGTAATGTAGAACAAGCCATCGATCTTCTTCGAACTGCTCTAGAGAAAAAACAAACTTATGTTGAATGGATTATTCATGATCCGGACCTAGACTTCATCCGAGATGACTCTCGTTTCAAACAACTGATCTCAAGCTATACTGGATAAAAGGATAAGTCCGATTCCTTATATAAGGCGACCTTGGGTCGCGGTGGTTTCTTGTTCATTCACCAATTATTTCAATATAGAAGACCGGTTATTGGTCAGGGAAAAGATCTGCCTGTTCTTTTGATTTGAACAAGTTCGAGATCGCGATATACTCTGTCGTCTCTTTAACTGATTGAGGTTGGAATAAGTACAGGTTATGGAGAAACCCTTGCTGGGGCTTCACTTTTCTGCAAAGCATGATTGCATTGGACTCAACAGAGGTTTGCTCTAATCAGGTAAGTGCCTGTTCTTATTTTAAGAATGGAAAACCGAATTACGATTATATTAAGGATATCGAATTCGAAGAAATTTATAAACCCTGTTAGTTAGTTCAAATCTTTCTTTTGGCACTGTTGAAGGGCGGGCAAAGTCAACTTTTCATAATGAGTTATTTCTTTACTTAGGATTGCAGGGTGGAGAAAACCATTTGTTTTGTCCACTCCATGCATTTCTAATGGCTTAGGAGTCTCTGGAAGAACAAAATAATCTGGTTGATGGTTTCCGTAATTGATGGAGGGGAAGCAGGATTTCTTCCGCCGGCTGGTGGCGTAGAAGTAAGGTTATGGGTGGGAATAGATGGTGGGATTGGTGTGTAAGTCGATGTTGCAGTTGGCTCGGGGGAAGGTGTATACGTGGCAGTGGCAATGTTGGTCGCTGTGGGCGTTGCCGTCTGGATATGGACAATATGGGGGGCTATCCACAGGGCCTGATCATCAACTGGAGAGCCTAGTGCTAAAACGCTTAAGACGAATTTTACTTTCATGCCAGCCAAGTAGCTCAAATCAATGTTCGCGTTAGAATACATGCCATCGTAGAATTCGCCGACAGCCCATAGATCGTTTATGGAGCCGGAAGAGTCAATATAACTGATTCGAAAGAGCACGGAACAAGCTCTAGCACCGTACTCACAGCTTGCGTATCCTTGCAAGTGATCGCCTGCTTGTACTAGATAGTCCGGATAGATTCCCTGAATGGACCCGCCTTTAACGGACTCGGGGAAGGTTAATAATGTAGCGAGATTCATGACAGTACTATCTTCAAGCTTGGCCTGGTTCAGCGGCAAAACGAATCCTTTCTTATCTCCGTCGAGACCTGGGCAAGGCAAGAACTCATGACTATTTTCCCATTGGGCCATACAAGCATTGCCAACAAAATCATAAGCAACCGGATATTGTGAAATTGGCGTCCCAGTCGGAGACGCAATGGATGAAGGCGTGGGCGTTATTGTAATCGTGTTGATGGAAGGCAGAATCACGCTGATTCTTGCCCAGATCGGTTGGTCGGCTGAATTACCAACGCCAAAGATCTTTCCATTTGGATCTTCGAATTGCCAATTGCCTTCATATTTGCCTGCAACATCTGGAGCAACCAAATTCACAGATAGATCTACGATTTGACCCGGTTCGACATTGGAAGGCAGATAAATAAAATCGGGTCCGCTCATTCTTTCGCCGCTTACAAAAACCATTTTATAAGCGGTCGTCCATGTACAATTGCCGGTATTTTGTATCTTCCATGTCTTAGTAAAACCTTCCGAAATATGCAGGATGGTTTGATCCGGGATGGTTACATCACCGATAAATGAACCGCGATTGCAAGTATTGACCGTCGCGGTCGGTGTAGCGGTATTCGTTGCTGTAGTCGACGGTGTCCAGGTTGGAGTTGGAGATGATGTTTCAGTTGGTGTCTTGGTAGGCGTGCTGGACGGTGTCCAAGTTAGAGTTGGTGTCTTGGTAGGTGTGCTGGAAGGTGTCCAAGTTGGAGTCGGAGATGCTGTTTCAGTTGGCGTCTTAGTGGGCGTACTGGAAGGTGTCCAAGTTGGGGTTGGTGTCTTGGTAGGTGTGCTGGAAGGCGTCCAGGTTTGAGTTGGTGTCTTGGTAGGCGTGCTGGAAGGTGTCCAAGTTAGAGTTGGTGTCTTGGTAGGCGTGCTAGAAGGTGTCCAAGTTGGAGATGGTGTCTTAGTGGGTGTGACGGACGGTGTCCAAGTTGGAGTTGGTGTCTTAGTGGGTGTGACGGACGGTGTCCAAGTTGGAGTTGGCGTCTTGGTGGGTGTGACGGATGGTGTCCAGGTTGGAGTTGGAGATGGCGTTTCAGTTGGTGTCTTGGTAGGCGTGTTGGACGGTGTCCAAGTTGAAGTTGATGTTTTGGTAGGTGTGCTGGACGGTGTCCAAGTTAGAGTTGGAGATGGCGTTTCAGTTGGTGTCTTGGTAGGCGTGTTGGACGGTGTCCAAGTTAGAGTTGGTGTCTTGGTAGGCGTGCTGGACGGTGTCCAAGTTAGAGTTGGTGTCTTGGTAGGTGTGCTGGAAGGTGTCCAAGTTGGAGTTGGAGATGCTGTTTCAGTTGGCGTCTTAGTGGGCGTACTGGAAGGTGTCCAAGTTGGGGTTGGTGTCTTGGTAGGTGTGCTGGAAGGCGTCCAGGTTTGAGTTGGTGTCTTGGTAGGCGTGCTGGAAGGTGTCCAAGTTAGAGTTGGTGTCTTGGTAGGCGTGCTAGAAGGTGTCCAAGTTGGAGATGGTGTCTTAGTGGGTGTGACGGACGGTGTCCAAGTTGGAGTTGGTGTCTTAGTGGGTGTGACGGACGGTGTCCAAGTTGGAGTTGGCGTCTTGGTGGGTGTGACGGATGGTGTCCAGGTTGGAGTTGGAGATGGCGTTTCAGTTGGTGTCTTGGTAGGCGTGTTGGACGGTGTCCAAGTTGAAGTTGATGTTTTGGTAGGTGTGCTGGACGGTGTCCAAGTTAGAGTTGGAGATGGCGTTTCAGTTGGTGTCTTGGTAGGCGTGTTGGACGGTGTCCAAGTTGAAGTTGATGTTTTGGTAGGTGTGCTGGACGGTGTCCAAGTTAGAGTTGGTGTCTTGGTAGGCGTGTTGGACGGTGTCCAAGTTGAAGTTGATGTTTTGGTAGGTGTGCTGGACGGTGTCCAAGTTAGAGTCGGTGTCTTGGTAGGCGTGTTAGACGGCGTCCGCGTCCAAGTTGGAGATGATGTTTCAGTTGGTGTTTTGGTAGGCGTAGTGGACGGTGTCCAAGTTGGAGTTGGTGTCTTAGTAGGTGTGCTGGACGGTGTCCAAGTTAGAGTTGGCGTCTTGGTAGGCGTGCTGGACGGTGTCCAAGTTAAAGTCGGCGTCTTGGTAGGTGTGCTGGACGGCGTCCAAGTTGGAGTTGGTGTCTTGGTGGGTGTGACGGATGGTGTCCAAGTTGGAGTTGGCGTCTTGGTAGGCGTAGTGGACGGTGTCCAAGTTGGAGTTGGTGTCTTAGTAGGTGTGCTGGACGGTGTCCAAGTTAGAGTTGGCGTCTTGGTAGGCGTGCTGGACGGTGTCCAAGTTGGAGTCGGCGTCTTGGTAGGTGTGCTGGACGGCGTCCAAGTTGGAGTTGGTGTCTTGGTGGGTGTGCTGGATGGTGTCCAAGTTGGAGTTGGCGTCTTGGTAGGCGTAGTGGACGGTGTCCAAGTTGGAGTTGGTGTCTTAGTAGGTGTGCTGGACGGTGTCCAAGTTAAAGTCGGCGTCTTGGTAGGCGTGCTGGATGGTGTCCAAGTTGGAGTCGGTGTCTTGGTAGGCGTGTTAGACGGCGTCCACGTCCAAGTTGGAGATGATGTTTCAGTTGGTGTCTTAGTAGGTATGCTGGACGGTGTCCAGGTTGGAGTCGGTGTTTCGGTGGGTGTGTTGGACGGTGTCCAAGTTGGAGTCGGCGTCTTGGTAGGCGTGCTGGACGGCGTCCAGGTTGGAACCAGCGCCTTGACGGGTACGCTGGACGATGTCCACGTTGGAGTTGGCGTCTTGGTAGGTGTGCTGGATGGTGTCCAAGTTAGAGTTGGAGATGATGTTTCAGTCGGTGTCATGGTGGGCGTGCTGGACGGTGTCACCGTAAACGTTGGCGTATTGGTCGGTGTCGAAGTATGCGTTGGTGTGGGTGAAAAAATTACGTCAAGGCAAACTGGCGATGAATCGCTTTCGCCGTTTGGGTCGCGCGTGTGTTTATATTCATCATAGATCTTCACGTATGACACACCCGGGAATTGCTTTAAAGTCATGGTTAAGGGACCTGCAATAGAATATGATGTTCCATTTGGCTCGCAATATCCGGTTAGATAAACACGCAGTACGTCCCCATCAAGCTCAATTCGGCGGTATCCAACAAAACCGTTTTGAATTGCAACCAGGCCTTCTATTTTTTCTGTTGTGCTTGGACCTTTGAAGTATTGATCCAACGCCCCGGCAATCGAGTCCTCTGAAGAAGGAATTAGCCGGGTGACCGATTCCTCGTAAGGCGGAATCCCGTTGACCAATCGTTGTTGATCGGTGAAGTAAACTTGTACCTCCACAGACACTGGTGTTGGCGTGAAAGTAGGGGCAAGCGTAGCGGTGTATGTGGCTGATGTTGTTGCAGTCGGCGTATAGGATGAGGCGCCTGTCGCAAGTAAGCGGATGGACGGCATGATCGAGGTTGCCGTTGGATGGAACGCTATGTTGGAGGTATTGGATGAAGTTGGTGCAATGATCGACGTCGATTTCTTCGTCGGCGTTTTGGAAGGAGCCGGTATCTGTGTGGGAATCGTCGTTGGTTTTGATCCGCTGGTTCTCGAGGCGATGATGGCGGGAGTATTTGTTTCAGATGCCCGTGGAAGTGAACTTGCCCCGGGAGAAAAAGTTTCGATTGCTAAACTAGATGAAACAGAAGCAGGCGTTGATTCATGTGTGAGGCCGAATCCTATAAAAACAACAGCCGAGGTGATGAAGAGGAAACCGAATCCAAATAGCCAGCGCGCACGTAGGATATAGCTTTGCCGAGAACGAAAATTTGCCAGCCTTCGGCTGGTTTGAATTGCACGAATACCAAACTCATAGCTAGCGATCGCTCCCAAAAAAAGGACGATTGCCCCGCCTAGAATCACCCAAATTGACATTACACGGAATTATAGCATTTCTATCGTCGCATTATCGGCCTTATCTAGGATTATTGCTATCACCGCCTACGCTATCGTCCTTAAGGGATCTAATTAAGGCCGGACGTGTGGATGGGTCCGGATGTTCAAGGTGCCATTTACAATGAGGGATGTCAGTGTAGGGAAAGTGGCTTGATCGCCGCCCCGGTTTTGCACATTCGAGGTGGCTCCACTGTCCACTGTGAGACTATTGTCGAAGAAATAAGACGGAGTTGCATCAGAAGCCAGTGCAGTTGCACGCCTTTTTATAGGCACACGGTAGGGAGTTTACAAAAATGTAGACGTACTCTACCTGATTTTATATGGCTATAATATAATCGAATTGCAAGAAAGAATAAATGGCAACGACTGATTACAAGTTTTGTTCTTCTTGTCAACATCGCAATCAGGCGGATGCGTTCATTTGCGAATATTGCGGAAAACCATTCAAACCCGATTCTGCAAAGTATTCAACAACCCTGAATATAGAAGGCGCAAAATCCTTCGACGAAGACTTAAAGAAAAAATAAAGGAGCTGAACTGGGAAGTGCCTGCTGAGGGGATTGCTATTTATATATTTGGCCAAACACATCCGATTGATATCTGCCTGGAGAGTGAATTCGTTATCGGTCGACTAACGGAGGCAACAGGAGAAAAAGTCGTTGACCTTACGCCATATGATGCCTATGCCTTGGGCGTCTCAAGACGGCATTTAATGATTCGACGTAATGGAAATGGGTATGATGTGATGGATCTTAACAGCACAAATGGCACATGGGTAAATGGGCAAAGACTTGAGCCTCAACATCCTTTCGCCGTAAAAAGCGGCTCGCAAATCAATCTAGGAAATATGCGGATCTTTATTTTTCACCCGTAAATTTCCAATGAAAGTGTGGCAAATAGGATTAGCCAGGTCATGAACAGCAAATCATCTAGTGTAATGGAGTCCAAATCATCCGCGGCGGCGATCGGCCGTACTGGTCAATTAGTGGGGGTCCGCATAAGATCCCATCCGGGGAGAGTTGAAGCTACCTTAATGTCCTTGGTTTTCTTTGGTGTTGGGTTCCTGGGTCTCAGTATTGGATTGATGATTATCGCCCTTTATCGGAGCGACTCCGTGCCCTCCGCTCAAAGCCAGATCAGTTGCCAGAGTTTGATTGACCAGGCCTTATCCTACAGCGGCAAATACTGCAACCAGATTGGTGCAAATAAGGGCTGTTATGGGAACACCACGATTCAGGCGAAAATGATAACAAACGCGAGCCAGCGCTTCTCGCAACGAGGCGATGTAGCGGATGTGAGCCAGATCCAGAGCATCTCGGCCTCACCCATGAACTTGGAGACAAACGACTGGGGGATAGTCACTTTCCGTGTGTCAGCAAACCTGCCAAGCACGGTGCCAGGTGAGATGGTCACGCTGATGGTCTTTGGAAACACTAATCTGGATAAGAAATCAACCGGGCTGGATTTGTTTTATTTTTCAAGCGAGTTAGGGCAGATCTTATGCGATAAGGTACCGACCGATGGCGTCATGATCAACATGCCGAATGGAGCGGGGTGGACCTTTGAGGTGAACGGGACGGAACTGACCCTGATGGGGAACTCCAGTCTGAAGGCGAACCAAAATGGCAGTATGGTGGTCAGTCTATACAGTGGGGCTGGCAAGATGACCTCCGACGGGCAAACGCAATATTTCGGAGCAGGGCAGAGTGTCTCAGTTAATCTGGGAGGCCCCGACGGGGATCAGGCGGTCAGCCCACCGTCCCTGCCTCAGCCGCTCTCACTCGAACAATTGAATATCGCCTGCAAGATGACAGGAAATTATTGCGGCCTGAATGCCATCTCCACGATCGATGCCGCGCAGGCCCAGGCTATGGTTAAATCTAGCTTGGCGCTGATTCCTGCCACCGATGTTTCCCCGTTACCGCCGCCGACAACGATCTCAAGCCTACCCCCTCCGACGACCTACGGTAACTCCCCCGTCGCTAGTCATGGCAACGGTAATAGTAACGGTAGTGACACCGTAAGCACGTCTATCCCCAACACGCTGGTTCCGCCACCCGCCAATACGCCGGTTCCGCCTGCCAACACACCCGCGCCGCCCGCGAACACTTCTGTGCCTCCTGCTTCCCCTGCACCTACTGGTGACTGCCACGGCTGGGGGCATCATTGTGGTCATTATCATGGACCTTGAGGCAAATGCTTTGACGCTCTCCTCAATTGAAATACCCGTCCAGAAAAAACCAGCCACCTCCTGAATTCCAAATCAGATCAAAACCATACGAGGGGTAAGGCGGGTGCTTTGAATAATTTAGATCTCTTGTTTCAGATCTCTTTCAAGAACAACATGGGCATCAATCTCAATAGCGGGTGGGGCGATCAAAACGGCAACAAGCCCTTCATCCTCGCATCTTTTGCCAGAAATATTAAGATGAGTTTAGAGATCGCGAGAAGCCGGATCCTTTATTTCATTCTATGCCCAAGCCCGGCCTCGTGAACGAGCCTTTCCGTGTTTTCTCTGGCATTGGCTGGCAATTTTCCCAATTCCGGTTGATTATTGCTAAAGAACGATTCTCAAACTATGCATGAAAACCCAGTTTCCTTAAAGAGTTTTAGATCCAAGACACAATTCCTTAACTACGAGTTGCTTGAGCAGATCGGCACAGGTGGGGAAGGCGTGGTCTGGTCGGGAGTGGATCTAGAACATAATCGCATCATCGCCATCAAACTGAACGAATTGGCCGAATCTGGCGAACAGGCGATGAAAGATCGAATATTCGCCAAACAGGTGGAAAAGCTGTTGTCGCTGCGTCATCCACATATTCTTCCGATCTATGATTACGGGCTGACGCAAAATATCCAATATTTGGTGTCTCCCTATATTCCAGGAGGTTCACTGCGTGACCTCTTAGTGATGAAGGAGTTGGCCATCCACGATGCCTTGGGCTTTGCAACTGCAATTGCTTCGGCATTAGACTACCTGCACAACCAAAACATCCTCCACCGCGACCTGAAACCATCCAACGCTCTTCTCGATTTCGACCAAAACATCTACATCAGCGACTTTGGCTTGGCACGTGTCATTTCCAACACGACACAGGCACTGCACACCGGACGCGGAACCCCGCCTTACGCATCCCCAGAACAGCAAGCCATGAAGGCGATGACGAGACAATCTGATATTTTTAGTTTCGGAGTAATGTTATTCGAAATGTTTACCCAGCACCTTCCCTGGGATGGAGAAAAGGTCTTGGGTATTGAGCAACTCTATTCGAAGGAAGAGTTGCCGGATCCTTGCGAAATCAATCCAAACCTTCCACCCGATCTGGTGAGGGTCTTACGGCAGATGACTGATGCCAATCCGGCTTCCCGCCCCGCATCCGCCGGGAAAGCAGTGCGTGAACTATGTTTAGTTTTTGGGCGAGAGCCTACCCCGCTTCGCTCCGATGGATCGACGGGCAAGTTCGAAAATCGCGAGATGCGTGCGCAGGAGCTTCTCAGACGAAGCCTGACGCACTGGGATCCTCATGGAGATACTGTGGCTCTCAACTTGACCAATTTTGCATTAATTGAGATGGAGCAAAAAAAGTCGGAGTTTGTAGCCACCCCGATGAACGCGCAACAATACTTTCTGCATAGCGCGCTGGTCTTTGGGCTGGACAATGATTATTGGTGGAACAAGGTCGAAGATGTTGCTTTGAAGATGGATGTGGCGAATTCCCTGATCGGCATTCGTGATGAGGCAACCACTGCTCGCGTGGTGGGTCATCTGCTAAACGACCCGGGATTGACATCCTCTAAGGAGGTCTTGTCCGACAGAATAATTGGGACCTTGATCGAAACTGCTCGTAAGGTAACCGACCCTCTGCTTTGCCAACAGATCCTGCGAGTTTTGCGCAAGCTCTTTCCCCAGCATGGCGAGTGGCGGGAGACAGCCTTCGATGGTGAACTTGACCGCGCTCTAGCTTATCTGGCAATAGATGACACACTTCAAGGTGATGAGGCTGCCAACCTGATCGGGCAAATCCGTTCCATCGCGGCTGTCAATATTGTTAATAAGAACACATCGGAACAAAGGCGCATCCCGGCCCTAATGGAAATTCAAAAGATCGCAGGCGACCTGCCCGTTTCCATTTCATCTAAGACACGCCTGACTGTTTCAGCAGAACTCATGTTAAGCAGCTTGACGGATCGGCCTCTTTCGCTCGCGGCAGTTTTCTTGACGGCTTTTTTAGGCTCGGCCGCTAGCGTTGGCTTTCAGAACTATTTAATCTTTCGCATCCCAGCCTATATGGATCCTGTCCGCATTTCGGTCTCTTTGGAACGAGGACTGTTTCTTGGTGTCTTCTTCGGCGCGGGAATCCTGCTGATCCGGTTAATCGTTGAGGGTTCCGGTCACTCAAAGGTCCTCCCGCGCTTGGCAATCGCAACAATTGTTGGTGGATTGTTCTTTTTCGATCGGACTTTTTACCTATGATATTCTTATGATCCAAATCGATCTCTCCGGTATGTTGTTTCTGGCAGGTTGTTTGCTAGCCGCCTTTGGTTTTGCTCAGAGCGGATTGATGCGTACTCGATTATTGAGAATGCTAGTTGCCGCGGGGGCTGTCTATTTGGCCTTAGCTCTAACTTGGGTGATACATCTTACGTTGCTTAGCGTCGGCGTCAACCTCTCGCCTTTCTTTTACTACGACTATACTTGGAGTCCTTGGCAGATAGCGGGCACGATGCTGATATTCACCCTGCCGATATCGTTTTTTGGTAACTTGTTCAACCTTTTTTGAAGGCAATCTCTTACAAATCATTTCGTGATGCATGGCGACATGTAGATATTACCTTCACATGAAATTGAAAAGGAAGTTCGGAGACGTGGAATTTCAGGAGATGAGATAAATTGGACAATGCGTAACTATCTGGCTTTACTCCTCATAGGGCTAGTTCCATAATTCGTACTAGTTCACGATCCGTCAGCTCAATCGGGTTCCCTTTCATACTGCTAGCCTTTTTTGCTTGGACAATGATTTCCGGGAAATCTGATTCTGTTACCCCATAAGTCGCAAGCGGTGGAACTTTCAGGGACGCACAAAGCTCATGCAACCGCTGTATCCCATCTTCAGCACGAGAGCCTTGATTCCCTATCAGAAGCTGACTCATTTCTGTGAAACGTTCAAGATCTGCTCGTTGAGTCGCCCTATCTCGTAATGCCTTCAGATTCATCTCCACGACGACTGGTAACAACCGGGCACAAATTGCTCCATGAGGGGCAGGAAACATTCCGCCAATTGGCCCGGCAAACCCGTGTACTGCACCAAGCTTTGCGTTGGCCAATGCCATGCCTCCAAACAGACTTGCCAGGGCCATGTCTTCGCGGGCGTGTGCGTCATTACCATCCTGATATGCGTGCTGTAATGATTGCGAAACGCGGCGCATCCCTTCCCGACAAATGGCGTCAGTTATTGGATTCGATGCATTTGATAAGAATGGTTCAATGAGCTGGGTAAGAGCATCCAGCCCGGCAGCCGCTGTTATTTCCGGCGGCAAGCTGTAAGTCAATTCCGGATCGAACAATTGCCAGACGCGGCACCATCAATGGGCTACGCAAGCTCACCTTGACTCGCTGATCAACCACTGTTAGAACAGCATTCCGCGTCACCTCTGACCCAGTGCCGGCTGTGGTTGGAATAGCGATGAAAGGTGCGGAGGGGTTGTTCAAGGGTTTCCCGAGTCCGACCACTTCGAGATAATCGTAAATCTGTCCTCGGTTGGTCATTAATCCGGCAATGGCTTTTCCGGAGTCAATAACACTTCCTCCACCTATACTGATGACAAGGTCGCATTGTTCAGCTCTCCCTTGCTCAACCCCGGATACGATAACCGCAACCGTCGGCTCCCTAGAAACATGGAATTCACTTGTGGTGATCCCTACTTCTTTAAGTCGCTCAATCCAACCCGCAACTCGTTGACCAGAACTCTCCTATGATAATCAAGGCCCGTTTTCCGAACGATTTTGCCGCGGGGGCTAGTTCCCTGATCGTTCCCTGGCCAAAAACGACCTGTGTGGCAGAGGCAAATTCAAAGCGCATACCCTTACTCCAGCTAGACTTGTTTGGAAAAACTCTGGTACGTAATGTGCGAGCGTGATTCTACCATCAGAGAATCGACACTCCCATGCCAATGGTTATTATGCTCGGTCCCTTCATGCTTTTAGAAGTATCTTCGAATGTCCCCTGAGCCTCGACAAGCAGAAAACAGTTTGGATCATCGACTTGTGTACGTTCTCGCAGCATTTGAAACACCACAGCATGTTCCCATAAATGATGTTTACGTGCCAGGATTGATTATATTACCGTGTTTTGCAACTGCCGCAAACGTCTCCGTTAGCTGTGGGATTCCAGAAATCTTTCCTCGATTGTCTCGCGGTTTTGAAACAAAACGGCAGCTATGCCAAAACAACAAAATAGGATTAGATTACTTTTGAGCAAGGAACCCTATGTGGAAAATATAGGGATGAGCCTCTATATGATTTGTAGCCAAATTGGACCTAGTAAACGTCGTGCAGATTTTCTCCAAGGTGCCTATTTCCAATCGGAGATCTCCCCTCGTGAGTCTTTCTGGCCAGAGCGGCGGCTACCTTTGGTAAACTTTACTCCGCTCTGCGTTGCATTCCATGTTCTTCCTGATGTAAATGGGAGCCAGCCTCTTCATACTCTTATCACGAATTAGGGAAGAGGCTGAGAGGTAAGTGTTGCCGGAAAGCAAACTCCTTTTGAGGTCAGATTTCTTTTCCTTCAAACTGGCTATTGTACAGTTCGGCATAGAAGCCTTTTTTCGCCAGCAGTTTCTCGTGCTTGCCTTGCTCGACAATGTCGCCGTTGTTCATTACCAGAATCCAATCGGCGTCGCGGATGGTGGACAGGCGATGGGCAATGATAAAGCTGGTACGGCCTTGCATCAACGTGTCCATGGCTTTCTGGATTAGAACTTCGGTATGAGTATCCACTGAACTGGTGGCTTCATCTAGGATTAGGATGGCTGGGTTGGCCAGGATCGCCCGGGCAATCGTCATCAACTGCATCTGTCCCTGGGAAATGTTGCTAGTTTCCTCGTTAAGCACCAACTCGTAACCTTCTGGCATCGTGCGGACGAAGTGATCCACGTGGGCAGCTTTGGAGGCTTCGATGACTTCCTGATCGCTGGCAACGGAGCGGCCATAGCGGATGTTTTCCATGACTGTGCCGTTATAGAGCCAGGTATCCTGCAAAACCATCGCGAACATGCCGCGCAGGTCGCCACGCGTAAAGTCCTTGACGTTGTGACCGTCCACCAGGATGGCGCCGCTGTTGACATCATAGAAGCGCATCAGCAGTTTGACCATGGTGGTCTTGCCGGCGCCGGTTGGGCCGACGATGGCGATCTGCTGCCCGGGTTCGGCGTAGAAGGAGAAATCGTTGATGATGATCTTATCCGGGTTGTAGCCGAAGTGAACATTTTTGAAATCCACGCGGCCCTGGACTTTATCTAGCTTGACAGGAGCGGCCGTTTCAGGAGATTCTTCGGGCTCGGCCAGGAATTGGAAGACGCGCTCTGCCGCTGCCGCCGTTTGCTGGAAGATGTTGGAGATATTGGCGATCTGCGTGATCGGCTGGGTAAATGTGCGCACATACATGATGAAGGCCTGGATGTCACCGATCGTGATGACATTTTTAATGGCCAGATAGCCGCCCAGGATGCAGATTACCACATAACCCAGGTTGCTGATAAAGTTAATGATCGGGTATAGAAGCCCGGTCAGGAATTGGGATATCCAGGCAGAACTGTAGAGCGTGTCGTTAAGGTCGTCAAATACCGCGACGCTTTCTGCTTCACCGTTAAAGGCCTTCATGACCACATGGTTGCCGTACATTTCCTCGACATGACCGTCGACGTGGCCCAGGTAGTCCTGCTGCTGCTTAAAGTATTTTTGGGATAGGTTGACAACGAGGCCGATGAGGCCAAATGACACCGGGACGATTACCAACGCTACCAAGGTCATTTGCCAGTTGATCGTGAACATCATGATCAGCACGCCCAGCACCGTCGTCACGGATGTGATGACTTGGGAGAGACTTTGGTTGAGAGTCTGGCTGACCGTATCCACATCGTTCGTGATCCGGGAAAGTATCTCGCCATGGTTGGTGCCGTCGAAGTAGCGCAGCGGCATGCGGTTGATTTTCTCGGCAATATCTTTGCGGAACCGGTAAGTGATATCCATGGATACACCGGACATGATCCAGCCCTGCACGTAGGCAAAGACGGAAGAAAGGATGTATAGGAACAGGACTTCGAGCACGATATGGCCGATCGAACCGAAATCGATCGTACCCGTCCCGGCGATCTTAGCCATTAGGCCAGTGAACAATTCGGTAGTAGCGTTACCAAGCAATTTGGGACCGAAGATGGAGAAGATGGTCGATGCAAAGGCAACTATCATCGTAACCAGGATCAACAATTGGTAGGATCCCAGGTACTGGATCAATTTCTTCATTGTTCCCTTGAAATCACGCGGTTTTTCACCGCGCATCATTACGGCTCTTGGGCTGGAACCGCCCATCGGGTTTGGCCCGCGTACCGCACCGGGCCCACTCATGGCGCCCCGATTTGCCTGTGGGTTGTTCTGTAAACTCATGCCAATTCCTCCTCGCTGAGCTGCGATAAGGCAATCCCTTTATAGATTTCACAGGTTTTCATCAATTCTTCGTGGTTTCCTTTGCCAGCGATCTTGCCTTCGTCCAAAACGATGATCTGCTCGGCGTTTTTGACGGTGGCAATGCGTTGGGTCACAATCAGCAACGTGCTGGACCCGGTATATTCCTTGAGCGCTTTGCGCAACGCCGCGTCAGTTTTAAAATCCAGGGCGGAGAAGCTATCGTCGAAGATATAGATGGGTGCTTTCTTAACCAAGGCCCGCGCGATCGAAAGCCGTTGTTTCTGACCACCCGAAACATTCATGCCGCCTTGGGCAATCTCAGTCTGCATCCCTTCCGGTTTGGCAGAGATGAACTCAGTGGATTGGGAAACATCAGCCGCCAATTTCAAATCCTCGTCGCTGGCGTTTTTGTCGGCATATCGCAGGTTGCTTACAATCGTCCCGGAGAATAATGTGCCCTTTTGAGGAACATAGCCGATCTTTTCCCGCAGATCATGTTGCCTGACTTCCCGGATATCGATACCGTTTACGCAGATAGCACCATCTGTCACTTCATAGAAGCGCGGGATCAGGTTGACGATGGTGGATTTGCCGGAGCCGGTGGTGCCAATAAAGGCGGTCGTTTGGCCCGGTTTAGCGGTAAAGCTGATGTCATGCAGGACATCCTCCTCAGCGCCCGGATAGCGAAACTTCACGTTGCGAAATTCGATTATGCCTCTGAAAGTCGAGGGGAATTGCCGGGGATTTTCGAGGTCCCTGATCTGGGGGTCCGTTTCCAGGACGTCTACGATCCGGTCGGCGGACACGGAAGCGCGCGGCAGGATGATGAACATGATAGAGAGCATCAGGAAAGCAAACACGATTTGCAAAGCGTATTGCATGAAGGCGATCATGTCGCCGACTTGTATTTGTGAATTCGCCACCTGGTGAGCTCCCACCCAGATGATCAGAACGGTCACGCCGTTCATGATCAACATCATTACCGGCATCATCACAACCATGATTCGGTTAATGAACAAGCTGACCGAGGTCAAGTCCACATTGGCCTTATCAAAGCGTTTCTCTTCAAAACCTTGCATATTGAAGGATCGGATGACCATCATGCCCGAAAGGTTCTCGCGCGTCACCAGGTTGAGACGGTCGATCAGGTTCTGGACGACTTTGAACCTGGGCAGGGCAATCGAGAATATGGTCATGATCAGGCCAAGCAGGACGATCACCGCCAGGGCGATGATCCACCACATCGAGGCGGATTTCGCTAGGGCACGGATAATGCCGCCCACTCCGATAATGGGTGCGTAGATGACCATCCGCATCATCATGACGACCACCGTCTGGATCTGGGTGATATCGTTAGTGGAGCGGGTAATCAGCGAAGCAGTCGAGAATTTGTTGAACTCGGTGCTGGAGAAGCTTTCCACTCTTTGGAAGATGTTGCGACGCAAATCGCGCGCCAGCCCTGCCGCGATGCGGGCCGAAAGGAACCCCACTGAGATCGTGCAAGCTACGGAAAGTAATGTCAATAGCAGCATTAGCATCCCGGTGTGGATGATGTAGTCCGTTGATAATTTCCCGGTATCCATTCCCAGGGCGGCATATTCGGTTTTGACCGCGCCCACGGACATCTGCACGATCATGCTGGTGCCCAGCGTGGCAAATTTCTGATCAATTGTGGCTGTGATCTGGGTCAGGGTCGTAGCCGGGAGTTTCTGCAGTGTGGCGAAAACGTCTGTTCCTGGCGGGATCTTGGACAAGTCGAAGCCGAAGCTCTGGCCCAGGATTCGCGCCGCGGCCGGATTGGCCATGGCCTGTTCGATGCCTGAGACCACCAGCAATGCCTTACCCATGATCGGGTTCAGCTTGGTGATCTCGGTTTGGTCGACATTTTTGTTGAGGACGTAGATTGACTCGGTCGCTAGGACGGGATACAGTTTTACATCGGTAGCATAATCAGCTGAGCTCTTGTCCACCAGCGTGTAATCTGCCAGCACGGCATTTTTGTTATCCGCAGTCATGAACATCACCAGCCGGTTCATTTCGCTCTGCCGGATGGCCATTGGGACGGCATTGACCACCCCGCCCTGTTGGATACCGTAGTCGACGATGTTGGACATGTAATCCGGCAGGGCCAAGTCGGCGTTTGCCTGTATGAATAACAGAGCAACAGCAATCAGGAGCAGGAGAAGATAAGGTTTTAAATATTTGGCTAGACGTAGCATGGTTACAGAGACTCCTCAAAAGGAAATGTCAACTACCGCCCCGATTCGGGTCGTTGATCGAGCTGGTTGGTTTTTTCAATCAAAATTTTTACTGCTGCCGCGATCTGTTCTTTTTGACTTGCAGAAAGGCTGGAAACTAGATCGTCCAGCCAGCCCTGACGGGCCCGCACGCTTTCCTGCATGATCCGACAACCCTTGTCGGTCAGGACCAGTTGTTTAACTCGACGGTCCTGCGGATCTTCTGTCCTCAGAATCAATTTCTGTTGCACGAGACGCTCCAGCATCTGGCTGGCTGCAGCGTGGGTAATGCCCAGCCCTTCCCCGAGATCGGAAACATTACTCTTGCCGTGATAGACCTGGAATAGGGCACCGATCTGTGACATGGAAAGGCCATTCTCTTTAGAATAAAGGATTAAGCTACGCATCGAGCTTCGCATGAAATCCCCTATCCATTCTTGGAGAGTAAGCGCTAATGGATCAGAATGTGGCATAGGTTCACCTCTCTAATAGTTAAGCGAACTTAATCATATAGTGATATTTATAATTTGTCAAGCTACCAGATTAGGGTAATGCATTCAACCTGTGAGAACCTTCAGTAAATTGATTGTTCCGTTTCAGAGTCCATGAGATCGTTTAGGGCAAGAACCTTTGAGAGTTCAGTGCAGGAAATCTGCCGATCCATTTTCACGATTCGCCTTTGAATGCCCTATTCTAGTCTGGACAGCAATAACCTGTCCTCTTCTCTCGCGTTTCATCCTGAGTTTTGCTTGTCATAATTCATCCTACCCCACATAATCTCCAAACTACCAATTGAGCATTTGGTTTGAATACATTTTCTTGAGTGGTGGTTCGCCGATTATCTTATAGTGGGTACTACTTAGGTTTTTCTTTCCCATTGACGCATAATTCAACAGCATGCATTGGGGAAGGAAAAAACCTCCTCTCCTTGCCGTTATTGAATAGAGTAGTGTAAGATGCTTTCTGTAGAATTGAATGAGAAGTAGGTCAGGTGTTATCCTTGCGGTTGCGTAGACCAAAAGGAGGCACCATGACCTACCGCGAGGATTTTACCCTACCTGCTGAATTGTTGGAGCAGGTGCAAGAACAAGGCTTGGATGTTCTGCCGGAACTGATTCGAGTGATTTTGAACACGGCGATGCAGGCAGAACGCGAGCAACACATGAACGCCGAACCTTACCAACGAACGATTGAACGCGAGGCTCATGCCAACGGCTTCAAGCCCAAGACGATGAGGACCCGGGTTGGTGACATCACCTTTGCCGTCCCGCAGGTGCGGGAGGGAGGCTTCTACCCACAGGCCCTGCAAAAGGGCTTGCGGAGTGAACGGGCACTGACTCTGGCGCTCGCCGAGATGTACGTTCAAGGCGTCTCCACTCGCAAGGTTAAGCCTCCGAGCAGTTGTGTGGCAGCTCAGTTTCCTCGGCGATGGTGAGCCAGGCCGCAGCTCAGCTCGATGGCGAGCTCGAGAAATGGCGCGAGAGGCCTTTGGGCGAATATCCTTTTCTCTTTCTGGATGCCTATTACGAGCAGGTCCGGGAAGACGGACAGGTGCGAGATCTGGCAGTTTTGGTGGCCGTCGCTGTCACTCCCCAAGGAAAACGAGAGATCCTGGGCGTTTCTGTATCCCTGAGCGAGCACAAAGTCCATTGGCGGACCTTCTTGGAAAGCCTGAAAACGCGTGGCTTGGGAGGCGTGCAGCTGATTACCAGTGATAACCATCTCGGACTGCGAGCAGCGCGGTTGGCCATCTTTGGCGGGATCCCTTGGCAGCGTTGTCAGTTTCACCTGCAGCAAAATGCGCAAGCATATGTGCCGCACAAAGAGATGCAAGCCGAAGTCGCCGATGATATTCGTACTATCTTCAACTCTCCGGATCGTCCAACCGCTGACGCGTATCTGGCCAAGACTGTTGCCAAGTACGAGAAGAGCGCCTCACGCTTAGCCGAGTGGATGGCCACTAACATTCCGGAAGGTCTTACAGTTTTTTCCTTTCCGGGTGCGCTTAGGAAATTGTTGCGCACCACTAATGGCGTGGAAAAACTCCATCGCGAAATCCGTCGCCGGGCTCGCGTGGTTTCGATCTTTCCCAATAAGGCTTCTTGTCTGCGTCTGGTCTCCGCAGTCCTGAATGAGATCAGTGAAGAATGGTTGACCGGCCGGACCTATATAACTTTTGAAGGCTCAACTTAATCACAACACAAAATTGCGAGGATACACTTGATCAAAATTACAGAAAAAACCTTGCACTATCCGAGGCAGGTCGTGCGCATATTAAGACAGTTCTAAACCTTGATAAGAACAGAAGTGTTTGGGTTTATCTTGCAGGTGTATGTCAAAAGCTTGGCATTGATCTAGGCCAGAACGTGTACGCCACTAACTTATATAGGACTTACGCAAAAGTCATTTGAATAGTGGGCGACTTGAGCTGTTGTCGCAGGTATTCAGATAAGAGGGCGTGTTTGAGACGATAAACGGTTTGGTGGGTTTCATCCGCAACCTGCTTCAGACGGACCCACACCAAAACAGCACAGGCGATGTGATTTCGAACAATTCTGGCTTTGCGGCACTGGCAACCTTCCAAGCCAGTCAATTGCTTGGTTTCGCGGTGAAACTGCTCAACCTTCCATCGAAAGCCACACACCTCTTGTACGGCCTGCGTGTCGTCTTGCGCCATGTCGTTGGTCACAACATAGTCCGTGCGCTGGGTAGAAAGCACAACCCGGAATAGTTTCACCTTATGATTGCCCGGAAAGCCTTTGATCTTGATCAGCTTGCCATGTTGCTTTTCGACTTCGGTCCACTCGAGTGTATCCACTCGCCGGTAGGGCTGGGTACCGCCCGAATCATCCACTTGGCGATTATCTTTCAGTGGACAATAATAGATCTTCCCATACTTTTCTATGGCCAACATGATCTCCTTGGTGGCGTACCAACTGTCCATCAAGACGGCCCAGAACTGGAGTTGCTTTTGATAAACACAATTCACAAGCATCTCCTGCACATGGTCCAGCTTGGTCTTGCCATCTCCGCTTGGATCGTAAATCCGATAGTCAATGATCCAAAACTGATCCAGTTCCGGGTTGACATACACACAGGTGACGATCCCGATCCCTTGGATCACCCCATGTGCATTTCCACTATACTGACGTCGCACCAACTCAATCTCATGCGAAAAACTCTTGTCGGCCACCGTGTCATCGAAGACTATAAAGCCTTTTGGCGTTTGAACCACTTGTCCCCGGACGTTTTCCCACGCCAGTTTCGGTGGAAGTCGTTCGCCTGCCAGATATCGGTTGAGCGCATCATGACTGAATTTTTCGCTGTGATCGGCAAAATTCGTCAGCGTATAATTGATCTGACTCACCAAAAGGTATTGGCAATATTCCAAGCGGGTCACAGTTTGGGTTTTGGGTCTCATACTCCCAAACTTACCGTTTTTCCGCCTGTTCGTCAACCATTCCGCTTTGCGTAAGTCCTATTATATAAGAACTTTTTCACTGCACCCCCAACACAAATCAAGGAAGTAGGTATATTTAGCATCTTCTTGCCTACATGGCTACCGTTACTCATTGAGGAATTGTCTCAGTTTGATAGCGTTCCAGTAATAACATTGGGTGAACCAGTGTTGAAATCGCTTATAATCTACATTTGCCGAAGCGCCTCAGGGAATATTGGGGATATACAGCCGAATGGAAAGCTGGCAAATTTGGGGCATTAAGTTATGTGAAGCTGGAAGAGAATTTGTTGAGCCGCACTATTTTCCCATTTCCACATCAACCAACTTTGTTGAGACAGCCATTTTACAAAGATCGAATTGATAGATATATTGCATTTGTGAGGGCTAATGCCTTTTCAAAATAATGTGGTGAGGTTTGAAGTACGGTCCACAACGGATGAGAAATTGATTACCAATTGTTTGATTTCAAAATCCACAGCCTGCCCTAGGATTTGGATCTTTGAAGTCTCCAACACCTGAAAGATGAACTTCCAACATGTATAAACTCAGCCCGTCCGATTTGACTTTTAGCTGGGATGGATGTAAATGCTGTTTCTATCTCAAAGTGAAGCACAACATCGTACTGCGTGGTGCATTTCCCGGCATCTTTACAAAGATGGCGAACCTGACCAGCGAGTTCTATCTGGGCAAGCCGACCAGCGAAATCTCTCCCGATCTTCCGGCAGGGGTGGTGAAGCTGAGGGAGAAGTTCGTGAAATCAGCGCCGATCTCGATCCCCGGTGCCAAGTCTCAGTGCTATATCAATGGACGCTTTGATGCTGTCATTGAATTTGATGATGGTTCTTATGGAATTGTGGACTATAAAACATCCGAAGCCAAGGATGAACAGGCGGCCTTCTACAGTCGGCAGTTGTCGGCCTATGCCTATGCCCTCGAACATCCAGCGCCTAACGCCTTAGGATTATCACCGATCAGCAGACTTGGTCTGTTTGTTCTCACCCCGGATCGTTTTGAGCGAACGACTAACAATGACATGGTCTTTGTGAACAAGGCTACTTGGATGGATGTGCCTCGAGACGATGAGGCTTTCCTGGCTTTGTTGGGCGAAGTCATGGCCGTCCTGGATACGCCCACGCCGCCGAAATCTTCGGAAGACTGTGAGGTATGTAATTACCGGAAGGACATGCAGGAATTCCTGGCAGGATAACAGATTTCCACGTCCCAAATCCATTTCCCCAACAGGCTTTCTCAAGTTAGTTAGTTTGGTACAGTGATTTGGTCTCAGCCTGAATGCTGAGTTTAAAGCGCTTGCCTTGCTGATACGCATTCGTATCGACAATCTTTCGGGCATAGCCCATGGCGATCTTAACCGCCTGCGTGTCGGTATGCGTTTGAGCCTTCAACGCCCGAGCCTCGAGTGCGGGTGCATCGGCTTCCACCTGGATGTCGAATAGAAGTGCTTTCGATTTTTTGTCGTTAGCGGTCAATTCGTAGACGGAGCGTGTAACACCCGTTCCAATCAAGTACATAAAGAACTCAGCGTGCTCGTAATCAGCGAACTCCGTCACACAGTACAACCCGCATAGATCACGAACCTGTCTTGTTGCCATGGTATATCGCCTCTTTCATCAGGGTCTGCAACGTAAGCAAACGCTCAAACGCCTTCGTTAGCAGTATGACACACCGAGAAGAAACTTCCTTACTGTGTTTCGTGGAAGAATATCGATGGGACTGAAGTTGCCCAAAGCTGTGCTCCTCAGCATCGCATCAGATGCGATTAATAGGACATGGACAGCTGGATCAGCGCCAGGAACACCTGCCAGGACAGATAGCCAGCTAGGGCAAGTAATGCCAGCAGGATCAGATTCTGCTTTGTGCTGAAGCTTTTCTGCCACCAATTCCACAGTGGAACTATAACGCTCTCCCAGAGTGGCACCACGATATATTTCCACAGTCCAAATACGGCCACAACGATCATCACGATCTCTGCGCCTCTGTAGAGATCCTGTCCAAATGAGTCGTTGTTCTGTTGCTGGGATGCAGGCGGTGGATAGTGCGGATGATGGTACATTTTTTCTCCTTTCTCCATTAGTATGGGATTACAGAATGACTGTTAAATAATGGCAAGTAGATGAAGTGTTGCCCTCCCTAATTTATTCCTTTGAATTATTTGTAGATTGGATGAAAGGTCTCAACGAGCATCCCGATAGAAGGATCAATGTAGAATAGGAATAAGCATGCAAGGTAACGCTCGGGCAGAAACAAGAGAGATATACGATGTACGGCTATCTTCTGTTACCTAAGAAACATGCATGAATTGTTTGCAGAAGGTTCGATACATGACGAGGAAATCAATCGTAACAACTACACCCGCAACTAGATTGCTACGCCCAGAATCTAACCAGCGGATGCATATCACAGTCGTCCCTTATTTCCTGGTAGCAGTCCCAAAACTGCTATCAAATATTCCCCCAAAGGAAAATCAGGAACATACAAGATAACCTTTGTTATGCTCAAACGACGAGATGAGATCAAACGAAAAACCTTGCAACAAAGACGTTTACAAAATCTGCAATTGGCAGCATAATAAATTCAGACTGAAAAATGACACCTTAGCGAATTGACCTATGGCCCAAATGTTCTGACGACATACAAGGAGAAGACAAAATGGAAGAAAACAAAGCGCCAACCACAGCGGCTCCGGGAGCATCGCCAGCAGTTCTACCCGCCCTAGAACCAGAGCAGACATTCCTTGAAGAAATCTGGCAACTCGCAGCGGTAGACGTCAAGAACGGCAAGATCGTCAGGCGGAGACCATGGCACGATGATGTGACGGGAATCAAACCCTTCACGTGTACCTTCAAGGGCAAGACCTGGACTGCGCCCACCAAGTCGCCTCTGACTCCCTACGCATTGGCTTACAGGAAGCGCGTCTATTCCCCCAATCGGATTCTGTATCCGCTGAAAAGGGTTGACTGGGAACCGGGTGGCGACCCAGCGAAAACAAACACAAAAAACCGGGGCACAACTAAGTATAAAAGAATATCGTGGGATGAGGCCACGGACATCATTGCCAAAGAGATCACGAGACTGTGCGCGAAATACGGTCCGTCGGCGATCACCGCCATCCAGTCTCCGCATGGGGAAAAAGGGATGGTTCACAAGGATCATGGAATTAACAACGCGTTTCTGGCCTACTACTGTTATACGAAATATGGGCAATTCCACACCGAGCGCGCAGGTTCCCCCGCCAGCTGGGAAGGATCCGCGTGGGGCGCAAAACATGTATGGGGTTTTGAAGTGTTTGGCCAGGAGACGGGCCAGACCATGAAGGATACGCTCGAAAACTGTCAACTGATGCTACATTGGGGAAGCGATGGTGGGGCTAAGAATTGGAACTCCCCTCGAGGGCATATCGGTGACATGTTGTTGTACTATTCGAGCGAATTGGGTATGGAGCATGTATACATCTGTCCTGACGTAAACTCTGAAGCCCAGGCTCATATGGATAAATGGATACCCGTGCTGCCCGGTACGGATCCCGCTCTTCAACTGGCAATTGCCTACACATGGATCAAGGAAGATACCTACGATAAGGCCTATATGGCTACCCACTCAGTCGGCTTCGATAAGTTCAAGGCATATGTGATGGGCGAAGAGGATGGAGTGCCCAAGACGCCGGCGTGGGCTTCACCTTTGTGCAAGGTTCCGGAATGGACGATAAAAGCCCTGGCCAGGAACTTTGCGAAAAACAGAACGTCCATATGCCATAAGATGGATGGAGGCGGTCTGAAGAGGGCTCCCTACTGCCATGAGGCGGCGCGGCTCGAAGTCTACCTGTTGGCCATGCAAGGCTGGGGTCGGCCGGGAGTTCACCAACTCAAAGGAATAGCTCTACCTACCTCGGCGAACCCGCCGCGATTCGCGAGAGGGCAAGAGCCTTTCATGGATGGGCAACCCGCACCACTGACCAAGGCTCTGAATGGAAGAGTGCTGAGGGAGTGGGACACGGACAGACCGTTCATTCCCGGCAACGAAATACCCAAAGCAATCAACAATCCACCTGTTTCGTGGTATGGTGGTGGGGTTATGACTCGGACAGAAACTCAATTTGTCAAGCGGACCTATCCTTTTCCAGGCAAGTCTGAAATACATATGCTGTGGTCCGACGGCCCTGGCTATTTCATCGGTGCTGGAATGGATGGGAACTCCACCTGGAAAGCCTTGCAAAACCCAAAGGTGGAATTCATTCTCGTTCAACACCCGTGGATGGATTCAGGGACGAATATCGCAGATATCATCTTGCCCATCGACACTAAACATGAGAAGTACGATTTTACTGCCAATTCCGCGGAACTTGATGGCATTTACCTCGAGGGCAAGGCCATTGAACCTATTGGGGAATCCAAGAGCGATTATGAAGCTGTCTGTGAGATAGCGAAGAAGTTGAATTTTTACGATGAGTGGACCCGGGGCAAGAGCATTGAGAATTGGGTCAAAGAGGGTTTAACAAATCGGGCTGGACGGATCTCGTCAGTTGGGAGATTTTCTCAAAGCAGGGATACTTCTGCCAGCCGATCGATCCCAACTGGCAGGATGCCAAGCCTACGTCCGAGGCGTTCTACAACGACCCGGAGAAGAACCCATTACAGACGCCAACGGGCAAGATCGAGTTCTACTCTCAGAGGTTGGCCGAGAAATTCCCCAATGACAAAGAGAGGGGGCCGGTAGCCCATTATGTAATCGGCGGTCCCGCCTCCGAAGGTTGGACCCACGATGAGTTGCTCCAAGGCGAGAGAGCCAAGAAATATCCTTTACTCGTGATGTCGAGTAACAGAACCTGGGGAGAGCACCAGCAGTGTACCGATATCCCATGGGTAAGGGAAATAAGCAAAGTCCCAGGTCCGGACGGTTACTGGTACGAGCCTGTTAAGATACACCCCACCGATGCGGCGAAGCGGGGCATCAAGCAAGGCGATATCGTCAAGTTGTTCAACGAAAGAGGCATCGTCCTTGGGGTCGCGGTACTGACTGAAAAAATAATTCTAGGAGCGGTCGCTATGGAAAAGGGCGGAGGGATTGACTTTATCGCTGTTGCGGAGATCAATCGGGGAGGCACCAACAATTTGATCGCCCCACACATGGGCGTTTCTAAGAACGCCATGGGTCTCGCGGTAACGAGCTATCTAGTTGAGGTTGCCAAGGTCACCGCGAATGAGATTGAGGCCTGGCGGAAGCAATACCCCGATGCATTTGCCAGAAACTATGACCCGGCCTATGGTCCGCTCTTCACCGGCTGGGTTGTCAGCAGCTCCGACGATTAAGCCGCCGATAGCGCGAGGAGATCCAAAATGAAAGTCTTTGTTATCGATATCGCGAAGTGCAACGGGTGTTATGGCTGCCAGATTGCCTGCAAGGATGAGCATTGCGGTAACGACTGGATGCCTTATGCCAGACCGCAGCCGGACACGGGACAGTTCTGGAGCAAGGTAACAGAATATACCCGGGGTACTATTCCCCAGGTGAGGTGCTCATTCGTCCCTGAGCTGTGCATGCACTGCGCGGATGCCCCCTGCATCAAGGTTTGCCCCACCCGTGCCATTCGTCAGAGGGACGATGGGTTGGTCCCTCATTGACCCGGCGAAATGCGGTGGACACCGGCTGTGCATTGATGCCTGCCCTTACGGTGCGATCTACTTTAACGAAACGCTCAACATAGCCCAAAAGTGCACTGGCTGCGCTCACCTGCTGGACCGCGGCTGGCCGATCAAGGAACCCCGGTGTGTGGACGCTTGTCTTCTGGGAGCCATGATGTTCGGCGAGGAAGATGACTTTAAAGACCTGATCGCCAAGGCCGAGATACTCCATCCCGAGTATGGCCTTAAACCGAGGGTATACTATCTCAACCTGCCCAAGAGGTTTATTGCCGGAACGGTCTATGATCCAGTTACCAAGGAAGTAGTCATCGGCGCTAACTGCACCCTGAGCGGTGATGACACCGCCACCGCGATCACAAACGACTGGGGCGACTTTTGGTTGGATGGTTTGAAGGTAGGCACTTTCTCGCTTAAGATAGAGGCAGCTGGCAAGACCAAGGTAATAGCCGAAATTAACACAGCCAAGGATGTGAGCCTGGGGGACATCCCATTGGTGTAGAGGGTCTAAATTCGCTGAGCTACTGCCGGGTATGACGAATAGGCCAGACAGGAGAGTTAATGGACTACGATGTCCTATTGATACACCCACCGGCAATCTATGACTTTCGGAAGAAAGTCATATTCTACGGACCTATCGCATCGACGGTGAGTGAGAGCACAAACCAATTCATGACACCACTCATCGGAATGCTCAGCATCGCCGATTACCTTGATCGAAACGGATACAAGGTGCTCGTGGATAACATCGATGAGCGCATGATCACCAGCGAAAGTTTTAACGTTGAGACGCATATCGCCAATCTCTCAGCCAGAGTATATGCGATCGGGTTGCATTGGTGCGTTCACTCTCAGGGAGCAATCGAAATCGCCAGGTTGTGCAAAAAGCTGCACCCGGAAGCTTTCGTAGTCCTTGGAGGACTTACTTCCACCATTTTTCATGAGGAGATTGTTTGCAAATACGAATTCGTAGATGCTGTCATCCGAGGCGAGGCCGAGAAGCCGTTCTTGTTGCTCTTAAGGGCGCTCGAAGCACATCAGGAACTGGAAGGAGTGCCGAACCTGACTTTCCGAAATGACAGAGGGGAAATTGAGCGTGTGCCGTTAATGAAGCCCAGCGCCGATCTGGATGAATTCGAGTTTACCCGTTTGGATCTACTGGAACCGAAAGGAGCAATCTTCGGCCCGGGTTTGCCGCCTCATTGGTCTATACCCGTTTGTCGTGGTTGCTCGCATAATTGTGTTGGGTGCGGGGGTTCGGCATACAGTTATAGAACCTACTTTGGAAGGAAAAAACCGGCTTTCCGAAGTCCCGAGAAGATTGTTCAAGATATCCGGAAGCTTCGCGAACAGGGAGTTGAACGGATATTCCTCTTTCAAGACCCGCGCATGGGAGGAAAGGGTTATTGGAGCAGACTGCTCGCGACCCTGCAAAACGAGAAAATCAAACTAACCCAGCTCACGATGGAGCTTTTCGGTCCGGCCAACGAAGAATATATCAGGGAGCTGTCAAAGATCGGCGCGCCCATCGTTCTGACAATATCGCCAGAATCTTGTGTCGAGAGAGTCAGAAAGGCTTATGGGCGAAACTACACCAACGAGGAGTTGTTTCGAACCATAAGAACGTGTCAGAGATATGAAATCCCGATAGGCATCTTCTCAATGATCCCATTGCCAAACGACACCCGAAAGACGATTAGAGAGACCTGGAAAATATGGGAACAAATATGTTTGACAAGTGAAGCAAGTAGAGGCAAAACGCCAGTTCATTTCGCCTTTGGACCGATGATTCTGCTTGATCCGGGGTCTCATGGTTTTGATTTTCCAGGGCGTCATGATTATCACTTACTCTTTAAGACCCTTGAGGATTATATAACGGGCATGTTGCTTCCATCCTGGCACCAATGGATATCATATGAGACCACGTCTCTGAATTGAGATTTAATCACAAAACTCATCATCGACTCCGTAGAGCGCTCGATTAACCTCGAGGAGAAACATGGATTGCGCAGCAGTTTCGATGCAGATGCCGCGCGCCTTTGGTCTGTCATGACCAACCGGCTGGCAATCAGCGTGGTGAACGACGCAATGAGTTTTGATGAAGGCGAACGAGAGGAGAGACTCAAGTCATTTAGAGAGGCGTTGGAGAATAAGATAAGGAAAATATCCGACACATCTTGACCCGCGGTCAGGCAGCCAGATATGGAAGATGGTGAGGCTTTCAAGCGGCTCCGATCTTCACATAATGCGCGGGATAACCATATTATTGGGGCAGGTCACCCAGGTATCTAAGTTCTTGTGTGTTGTTTTCGCTTGGTAATATCTGCAAGCAGGTATTCAGTAAAAACTCATCTGATGAGCATTACTATAACTGCTGCATCCAATGACGTTTTTGGGGAACCAATTATTCTAGCAACAGCCATTTCACCTGTGACAATCGTTACATTGATCAGCGAATTTTCTACAATGATTTGACAGCTACCTGACAGCTACCGCAAAAGACGCTATGGAAATGGTGAACAGTTGCCGACTAGCATTACGACTTGCCCCACCTACTTATAAAGATTATAATTTCTTTACCGATCACAAATCAATCCAATGAGCATTCTTGAATAGTCATCTGTAATCCTAAAATAATAGAGAAAGGAGAATAAATGAACCATCAGAGATACTCTATGTTCCTGATGTTCGCGGCTTCCCTGATTGATGGCATCGCCAAGCTGCCTCCGGAAGTAAGGCTGGCAGTGATCATCCTGATGCTGGTTGAAGTAAGGTTGCAGTAGTAAACAGAGGCTCTGTTTTTGCCCAAATATGGCATGTATTTGGCATATTATTGGCATATATGTGCGCCCCCGGAGAGGCTCGAACTCTCAACCTACTGATTTCGAAGTCGGATACCAAACTGTCTATTGCGTCTACCGGGCGGTACAGCGTCTACCTGGTTCCAAATCTAGGGGTAATTTTGTCTACAGCGTCCACATTGTCTACAGCGTGATACAGCGGTTGCACCCGAAACAGGAAAGGCGACTCAATATTCTTGACTCCTTCAATGGACTGAGTAAATCGGATTCTGGGCATAAGTTACATCTCAACTTTTTCCCCTAATCTGGATCACAGGTTCTGAAACGATACAAACTTCTATTTTCATTTCTCAGCTTGCAGGATGAGCGGACTTTTCTTCTAGAACGAATAGACTCTGCAGGACTTGCATCGCTCGGAAGATTGTGTTCAGGTCTTCCTCCGACAGACAGGACATTTTGCCGATTAGACATTTCTGTATGCACGCATACGCAGCATTTAGTTCATCTCTACCCTGCGATGTCAGGGAAAGAGAAATTCTGCGACGGTTTCCCCTGCATGCGCCGCGCCTCACCAGCTTGCGGACTACCAGTCCGTCAATTAACTTTGACATGGCGGGCGGGGTCAGTCCAATATGATCCGCAAGGCCCGAGAGTGAAGCGCCATGATTGCGGTTGAGATAGAGCAGTGCTCGGAACTGAGGAACATTGATATCGGCGGGCCGCCGCTTACGAAGCCTGTTACGGATGATCTGCATCACGAGTGGAACAACATCCACAATCTGTTGGGCATTATCCCGGACAATTTGTGTCATTTCATTCCACTTTCAAATAGTTTCAAAATCTAATTTTACAACCATTTGGATGATCTGGCAAATGGGATGCCAGTTTTTGCCTTTGAATATCAAAAAGTAAATGGCTCTCAGCTCGAAAGTGCTATTAATCCTGTGATTTGGATGATCTTTGACTAAGCATTCTTGCGCGCAACGGATTATACTTAATCCTGCTTAACGAATTAAGGATGTTAATTATGTTGCATACTAAGGAATTAATCGAGGTCATCCATGAATGGTCGGAAGTCTTCATGCGCCGCTCAGGGCGCGAGCTTTAAACGCTTCATGGACGAGACTGGATTGTCTTTCTCCCAAATCATGGTCTTGATGCGTCTGTATCATGGCAGCAAAAGCGGTGTCTCCGAGATTGGGGAGCAGTTGGGAATAACCAACGCGGCTGCCAGTCAGTCGATTGACCGGCTAGTGAACCTAGGCTTGATCGAACGAACGGAGGATCCCATGGACAGGCGCGCCAAACAGCTCGTTCTCACCCGGAAAGGTCAGGCCTTGGTTGAGAAGGGCATCAAAGCGCGTTGCCAATGGATCGAGGAATCTGACCGACGCGCTGACGCCGGAAGAGCAAAGTATAACCATCTTGGCGCTGACCCTATTGACAAAGGCTGCACGCGCCACCAAAGAATAAATCTTTGTAATAAGGAATCTCTATACCCATGCTTCGACTAGCAAAATATTTAGAGCCGTCTCTTCTCTTCATTCTGATCGCGGTTGCGTTGTTATTCGTGCAGGCAAATGCCGACTTAGCCCTTCCGGACTATATGTCCAATATTGTGAATTATGGCATCCAACAAGGAGGGATACAGAACGTTGTGCCGCCCGCCATCCGTCAGAGCCAAATAAACCGGCTGGTTCTGTTCATGAGCGATACCGGGAAAAGTGCGGTGCTCGGCGATTACGTTTTGGTGGATAAGAACTCAGCACAATACGCACAATATCTGAAAGATTATCCCGACTTGGTGAACGAACCGGTGTATGTGTTGAAATCCATCGACCCGGCCGAGACCAATAAGTTGAATCCCATCATGGGCAAGGCATTTGTGATTATGGCCTTCATCCAGCAGGTGGCATCCGATCCATCCAAGGCGGCAGCCATGGAGCAGGGCGCGGGGTTTGACTTATCCAAGCTTCCACCGGGAACGGACATCTTTGCGCTGATGGCAAAGCTCCCTCTGGCAGCGTTGGCCCAGATCACAAGTGTCATCCATTAGAAATTTGCAACCCTCGGCGATAGCATGATCGTGCAGATGGCTGTGGCCCCGGTCAAGGCAAGGAAAAGACTGACGATGATATATATAGTCAATCGATATAAAAGGGCGAAGCGCAAATGATCATGGTATTTGAATACATGTCGGAATATATGGGTATGTTATCGGGAGCCCTGGCGCTTTTAGTAGCACAGGCAATCTGCGACCTTTCGCTGCCGAATTATATGTCGGATATTGTGGACACTGGTGTGCTCAGCGGAAACGTCAATTATATCGTGCAAACCGGCATCAAGATGATACTAATAACCTTGCTTAGCGCTGCGTGTTCTGTCGCGGTCGGGTATTTTGCAGCCCGGATTGCGGCATTTACCGCACGTGATATAAGAGCGGACCTATTCAAGAGGGTGCAGACTTTTTCGAACCCTGAACTCGACAAATTTTCGGCCGCATCCCTGATCACCAGGACCACCAACGATATCACACAGATCCAATTGCTGATTGTCTTGCTGGTGCGCATGCTATTTTATGCGGCTATATTAGGCACCGGCGGTGCGATCATGGCTATTTCGGAAAGCCGCACCTTATCCTGGAATATCATAGCAGCGATTTTGGCGTTGGTGATTGTTATCTTTATCCTCTTCAACCTTGTGATGCCAAAAATGCGGATCATGCAAACGCTGGTGGATAAAGTGAACCTCATCAGCCGCGAAAACCTGGAGGGTTTGCTCGTTATCCGCGCCTTTAATTCCCAGAAATTTGAGGAGGCCAGGTTCGACGCCGCAAACAGGGAGCTTACCGAAAACAGTCTTTTTGTCAACCGCGCAATGACGATGATGATGCCGACCATGATGTTTATCATGAACGTTACGACTGTACTGATCGTGTGGGTCGGTGCGCACCAAATCGCGGCCCTGCAGCTGGACATCGGGAAGATGATGGCGTTTATGCAGTATGCCATGCAGATTATTATGTCGTTTCTGTTGCTTTCCGTCATGTTTATTATGATTCCGCGTGCGTCGGTAAGCGCGAGCAAAATCAAAGAGGTCATTGAGACGGACACGGTGGTTAAAGACAAGAAAAAGGTGGTTCGGCCAAGGAAAGATTTTGTAGGGGATATCGAATTTGAAAAGGTGACCTTCTGCTATCCCGGCAGCGACCAGCCGGTGCTGAAAAATATCAGTTTTAAAGCGAAACACGGGGAAACGACCGCATTTATCGGCGTGACGGGGAGCGGTAAATCAACTCTGGTGAACCTGTTGATCCGCTTTTACGATGTAACCGCGGGGCGCATCCTGGTGGACGGAGTCGACATACGCGATATGAAACGCAGCGATCTGCGCGATAAAATCGGCTATGTTCCTCAAAAAGGCATGCTGTTTTCCGGAACGGTCAAATCTAACCTGCTGTATGCGGATAGCGGCTCCACCTTCGACAATATCCAACGCGCGGCGCGTATCGCCCAGGCGGAGGAATTCATTTCAATGATGCCCGAGGGATACGACTCGCATATTGCCCAGGGCGGATCTAATTTATCTGGAGGACAGAAACAAAGGCTGTCAATTGCGAGGGCCCTGGTTAAAAACGCGCCCATATACATATTCGACGATACTTTCTCAGCCCTCGACATGAAAACAGACGCCGTCCTGCGCGAGGCCCTTCACGACGAGATACACGGGAGTACATTGTTGATCATAGCGCAGCGCGTGGGCACCATCATTTCTGCAGAGCAGATTATCGTGCTCGAAAACGGCGAAATTGTCGGGCGTGGAACACATCACGAGCTTCTACAGAATTGTGAAGTCTACCGCGAATTTGCCCTGTCGCAACTTTCGGAGGCCGAGCTTGAATAGGCCTGGTAGGTTCAACAATCTTAACGCGCCGGGGGCCCAAAGCCAAAGGACCCGCGAAAAACGCTTACAACCCTCCTGCGCTATCTGGAGCCCTATCGCGTGAAAATCATCATTGTGATGATTTTTGCCGCCTTATCGTCCATTTTCTCCATTGTGGGCCCGAAGTTGCTGGGCGACGTGACCACCAAGCTGGCCGATGGGCTGATCGCCTACTATCTTGGGACAGGGCTGTATATGGATTTTGCCTATATGGGCAGGCTGATTGCGCTGCTGATTACCCTGTATTTTATCTCCATGGCGTTTTCCTACGCACAGGCCTTCATTATGTCAGGCGTTTCCATGGAGGTCACCTACAATCTGCGCAAGGAAATTGATCAGAAAATCAGCCGCCTGCCGCTCAAGTATTACGACACGGTCACACACGGCGAGGTCCTTTCGAGGATTACGAATGATGTCGACCTGATCAGCCAGTCGCTGAACCAAAGCCTTTCTCAGCTCGTCACCTCAGTTGCTACCATCCTCGGAGTTCTGGCGATGATGTTGAGCATCAATGTGCTGATGACCGTAGTGGCGGTTCTTGTGGTGTCGATGTCGTTCGGATTTATCAGCACGATCATCAAAGCATCGCAGAAATTTTTCAGGGCGCAGCAAGATTCGCTCAGCATAATGAACGGGCATGTGGAAGAGATGTATGGCGGACACTCAATTGTCCAGGCCTTTAACCGGCAAGATGATTCCATTGGACGCTTCAACTTGTTCAACGAAAAG
>CAWKNE010000015.1:0-10163 GCA_963850945.1 uncultured Chloroflexia bacterium | reverse complement strand
TCGAAATTCATTTTTGTTTTACCGGTGATGGAAGAAATAATAGCAAGGAATTGAGGGCAAAATATCATTACCCCCTCCGCTCGCTTCGCGGGACACCTCCCCACTTTCTTCTTTTAGAAGAAAATGGGAGAGGATAGGTAGGGGCGAGGAGTTTTCATGCAATCCATTTCTGATAGTGTTTATATAGAAGATCATTATCTCGGCGTGACCCTGGGCGTTATCCAACAGCCGCGCGGATTGATCCAAGTGGATGCACCGCCCGCGCCGGAAGACGGCCGCGCCTGGCGCGCCGCATTGATGGGACTCGGTTCCGGACCAGAACGTGTGCTCATCAACCTCGACGCGCATCCTGACCGCACACTCGGCGCGCGGTACCATGGACTGCACCGTGATCGCCCATGAAAAAACTGCGGCGGTCTTCCGCGTGCGGCCAACCACATTCAAGGCGCAAGGAAACGAAACCGGTTCAGATTGGGAAACCATTCCCGGACTCGGCACCGTGCGCTGGTCGCCCCCGGAAATTTCTTTTACAAATCAAATGATATTGTATTGGGGCGAGAAGCCGATCATCCTGGAACAACATCCGGGGCCCTCCTCGGGAGCGATTTGGGTCGCCGTGCCAGATGACAAGGTGGTATTCCTCGGCGACGCCGTCCTTAAGAATCAACCCCCTTTTATTGCGCACGCCGACCTCCCGTCGTGGATGGAAACGCTTGAACTTCTTTTGGGTCCGCAATATCGCGGCTACACATTCGTCAGCGGACGCGGAGGAACAGCATCCACATCCGCCATTAAAGCTTCAACTTGATTTGATGGAGGAAATTCACGAAAAGCTGGAAAAGGTGGCTGCCAAAGGACAATCGCCGGAAGCTACTGAGAAACTTGTCGAGACCTTCGCTAATAAATTTAAATCATCCGTCGGCGCGGCACAAGCAATACGTTCAACGACTGCGTTACGGACTTCGTCATTATTATGCGCGCCACTATCACATGGGCAATTCTGCCGAGGAATAAATGACTGATCGCTTCCTTCCCCTCTTTGAGGTCACGCGTGGAAATATCGTTGAATTGATTCATTACGGCGCGATTGCGATCATGGACTCAGATCAAAAACTTTTATATTCTTATGGCGACCCGCAGGCGGTCGCTTTTTTGCGATCGTCCGCGAAGCCGTTTCAGGCGTTGCCATTCGTCGAACGCGGCGGCGTGGAGCATTTTGGGTTTACGCCAAGAGAACTTGCATTATCATGTGCATCTCATGAAACGGCGCAGATTTATCTCGATGCTGTAAAAGCCTTGCAGAAAAAAATCGGCATTCATGAAAGCGACCTGCAATGCGGGCCGCATCTGCCCGGCGACCCGGCGATGTTGAAGCATGTCATCATCAACAACATCACGCCGACCGCAAATTTCAACAACTGCTCCGGCAAACATACCGCCATGCTGGCTCACGCTAAAATGCGCGGACTGCCTCTAAAAACTTATCTCGAACGCGATCATCCGATCCAGCAGGATATTTTGACGACCTTTGCGGAGATGTGCGGCATCGCACGCGATAAAGTCGAACTCGGCACCGATGGTTGTTCCGCACCAAACTTTGCAGTTCCGCTTCTGAACGCCGCCCTCGGCTTCGCCCGTTTATGTGACCCTTCGACTCTTCCCCAAGCACGTGCATCCGCCTGCCGAAAAATTACGTCGGCAATGACATCTCATTCTGAAATGGTCAGCGGATTTGGCGAATTCGATTGCGAGTTGATGAAAGTTGGAAACGGTAAAATCCTCACCAAGCGCGGCGCAGAAGGATTCCAAGCTATCGGACTTTTGCCCGGCGTGTTGAGCGCGGATTCGCGCGGCATTGGTATTGCCTTCAAAGTTTCAGATGGCGATGCAGGGCGCATGGCCGAAGATTTAGCAAGTCACAACCGCGTCCGCCCGGCAGTGACGTTGGAAATTCTGCGTCAACTTGGCGCGTTGAATGATGAGCAATTGAAACAACTCGCCAAGTTCGGTCCGACTTTGCCCATTAAGAATCATCGCGAAATTGTGGTCGGCGAGTTGAGACCAGTATTTAAACTCAAATAATCTATATCTGTCATGAAAAGGTGAGGACATTTAGGAATGCCACCAAAATATTTTGCGATTTTCTAATAGATTTCATCCGAGTTCCTTTTTTTATCCAATCCACAGACCTTCAACGCGTACCTGATAACTGGTCGCTGTGCGGTTTAGGAAATTAACCAGTCCGCTGTGCCGCCATTGCAACATGCACATGCGCGGCTGGAAGAAGTAACGCAGGCCGATCTTAATCTCGCAACGCGCTTCATTGATCAAGCCCTCATAGCCTTCAGCAATATAGTAGCCAAGATCTTTGAAACCTTTCTGGCGCGGATTCAATGGGCCGCTTACACACCATACAATTACGCCCGTGCGTTTGTCTACGCTCATGGCAACGCCACAGTGCGTGATGGGGCATCCACAGGACATACCGAGTGGGCGGCCAATGAGAATGTCACCGACTTGAATATCCATCTCACGCGTGATGAGTGGGTTGTGCGGAAGAATGATCTCGCGCGGGCCGGGTTCTTCCGGGAAATGTTCGAGATAGAAATCGAACTCGCGGCCGAGGCTATCACGATATGGATTGCTCATGCCGGGGATAAAAGATGTTGATGCCACTGCGGGATTCGCCACAGCACAAACGGCACAAGTTGAAATCACTGGCGTAGCGTTTGCCACCAGTGCGGAAACCACAGCCACCTCTGAGGTAGCCATGTCTGTCGCAATTTTCTTTACAGCCTCGTAGCGGCTGTCGGAAAGATAAATACAGCGCTTGATGAGTTCGGGATTATCTAGCAAGCGTGCGGCCAGTTCTTCGCAACTGCGCATACCGCACACGCCACAGTCCAAACCTGGTAAATCATCGACAGTATAGGGCAAAGTCGTTGCCATCTTTTATTCTCCTCGATAGAAGTTCTGATTTTCCAGTGAACGTACAACGCCGAAGTGTGCCTGCCAGCCAATTTCCTTTTTTCCAACACAGATCGTGCATGTGCCGACTGGCGGGTTGCCGCGCAGCAACATTTTTCCCCAAGTGTCGGGCTGGTTATGCAGGAAATCCACCAATGGGTCAATGCCGATGCCGTACAAGGCATTCACTTCTCGGACCTTAACGTTGGGGGCTACATCCTGAATGCGCGAGCGGAAGACTTCGCGTTCGGCCTGCGAAACGCGGTCGATCTTTGTAACGACAGCCACATCCGCGAGGGAAAGCATGGGTCCGATTTTGAGCGGCAGGTTGGTTCCGCTGGTGGCTTCGATTACGATCATGCCTAAGCCTCCATCAACATATGGAGAACAGCGTAAACATAAACCGGCAGTCTCCACGAGCAGAATATTCGCCCCGGATTTTTCCGCCCATTGAAGAGCATCGCCGAGCACCATAACATTACAGTGATCGGGACATAACTCGCCCGAGTAGATTTTACGGGTGGGGATGCCAAATTCTTTAGCGAATATTTCATCTTCCTCAGCAAATTGAACGTCAACCTTCAAGAAGGCGACGCGGTCACCCGCCGCCTGTAATTTGCGGATCATGTGACGCAAGACGGAACTTTTGCCCGTTGTGGCTGGGCCAGCGCAAATTGCGAGTTTCATGCTAATCCTTCCAGTTCGTGGGTGGTGAGGCGTTCGCCGAAGCGGATCTTGTCACGCATGGCGGAAAGTAAATCATCCAGCTTGCTGACCTTGCGGGAGAAAATGCGCTCCTCTTCATTGGTATATAGAACCTTGGTGACGGAACCACCTTGCATCACAATGCGATAGTCCGAGAGCAGGGCTATGCGCGGATCGTGAGTCACGAAGATGAAGATCTTGCAATAAGCGCGCAGGAGTTCCAGGGCGCGCGAACGGTTAATGCCGGCGTTCTCAACTTCGTCCAATAAGACGATAGGAGTGTCGCAGATGATGGTAGCGTCAGCAATCAACAGGGCACGTGTCTGACCACCTGAAAGTTCGGTCATGCGGCTATTCAGCACGATGGGTTCGCCTGTGAGTTGATTGGCGAAATCCAGTGTCTTCTGGATCATTTCATCAATCTGATCCTTCTTTACTCCGCGGATGCCCGCATGCGCGGTCAGGAAGTCAACAACTGGTAGGTCGGACAGGAATGTGGTGTGCTGGGTGATGAGCGCGATTGGATTCATCGCCGGATTATCACGATACTCCAGCGGAGGGCGCTCGCCGTTGATCAGCACGCGGCGTCCTGTTTGAGTATTTGCGTCCGCAAACAGTTCGAGATCGTTGATGAGGGTGGTTTTGCCAGATCCGGTCGGGCCGACAATACTGACGACATCGCCCATTTTCAGGTCAATGCGTTCCACAGCTTCGGGACTGCCTAAACGGCTTTTCCCGCCCAAGATAGTGATGGTATCAATCATTTTTTCTCCTTTATGATTTGGATGAATAATGCTATTATATAAGTTAGTCTATTGATATAATCATATATTGAGATGAAAAATTATATCAGATCGGCAAGAGTGGTTTTTTCCAGCCGATCAATAATCTGTTCCTGAAGTCCAATGAATAAATCGGTTAATTTTTGTTCTTGTTCCATCGGGGCAGGCTCATAGCCTTTTTCGCTGACCGGTTCCAGTGGAGCGAGGGCGCCGTCAAAAAGGCGAATAATCTCTGCAGTGGATATTTTGTCCGCTGTTGTTGCAAGCCGAAAGTTTCCCTTGAAGCGGCGTAAATACTGGGTCTCCACCAGCACGACCAGCAGTTCATGAAAGGTTGTGGATGGAATCTGCAGGGAGTTGCAGATTTCCTTGGATGTAGCTCCTGAGTCCGACTTTCTTGCGATGTGGATAAGAGCGAGCAGGGCGTATTCACAGCGTAGGGATAGCTTCATAAGTTTTATGACTAACTCAATAGGGATTATAGCGAAAATTCTTTTTTTTGTCAATACTCAGCCGCTGAATTATGATATTTAATGTGAGAATAAATGACGTTGATCAGTTTAAATAAAGACCGCCCCATTGATGGGCGGTAATGTCTTGAATAAAAACAGACTTCAGGCCATTAAATTGGCATCTATTTCATCACATCTGCGATGGTAGTTTTCTCCAATTTCTGAGAAGTGTAATCGCGGATATCCTTAAAGACCTTAGTTATTTTTTTCTCTTTTTCAATCGGTGTATGTTCATAAAAATTCTCACTCACTGACTCGGTGGGAGCGAGGGCGCCATCAAAGAGGCGGATTACTTCTGCCAGTGTGATTTGATCCGGTTCTTTGGCTAGAGCATAGCCTCCATGCTGCCCTTTTGTGCTGTGGAGGAAGTGAGCGCGCTTTAAGGCCAGCATTAGTTGCTCGAGAAATTTCGGAGGGATGCTCTGCGCTTTCGCAATTGTATCGATGGAAATAAACCCTTCGTTCTTATGACGGGCCAGGTAAACCAATGCCAGAAGTCCATATTCACTACGCGTTGTCAGTTTCATAAATCCAATAAACCTTATTTGACCTATTGAAAGTATAGTATAAAGCAGGGCATTGTCAAGTCATTAGGCGTTTCAAATCTAACATAGTGACGTGATCAGCCTTTTAAGTGAGGATAGGTTTCAGCTACGCCGGGCACTTCAACTTATTCAGCATCGGATGCTACACAATTCACTTATACTGCTACAATAATGAATATAATCAGCGTTATGTCCTATCTATCCAAGCGCGCACTCAAAGTCCACGAGAAACTTTTGGAAGCCTTCGGGAATCCGACTTGGCGCAATTCGCTTCCGCCGATTGATGAGCTGGTCTCGACGATTCTCTCACAGAACACGAACGATACCAACCGCGATCGCGCCTTCCATGCTTTGCGTCTTAAATTCCCATCGTGGGAATCCGTGCGCGATGCAAAGACCAGCGAGGTGGTGAATGCCATTCGTCCGGCTGGCTTGGCGAATCAAAAAGGTCCGCGCATCCAAAAAGTTCTAAAAGAAATTACGGAAGAACGCGGCGATTTGGATCTATGGTTTCTCAAAGATTTGCCGCTCGAAGAAGCGCGCGCCTGGCTGATGAAGTTCAACGGTGTCGGACCGAAGACTGCGGCAATCGTGTTATGCTTTTCGCTCAACCGTCCAGCCTTTCCAGTGGACACACACATTTATCGCGTCACCGGACGCATCGGTCTGCGCCCCGAAAAGATGACAGTCGAGCAGGCGCATCCGCATCTCGAAAAATTATTTCTACCCGAAACGTATTACGCCGCGCATTTGAATCTAATCCGCTTAGGACGTGAAGTGTGTCATCCTCGCAAACCGGATTGTCCGAAATGCCCCGTCAAACGATTATGCGATTACGAACCAAAGACAAAGTGATACGTCATTGCGAGCGATGGTCGAGTAAGCGGTGTTCTTCCGCTGTAACGCCCTGCGCCCTTTCAGGGTCAAGACCGAGCGAAGCAATCTCCTATTTCATGTAATCGATAGTTTGATGATTAGCTGAGATTGCCATGTCGCCGCTGGTTTCGATACGCTCGCTTCGCTTGCTACTCAACCAGCAGGCTCCTCGCAATGACAAATGAAAAAAATGGAGAAGCCAACATCACCCTCAACCTTTCCGCAATCCGAAATCAATTTCCTTCACTCAATAAACCGGCGATCTTCTTCGATAATCCCGGCGGCACGCAGATTGCAAAACCATCGCTGGAACGTATTAACAAATATCTACTGGAATGCAACGCAAATCATGAAGGAGCATTCGCAACCAGCGTTGCCTCCGATGCAATTCTGCATGAAGCGCATCAAGCCATGGCGGATTTCTATAATGCTTCATCACCCGATGAAATTGTTTTCGGTAATAACATGACCACGCTCACCTTGCATATCAGTCGCTCGATTTCACGCGAGTGGAAACAAGGTGATGAGATCGTTCTCACGCGTTTCGATCACGACGCGAACGTCACACCGTGGGCTTTAGCCGCGGAAGATCGCGGCGTCAAAGTCAATTGGGTGGACTTTGATGTCGAAGACGGCACGCTCAAACTTGATTAATTGCAAAAGGCGCTCGAGTGCAAGCCGCGTCTGCTTGCGGTTGGATACGCATCCAATGCGTTGGGCACGATCATTCCCGTTGAACCAATCATCAAGATGGCGCACGAGGCCGGCACATTGATTTATGTCGACGCGGTTCAATATGCGCCGCATGTCCGGACCGTTCTCCGCGAGAGATTTCCTGGCTATTTACCGATGAAAAGGGCTATTTCATCTCCGAATCAAGCACATACCGTATCTTGAAAAGCTTTGTTCTGGTGGAGAGTCCGGCATTCACGGTGATGAGTGCCGCGGAGAAATTTCAACATCCCACAACTCATGTCCATGAATTGTGGCAAACCGACTTCACGTACTTCAAGATTTAAGGTTGGGGTTGGTACTACCTGTCCACGGTGCTCGATGATTTCTCGCGCTACATTCTGGCATGGAAACTCACTCCAACTATGAATGCAAATGATGTTGAAGATACGCTCTTGATCGCCTTACAGAAAACCGGTTTGGATCATGTGCTGGTAGAGCATCGGCCGCGTTTACTTTCGGACAATGGCGCGTGTTATGTCTCCAAAGAACTTCAGCTCGTCTTGGAGCGCAGGCACATCGAGCATACTCACAGTGCGCCATATCATCCCATGACGCAAGGGAAGATTGAACGTTATCATCGCTCAATGAAAAACATCGTGAACTTGCAAAATTATTTTCTTCCGGGAAATCTTGAATTTGAGATTGCCAGTTTCGTGGCCTATTACAACAACCAGCGTTATCACGAGTCCTTGGATAATCTCACCCCGGCCGATGTATATTTTGGCAGAGCCAAGGAGGTGCTCAACAAACGAAACGAGATCAAGAAAAGAACCATGCAACACAGACGTTTGCAAAATCTGCAATTAGCAGCATAATCAATTTCAGACCGGGAATTTACACCTTAGCAAAATTGCCCTTCTGTCCCAAATGTTCTGCTAACATGAATTCAACTCAATGGTATCCTGTAATCTGCGAAAGAGTTGGGATGCCAGGGATGTGGGCATCGGGTCAGCACGGTATTCGTTGTCTGAGAAAGTTTAGTTGCTTTGCTAGATTCAGCTCGATCTTCTGAATGTGTGACCCACTCGAATGATTGGCATGAGATATCCGGATTCGGATAAGCTCGAACTAATGAGTGAAAAACCCAGACCCTAAAGGCACATCCAAACGCTTCACGAAGAAAGGATGCTGCCATGTTAGCTGATCGATACATTGGGATGGATATTCATAAAAAGCAGGTCGTGGTTTCTGCAGTGCGACGAACAACAGCGCCCGCTTTTCGCTCCTGAGAAAGTGGATATTGAAAAGTTCGAAGCCTGGGCTATAACCCATCTTTGATCCACGGACCATGTGGCCCTGGAAGCGACCACGAATAGCTGGGCATTTCACGATCAGTTGGAGCCGATCGTGAAATGTGTGAGCGTAGCCAATACATTCAAGTTGAAACTCATTTCATCCAGCAGTATCAAGACCGATAAGCACGATGCTCGCGCGCTGGCTCGGTTATCTGCAGCTCAGCTTTTGCCCACTGTTTGGGCACCGCCCCAACATGTGCGCGAGTTACGCAATTTCACGGATCATCGTGCCCAGTTGATCCAGGAACGCACGGCTGCCAAGAACCGACTGCACACTGTCCTGCATCGCAATAACCTGTGCTTACCGGAGGGAAATCCATTCAAGATTGCCAACCAGTCTTGGTGGAAGAAACAGCCGCTCTCCGCACCCAACCAAATGCAAATTCAGTATTGGTGGTTCATGATCGATCAACTGAACCAACTGATCGAAGAAACCGAAAGTGCAATTGCAGAGCTTTCAGTTTCAGAAAGATGGCGGGATGCAATGACCTTTCTGATGCAGTTGCCCGGAATTGGACTGTATACTGGCATGACTATCCTGGCTGCGATCGGTGACATTCGACGTTTTCCGGATGCTCAAAGGCTGGTGGGCTACTCAGGTCTGGGCGCCAGGGTGCATGCCTCTGGTGATCAAACCATACCGGCAAGATCACCAAGCAAGGTCGCTGCGAACTGTGCGCGGCTCTGATTGCATCCGCCTGGGTTGCTCTGCGTTGGTCCAATCACTGGCGCGAACTTTTCCAGGCATTAACCAAAAGGCTGGGAAAGCAAAAAGCGATCGTGGCCATTGCGCGAAAAATCCTGGTTGTGATCTGGCACGTGTTGACGAAGCATGAACTGGATCATCATGCCCAGCCGGTTGCTATCGCGCGTTCACTGATGACATGGAGTTCGGCTCGTCATCTGGCGCAATCCCAGGGAAAACCACGTATCGAATTTGTGCGGGAACGATTAGAATTACTGGGCATCCTTGATCAGGTTACTTCTTTTCAAGCGAACGGACGAAGTCATTCGTTGGCTCTGAACCCTTGACAAGTCTAATAACTAATGAAGACGTACAGTTTCCAATAATTGTTCAAACAAAGGCTAAGAGATATATCCCCGATCCGTAATGAGTTTACCAAATATGTGTTTTCACAGAACAGGAGTAATCTGACAAGCCAGGATTTCAGCGCAATCATTGACAAGCAAATGCAGTTTCAAGCCATAAAACCAGCCCATCGAACCTTTGCCGCGCTCTGCAAAGCCTTCAAACACCTTGTGATTGTGAATCCGATCGTTATCACACACTTCCAAGGCGGTTGAATTGATAAAGGAGATGCCACGACAGCGTCCATACAGACTTTTCAGATAAGCGCTCAACGGTCCAAGCGCCGAAGGCATCAAAATGACAAAGCGTTCATAACTCACTAAATTCGGAAACTCTGCCTTGAGTTGCTTGCAAACATACTCCTTGTAATAGGCCTTGAAATTACGGTATCTGGATTGATGAAAGTAAATGAGGATGGTCATAACCTCGCTCAGGCTTAATTGCCCGGCCCGATAACCTTTTTTGCTCCCATCCGCTGGCAATTTCCTTTCCCAGATGGGTAGAAAAGCTTGGCAGAAATCATCAACACTTACGAAGAATTCGAGTAAACTCATGGCGCGGGGTTCCTTTCGGGTGCTTTTTGGTTTGCACCTAAAGTTTACCCAATTGTGAGCCCCACTTGCTTGTCCATTATTCACGTTAAATAGCTGCTATAG
>CAWKNE010000014.1:0-5751 GCA_963850945.1 uncultured Chloroflexia bacterium | reverse complement strand
CCTTTGGAAATAAATTTCGAATAAATGATCAAAAAAACTGTTTCAACTCTTCATCATTTCATGTGTGCCTCCTGACCGAATCTCAATCATGCACGGTTTATTGATAGCCTTGAACTTCGCCATCTACAAAATTTACCAGACAGCCGCGTAATATTTCCTCTCCATACTCACTGCCCGGATTGATGATCGGGATAAGCAGCTTTCCAGTAGGTGCGTGCGCTTCGTGCCGTGCCGGTCTCTTGCTAAATTTTCTGGTACAGAAAAGCATCTCAGCTCCTCCGAATAAAAAGCCCGATAACCAAATTAACGGTCATCAAGCTTCTACCGAATGGACGGCGGCAATCAGGCTTTCCACTGAATGCGCCCTAAGGGATTCAATCGCCAACTCGTCAATCGCTTCATCTGTCACAAGTTTGTCGATCTCGTCCAGGCCTGCAACTTTAAAATTTGAAACCACGCCCCATTTGCTGTGATCGGCCACAATAATAACTTGACCCTTGGTATGCTCGATCATGAGTCGCACCACTTCTGCTTCAGCGTTTGATGGAACAGAACAACCATATTTCGAACTGATTCCATCCACGCCGATGATGGCCTTGTTGGCGTACACTTGCTTCAAGTTCTCAACTGCGAATCTTCCAGCAATGGAAAGGGACCGAGGTTGAAATTCTCCGCCGATTAGATAGTGATGGAAGCCTGCTTCGCCCATCTTAAGCGCGGCATGAAGGTTGTTGGTGAACACGGTGATGTCAGCACCGCTCCGAATCTGGTATATTACCTGAGTGGTTGTCGTGCCGCTATTGATAAAGACAATCTCGCCGTCCTCGATCAACGACGCGGCCAGTGCCCCAATACATTGCTTTTCTTCCGGCTGCTTTTCCGCTCTTTGCTGATATTCTGGTTCCAGAGTGATCCTCTGACTGAGCATGGCTCCCCCGTGAGTTCTTTCAATAATACCTTTTTGTTCCATCCATTCCAAGTCTCGCCACACGGTGGCTTCGGAAGTTTCCAGCATTTTATAGAGGTCAACCGTTCGGACGATCTTATGAATTGCCAGATACTTTTGAATTCGCTCGCGCCTCTGTGCTGGAATGAGTGTTTTACTCATCAACTAAGCCTTGGAATCCACTGAATGAAGTTGAATGCTATAGGGGAGGATTATATTAGAATATGAAAGAAATTGCAAGTTTTTGTTTTATTGGTTATAATGCTTATTTTGTAGCAATAGTGTTGCAACATCTTCTTTTCTCAGCTACAAGTCAAAGTTCAATTCTAGGAGTCATCTATGGCTGTCAATGCAATTGGGATGGGCGAACAAAATCAAAGTGAACGGGATAAGTTTGAAAATGAATTGAAACGCATCATCAAGACCGCGGATGAATCAGGCATCATCCTGCGAGTGATCGGTTCACTGGCATTTCAAATGCACTGTCAAAAATTCGGTTTTCTCCAAGCCGCAATGGGCCGCGCATACACGGACATTGATTTCGCGGCCTACAGCAGGCAGACCAAACAAATCCAGGGATTAATGACCCGGCTCGGTTATAAGGAGAATCAGGAGGTGTTTATTGTCTCTGGAGGCCAACGCGCCATTCACGAGAATCCTGCTTCTGGTTTGCATTTGGATGTCTTCTATGAAAAACTCGATTTCTGTCATGCCATCTATTGGGCGGGACGTTTGGAGGTGGACACGCCTACCATCCCACTGGCTGAGCTGCTTCTCGAAAAAATGCAAATCGTTCAGATCAACGAGAAGGATGTCATAGATACCATCATGTTGTTGCTCGAACACACTCTAGGGGACAATGATAAAGAAGTCATCAACATCAAGCGCATCGCTGAAATATGTGGCAATGACTGGGGATTCTGGCGCACTGTCACCATGAACCTTGAGAAGGTGCGGGTTCTGGCTCATGGATATTCTCAACTCACCGGTGAGCAAAAGTCTCGTGTGGAATTGCAGGTGAATGAAGCCATGGCGCGAATCGAAAAGGAACCCAAGTCGTTGGCATGGCGATTGCGGGCCCGTGTAGGCGACCGTGTCAAATGGTACAAAGATGTGGAAGAGATTTAATAAAGGAGGATTACCATGACTAAACTTGTTCGTGATTTGATGCACCCTGGCTTGTTCACATGCCGACCCAACGCGACGATTGGTCAGGTGGCAGTTCTGCTGAATCAACATCATGTGCATGCCTTGATTGTAAAAGATCGAGATGCCCGCCCACTCGGGATTATTTCTGATATTGATCTTCTGGCGGGCGAATGGCTGTCAGTGGATGGCAGCACTCTCGCGACCATGCGCAAAATGACGGCGGCGGATCTGATGTCCAAGCCGGTTGATTCGGTGGAAGCAAATTTGTCCTTAGCGGATGCCGCTCGCGAGTTGATGGAAAAAGATATTGGTCGGCTCCTGGTGACTGAAAAGGGCAAACCGGTCGGCTTTATTTCCCTCTCTGATTTTGTTGCCAGCGTAGCCCAGAAAGAAAAGCCGCGCCGCGCGACGGTTGGTGATGTGATGTCCGATGCTATTTTAGTGTGCCGCGAAAAAACGCCGATTCACTCTGCCGCTCGCACAATGACCCAGGCCGGTTGGCGTTCGGTTTTGGTCGTGGATGAGAAAGGCGTTCCACAAGGTGTGATCAGCGGCAAGGATCTATTACCCTACGTGCAGGACGGTGTGGACGAAAAATTGACGGTGCGCGATCTAATGCATCCGGCGCTTACCATTGATATCAACGCAAGCTTGCAGGGGGCGGCGGACATGATGATCAAAACACACTATCATCGGCTGGTGGTGATTGATGAGAAAGATCCTGAGGCGTTTCCGCTCGGCATCATTTCCTCGTTCGATATTGTCGCAGAGATGGCGAAGCCAGATTCGATCTGGCAGGTCTAAATTTCCAAAAGGTATTACCGTCAGGTAATACCTTTATATTATTATACATGCGGGTTGCGTAGCGATGGCACCTGCAACAAGGAGAATTACATGGCTGAATTACCTTCGCAAGCACAAGTGGTTGTCATTGGCGGCGGAGTAGGCGGTTGCAGTATTGCCTACCATCTTACGCTCATGGGTTGGAAGGATGTTGTTATCCTTGAACGCCACGAGTTGACCTCAGGATCTACATGGCATTCTGCAGGCCTGGTGGGACAGATGCGTTCGGATGCCAATCTCACCCGTATGATGCATTACAGCACTGACTTGTATCGTAAACTGAAGGAAGAAACGGGCCAGGATACGTCGTGGCGTGAAGTCGGCGGCATTCGTCTGGCTTCATCCGCTGAGCGCATGGAAGAGAACAAACGTCTCGTTGGCATGGCGCGTTCTTTTGGTGTGGATATGGAATTGATCTCACCGAAAGAAGCGCACGATAAATTTCCGCTCATCTCGTTGGATGGCGTGGTGGGCGCGGCGTTCACGGCCAATGATGGCATCATTGATCCAACGGGTTTGACCAACGCCTTGGCAATCGGTGCAAAGAATCGCGGTGCAAAAATATTCACGGACACCAATGTTGAAAAGATTGTGGTAAAGAATGGCCGCGTCAGCGAAGTGGTGACTGATAAAGGTGCGATCAAGACCGAGGTTGTGGTGAACGCCTCAGGCCAGTGGGGACGTGAAGTGGGAAAAATGGTCGGCTTGGATTTGCCGGTCGTCCCCATGGCGCATCTTTATATTTTGACGAAACCCATCGAAGGCGTCTCGCACAATTTCCCAACATTGCGCGATCCTGATTTGCTCGTCTATTGGCGTGAAGAAGTTGGCGGATTGGTAACGGGTGGGTATGAACGCCAGCCCGAGCCCTTTGGCTTGAACGGCATTCCGCGCGATTTTAGAATACCAGTTGTTGCCGCCGGATTGGGAGCGCTTCACGCCATTGATGGAAAATTCCATCCGACGCGTTCCTGCTGTTGAAAATGCGGAAGTCATTAAACTCTTGAACGGTCCCGAAGGCTTCACACCCGATGGCGAATTTTTGCTTGGTCCCACGTCGGTTAAAGGATTCTGGGTGGCCTGCGCGTTTGCGCGCACGGATTGGCCGGGGCAGGCGGCATCGGTAAAACGATGGCCGAGTGGATTATTGACGGTCATCCCGAATGGGATGTGTGGCGGCTCGATGTGCGCCGCTTTGGCTCCAATTACAACAGCCTTGATTATACGGTGGCGCGCACCATCGAAACATACACTCAATATTATGATATTCATTTCCCCGGCGAGGAACGCATGTCGCGCCGCGGTCAGCGGCTATCTCCAACGTATTTTCGTCTGCGTGATCTCGGCTGTTCGTTCGGTGAAAAGTTCGGATGGGAACGCCCGAACTGGTTCAGGATTTATGAAGAGAAAGCGACACACGGCCACGAGCCTCAGGGTTGGTCGCACGAGAATTCGTCGCGCGCGATCGGTTACGAACATTTGATGACGCGTGAGAACGCGGGTCTGTTCGATGAAACCTCCTTCAACAAAATTGAGGTGCGCGGCCCCGGCGCTTTGAAGTTCTTGAATTATGTCTGCGCCAACAACATTGATCAACCGGTCGGTATGATCGTTTATACCGAATGTCTGAATAAACGCGGTGGCATCGAATGCGACTTCACTGTCACACGCCTGGGTGAACAACGCTTCCTCATCATTACGGGCACAGCCTTCGGTCAGCACGATTCTTCATGGCTGTCCATCAACATGCCTGAAGACGGTTCGGTGACGATCGAGGATGTCGGTTCGTCTTATGCCTGCATTGGCTTGTGGGGACCCAAACCGCGCAAAATTCTTGAAAAGGTAACGACGGATGATGTATCCAATGCGAACTTCCCATACATGACCGCCAAGTACATCACGGTGGGTGACGTCCCGCTTCTCGCTTCACGCCGTGACTTACGTTGGTGAGTTGGGCTGGGAGTTTTACTGCCCGATGGAATATGGATTGCGTTTATGGGATATCCTTTGGGAAGCTGGTCAACCCGAAGGAATGGTTGCGGGAGGATATAAAGCCATAGACACGTTGAGGCTTGAGAAAGGCTATCGCTATTGGAGCAGTGAGATCAGCCCGGACTACAATCCTCTTGAGGCGGGTTTGGGTTTTGCGGTCAAACTGGATAAGGGCGACTTCATTGGCAAAGACGCGCTGGTCAAGGCGAAGGCAAAAGGCTTGACGCGCAAGCTGATGTGCATCACTCTTGCTAATGACCGCATGATTGCGATTGGTAAGGAACCGATTCGAACACTAGATGGAAAGATCATCGGATGGGTTATGGCGGGAGGATATGGTTATTCGGTTAAGAAGAGCATCGTTTACGCGTACCTTCCGATTGAATCCAGCAAGCCCGGCACAAAGCTTGAAATCGAATTCTTTGGCGAGCAGATTGGCGCGGTTGTCGTCGCGTCCCCACTTTGGGATCCGAAGGGAGAGCGGATTCGGGCCTAGCAGGTTCTTCTTGGATATTTCCTCACTCATCTCTTAAAATCCATGGCCCTGTTGGAACAAGGGTGCTGGAGCGGGAGGTGAGTGAGGTTCTTTTTCTCTCAAGCCAGCGGAAATCGGCAGTGGTGCGCGATTCGACAAACATTGGCGCCATGCATAGATCAATGTGTTAGTTGGTCGTTTAAACTTACGAATGATCTAAACTAGAGACTCCAGAGCCAGTCACAGTTGATTTTTGGAACAACTTGACCTATAATAGATTGTGGATGATGGTTAGACGGGGGCGTCTATAACTAGGAGTAGAGCGTTGGAGGAAGATATGCTATAG
>CAWKNE010000013.1:0-82911 GCA_963850945.1 uncultured Chloroflexia bacterium | reverse complement strand
GGCGGTTTGGGATGATGGTCAATGGAGTTACTTTGCTTCCTCCGATTCCCGACATTGCCACGATTGCAGTTTATCGTGACGGACACATTCAAATTGGAGCGTGGGGACAAGATCTGAATGCTTCGCCTGATATGATTGCTTTCCGTCAAAATTGTCCGCCATTGATCGAGGCCGGACAGGTCAACCCTGCGCTCGGTCTCGACAATCGTAAGGCATGGGGCTACACCGGCAATACAGACATCACATGGCGTACCGGACTTGGGATTACGCAGGATGGCCGCTATCTAATCTATGCAGTCGGAAATGGCACGTCAGCAGAAACATTGGCGGAGGCCTTGCAAAAAGCCGGGGCTTATAACGCCATGCAACTAGATATCAATCAATTCTATGCACGCTTTTATTCTTACTACCCCAGTAATCCAACTGCATCAGAAGGTTTCCCATTAACAGGGCAACGTTTGGTTGATCAAATGATCAGCAATCCGCATCCTTATCTGACGCCCAGCGTACGCGACTTTTTCTATTTTAACTACACGCTGACCGTGCCAAGTTTACAATTTGACGATGGAATATCAACACAATCAGGTCAGCATGGAGGCGCAAGACAAGCCTGCCTATTCCAACCACTTTGATCGTTCCTCCTTTCACCATCACACTGGCTCCATTTCCTTGACGATTTAACAGATTGCTCGTATCATCAGTACTTGCAAGATGCCAGTACGTTATCGTGGGAAGAAGAACAGAACGACCCGCGCTGAAGAACGCAGTGCATGAGGGTACTTCGGCGGGTCGTTTGGTTAATAGACCGTTCGATGGACGTGCGACATCATCATCATTTTTCTTTTTGCCAGAAGGAGGCAAAGCAATGTCCGAACGTATCGTCGGAACGGTCAAGTGGTTCAATGCAGAGAAAGGCTACGGCTTCATCTCTCGCGACGGAGGCCCTGATGTGTTCGTCCACTATTCCGCCATTCAGAGCGACGGTTTCCGCAAGCTTGTGGAAGGCCAGAAGGTGGAGTTCACAGTCGAGCAAGGTTCCAAGGGCCCGCAGGCAGCAAATGTAATGCCCCTATAAATCACCTGACAAAATCCCCGCTCATTTCTGAGTGGGGATTTTTTATTTCGCATCTTGCCCGGACTTTCGCAGAAGCGCACCCAATAAAGCAAATCCAATCCCAATCAGGATCAACTCAAACTTGAACGATGCGCACCAGAACGCAACCTGCGGCCACGTTGAATTAACTCCATGCGCCATCAATTTCCACAACGCAAAATTTTCCGTGGCATCGAAAAGCGCGGCGGCAAGACTTCCCCACCCCACCCATATTCCAAGAGAAGCAAACCAACCGGTGTGACGCTTCAAGGCCAGCAAAACGCCCAAAGCAATCGTGACCGCATAGGAGGGCATAAAGAGATAATCCAAACCGAGGCCAAACGCGGCATATAATTTTGCGAGCGGAGACCACGATGCCAAAATTTCCGAAGCATGCTCGGGCGTCCGTGCCAACTCAAACAAAACAATTCCATTCGGTGCGAGGGGTTGATCCAATATTTGAAAAACGGCGAACAGCCCCAAAGTCCAGATAAGAAGCGCAATAAATATTGGCTTGCGGAATTGATCGGGGATGAAATCCAGCGGCTATTTCATGATCAAATGGATTTGCGATACACGCGATGATTTTTATATTCCACACCGTTCAGGTTTTTCAAGTCAGCGCGCATCTGTTGAGTCGTCTCGGCGACCTGCGTCATCTCCACATGTTCGAATTGGTTGAATTTCAAAAGGGTTTTGCCCAGCTCATAATAAAGAATGGCATTGCCACCATGACCCTGATATTCTGGCAGAATACCCATGCCATTGCCAGAGACCGTTTTCGTGCGCTTCATCTCCAACAAAAGATCAACCAAGGCAAGCGGATTGAGATGTCCCTTGGCGCGCTGTAACGCGGCAGAAACATCCGCAAATGCAAAGAGGAAGCCAACCACTTCACCATCATGCGTGATAATCTTGATCATGCGATGATCAGCAACCATCATGATGCTATCCACCACAAATTTGATTTCGTTCGGCGTTAGCGGATAATATTCCCAGTTGTTGATGAACGCCTTGTTGTAAGCCTGACCGATACGATCCGCCCACGAGACCAATTCGCGCTTGTTTTTGAATTGCTTGATTTCGAGATGGCCGCGCTCAACCGCGCGTTGTGCGATCCGCACCACACGTTCCGGAATTTTAAAGGCAGTGGACGGTAAATAACAGGAAACGAAATCCACTTCCTTTTCAAAGCCAAGTGCCTCCACCAAATTACGGTAATAATCAAAGTTGTAATTCATCATGGTCATCATCTGCCGATGCTCAAAGCCTTCGATTTGGATTCCGTAGCCATCAAAAGCAGACATGCCTTTCGGACCAACGACACGATTTAGACCGCGCTTATTCGCCCAATCAAAAACAGTGGCAAATAAAGCGTTGGCGACTTCTTGGTCGTTGATCGAATCAAAGAAATAGAATTCGGCATCTTTCGTATTGTGATATTTATTGAAAGGTTTGTTTTCGAGTACGGCGATGCGGCCAACCAAATTTCCATCACGAAAAGCGAGGAAGAAATCAGCATCGGAATGTTCAAAGAATGGATGCTTCTTGCGGTTCAACTGAAGATAAGAGTCGGTGAAAAGCGGCGGAACCCACGGTGGACAATCCTTGTAAAGCTTGAAGGGATATTCGACAAACTGTTTAACTTGGGATTTATTGTCGGTGTCAACAAGTTGAACATTAACCATGTTTATCTCCATGCCTGAAATAGCGGTAATTAAAGTATATAACGGCTCGAGGTAGGGCGAAAGTGTCAATCTTCCTGACTAGCATCTGACGGAAAAGACTATCGTGTTGTACGATTACTTCAATCCATTCAGTGAGGCAATATGACATCCAAACACGAAAAATTCCTTCAAAAATATGCTGAAGTGATTGTCAAAGTTGGCTTGAACCTGCATGCAGGCCAATGAATTCCAGACAGCTGTATCCGTGCATCGCAGCGGCTTCGGAATTAGCCTAAACGACGCGCCGGATTCTGAATCCTGCACGATCAATCCATCACCTGCAGCTTCGAAGATTCCCCGATATGGCTGATCATTACCTTCAGGTTGGAATGCTTGATTTTGTTTTGCGCTCCTAAGATTGCCTTCTGGCAAACACGACTGGTTGGAGATAATCTATCTCCACGAAGCCATTATCCCGTTTTGTTTTCATTTGAAAATCCATCAGCCCATAGTTCTCATGCAAGTACCATATCGTGTTCTTCCATAAGTATCAATACCATTGGACCGGATATTCCCTTTGGCTTCGCTCAGGGCAGAGGTGCACCGACTCTTTGAAGTGCCACAGCTGGAAACCATTATACTGGGACGGTTAGTACTGTTCATGGCACGCATGGAGGTGTCTATGGACGATTGTACTGATTATGGATTAAAATATATGCTAACTGATTATGCTTCGACAAGCTCAGCACAAGTCTCGGCTCCACCATTGCCATCACTAATCGCAATGGAACTTTAACAAACCAGCAAAGATGCATGCCTTTTGGAGAGGAACGCCTGATCAATAATTCCCAAATCACCGGCACTGACTTCGGAATTACCTGTCAGCGCAGCTTGTACACGCAAGGCGATATCCCTTTGGGATTGATGTACTACCACATGCCTCTACGCCACCAAGCAAAGAATGTGCTTTCCAAGAGAGACGAGATCAAGAAAAAAACCTTGCACAAAGGCGTTTGCAGAATTTACAAACAGCCATAGCATAAGCATTTAATCAAGAAAATGCCGCCTTACTCAAATTGCTTTTGTATCTCAAATCTTTTAAGGAAGTATCGTGAAAGGGAATGATCCAGGATGGTTTATGAAACAAGGCCGCCATTTGTACTGATTGTGGAAGATGACCGCGATATCGCCGCATATTACCGTCTGGTTCTTGATCAGGCCGGTTTTCGAACAGATCTTACAGAAAATGGTAAGGAGGCAATTGAGTATCTTTATAAAAGCCCTCCGGATATCGTCTTACTCGATTTAGGGTTGCCCGGAGTATCTGGGAGCGAAGTTCTTAAACTATTAAAGTCTGAAGATCGTTTGAAAAAGACACGCACTGTTGTAGTCACCGGATATTCAGAGATCGCTAGTGACCTGCCTGTGGCACCTGACCTGATTCTAATGAAACCTGTCACCTCAAACCAATTGACCGACCTAGTTTGGCGGTTGTGCCAAGAAGATAAAACCTTTGAAAAGCACCCATTTGGAAAAAATGCAAGGGATAAAACTACCGGTCTTTATAACTGGCCTTTTTTTATCGGCCGCTTGGGCCACGCACTTGGGAATTGCAAAGAAAACAGGGATAACAAGTTTGGAGTCCTTTTGATAAGCCCGGATTTAGGCAAAAGCATCAGAACCAAACCTGAAGAGCAAGGGAAAGAATTTGTCTTGCGAGAAGCAGAGAAGACATTAAAGGCTAGCATACGGCCTACTGATACCATTGCCAGGTTTGACGGAGACCAGTTCTTCATCCTGATTGAGCATATCCATAGTGCGGAGATCCTGTCAATGATCGCGAACCGGACTCAACTGGCATCGGGCAACCGTTCAGCTGAGGAAATCCGATACAACATTGGTGCCGTACTCTGTGATGATAGCTACCATGAGATTGACGAAATCTTGAGGAATGTAAAGACCGCCCATTCGCTCGCAAAAACAGGCGGGCAAATGGGCTACAGGATTTTCAGCTCTGACGCGATGAAAGCTATCAAGAATCATTAATCTATTCTTCAAATCCAGTTGAAATGTTTTTTTAGAATAATCAGATTTTGCCGATATAAGACAATAAGGGAATCCGATGGCCTCCGCCAGTATTTTGATAGTTACGAATGACAAACCTCGTGCCGGCGCTTTCCATGAACGGCTAAAAATTCTGGGTTACAAAGTGGTTGGCATCGCGGCGTCCAGGGATGAAGCCATCGCGAAAACTGGGGAGTTTAAACCGATCTCATCTAATTGGAGGGCACGATGCCAAGGCTAAAAACCGATTCCGAATTAATCATCCCCGATGATATTTTAATTGCCGAATATGAATATATTGTCGGCACGGCACACGATGCCAACGAAGACCGCTCCCGCGTGGCTTCATTCTATTTTGTCTCGGTGGGTTCCATCGTTGCGGCGATCCTCGGTACGCAATTTGCCAAGGATAATCTAAGAAGCGTCTCTGTTGCTTTTTCCATTCTATTTTTTGTTCTGACCCTGCTCGGCGCGTTGACCATTGCACAATTGGCGCGTCTGCGCGCGGCCTGGCATGAATCCATCAAAGCGATGAATCAAATCAAAGATTTTTATATTCACAAATTTCCTGACACCGAGCCTGCTTTCAAGTGGCGCATCAGGACCATCCCACCCACTGACAAACCTTACAGCATTGCGAATCTAATCGCGCTTGAAGTGGCATTGCTCGGCGCGTTGACTACCGCCGCGGCTTTCTATTTTATTTTGTTCGCGCTGGGAGAGGTCACGTGGTTGAGCTGGGGGATTATCATGATCTCTTTCGCGGTTGGAGCGGCGCTTCAATGGTGGTGGTACAAATATTTGCTGGTAGATGACCGATAAAAATCAAACAGAGGAAATCAGTTATGCCGCGCGATTACAGCCTTAAGAAACAAAAACCAACCGCTCATCAACGTCTGCCAAAATATAAAGTGAATGAGGATTGGATTCGGGAATATCTCCATCACGGACAAATTGCGCATATCGCCTCGCTCTGGGACGATCAGCCATTTATCACACCTTCGACCTATTTCTACGACGAAGCCAAAGCCCGCTTAATCTTCCACTCAAATATTACTGGCCGCATCCGCGCCAACCTCGAGCGGAATCCGCGCGTTTGCGTAGAAGTCAGCGAACTCGGCAAAATGCTTCCATCCAATGTGGCGCTGGAATTTTCGCTCCAGTACCGAAGTGTGATGGTTTTCGGCACGGCGCATATTATCGAAGATCGCGAAGAGAAGCGCACTGTCCTTCATCAACTGATCGAAAAATATTTCGGCGAAATGAAGTTGGGCGTGGATTATCGCCCTGCCACTGATAAGGAGCTGAAACGCACATCCGTCTACGAGATCAAAATCGAATCGTGGAGCGGAAAAGACCACTGGAAAGAGAAAGCCGATCAATCCGATGAATGGCCGCCATTGGACGATAAATGCCTGGCATTAAATAAATGATGATCCAAGAAATTTTTTAGACTCGGCAAAAGTATGACAATCATCCATCCTCGCCGCTTATTCACTATTGTAGGGTTAGTATCGCTTGCTCTCATTTACATCCTGTTGTGGGCGAAAATGATCAATGATCCCAAACAAAGGACCGGCTCGGATTTTATAAGTTTTTATTCGTTTGGAAGAGCTGCACAAACCCAAGGCTTCGAAAACATATATAACATAAAGAGCCAGCAGAGTATTGAGGAAGAAGTGGTGGGATTTCAAGTCGTTCCCGAGTTTTATACACACGTTCCCTTCATCTCTGCCGTATCAGCTTTGATCGTGGATTCCAATTACATCAATTCTTTTATCCGCTGGGCAATCGTCTTGCTTTTGCTTAATGCAGCGAGTTCCTATCTTCTCGTTAACGTATTACGAAGAGGAGATTTCAAAAAAGAAGAAGCTTTCGTCTTGTTCACCGGAATATTCTTATTTTTCCCAACCTTTTCGGCGTTTATGAATGGTCAGGATGATGCGATTTTATTGCTTGGACTGGCAATCTGGTTGTGGGGAATGTTTTCAGAGAGACCACTCCTGGCGGGTTTGGGATTAAGCCTGACCACAGTCCGTCCGCAAACCGCGTTGTTTTTGGCAATACCATTTTTATTTAAACAAAGAAAAGTATTTTGGGGATTTGCATTGGGTGGTGCGATTCTTGTAATCATCAGTTGGGCGCTAATCAAAACAGACGGGATGATTAGTTTTATTAATAGCCTCCAATTCATTGAAAGCACGATTTGGATACAACCCCACACTTTGGATATGCCGACCATCTCCGGCATAATCAGACGCAACTTCAAAGTGATTGACATAGCGTTCGTAAGGAATCTGATCTGGGGATGTTACCTCGCCGGGATCATTAGCTTCTGTCTCATTTGGTTTAAGAGCAGGGAAATTCTGGAAAAACACATTGGTCTGTTGGCATTGTTTTCCGTTTTGCTTGTTCCCTACGCACATTATCATGACCTGGTGATTTTGCTGGTACCCATCATTTGTCTCATCAATGTCTTATCGTCAAGGAAAATCATTGAGGCGGGTATATTGTCTGTTCTTCCGCTGATTGTCTCTTTGATGGCACTCGTTGGATTCGCGGGACCGGGTTATCTAAAATTTCCCTTGATTTATTGCGTCATGTTAATTCTAGGGTACTTATTACTTTTTCCAGATCGCATCACAGGGATCACGAACCTTCGGAAAGGAGAAACCGATGTCTGAAGAAAAATTTCGTACGGAAGAATTCCGCGTCAACGGTGAAGAACTGTTGAGCAGGATCAAGAAATTGGTCCATGAGGGGAACATCCGCCGCATCATCATCAAAAACAAAGAGGGCAAAACGATGATGGAAATCCCAATGACTTTCGGCGTGGTCGGCGCGTTGATTGCTCCGCAGTTGGCTGCCATCGGCGCCATCGCCGCCCTGCTGACGGAAGCAACAGTCGTGGTCGAGAAAGTCGAAACAACATAAATCTCCAATTAACACTAAACATAACGCGGGTTCTACGCCAATCCTACATAATAATCTCATCTTCATTTCAGAAATACGTCCTATAATTATAGTCATTGACCGTTGAGATTGACCGGGTGGCATCTTCAATCATTTGAACAACCGTTGCTTCAAATGAATTGGACTTGCTATTTCTTAGAGGTGAGTTAAAGAGGAAATGATTGAATCGTCCGCTTCACGTTCGGAATTATGGCGAAAGCGTTGGCAGCGTCTCCGCATAGGAATCGGAAAATCGGCGCCGTTTGCTGCCGGTGTGCTGGCCGCGCTCGCGGCACTCATCCTTTACAACATTCTTTTCCCCGCTCCACTTCCATTAACTAAAAACGAAGTAAACGACACAGTCGCTCAAGCACTCGCGTCTGCCACGCCGCCTCCCGCTTATTCCGAGCAGGTGTTTCAAGTGATACAGCCTTCGCTCGTTCTCATCCAAACGAAGTCCACAGACGCGAGCGGAAATGCTGAAGACAGCTTGGGCAGCGGAGTCGTGATTGACGATGGCGGCGATGTTCTTACCGCCTTGCACGTTGTCGCTGACTCGTCCAGCATTCAACTCACGTTCGCAGATGGAACGCAATCCACCGGCGAGGTTACAGCTAAACAACCACAAGATGATATCGCAGTGGTGCATCCGGACAAATTGCCCGGGTTGCTTGTGCCCGCCGTTTTGGGAAATCCAAATGCCATGCGCGTCGGTGACGAAGCTTATGTGGTTGGTAATCCTTATGGCTTGTACAGCTCGATGAGCGCAGGTGTCATCTCCGGCTTTCGATCGGTCGTTTCAGCCGGTTGGCACCAATCTAAAACTTCAGGGCTTGATTCAAATCGACGCGGCTGTGAATCCCGGAAATTCCGGCGGACCGCTGCTTAATCGCGATGGCGAGGTGATCGGCATCATCGAAGGGATTGTGAATCCGACCGATCAAGAGTTTTTCGTAGGTATCGGATTTGCAATTCCGATCAATACTGCGGCGAGCACCGCTGGATTACCGCCGGATTAATATCAAGGGCAAAACGGACTGCTAAGGAAAGGAAAATACAATGAATCAAAAAAACGAATCGGAACATATACCAATGGAGCGTGTGTTATATGAGGTAAAAAAGATTATTGTCGGACAGGATCATTTGCTGGAACGAATGGTTGTGGCATTGCTCGCACGCGGACATATTCTGGTCGAAGGTGTGCCCGGGCTGGCAAAAACGATGGCAATCAAAACATTGGCTGAGGCAATTGGCGGTGAGTTCAAGCGCATTCAATTCACGCCCGATCTTGTCCCCGCGGATTTGATCGGTACGCGCATCTATAATCAGAAGACAGGCGAATTCAACACATCGCTTGGACCGGTCTTCACCAATCTATTGCTTGCCGATGAAATTAACCGCGCACCTGCCAAAGTGCAGAGCGCGTTGCTCGAAGTCATGCAGGAGCATCAGGTCACGATCGGACGCGAAACATTCAAAGTTCCGAATCCTTTTCTTGTGCTGGCAACTCAAAATCCAATCGAGACCGAAGGCACGTATGCTTTACCTGAAGCGCAAGTGGATCGCTTCATGCTAAAGGTGTTAGTAGGTTATCCCAATGCAACGGAAGAGTTCGTGATCGTGGAACGCATGACCGGCATGTTGCAAGCAGTGCAGAAAGTACTGACCACTGATCAGCTGCTTGAGCTGCAAAAAGAAGCGGATCATGTATTTGTTGACCCGGCGTTGATCGAGTACGCGGTGCGTATGGTGACCGCCACGCGCAAGGCGCAAGACATCGGCTTGAAGGAACTGGAACCTTACATTCTGTTTGGAGCAAGCCCGCGCGCTTCCATCAATTTGATTCTCACCGCGCGGGCGCTGGCTTTTGTGCGCGGACGCAATTACGCGCTTCCCCAAGATGTTTTGGATATGGCGCCCGATGTGATGCGGCATCGTATGGTGCTAACTTACGAAGCGCTCTCAGACAACGTAACCGCCGATGATATCTTGAAAAAGATCCTCGACCGCATCCCGATTCCGGTTGTGCCATTGCGTGAACATGTCAACAGCCGCGTCAACGCCTGAACGAATCCTCCAGCGCCTCGATTGGCAGGTCATTCGCAAACTGGATGGCTTGCTTCAAGGCGATTACCGCAGTCTCTTCTACGGCTTCGGCGTGGACTTTGCCGATTTGCGCGAGTATCAACCCGAAGATGATATTCGCTACATGGATTGGAATGTCACGGCGCGCATGAACACGCCATACATCCGACAGTATATGGAAGACCGCGAAGTTACTGCCTGGTTCTTGCTCGACCTGAGTCCATCGGTTGACTTCGGCACGGTACAAAATTTAAAGCGCACGATGCTGATTGATTTCGTCACGACTCTGGCGCGGCTTTTGACGCGTCATGGGAATCGAGTGGGCGCGATCTTTTATGACAGCCGCATCGAGCGCATCATTCCCGCCCGCGGCGGCCGCGATCAAGTGCTTCTGCTCATCCACGATCTGCTTAAACAACCGTCACTAACCCGCGCGCCTTTCACCAACCTGACGCTATTATTTCAAGCGGCTCTTAACTCCATCAAACGGCGTTCGCTAGTCTTTGTGATTTCAGATTTCATCACTGAACCGGGTTGGGAACACTCCTTGAATATGCTCAACAAGCGCCATGAAGTTCTCGCTATCCGGTTATGGGATGCGCGCGAAACACAATTGCCGGATGCCGGCCCGATCATCATGGAAGATGCGGAAACCGGCGAGCAGTTGTATGTGGATACATCTGATAAAAAATTCCGCAAGCGATTTCAAGAAGCTGCTGAGCAACGTGAAGCACAATTGAATTTGGCATTCAAACGCGCGGGGGTCGATTCACTGGCACTCTCAACCGAAGACGATCTTGTAAAGGCAATCATTGGCTTTGCCAAATTACGGCAGGAACGCCGAAAGTAATTACGGATTTCATTATGTCATTCATTTGGCCCGCGATGCTTTATTCATTGATCTTGATTCCGCTTCTCATCGCGCTGTATCTCATTTTACAGCGCCGACGAAAACGGATTGCCGCGAATTATCAAACGCTCAGCACCGCGCCAGAGATTTCAAAACGCGATCCCGGCATGCGCCGTCACATCCCACCGATTCTTTTTTTGCTCTCGCTTGCGATTCTCGGCGTGGCATTAGGCCGCCCGCAAACCGAGGTCAGCTTACCACACATCGAAGGCACCGTCATTCTGGCGTTCGACGTTTCGGGCAGTATGGCTGCAGATGATTTCAAGCCGTCTCGCATGGAAGCCGCCAAAACGGCCGCGAAAAGTTTCGTCGAGCAACAGCCGACCACGGTCCGAATCGGAGTGGTCGCGTTCAGTGACAACGGTCTTTCGGTTCAAACGCCGACAAATGATCAGAACGCGATCCTGATGGCAATCAATCGTCTCGCGCCGGAACGAGGCACGTCGCTCGCCAGCGGCATCCTTGCCTCCCTCAAAGCAATTGATGTTGGTGCGGGCCAGCCATCGGAGATATATACCAACCTAACGCCGGTGCCAACATTGACGCCCACGCCTATGCCGCAAGGGATGTACGCGCCTGCTGTCATTGTGTTATTAACCGATGGAGAAAATAACGAGAATCCTGATCCATTGGCCGCGGCGCAAACTGCTGCAAACCGCGGCGTGCGGATTTATACAGTCGGCATCGGCAGTGCCGCGGGTACAAACCTGCATATCAACGGTTTTACTGTTCACACGCAACTGGATGAGAACATGCTAAAACAGATTTCGCAGATTAGCGGTGGAACCTATTACAACGCGGAGAGCGAGCAGGATTTGATCAAGATCTACAATAATTTGAATCCGCAGTTGGTGATTACGCCAGAGATGATGGAAGTCACTTCCATTTTTGCAGGCGCCAGCATTCTGCTCATGTTGGTTGGTGGCATGTTTTCATTGTTGTGGTTTAGCCGCTTACCTTGATTTGTAAAGGTTTTAGTTTTATTGGAGAAAGCATATGACTTGGCTTTGGCCGTCTTTCCTTTACTTACTTATATTAATCCCCCTGCTGATCGTCGCTTACATTTGGATCCTGAGACGGCGTCGGCGTTTTGCCGTGCGCTATTCCAGCCTCGCCTTGGTGCGCGATGCGCTTCCGCGTCAATCATGGCTGCGGCGGCATTTGCCATTTATTTTTTTCCTACTCGCGTTGACCGGCTTGATCATCGCATTGGCGCGTCCGGTCAGCATTGTCAGCGTACCAGCTGGCAAAGCAACCATCATCCTCACGATTGATGTTTCACGCAGCATGTGCTCCACCGACATTAAACCCACGCGCATCCAAGCTGCCGAGGATGCGGCGCTGTCTTTCATTCAACATCAGAGCGCCAACACACAGATCGGCTTGGTGGCGTTCTCTTCTTTCGCAGAACTCATCCAACCGCCCACAAGTGATCGGAATCTGCTTGATACGGCGGTCAAGAGTTTACTGGTGGGACGTAGAACCGCAATCGGAAGCGGAATTCTCACAGCGATAGATGCAATCTCCCAAGTAGATAAGAACGTCGCACCGAGCATCACCAATTCGACGCCTGGCATAGAACCGACACCCGTACCTAAAGGCGCATACGTTCCCGATATCATTGTTTTGCTAACCGACGGAGTGAATAACACGGGACCTACGCCATTAGACGCGGCTCAGCAGGCGGAGGATCGGGGCGTGCGAGTCTACACGATTGGCTTTGGCACTCCGAACGGTTCAGAGTTTGCGATGTGTCAGAGCAGTGACCAATACGGCTTTGGAGGCGGTCCAGGTTTTGGATTCGGCGGAGGCGGATATGGTGGATTTGGAGGCTTTGGTGGCGGCTTCGGCGGATTTCAACGCGGCATTGATGATGCGACTTTAAAGCAAGTTGCGGGGATGACCGGCGGAACTTATTACTCGGCATCGAGCGCGGGCGAGCTTCAAAATGTTTTTAAGAGTCTGCCCACCTATTTAATTATGAAACACGAGACGACAGAAATCAGCGTGTTCTTTACTGCGTTCGGAGCATTCCTAGCCGCGCTGGCAATCGTTCTGGCAATGCTCTGGCATCCGTTGCCATAATTCATCGTATCCACAATTAAGATAAGAGCTCTGCTCCGGCCCAGATGTGCTAATTTATTTCATCTCTTGGCTTTCATCCAAAACGCCAAGAGCTGGTTGGGACGTGTCGACTTGAGGTTGGCTATCTGTTTCATGGATATATCGTTTGCCGCGCAAGAGAGAAGCCACTGCAGAAATCAGCCCAAGCACAGCTGAAATGGAAAAGGCGATTCTCAAGCCAAAATCAAATGGAGCCGAGATCAAGTTCGGGAAGAAAGGCTTGCTGAGAAGCAATGCCTGCGAAGCAGCCGGTAGTTGTTGAAGCACAGCTGCAGGCAAGAGCGCCTTCATCGGGTTATACCCAAGAAAAGCCGCGAACAATGCGGCGGTCGGAGGCAAATTCGCAACCTGGTGGGCAATATTGTTTGGAACGCCCGCCTGGGCCAGCCCTTGATATAAGGCAGTGGGCAAATGCGAAGCCAGTCCAATTGTGACCATGGTAAAGATCCAAGTGATGCTGAGCGTGTTGGCTGTGTTTTGGAATGTGGCACGCATCCCGGATGAAGCGCCGCGATGCTCTGCAGGAACTGAGTTCATAATTGCAGTGGTGTTCGGGGAGACGAACATCCCCATGCCCATTCCAATTACTAAAATCGCCAGGGCAAAATAGATATAGGTGAAGTTAATCGGCATCAGATACAGCCCTGTGAAGCCTATCACTGTGACCAACATACCGGCCGTTGAAAAGGTGCGCGCACCATAACGATCGGAAAGGAAGCCGCTTATGGGTCCCAAAATCATGAAGCCTATCGTCAGCGGAAGCATATAGATGCCCGCCCACAACGGCGTATCTTCAAAAGAAAAACCATGCAAAGGCAGCCAAATTCCCTGCAACCAAATGATGATCATCAGGTTGAGGCCACCGCGCGCCAAAGCCGCAAGGAAACCGGCGAGATTGCCCGCGCTGAACATCCGAATCTTAAATAACTCGAGCCGGAACATCGGTTCCTTTGTGCGTCGCTCAACAAAGACAAATGCAATCAGAGCCAGCGCACCGCCGATGAGGCACGTGAGAACAAAGGGACTCCCCCAGCCCATAGGCGAGTTGCCGTATGGCTCAATCCCATAGGTGGTCCCAACAAGAAGAGCCGTCAAGCCAAACGCAAAAAGAATATTGCCGGCGATATCGAGATGCTGGTGTTTACGAATCGTGGCAGTCTCATGAAGTGCGAGATAAGCCCAGATGGTTCCGCCCACCGAAAACGGAACACTGACAAGAAATACATCGCGCCAATTGATAGCTGCCAGAAGTCCTCCAGCCAAGAGTCCGAGAAACGTGCCGCTTGTACCAGCGATCATGTTGATGCCCATGGCCAGCCCGCGTTGATTCGGTGGAAACGCGTCGGTGATGATGGCGGTGGAGTTCGCAATCAGGAACGCACCTCCCACTGCTTGAACCAAACGGAAGATAATAATCTGCATGGCGGCGCCGTTGCCTGTTCCATGGACCAGATAAAGCATGATGGAACCCACGGCAAAGATGGCAAAGCCGATGTTGTAAAATTTCACCCGCCCGAACATATCGGAGATGCGACCAAAGGTGACCAATAACGTTGCGGTGATGACTAAATATCCCATCAGCGTCCAGAGCAGATAGTCGGTCTCTCCGGGCGCAAGCGGATTCAATCCAATCCCGTGAAAAATGGCTGGCAGGGAAATCTCAACGATGCTTCCATCCAGCATCGCCATGAAGATTCCAAGCGTGGTATTGGAGAGGGCAATCCATTTGTAGGCGATACGCCCTTTTGCGATTTCAGGCTTCTTTTCCATAATTCCTTCGTAATTGAAATAGTTTCAAAATGCAAGCATCTATTATACCCATTTGTGTCGTAAATAGGCAAGGCGGATTACAAAATTATTAAGTTATTCTAAGTATGTAAAAAGTCTTTGGCTAAATTTTCCTGCCTTACCGTATTCGTTTCCACGCGGTAAGGCAGGATGAAACAAGTTACAGCAACGAGGTGAAAAATCAACTTCGCTTGAGCTTCGTCCCAAACTTATTATGATGAGCGAAGTCTTCCACGTCGCGCCGTACTCTCACATATTTGAAACCCGTTGGAATGGCGTAGCCCAGGCGCGAAGCAAAAGCGATCTTCATATATTCGGGAACACCCAGAATCCGCTTTACTTCTTTTTCAACAACGTTACCGCTAAAGACGCTCATGATCTGGAGACCAATGCCCAAGGACTGAGCCGTGAGCCACATATTCTCCATCGCACACCCCAAACTTATAAACCCAAGCACATCCCCTTCCGAAGCTGGTGCTCTTTTGCGCGCATCATAGACCACAATCAATACTAAAGGACAGCCTTTCATCGTATCTTTCAGAAAGGATGGTTCGCTATTGCGTGCGACCTCGGCGAAGTCGGCGCCCGGAGTTCGCCACGCAGGAGGAAACATCATGCCAAGGACACCCACTTTTTTCTTGAGAAGTTCTTCTTCTGAGAAAGATAGTTGCTCGAAGTTCTCGCGGATGAATACCTCCGAAGGCGGAGACTTGATCCCGCCTAATTTCTTCAAGAGTTCCTTATCATCAACAACAAGGATTTCAAAGTTCTGCATATTGTGAGCAGTTGGCGACCAACGCGCTGCTTCCAAAATCTGTTGTACATCCTGCATGGCAATGGGATGTGCAGGATCGAAGGGCGCCCGTACGGATCGCCGATCCTTGATGAGCGTTAATATATCCGACATAGTAATCTCCTTTCAAAAAAATCAATCATCCATTTTCAGAACAGATCTGAAACGAACTTTAGAGGTCATCATCTTGTCAAAAGCAAACGCGGCTTGTTCCAATGGAAAAACCTCGATCATTGGAACGATCTTCGAAATTACACTGAAGTTCAGCGCATCCGCCGTCTCGCTCCGGCTGGCAACCCAGCCGCGTATCGCACGCCGACCTTGGAACAACTGCCAAGGAAAAAGCTGAATCGGTTCACTGGGGGCGGAGACAACGATCAACTCGCCGTCATATCCAAGTCCGTTGATGATCGCCGAAATTGATTTGCTATCGGGGGCCGTGGCCAGGATCACGCGCGCCCCGCCCAACTTTTTAAGTTCATCGGCGGGATTTGAAGCTTCGCTATCAATATAGGTTTGAGCGCCTAATTGATAAGCCAGTTCTTCTTTATCCTTGCCCCGCGATAAAACCACCGTTCGGAATCCCAGTTTCTTGGAAAACTGCACCGCCATATGTCCGAGACCGCCGAGACCTTGTATCGCCACCAGATCGCCACCTTTCGCGCCACTGCCGCGTAAGGCTGAGAAAGTTGTCCTTCCCGCGCAGAGCAAGGGTGCAGCTTGGAGAGAATCAAATTCGGACGGAATCGGAGCCAGGGCGCGCGCTGAAACGGTCATGTATTCTGCATAACCGCCGTCAAATGAAATGCCGGGCGTCAGAATGTTGGTGCACTTATCGAAGTCGCCGCGTTGACACGCATCACATTTGAGACAAGGTCCGCCATACCATCCCACGCCTACACGTTGATCCACTTTCCAGAAGGCGACATTCGATCCCAATTTACTGATCCTTCCGACCACCTCATGCCCGGGAACTCTGGGATAACTGATGCCGCGATAACGCCCCTCTTTCGTAATCGCATCGCCGTGACAAATCCCGCACGCTGCCACTTTGATCAGGACTTCGCCATCCTGCGGTTCAGGAATTTCCTTTTTGACCAGCTCAAAATCTGCCCCCGCTGCTCTTACTTGAATTGCTCTCATCGTTGACATCCAGCGTTGCTCCTTAAATAGTTTATTGGCTTGATCTTCCTTTGTTCAATAGTTGGTGAACGGAGGATGTGCCGCAAAAATTTATTCCCACCTTTAAGATAAAACTTGATTGCATTGCAATGCAGACGCATCGGGCGCGACCGAATCAGGGGTTTCAAGCGAGGCATCATCTTGCTCACCTCGCGATTTATTATACACCCCGAAGTTTTTTAACTTGTGAAGAGAAAACTTCTTGTGTTATTCCACCAACATCTTTATTATCGCAACAGATTTTATTATCATTCATTAATGTCAATAACCTAAAATAGTTGTTGGCTGAGTAATATTTATAGGTTTTATATTTTAGGTATGGAGGTAAGAAACACTTTATGAACAGGCGTAATTTTCTCAAATTGATGGCCGCAGGTGCAACACCTTTAGCTGTTTCCATGCTGTGCAATCTGCCCCTCAAAACATTAGTCTCCTCACCAACGGCTAAAGCAACACTTATGCCGACCAAGTTACCGCCAAGCGCCACTCCAACCATTGGACCCGTACCCGCGCCAAGCTCAGGTCTCGGCAGTAATTTTAATTACCACTTACATAGCGGCTGTAATCCGGTAACCGGCCTATCGGTAACCGTTGACATCACGAAAGATATCATCTCGGATATCGGCTTCGGCTTCCAGTTGAACTGCTATTCCCCTCAAGGCGCGAACTGCGTCTGGCAACAATATTTCTTATCGTTTTTTACTACCGACAATTCACCGCTCCAAGTATACACATGGGTTGATAACTGGCCTTCTGCAAGCTTTGCCCAATCGCTGAACCTTCCGGCTGGAAGCGACCTCATAAACTATAAGGAGGAAATGTTAACCTTACCCAGCGCCGCACTGCCCGCTGGCTACAAGATTTCAATCAATTTGAAATACGACCAGAAGGAAAACATCAACGGCGTAACATTCATCATCGTTGACAACGCGGGGAAAACTACGAGCAAGGATATCATGTTGGAATCATTGACCTATGACAACCCGAATGACCGCGGAAAATCGGTGACCGCAGATGCCCTAGCGCCCATTTACGCCTTCGAGCTTGATCTAGTGGGACCGATCAACAGCAAGAACTCGTATCTTTCGGCGGGTGCTGGAACGATTACTTATGCCGCATCAAGCCCATTGTACGTTGCAAACAAGGATCCGCAATGTACTGCAGCGAGATCCATTATCACTGCAGAATCGGGGAATAGTGTGTATGCTCCATTGTTCGCGGGTCCGAGCAAGACGATCACGCAGTCTTTCGACATTGAAATCCCGCATCCGTACCAGCCGGGGAATCGGTTTGCGGTATCACAGCAATTCGGCCGCAACCAGACCGACCTGTTCGCCATCGACAACGCGGGACAGTTGGGTATATTCTATATTCTGGAGAACGGACATTGGCATTCCTCGAAGCCGATCGGACCGGTAGGATTGGCGCGTCCTAATGCTGCAGTTGCAGTTTCACAACAATTTGGAGTTGAGGACCAAACCGATGTGTTCCTCGTTGACCAGAATGGACAACTGAATATGTTTTGGGTGACTGATTCAGGCGATTGGAGCGGGCCGAAGAAGATCGGGCCGAGCTCGAGTGCTGCCCCGGTCGCGTCCCAACGCTTTGGAGTTGATAATCGTACCGATGTATTCGTGGTCAGTGATCAAGGACAGGTGAATGTATATTGGGTGGCAGGTTCAGGCGATTGGAACGGACCGAAATCGATAGGATCGCAGGGACTCGTGAAGTCGAACGCTTCGATTGCAGTTTCCCAACACTTTGGAGTTGATAACCAAACCGATGTGTTCGTAATCGATGTGAATGGACAACTGAACGTATTTTCAGCCATTGGTTCAGGAAAATGGAGCGGACCGCAGACAATTGGACCGTCAGGTTTTGCAAGCACGTCCGCCGCGGTGACAGCCTCCCCGCGCTTCGGGACGGACAATCAGACCGATGTATATGTGGTGGATACAAAAGGACAATTGAATGTGTTTTCAGCCGTCGGTTCAGGCAACTGGAGCGGACCGCAGGCGATTGGTTCGGCTGGACTGGCGCGCTCGGGGGCTTCCGTCGCTGTTTCGCAGGGCTTGGGTACCAATGATCAGACCGACGTGTTCCTGATCGATACGAATGGACAATTGAACGTCTTTTCAGTTGATAGCAGCGGTCAATGGAGCGACCCTGTAACGGTGGGCCCACAGAACGTTGCACCATCGGGCGCTCCGCTTGTAGCGTCACAACAGTTTGGAGTCCCAAACCAGACCGATTTGTTCGTTATCAATCAAACCGGAACTCAGACCGGTGCGTCTGGTCAAGGATGGCCAACAGTCTTTTGGTCTACCGGTACCAATCAGTGGAATGGACCAAAAGAGCTAGTGCACGATCTTTAAGATACGGCTGTTTTCGATTGATGAGTCTATATTTGCAGCCTGCTTCTCTAGGTAGTCGGTTAAGTTCCAATTCCTTGGTAGCGAGGCATTAATCTTACTCGCCGCGTTATTCACCCAGAAATAATGAGATCAATTGCTCGCTGACATCCCATAAGCGCTTTGCTTCAGGCTCATCATACAACTCATCGGAAGAACGCTTCTCTTTCAAATCATAGTTAAAAAACTTTCCGCTCATGCCCTGCACATCCGGCGAGGAGGCTAGATAGATCGAACACCTTGCTCCATCCTCGACCGAGATGCGCCCAGCCATGAACCGCATGGCGAAGCGCACGAACCAACCGTTGTTCCCCGCGAAGTTGCTAGCCACAAATCCCGGGTGCAGACAATTCGCCGTAACGTTCGTGCCTTGCAAACGCCGCGCCAGTTCATAGGTGAATAACACATTCATTAACTTGGACATGCTGTAAGCCCGCATCCCGTTGTATCCGTGCTGACTTTGCAGATCGTCGAAGTTGACGTGGCCGCGATAGTGTGAGCTCGACGATACATTGACAATGCGCCCCGATGGACTCGCCTTGATCGTATCCAACAGCAGATCCGTCAATAAAAAATAATTGAGATGATTTAACGCCACAGACATCTCGTAGCCATCCACACTCACGTGGCGGGTCAAAAAAATCGCGCCGGCGTTGTTGAGCAACACATCCAGTTTTTTATGTTTATCCTTGAACTCCTGCGCCAGCTTGCGGACATCTTTCAACGATGAAAGATCAGCCAGCAGATACGAAACCGATTGATTCCCTGTTTGTGATCTAACAAGTGCCGCCGCCTGCGCTGTACGTCGTTCATCGCGCCCCACCATCACCACTTCCGCACCCAATTTCGCCAAACCAATGGCGCTGTGCAAACCAACGCCCGCGCTCGCGCCCGTGATCAAAACGGTTTTGCCATTCATGTTGATTCCTCATTCCTTGTTCAAACTTTGTTTAGGAGTTTTTCTTGTAAATCATTTAATCGTGGAAGCACCCATCTTGTTCTCCAATGTTCTACCAATTCATTACTATCAAACTGCTTCCATTTGACTCTATTAGCTTTACCTTGCAAGTATTCTTTCCAATTTTCAGCCAACGTACAACGATAATATCCTCTTTGCCAACCAATGCTCATCATTTCTTCTGAAAGACCAAGCTCATGCAAACCCTTGCGAAGAATTCTCATTTTCCAGTTTGGACCTTGTCCATATTTATATGTGTTAAATTCTTCTGGTGAAACAACTTTCTTTATTAACTCCCAACTTCCATTCGCCGTGATGTGAATATGGCTCTGCCCTTTTGTGTAACCAATAAAATCCCAATTAAACAGGCGGGTGTAAATTGAAGACTTTCCAAAAGCTCCCATAGTGTCAACATAAACCAAGTAGGGTTTCTTTTGAACTTCAGTAATGATAGATTTTGAGTTTTTATATTTGTTGTAAAACCATTGTCGTATTTCTGGAAACATCACCGTTAATGCGACCAACTTCCCGCCCAAAATTCGATTATAAGGCGGGATAGCTCCTAAGATATAAGCTGTCATGCAGTTATAAAGACGTTCTAGTTTTTGATCTTTGGGCCAATCTATTGATTTGACATCTCTCATTTCTAAGCCAATAACGGGGTCTGCAAGCCCAACAATTCCTATAAGCTTATCATTCTGTTCATCGAAAACAAAATATCTTAACCTTCTACCATATCCTGTTGTAACAGGTATTGACCAGAACCCTGCCGCATACGACCAAATACGTTTATGCTCTTCACTTTGATCAACAAGCACCAAATAAGGTTCAACTTTTAAAATGTCAATCTCTTCCGGCTTTGCAATATATTTTTTAACTTTATCAAAATAAACATCTTGTTTGGGATTTGTTTGCTTGGCTAGCTTTGCCTGAGTTTCTCTGAAATCAACAACACTAATTTTGCCTTCAGTTTCATTCCACTGAACGCCATAGCTCGCTAGATTAGCGAGAATTTTTTCTCGAATCCGTTTTTTTTGTACAGCCATTTCAAACTAGTTTAATGTTGAAATTTTGAATCTTTGTAAACTTTGCTTTCAATTAATTTTTCAAACTCATGTACTCGAACAGGTAAGGCAAATGCTTGGTCGGAAGACACCATATAGAGATTCCCAGGAATAGTTTCTCGCTGAATAAAACTTGCAATTACTCCATCATAATTTATATTTGATTTTGTTAATGCTCTAATGTCATCAGCATTACCCAAATGAAATGAAAAGAAATTTTCTGCTTGAGTACGGATTTCGTCAGAAATTGCTGATGGTCTTTGAGTTACAGCAATTAATCCTAACCCAAATTTTCTGCCTTCCTTTGCAACTCTTACAAATGGGTTTGCGTTTGACCTTACAAATTCTTCTGACAAAACATTTTGAGCCTCCTCAACAAACACAACAGTGTTGATTACATTCTCTATTTTGTCCGAAGTAAATTCTGCTTTATTGTTTTCAAATAACTCTCTAACAATGATCGTAGATATGATGCTTGCGTCCATATTATCTTTCAGCGATAAATCAATCACAACTGTTTTCCCGTTTTTTAAATGCGTAAATATTTTCTCAACCATATCGGAGTTGGGAGAGTGAACGCCTTTGCCTTCATCAATCAAATGACTTATACGTTTCCTGATAGCCATAATTGTCTTACGAGCGCTTGCATCTTCCTTTGGAGCACCATTCTTGTCGAGTTTTTGATCTCCTAGGACTTACGCAAAGCGGAATGGTTGACGAACAGGCGGAAAAACGGTAAGTTTGGGAGTATGAGACCCAAAACCCAAACTGTGACCCGCTTGGAATATTGCCAATACCTTTTGGTGAGTCAGATCAATTATACGCTGACGAATTTTGCCGATCACAGCGAAAAATTCAGTCATGATGCGCTCAACCGATATCTGGCAGGCGAACGACTTCCACCGAAACTGGCGTGGGAAAACGTCCGGGGACAAGTGGTTCAAACGCCAAAAGGCTTTATAGTCTTCGATGACACGGTGGCCGACAAGAGTTTTTCGCATGAGATTGAGTTGGTGCGACGTCAGTATAGTGGAAATGCACATGGGGTGATCCAAGGGATCGGGATCGTCACCTGTGTGTATGTCAACCCGGAACTGGATCAGTTTTGGATCATTGACTATCGGATTTACGATCCAAGCGGAGATGGCAAGACCAAGCTGGACCATGTGCAGGAGATGCTTGTGAATTGTGTTTATCAAAAGCAACTCCAGTTCTGGGCCGTCTTGATGGACAGTTGGTACGCCACCAAGGAGATCATGTTGGCCATAGAAAAGTATGGGAAGATCTATTATTGTCCACTGAAAGATAATCGCCAAGTGGATGATTCGGGCGGTACCCAGCCCTACCGGCGAGTGGATACACTCGAGTGGACCGAAGTCGAAAAGCAACATGGCAAGCTGATCAAGATCAAAGGCTTTCCGGGCAATCATAAGGTGAAACTATTCCGGGTTGTGCTTTCTACCCAGCGCACGGACTATGTTGTGACCAACGACATGGCGCAAGACAACACGCAGGCCGTACAAGAGGTGTGTGGCTTTCGATGGAAGGTTGAGCAGTTTCACCGCGAAACCAAGCAATTGACTGGCTTGGAAGGTTGCCAGTGCCGCAAAGCCAGAATTGTTCGAAATCACATCGCCTGTGCTGTTTTGGTGTGGGTCCGTCTGAAGCAGGTTGCGGATGAAACCCACCAAACCGTTTATCGTCTCAAACACGCCCTCTTATCTGAATACCTGCGACAACAGCTCAAGTCGCCCACTATTCAAATGACTTTTGCGTAAGTCCTATCTCCAAAGAAATCAGAGAAATCAACATGCAGTTTTTGAGGATTTTCTACATAATCATTAATGTTTTGTATAAAATCTCCAACACCTTCTTCGTCTAGATATAGCAGGAACGATTTCATAACTTCAGAAAAACCTGCCCCGAAGTTTAGAATGTCACCAACGGTAAGATGTTTAAATGTATTGATCAGGACTTTGCCGCCATAAACGAACCGTTCGCTATATTGTTTTGGTAACGTCTTATCAGAATAAACTATTAGGTTTTGTTTAATCGCTTGATCATCAATGTCGCCGAGGCCATAAGTCTTAGTACCGCGCAAGAAATATTCCCCGTTCAGGTCAAAAATTAATTTCCCGTAACTAGTGTCTCCAATCATATATTGCAACAAAACTTTTACCAAGTTAGTTTTGCCAAAGCCCGACTGAGCAAATATCATTGTTCTTCTTTCTCGCAGTTTATCAATTTGAAACAGGATTTGCCCTTTATCTTTAAAAATAGTCTCGCCAACGCAAAGATAACCAATTGGCGCTCCGTTTTCATTTGCTTTATTTAGAATATTTTCGATTTCACGTTTGTTTAAATGACGAGCAATATAAGAAACTGTGGGTAACTTTCTAACGGCGGTAGTGAATTCTATTTTTGTTCCATTATCTGTGAATGTTCCTAGTATTCGAACTTTATACGTATAACTGAACATTTTTTGCTTATCCCGCTCAGAAAGTTCACGCTCGGCAATGCGGGCGTAATGAACAGCAATCAGCGTTTTGTCTTGAGATTTAAAAATCGGATCTTCATCATAGATTTCAGCTTCCACACGCGCGAGAAATTTAGTGTTTCCTTCGTCCTTTGGCGTTAAGACTATAAAGTCGCCGGTCTGAGGACTCGCCTTCGCATCTTCGTAGGAAGAATAAATTAAAAGAGCATCTTCTGTGGTTTTCTGACCATACAGTACACCAAAATCTACTTTGTCACTCATGTTGCCTCCTAAAATCTGTCGTGCGTGTCAAGGAAAAGGTTTTCAATATCAACGTTATCCATTTGCTGATCTTTATACATCGAATACTTAAGACGATTTACTATTTCTTCCTTGAAGTTTTTCTTTAATGATATGAAATTATGTGCTTCTGCCAATGGATAAGGATAACCTAGAATATAGTGTTCTTAAGTCAAGCGAGTAAGTTCTTTAAAGATCATGTTTAAAATATCTGGATTTCGCTTCTTATCTTCATCTTCAATTCCAGGGATAGCGTCAAAGATATTTACATCAGCAACTACCCAATCATAATTTTGCAGTTTTTCTACGTAATCAAGGCGTGCTGCCATATAAAGCCCAAAACCACGTCCGCTTTTTATTGCCTTTCTAACAATAAAGTCACCCTTGTAAGCTGCTCTTAGCACGTCATCAGGAACTTCAAACCAACAGCAGAGTTTCTTTCTGTTTGGGTCAGTTTGAGTAAAAGGATATTTAGGCTTCAATTCGTCTTGGAGATAATTATCGATTCTCTTGAAAGTATATGACAATTCCATCTTTACAGGTGATTGTTTTGTAATAGCAACGAGAATAATTCCTTTGTCATGCAAATATTTTCCAAGTTTAACCATGTAAGACTGTTTAACTAATAATGGGCGTAAATTTCCATCGCGCAAAATAAAGTCGCCTGCTTTTGTTTCTGGAAGTTCGGCAATTTCTAAAACCAATGCAATCTCCAGAATTTCTTGGCAAAAACCAAGCAGTGAAGAAAGATTGGAACATATCTGCTCTTTCTTCCATGGAAATATATTCTCTTGGCTATCATTCCAAAATTCCAATAGTTTCTTTACGCTTGGCATTGATAGGAGTTCATCGTACATAACGCCTAAATGTTCTTCATTTGTCACAAGTATATTTTCTGGATAGTATGCTTGTCCAAGAATTACAGGGTCATCATCTGAGTTCATTCTTAATTGTTTGCCATGATGAAAACAAATATAACCCGCCGTATATATTGCTATAGCTAATCCGTTATAAAACTCTTGACTGTTGTAACTTCCATCAATTGCATAGAAGCGTCTATCGGTATCGTCAATTTCGTTGAATGGGGTTATTTCAAAAATCTGCGGCGTTTCAATGTTGTCTTCAACGCCGACCGGATTTATGCCATAGTTCTTATTGCTTCGCGTGTTTATCTGGCGAGCTACGGCCTCAATCGCACTATCTGGAATTTCTCTTCTTGACATAATGTTATCTACCCGATTTAGTTACAATGATGTCGCTTGAACAAGCGCAAGTATAGCATATGACTTGAACTCAAAATCCGAATCCTTCAATCCACCGTCAGCGTCTTGGACAAATTGCGCGGGAAATCCGGTCAAATCCGCGCATCACGCTCATGTGTTACGAAAGCGTTTGCGCGAAGCGCTTCCACGCGCAGCGCGTTGTGAGATTCAATTTAAAAACGGGACAGTAGAGAGTTCCCAACTGTCCCGCTGAAATATCGTTAATATCGGTTTGTTCTACGGGTCAATATTTGGATTGGTGTAATACGTGCCCAGCCCATCCTTGACCATGATCCATCCAGTTGAATATCCATGCAAAGTTTGATCAAAAGTGATCTGCGCCCACACGTATCCTAGCGGGTCCACCGTGACGGAATTCTTGGTATAAAGAAAGCTGGACTGATACACAGCAGAGGCAGTGGGCGACTCGATGGTGGGATAATCTATGCCGGGTCCGGTGCGAATGTACAAACCCTTTTGATTGGTCACTTTCAGAATAGAATACCCAGCGGGTATGCCCATAGCTCTTCTGAGCTCGTCAGAGCCGGAGCGGGCAGAAGCGGAAGCATAACCAGAAGCAGGCAGATTGATCACTTCACCCGGGTAGATCAAATCGGCATTCCAAATCTGCGGGTTGACGGCCAGAATGCTGCTGGTGGAAAAGCCTGTGCTTGCTGCAATATTGCCCAGGGAATCACCCCAGTGGACGGTATAGGTATTGCCCGCGACCTGTCCCTGATAAGCGGATGCGTATGTACTGCCGCCGGTCGGGATGTACAAAACCTGCCCTGCCCAAAGCCACGAGCCCAAGCCCGGGTTCGCGTCCTGGATCGCCCCGACCGTGGTACCGCAAAGTGCAGCCAGGCCGCTCAAGGTGTCGCCCCATTGGACGACAGCATAGCTGGCACAACCACTCGATGCTGCGGCACTGCCCGTGGAGGCAAAAGAAGCGACCAGTAACGCGCCGACCAGCATCCATTGGAAAATTCTTTTAGTCATTTCGGCCTCTCTTCTGTTTCAGAGATTGAATATAAGAAGCAGGATTCAATATAAACTTAGGCTAATATACAACAAATATCCCATATAAACAAGGAGATAAAATGAGGTATTTTCCTCAAGCCCTGTTCTTGTGGCTCTTTCAACTTTTAAGATAAAATGCCCGGCATGGAGTTGAACTTGTCCTTCAGATTGATAGTCAATCCACTGTCAGCGTCTTGGACAAGTTTCTCGGAAAATCGGGGTCGAAGCCGCGCATCACGCTCATGTGATACGAGAGCATTTGCAACGGCAAGACTCCCAGCAACGGACTGATATTCACATCCGATTTGGGAAGCGCGATCACATCGTCAGCGTTGGCTCGCAGGCGCGGGTCATCTTCGGCGATGACAATCGTCCGTGCGCCGCGCACCTTGACTTCGTTCACTCCGCTGATGATAAGCGGCACATCTTCGGGCCCCGCCACGAAGATGATCGGGAATCCTTTGCTCACCGCCGAAAGCGGTCCGTGTTTGAACTCAGTCGAAAGCATTCCTTCGCAATGAGCGTAGGTGATCTCTTTTAATTTCAATGCGCCTTCGAGCGCAATCGGATAAGTCGCACCGTAGCCGAGACAATACATATCGTTCCATGGATTGATATCTTTCGCAATCGCTTCCACTTGCGAATCAATCGCATCCATCGTCGCTTCCATCAATTCAGGAATCTTCTCCAACTCGCGCGTGTCGCGTCCAGCCATGCGATAGGCAAGATATAAAAACGTCACGACTTGATTGGTAAAGGTCTTCGTGGCCGGGACGCTGATTTCGTAGCCACAACATAAAGGCAGACAGAACGAAGTGGCTTTGGTCAACGTCGAGCCGATGACGTTGGCGAGTCCATACGATGCCATGCCGCGCAACTCGGCGGCTTCCAAGGCGTTCAACACATCCTTCGTCTCGCCCGATTGGCTGACGAACACGCCGACATCTTCATATCCAACCGCGGGCGCGTATTGCGCGATGAACTGCGGCGCAAGCACCGGGATGGCGGGTCTGCCTGCGAGTTGAGCAAAATAAACCGAGCCGACCATGGCGGCGTGATAACTCGTGCCGCAGGCGATGAAATATAAATGGCGCGCCTTCTTCATCTTCTCGACCAGGTTCGCAACTTCGGGACTTCCATCGAGCAGATGCAAAAGTTCGCGCGCCACTTGCGGTTGCTCGTGAATTTCTTTTAACATAAAATGCGGATACCCGCCCTTCTGCACCGCGTCCATCAACTCGGTGACGGTCTCCGCTTTTTCGATCCATCAATCTTCCACCTTTGACCGATCGCACTTCAACATGATCCGACCATAACGTCACGATCTCGCCATCCTGCGGACGAATAATGTTGCGCGTCAATGGCAAAATCGAAGGCAGGTCGGATGACACACAAGTAAAACCCTCGCCGATACCCACCACCATGCCCGAACCTTTTTTGAAAGCATACAACTTATCTTCGTTGACGCGTCCGATCACAAATGCATAATCGCCCTGTAAATCGCCGTACGCGAGTCGAATCGCATCAATGAATTCATAGCCGCGATTGAGATAACGTTCCACGCCATGCACACAGGTCTCGCCATCGTTTTGTGAACGAACCACCATGCCCTCATCCATAAATTGTTGACGCAATTCAACATTGTTAACCACATTGCCGTTGTGCGCGCCGACCAAATCACCATCCGAGTCAATGTGCGGCTGGGCGTTGACCTGGGACGGTTCGCCGAATGTCGCCCAACGCAACTGAGTGATACCGCGCGAGCCGCGCATCTCCGCGAAGTTATATTTCACCGACACATCCTCAACCTTGCCGACATCTTTCCGCAAATCAATCTTGCCGCCGCTGAGAGTCGCCGCGCCCACCGAGTCATAACCGCGATATGTGAGTTGCTTGGCAGCTTCGATCAATGTCGGACCAAGTGTTTCTTCTTTACCCGTAACGATTCCAAAGATACCACACATTGTTTTTTTTCTCCTGATGGGATAATGGAAAGATTATATTCCATTGACAAGCCGTGCGTAGATGACATTCATCACGAAGGCAGAGATTCAAGATAAAATATCAAACAAAAAAATAGAGAGAAACTATGAAATCATATCGCAAAGAACTTTGGTTCAACATCCCAACCCGCCGCGGATTCGTCAACATCACAGCTCAGGTGGAAGAAGCTTTGCACGAGAGCGGAATCCGGGAAGGTCTCGCGCTGATCAATGCCATGCATATCACAGCTTCGGTCTTTATCAACGACGATGAACATGGACTTCATCAGGATTATGAAAAATGGCTGGAGAATCTCGCGCCGCATGAACCGGTCAGCCAGTATCGTCATAATGATACTGGCGAAGATAACGCCGATGCGCACATCAAACGTCAGGTGATGGGACGCGAAGTCATGGTTGCCATCACGGACGGTCAACTTGATTTCGGTCCGTGGGAGCAAATCTTCTACGGCGAATTCGACGGACGCCGCCGCAAGCGCGTGCTGGTGAAAATGATCGGCGAATAAATTTGTAAAGTGTCTGTTAGCTTGAAAGCCCTGAACCGATTGTATAATTTTGTCACCTGTAAGGAAAAGGAAGCATCCGTGCCCAATCTACGGGTGATAAAACTGGCAGGTGAAGTATCCCAAATCAAGCTGGTTCTCAGATCAAACCATGTCCATTACAAATGTTAAGGAATTTTTCGCAGCCATCAAGGAGGGCAAACAGGAAGTTGTCGAACGCCTCCTGCCGCGCGACGCCGGGGTTAATCCACGAAAAGGAAAACGGTCTCTCACCAATTCTGGCCGCGGCCTATAACAACCAGCCGAAACTTGCTAATTTCCTTGCGGAAAAGGTTGTGGCGGTGAACATCTTTGAAGCCGCCGCAATTGGCAAGACGAATCGAATCATCCTCATCCTGGCGCGCGACCCACACTTGGTCAATGCATATTCCGACGATGGATATCAACCTCTTGGATTGGCTTGCTTCTTTGGGCATCCCGAAACGGCCCAATATCTCATCCATGCGGGCGCACGCGTCAACTCGCCCTCACAAAGCAAGGCGAAAGTCACACCGCTTCATTCTGCAGCAGCAGGCGGACATACTAAACTTGTAAAATTACTGCTTGAGCATGGTGCCGATCCCAGCGCGCCTCAAGTAGGCGGTTTCACTCCGCTCCATGCCGCGGCACAAAACGGTGATGTTGAATCGATTCGCCTATTACTTTTGCGTGGCGCCGATATGAATGTTAAATCCGCTGAAGGCAAAACCCCACTTCAGTGTGCAACGGAAAGCAAGAAACTCAAAGCAGTTGAATTGTTAAGAAAAGGAATTACCAAACGGCTTCGCATTCGTTGAGTGGATAATCAGATATCCAATAATCAAAAAGCCGAGAATGAAATAACCATCCTCGGCTTTTTGATTCACACGTTCAACTCTACGGGCAATTCTTCAAATAAAGGACTTGCTGTGAAATTTTGCCACTATTCCCAACTGAATTACCATCTTTGGCAATACCGACAAACTGGTAATCAAACCATGACTTGGCGGATGTTCGCAAATCCTGGCTTAACTGCAAAGTACTGACATCCAGCGTGTAATTTCCATTGTTATCGCCGTTCATCTTCGCCAAGTTCTTCCAAGCGCTGATCGTGGGTGGTACAGTCGTCAGATCCTCCATTCGATAGTACAGATCCACCTCAACCACACTTGGATCAGAAGTGGAAACACCGAAAGTGATATCCTGCGGCGGGCAACGGAGGTTGAAGTAGCTGCCTGAACGGGTCAGGTTGCTAAACAAGACTACTCCTGCTTTCGAGAGCCCTCCCGCGTCAGAAGGCAGGGTGGCAGTTGCGGTTGCGGGGCCGCTACTTGTCGCCGTTGGAGCCGCCGTGTTCGCAGAAGTCGCAGTAACAACAATGACCTGCGGAGTCGGCGTCGGCGGAACGGGAGTATCCGTTGGGATAGAAGTTGGAGGCTGTGTGGCGACCACCGGAACCAAAACCGTTGCAATGATCACCTGAGCAGTCGGGGGCGGTGCCGAGGTGGGCGAGACCGACGTCAAAGCGCTACAACCGCTCAGCGCCAATGCCAGCACTAGGATCAAAATCTTTTTCATCATCTTTCTCCTTTCCTTTATAGAACCAAGGCTAACCTATTTTAGATGATTGTACAATTATTTCAATAGTCCTTTCGGCTGACCTTGCAATTTTGAAAGCTCCATCAAGTATAATAAAATCATGCTGAAACCCGAAGAAATAGAGGCGCGCCTCGAACAAATTCTTTTAAAGGTTGAAAGACCGGGACGTTATGTGGGCGGCGAGATTAACAGCGTGGTGAAAGATTGGAATGAAATCCAAACCAAGGTGGCGTTGATCTTTCCGGATATTTACGATATCGGCGTATCCAACGTTGGATTGAAAATCCTCTACGACCAGATCAATCAACGCGAAGATGCTCTGGCGGAACGCGCCTGACGCGCCCTGGCCGGATATGGAAGCCGTGATGCGCGAGGGCGGGATTCCTTTGTACTCGCTCGAATCAAAACACGCTCTGAGCGCCTTCGACCTGATTGGCTTTTCCCTGCCCTATGAAACGCTTTATACCAACACGCTTAATATTCTTGACCTAGCAGACATCCCTGTCCGCTCCGCAGACCGCGACGAAACTCATCCCTTCGTCATCGCGGGCGGACATGCCGCGACCAACCCCGAACCGATGCATGCCTTCATGGATGCGTTCGTGATCGGCGAGGGCGAGGAAGTGATTCATGACATTATCAATGTTTTGAAAAAGCACAAAGCACAAAACGCAAGTCGTGAAGAAATATTGATTGCGCTAGCTCACATTCCCGGTGTGTATGTGCCAAAATATTATCAAGTTCATTACATGGATGATGGCACTGTCTCGCATGTAGAAACGTTGATTGATGGAATCGCGAATCCTGTTGTCAAGCGCATTGTGGCACAACTGCCTCCAGCGCCGACAAAGTTCATTGTGCCGAATATCGAGGTTGTGCATAACCGCGTCTCGGTGGAGATTATGCGCGGATGCACGCGCGGATGTCGATTCTGCCAGGCGGGCATGATCACGCGCCCGGTTCCGCGAACGAAGCGTGGATGAAATCGTTGAAGCGGCAGAAGCCGCCGTCAATGCAACCGGCTTTGAAGAACTGGCTCTGCTTTCGTTGTCTTCATCCGACTTTTCGTATGTAGTGGAACTGGTCAACAAAGTCAGCGAGCGATTCAAAGGACGCAAATTAACCATCTCGCTGCCGTCTTTGCGAATCGAATCCGTTTCGATTGATCTCATGGACAAACTGCGCGAGCATTATTCGGGCGGGTTCACACTGGCGCCCGAAGCCGCGACTGAACGGATGCGGCGCATCATCAACAAGTTCATTCCCGATGAAGACATCATCAACACCACGCGCGAAATCTATCGCCGCGGCTGGACAACGATCAAGTTATATTTCATGATCGGTCATCCATCGGAAACACTGGAAGATGTGCAAGCCATTGCTGAGCTTTGCAAGCATGTGATCAGTGAAGGGCGCAAAGTGGCTGGAATGAAAGTCAAACTACATGCGGGCGTCAGCACGTTCGTACCCAAACCGCAGACACCGTTTCAATGGGTGGCGGTGGACACGCGCGAAAATATCATCGCAAAGCAGAGGCTGCTCAAGCGCGAATTAAATGATCGGAACATCAAGTTGAGTTGGACGGAGCCGGAAGATACTTTGCTGGAAGCCTGGCTTACGCGCGGAGACCGCCGCATGGCGGAAGTCATTTTTTCCGCGTGGAAAAACGGAACGAAGTTCGATGCGTGGAATGAACATCGCAAAACACAAGCCTGGCTGGAGGCGTTTGCAGAGCATGGTCTTGACCCTGCATTCTACACACATCGCCAGCGCCGCACCGATGAGGTTTTCCCATGGGATCACATCACCGCCGCGCTGCGAAAGAATTTTCTCTTCCAGGATTTTCGTCAATCATTGGAAGGCAAGATACCGCGTGGACTGCCGCTTGAACTGCTTTGCCTGCGGTATCCTGCCGACCTTTGCCAATGTGCGGCGTGAGAATCCCGGCGAAATATGGAAATGTCCGGAAGTGAAATCGCCAGCGCATAAATCAAAAGTGGAACTGCCCGTAGTTGGAGATTGATGAGGGTAAGGATTACTTTTTCCAAAACCGGTGCATTGCGCTACATTGGACATCTCGATCTGAATACAATTTGGGAACGCGTGGCGCGGCGCGCCGGACTTTCGCTGGCATACACGCAGGGATTTCATCCTCAACCGAAAATGACTTTTGCTTCCGCCCTTCCGCTTGGATTCTCATCACGTTGCGAAGTGATGGACATGCGTCTCACTGAAGAGACAGACTTGACATTGTTATCGGCGCAGTTGCAAAACGTGATGCCACCGGGCATTGGCATCTTAAATGTGCGAAGCGTAGATGAACAAGCGCCACCTTTGCAAACGCAGATCGTTTCAGCGGAATATGAAGTCACCTTAACGAAAGCAAGTGATGACTCAGACCCTTCGACCAAGCTCAGGGCAAGCTTGAAGCGGAAGATGGAGGAAGTGTTGGCGAGTCCATCTCTGCCGCGCGAACGCCGCGGCAAATCTTACGACCTGCGTCCGCTGATCGAAAATCTTGAACTCATTTCGGGGAATAAAATCTTTATGAGGCTTTCCGCCCGCGAAGGCGCAACCGGACGTCCGGAAGAAGTCTTGGCTGTTCTAGGAATCATCGTTGAGCACGCGCAAGTGGAAAGAATAAGTTTGATTTTTAGAAATTAAGCGTGGTAAAATTTTTTCACCCGCCCCTGTAGCTCAGTGGATAGAGCGTCGGCCTCCGGAGCCGGAAGCGAGAGTTCGAGCCTCTCCAGGGGCGCTCTTTATGATCGGGGATGTCGTAGCATATAAATCAAAGCTATATCAAAACATAATCTTTCAACATCTTGATTGCTACCTTCGATGGATAGGAGTATCTAAACCCGTCTACATGAAATGTCATTGCCGTCCAAAGCGGCAAAGCAAATGACCTTGGGGCCATAAAGGAACGCACTTCGGAATCAGAACGCATTCGGCCCTGGGAGGCGCAGACCATCTCGATGACCAGACCCAAACGACCGTGACTTTAGGGCTATTCTCGTTTTCAAAGCGAAAAGATATAATCCCGCAGTTTATAAAATCCGAATAAAAAGAGGAGAGAAAATGAAACCCCAAAAGTTAACTCGTTTGGCGTGGCTGCTGGGCATGCTTATATTTGTTCTCTTGGCATGTCAAGGCACTGGCAGTGTTTCCAATTCCAGTACACCAACCAGTCAAAGTAATGGAACTTCAACTTCAAGTCCAGCACAAGGCGCAACTTTGAAAGGCTCTGTTGTTCCGGTGGTTCTTCCAGCGCCGCCGCTTGACCAGGCCGGAGATGCAAATTCATCAAGTCTGGCAACTGCGAAAAACGTTACGAGCGGTGACGCTTTTGTCGCGGGATTGTATGAGCGCCCCTTCAATGCCAACACCATGGATACTTATTTCCCATACATGGATATCGTCCACATTCAAGGATTCAAGGATGATACGTGGGGATACGCCTCGATCACTTTATCTGGCACGGATAAGAATGGGAAGTTACCCGCACAATACGCGGCAGAGCTGGATTTGAACCGGGACGGCCGCGGCGATTGGCTCATCCGTGCATCCAATCCATCCTCCACCACCTGGACAACACAAGGCGTTCAGGCCTGGAAAGATACCGACGGCGATGTGGGCGGAGTTGTACCAATGGTTGCAGATAACAACCTGAGCGGCGGCGATGGATACGAAACACTGGTCTTCGATCAGGGCAAAGGCACCATATCTGATGGAGCATGGGTGCGTATTTCGCCTGATGATCCGAAGACGATTCAAATCGCTTTCAAGCTCTTGATGATTGGAAGTCCATCCTCGTTTGCGATGGGTGCATGGGCTGGAGCCAACATTGATCCATCCATGTTCGACTACAACGACCACATGACCCACGCTCAGGCTGGTGATCCCAATCAAGGTTACCCATTGGTATACCCGATCAAGGCTTTGGCTGAGATTGATAACACGTGCCGCCTCGCCATCGGATTTGTTCCAAACGGCACTGAACCGGGGCTGTGCAAAACTATCGTGCCGGGCAGACCGAACGCGCCTACCCCACCACCACAACTACTACAACGGCCCCCGGGGTAAAATTTACAAGATGATAAAGGCGAGCAGAATCTGCTCGCCTTTTATTTTGAATCTACACTTGTGTTGAATTGTACAAAATCAAGTTTTATGGTAGATTTGTGTTAATCCAGTAAGGCGAGGGCATAGAATGATTGCAGATAATGTTCCTGATATCATTATCGGACGACTGCCAGTTTATCTCCGCACCCTGCAACGCATGGCTGAAAAAGGAATGAGGACAACCTCTTCGCAGGAATTGGGCAAACTCGTGGGGATTTCCGCTGCACAAATCCGCAAAGACATTTCCCAGTTCGGCGAATTTGGCAAACAGGGCACCGGATATTCCATTCCTTTCCTGATCAACAAACTGCGTGAGATCCTAAAAGTCAACCGCATGTGGGACGTGGCTGTGGTCGGCGCAGGCGAACTGGGACACGCGTTATCCCGCTATAAAGGCTTCATCAACCGAGGCTTTCACGTGGTCATGCTCTTTGATAACGATCCGTCCAAAATTGGAAAAAAGGTCGGCGAATTTGTTGTCGAAGATTCAACCAATATGGTGGAACGTATCCGCAGGGCAAATGTAAAAATCGCCATGCTGACTGTTCCCGCCATCGCCGCGCAAGCCGTTGCCGATAAACTTGTTCAAGCGGGCGTCAAAGCAATATTGAATTATGCGCCCGTCAGCTTGAATGTGCCCGATCATGTACATGTTCAATATATAGATCCTGCCACTCACCTTCAGAGAATGACTTATTATTTATTGTAATGAAATAGAATGAAAAAAGGCGTCCAAACGTGGACGCCTTTTTATATTCGCATTATCCTAGACTTGAGGCAGGCTCCGCTTTAGGATGTTCATCATCCCGAGTCCGCGCACCGTGCCTTCCACCACACAGGTCAATGGATTGTCAACCAGATAAGCCGGAATGCCAAGAGACTTGGTCAATAATTTGTCCACGCCGCGCAATAAGGCACCGCCGCCGCACAAAGCAACACCGCGATCAATGATATCGGCAACCAGTTCAGGCGGCGTCTTCTCCAGAACACGGCGGCACGTCTCTGCCACTTCTTTGAGCGGATCCTGTAAAGCTTCAACGATCTCGCCGGTTACCAGCGTAATAGGACGCGGCAAACCCGTGACCTGATCCTGCCCCTGGACTTCCATGCTATTATCTGTGTCCTGTGGAACCGCCGCGCCGATCTTGATCTTAAGCTGTTCCGCGGTGGCTTGTCCGATCATCACTCCGTATTTGCGCCGAACATAATTGATGATGGCTTCATCGAAATCAATGCCGCCCTTTCGCAACGTGTCTGCCGATACAATGCCATACATTGCCATCACTGAAGCTTCGGTACAACCGCCGCCGAGGCAAATGACCATGTTGCCCGAAGGCGAACCAATTGGCAGATCAATTCCAAGCGCGGCTGCCAACGATTGTTGAATCAGAGATGATTCGCGCGAACCCGCTTCCATCACGGCTTCATATACCGCGCGCCGCTCCACGCTGGTCACGCCATACGGAACCGAAATCATCGTGCGTGGACGAAAGACGCGCAACGATCCGCTGACACGCTGAAGCAAATAAGAAAGCAGAGTCTCCGTGATTTCATAATCGGCGATCACACCGTTCCGGAGCGGACGCGCCACTTCAATGCTTTCTGGAACGCGACCAACCATATCACGCGCTTCCTGACCGGCCGCCACCATCTTTTGTTCTTCCACATCAATGGCGACAATGGTCGGTTCCTGCAAAAGCACTTGGGTGCTGTCTGCAAGGCGGGTGAATATAGTTCCCAAATCAATGCCCAAGTCTTTGGAAAAGACAGCCACAGTCCCTACTCTTCTGAAATCTGCTTGCGTTCGCCAGCTTTTCGGTAACGACGAACCGCATCCAGTCTTAAGTTGGATCGGCGCAATGCCGCTTCAATGTTCAAGAGCGCATCCGGGTCATTCGATGTGCCTTGAGCCAACGCTTCTACCGCGCGTTTCTTGGCCACCTCCGCGCGCGCCACATCAATTTCATCCACGTTTTCAGCCGCGTCCGCCAACACTGTGACGATGCTTGGTTGAACTTCAGCTACGCCGCCTGAGACAGCAAAGATTTCTTCCTTGCCACTGCATCTAACTTTGACCACTCCATATTTAAGAGTTGTTAGGACAGGGGCGTGATGCGGCAAAACGCCCATCTCACCCGCGGTGCCGGGAAGAACGACAATGTCAACATCGCCTTCAAAGACGGTGCGGTCTTGAGAAACGATTTCGCAACGGATGGTCATATTTTATATCTTCTGCGCTTTTAGTTTTACTTTAGCCAAAATCAAAAAACACAACAAGAATCTACGCGCCCTTTGCCAAGTTTTCTGCTTTCTCACGAACATCTTCAATTGTACCCGCCATCATGAAAGCCTGCTCCGGCAAATCGTCACACTTGCCGTCGAGGATTTCGCGGAAGCCGCGCACCGTTTCCTTGAGCGGTACGTAGCGGCCAGGGATGCCAGTGAAACGTTCCGCAACAAAGAATGGCTGGGAGAAAAACCGTTCAATCTTACGGGCGCGCGCAACAACCAGTTTATCATCTTCACTCAACTCGTCAATCCCGAGAATGGCGATGATGTCGTTCAAATCTTTATAGCGCTGAAGAACGCGCTGAACTTCGCGGGTCGTCCGGTAGTGCTCTTCGCCAACGATATTGGGATCCAGAATTCGGGAGGTGGAAGCGAGCGGATCGACCGCGGGATAAATACCCTTTTCCACGATGGAGCGTTCAAGAGCAATGGTCGCGTCAAGATGAGTAAATGTCGCAACCGGCGCGGGGTCTGAATAATCATCAGCAGGAACGTAGACGGCTTGCATCGACGTGATGGAGCCAGTTCGAGTCGAAGTAATACGTTCTTGTAGCTCACCCATTTCAGTCGCGAGCGTTGGTTGATAACCTACAGCCGATGGCATGCGCCCCAGAAGCGCAGACACTTCCGATCCGGACATGGAGAAGCGGAAGATGTTATCAATGAAGAGCAAAACATCGCGGCCCTGATCTCGGAAGTATTCTGCCATTGAAAGCGCGGAAAGCGCAACGCGTAAGCGTACGCCTGGAGGCTCGTTCATCTGACCATAGACCATCACCGTATCTTTCATCACGCCCGATTCGATCATTTCACGATAGAGCTGTGTGCCTTCGCGGGTTCGTTCGCCAACTCCAGCGAACACGGAGTTGCCTTCGTGTTCGGTCGCGACGGAACGAATGAGTTCCATAATGATGACAGTCTTTCCCGTTCCTGCACCGCCAAAGATTCCGGTCTTGCCGCCTTTGGTGAACGGCGCGATCAGATCAATCACCTTCACACCCGTTTCGAATACATCCACACGCGTGGATTGCTCCGCAAATGGCGGTGCGAGGCGGTGGATTGGATAATGCATGGTGGCTTGAACATCGCCTTTGTTATCTACGGGTTTGCCCAAGACGTTAAAGATACGGCCTAATGTGGATGGCCCAACCGGAACAAGAATTGGCGCGCCGATTGCAATCGCGGGAACGCCGCGTTGAAGTCCATCGGTCGCGTCCATTGCAACAGTGCGAACCCAGTTACTGCCAAGATCTTTTTCGACTTCGAGAATCAGCGGCGCTTTTCCGCGCGCTCAACTTCAATGGCTTCGAAGAGTTCGGGCATTTGCCCTTCGGGGAATTCCACATCCACCACACCGCCAAGGATTTGTACCACACGGCCTTTAATAATGTCTGCCATGAATTTTCCTCCAGAGTTATTTAGCCAGCGCTTCTGCGCCGCCCACAATATCCAAGATATCGCTGGTAATCGCCTGCTGACGCACCTTGTTGTACGCCAGTTGAAGCGCGCCGACCAGTTCCTTTGCATTCTCAGTGGCGTTGCCCATTGCGACCATGCGCGCAGCATGTTCGCTCGCCTGTGATTCAAGAATAGCCTGATAGACCTGCAATGCAGTGAACTTTGGAATGATTACATCCAAGATTTCGCGTTGATCCGGTTCATATTCATACGCCGCGGCAGGACCCCTGCGTTGTTCAAAATTTACTACGCGTCCTTCTCCGCCGCTGACTTCAAGCGGCAGAAGTTTTTTTATCGTGGCGACTTGCCGCGCCATATTGATGAAGTCCGTATACACCAAATACACTTCATCCGCTTCGCCCTTGACAAATTCATCCACGGCGAGGCGGCCAATTGCAGAAACATCCATGAAGGATGGTGCAGCAGGCAGGTTGCTAAAATCCGCAATCACGTTTTTGCGGCGGCGGATCAGCAGGTCGCGGCCCTTGCGCCCAACCGCGATATATCGAACGGGAAGCCGGTAATGATCAAAGTGGGATGCAACGTAACGAATGACGTTTGTATTGTAAGCGCCTGCGAGACCTCGATCACTGGTGACGACAATGACCAGAGAATTTTTCGGCGCAGGACGCTCTGTCAATAGCGGATGCAGGCTTTCGCGTCCGGGTTGAGCCGCTACATAAGTCAGCACCTGCCAAGCTTTGGTCGCGTAAGAACGCGTCGCGGTGACAGCTTGAACGGCCTTGCGGACTTTCGCGGCGCTCACCGCCTCCAGCGCGCCGCGTCACCTGCGAGATATTTTTTACGCTCCGAATACGGAGCCGCATTTCACGCGCAGACGCCATCTATGCCTGCCACGTATTGCGGAAGACATCCAGCGCTTTTTGCAGATCTACGCGAATGTCATCGGTGATCGCTTTTTTCTCGGCAAGCGCTTTACCGATTTCAGGATAGGATGATTCCATGAACTTGAGAAGATCGTTCTGCCACTTCGCCATCTTGTCAGCAGGGACAAGATCAGCATAACCATTCGTGCCCGCAAAGATCGCGATGACTTGATCGGAAAGCGACATCGGTTGATATTGCGGCTGTTTGAGAATTTCTTGCATTCGCTGACCACGACCGAGTTGCTGTTGCGTGGCTTTATCCAAATCAGATGCCATCAATGCGAAGGCGGCCAGTTCACGATAGGCCGCCATATCGAGTCTCAACCGACCTGCGACTTGCTTCATCGCTTTGGTCTGTGCATCGCCGCCCACGCGTGATACCGAGATACCCACATTGACTGCTGGACGAATACCGGCATTGAAAAGATTGGACTCCAAGTAAATTTGTCCATCCGTAATCGAGATCACGTTTGTTGGAATATAAGCAGACACATCGCCGAGCAAAGTTTCGATAATCGGCAACGCAGTGAGGGAACCGCCCGAACCTTTGACTTTGATAATCTTATAATCATCGGCGTTCTTCATTTCTTTACGGGCTTCTTCAGCTTGATCTTTAGAAATTGGGCCATCATGGACTTTTCCATCCACGGAGTCTTTTTCAGTGGCGGACGAGTCTTTGAAATCTTTGTTGACAATCACATATTTATTAGCTAGACGGGCAGCGCGTTCCAACAATCGCGAGTGGAGATAGAACACATCGCCAGGATACGCTTCGCGTCCAGGCGGGCGGCGCAGAAGCAAAGAGACTTGGCGATACGCCCAAGCGTGTTTGGAAAGGTCATCATAAATCACCAACGCTTCGCGGCCAGTCTCCATGAATTCTTCGCCGATGGCGCAGCCGGAATATGGAACAATGTACTGCAACACGGCGGATTCATCCGCAGCCGCGACCACGATGATCGTATGTTCCATCGCACCGAAACGTTCGAGAATGCCAACCGTACCGCGCGACCGCGGCTTTCTTCTGGCCAATAGCGACATAAATGCAAATCAGGTCTTTGCCTTTTTGGTTAATGATCGTGTCAATCGCGAGCGCGGTCTTACCGGTTTGGCGGTCGCCGATGATCAACTCGCGCTGACCGCGTCCAACGGGAATCATCGAGTTCGATGGACTTGATACCGGTTTGAACAGGCGTATCTACATCCTGACGCTGAACGACGCCCGGAGCGATGCGTTCAATCGGACGAAAGCCGGTGGTGGCGATGGGACCCTTGGCGTCAATCGGTTGACCGAGTGCATTGACCACGCGTCCGATCATCGCATCTCCAACCGGGACTGAGGCGATACGTCCCGTGCCGCGTACGATCATGCCTTGAGCGATCTCGGTGTAATCGCCCATGATGATCACGCCCACGCTGTCTTTTTCAAGGTTAAACGCCGTGCCCATCACGCCATTGGAAAATTGAACCAATTCCTGGGCTCGAACTTTTTCCAATCCGCCCACGCGGGCAATTCCGTCACCGGCTTCCAGCACTATCCCGATGTCGCTGATTTGGTACTGCGGTTCGAAGCTTTCAATTTGTTTTTGTAAATCACCGGTGATCTGTTTGATCAAATCCGTCATTTCGTCCGCCTCCAATAATTTATGGCACCGTGAGAATGTTCCCAACCAAAACAAGATTTATATGGACAACATTCATCACATTGTTTGTCTTATGTACAATAACCCGGATAAGGTTCTTATCCGGGCGTATGTGTAATTGGTTACAATCGGCGCAATGATACTTGAAAGGGGCAGACTTGTCCAGTTACATCTATCACAGCGGCTTGGATAAATGTAAATTCAATCGATTACCCCACGATGCGAAGTTCGCGCGGCATATCGCTCAATACCTCCACGCCGTCTTTCGTGACCACCACATTATCTTCAATCCGCACGCCGCCGCGCTCCGGCAAATAAATCCCCGGTTCCACAGTATATGCCATTCCGGGATAAAGCATTTGCATATTATCGCCGCGCATGTACGGCTCTTCATGTCCCTCCATGCCGATGCCATGACCCGTGCGGTGCGTAAAATATTTTCCATAACCAGCTTGCTCTATCACGGCACGCGCGGCTTTATCCACGTTCGCACACGGAACGCCGGGCCGGCCGGCCACACGGCCGGCTTTATTCGCCTTCAACACAATCTCAGCAATCTTCTTGAACTCCAGCTCAACCTCCCGCACCGCGAAGGTGCGCGTCAAGTCGGAGATATATCCATCCACCGTCGCGCCCCAATCCACAACCAATAAATCGCCGCGTTGAAGTTTTCGATCCGATGGCGAAGCGTGTGGATTTGCAGAATTCGGTCCGGCAGAAACAATGGGTGGAAACGGCAATTCGGATTCAGAGCCATGCTTCAGCATTTGAAGCGTTAACTCGGATGCGATTTCTTTTTCAGTCATTCCAATCTTGATCAATGGAATCGTCGCTTCGAGCGCGTCCTGTGCGACTTTGACCGCCCGCTTCATCGTCTCGACTTCGGACTCATCTTTGCGCAAACGAAGCGACGCCAACGCCTCCGACGCATCGGGAAAATCCGCTTCGGGCGCACCAGCGCGGACATGACGAAATTCCAATAAACGTAATTGGCGCGGCTCCACACCAATCTTTTTTCCATCCAGTCCAAGCGATTGAACGGCCTTGCGAAAGACGGCATCCCACTCGGACGGATTCTCGCCATAAGCAAACGCGTTCACTTTATAAGGAAAGAGATTCACTTTCGGCGATTCGAGTTCAGGCAAAACAATCACGGGATCTTTTCCTTGTGCGACCAGCAACACAACGGGACGTTCCATGAGGTGGAATTTCAAACCCGTTAGATAAGTAAGAGTCGACCCGGGATTGATTACAACCGCATCCAGTCCGGCTTGAACGAGAGCAATATGAAGTTTTTCGAGTCGGGTTGAGTCCATTTGTAAATCCTATTTCATATCAGGCTTATGATGCTGGCGAACAAAAAATTGTTTTAAAGAACCAATCCACCATATAGGGAAACAACGTATCCACTCCAATGACAACGCGATACCACCACGGAATGATGACCACGCGGCGCGGATGTTTTGCCAATTCCACCACGCGGTGAGCCACATATTCGGATGTCATAGATAAACCTCTAAACACATTCAAACTACGCTTGGCTTTAGATTCGCCTGTATGTTGCCCGAATTCCGTTTTTGCAGGACCGGGATAAATCCCGAGACTTTAATTCCAAACGGCGTCACTTCGCGGCGCAAGGCATCGGTGAAAGCGCGCACGCCAAATTTAGTGGCGGAATAAATTGTATAAAGCGGCGCGGCTATCCAGCCTGCGACAGAAGACATGTTGATGATATGACCGTATCCCTGCTTCAACATATAGGGAAGCACCGCCCGCGTCACCTGAATCACTCCCAGTAAATTGACATCCACTTGAGTCTCAATATCGCGTGTCGTATCCAGATTTTCCAGCCAATCGAGTCGGCCAAAACCTGCATTGTTGAAAAGAATATCAATCTGGCCATAGACATCCAACGCCGACTTTACCATCACTTCAATCTCTTCGCGCTGCGTCACATCCACCGGGACTGCGATCGCTTCGCTGCCTGCCTTTTGAATTTCGTCCACCAGCTTTTGCAGGCGATCCAATCTACGCGCAGCCAGAACAACCTTGCACCCCTCTTTTGCAAAGCGCCGCGCCGTGTCCTCGCCAAAGCCAGAGGATGCGCCAGTGATAAGAACAACCTTACCTTTGAGTGAACTCGACATCAAAACAAATCCAAAGTATGGGGATGATAAAGTATTCTTAGATTATTCCGGTTCTTCAGGATTTTCTTCATTCGTCCGTTTGCGCGGACGCGGTGGTTCGATAATGGCTTCAGGCGCGATGGCAAGCTCAACCACTTGATCCATGTGTGCGACGGGAATGATCTTCATTTCGGACCGCGCGGTTTTAGGAACCTCATATAAGTCTTTGAGATTCTTTTCGGGAAGCAGAACCACTTTCAGTCCTGCACGATACGCCGCCAAAACTTTTTCGCGCACGCCGCCAATTGGCAGGATGCGTCCACGCAACGTAATTTCACCGGTCATCCCAACCTGACGATAAACGGGACGACCTGTGAGCGCGGAAATCATTGCAGTCGCAATTGTGATTCCAGCGGATGGGCCGTCTTTGGGGATCGCGCCTTCGGGCATGTGCAAATGAATGTCCATGTGTTCGAAGACTTCCATTTCAATGCCAAGCGCGGCGGCGCGTGACTTGATGTATGTGAGCGCGGCCTGCCCCAATTCCTGCATGACATCGCCAAGCTGGCCGGTCATCTGCAATGAGCCTTTGCCCTCCAATACCGCAACTTCGACCGGCATGATCTCACCGCCGTTCTCCGTCCATGCCAGCGATTGAACTACACCGACTTCATCTTGCTTCTCCACTTCAGGCGGAATGTATTGCGGCGGATCGAGGAATTTCTCGATGAGATCCGCTGTGATATTCGTTGGGTATTTTTTTTCTTCAGCTTTGAGCCGCGCCACTTTACGGCTGATGCGTCCGATCTCGCGTTCCAGGTTGCGGACGCCTGCCTCAAATGTATATTCTCGAATGATGCGTTGAAGCGCGGCGATCTCAAAGGTTAAATCAATATCGGAAACCCCGTTCTCTTCGATTTGACGCGGGATAAGATAACGATTTGCAATCTCAAGTTTTTCTTCTTCGATATAACCAGGAAACTCAATCACTTCCATGCGGTCCAGCAGCGCGGCGGGAATTGAGCCAAGATAATTCGCCGTGGTCACAAACATGACCTTGGAAAGATCGAACGGCATTTCCAAATAATGATCGCTGAACGAATTATTCTGTTCGGGGTCAAGCACTTCGAGCATGGCTGAAGCGGGATCGCCGCGAAAATCAGAATAGAGCTTATCAATCTCATCCAGCATAAAGAGCGGATTGGCTGTGCCGGCGCGCTTCATCGTTTGCAGGATGCGTCCCGGCAATGCGCCAATGTAGGTGCGGCGGTGGCCACGGATTTCGGCTTCATCGCGCACGCCGCCGAGCGAGACACGCACGAACTTGCGTCCCAGCGCCTCGGCGATGGAACGACCTAAGGATGTTTTACCGGTTCCAGGCGGACCGACAAAACACAAAATGGGCTGACGATCTTTCTTTGGCTTGAGCGAGCGAACCGCGATATATTCCAAGATTTTCTCTTTGGGTTTCTTGAGTCCGTAATGATCGCGATCCAAAATCTTTGCCGCATGTTTGACATCGAGATTATCGGGCGTGGCTTTGCTCCACGGCAAATCAAGTATCCAATCAACATACGTGCGGATGATTCCGACTTCTGGCGCCATCGGCGGCATTTGATTCAGCCGCTCCAATTCTTTCATGGCAACAGCTTTCGGCTCTTCGGGCAGATTCGCAGCTTCGATCTTCGCTTTCAAATCTTTGACATCCCGCGTAAAGATATCGCCTTCGCCCAATTCATCCTGGATTTGTTTCATCTGTTCGCGCAGATAAAACTCACGCTGACTTTTATCCACTTCGTTCTGAACGCGCGAATGGATTTCATCTTCGAGTTCCAGCACATCCACTTCCTGCGCCAGGATTTTGTTGACCGCTTGCAATCGTCCACGCGGATCGAGCAGAGTCAGCAGGCTGAGCTTGGCTTCAAAATTCAATGAAAGCGACGTAGCGATCATATCCGCCAGCCAGCCGGGCTCAGCGATGTTCATCGCGAAGAGATGTGCCTCTTCGGGGATGGCACGATCCAATTCAACGCAACGATCAAACAGATCCAGCACGGAGCGCATCAACGCCTGCGTTTGACGATCAGCCGTTGTCGGTTCGAAGATGACACGGGCGCGCACTTTCATGAAGGGCCGTGTCCGCGTAAATTCCACGATCTCGACGCGACGGCGTCCCTGCACCAGCGCCGATGATGAACCATCGGGCATCGAAAGCAAACGCCCTACTGCCATCTCAACACCGATGGGCAAAAAGTCGGAGGGCTTCGGGTCATCCACTTCGGGATCTTTTTGCACAAGGCCGATCACGGTTTGATTTTTTGCCTGCGCATCTTGAACCGCAACCAATGATGATTCGCGCCCGATAAAGATCGGCGCGACCATACGCGGAAATACCACCAGATCGCGCAATGGCATGACCGATGCTTCGATCAAACCTTCTTCATTCGCTTCGTAGTTGGGAACTCGATACAGTTCTTCGGTGCGCTGCGATAACGCTAAATTAAAATTATCTTCTTCATGCCAATCGTTGTTCATTTTTCATTTCCGTAGGGGCGAAGCATGCTTCGCCCCTACCCGTTAATTTTCTTCCATGCCATCATGACTTCTGCCGTTACGAACATCGAACCCGCAGACAGCACAATGCTACCATCTTTTGCAGACAAATCCAACGCCCGCACAAACGCGGCCTCGACGGATGCCGCCGCTTCATTCGGGATTTCAGTCTGCCGCGCCAACTCCATGATTTTCTGCGGCTCAAGCGCGCGCGGATGATCGGCGCGCGTGACGAACATCTTCTTGATCTTCGGTCTCATCTCGGTGAACATACCCGGGAATATTTTTATCTTCCGAGGCGCCGAATATCAAATACACCGGCTTGCTTCGGAAAATAATCATCCAGCGCTTGACAGAGCCGCACAAATGAATCCTGTTATGTGCAGAGTCAAAGATCACGGGCGGATTCCGCCGCACCACTTCAAAACGAGCATGCCATTTGACTTCGGCAAATCCTTTGCGAATTTGATCGTCAGAAATTTTCAATCCGCTGGCTTTCAACGCGGCAAGGCTGTGGCCGCATTTTCAATTTGATGGATGCCAAGCAAGGGAATGTTCAATTCAATTTCATGTACGGCGGTCGAGTAGGCGGTGGGTCTCGATACGTCCTTTGGACTACTCAACCGCCGCCGTATCGAGACCGAGCCGGAAACCTGCAAAGTCTGTCCATCGAGCGAATGGCTCAATGGCTGGTAAGTGATGTCTCGCCCAACCAAAGTGAATGGCGCGTTTCGTTCTTTGGCAATGCGCATCAACACTTTCAGCGCTTCATCCTTTTGCGGCGCAGAGACGACCGGCACGCCGGGCTTGATGATGCCGGCCTTTTCACCGGCGATCAACGCCAAAGTATTTCCCAAAACTGCCATGTGATCATACGAAAGCGAAGTGATGACCGAAACTTTGGGCATGATTACATTCGTTGCATCAAGGCGACCACCGAGTCCAACTTCGATGACCGCCGCATCCACCTTTTGTTGAGCGAAATATAAAAAGCCAAGCGCGGTTGTGATTTCAAAAGTTGTGAGCTTTGGAATCTTCGCAACCGCTGGTTTGACTTGTTCGACCAAGTCCACCAAGCCTTGATGCGAGACTGGCTGACCATTGATTTGAATGCGCTCAGTGTAATCCAATAAGTGCGGCGAAGTGTACAAGCCAACTTTGTATCCCGCGGCCCTTCGACTATGCTCAGGGCGAGCCTGCAACGCCGAGGCACATAAAGCAGAGACCGAACCTTTGCCCTTCGTCCCTGCCACATGGATGACGGGATACCTGGCTTCGGGATGACCGAGTTCAACCATCAGGCGCGCATACGGTCGAGATTGAAATCGGCTTTGGCAAGCTCGGACGAATGTTTGAGGCTATAATCTACGAACGAGTAGAGATAATCGAGAGCGGAGTTGTAGGCGGTTTCGATGTCAGACATGCGAAGGATTGTATAACGTAATTCGTAATTCGTAAATCGTGCGCGGTTTTTATATCAGGAACTCCCAATGAAAAATATTCCTTTCGTATTTATCTTGTTTGCCTTTTTACTCAATGCGTGTGCCACATCTGCGACTACGATCAACACATCCATTCCCTCTACAGAAACGAGTACACAATCTCCGGCACCTTCACAAACCCTGACCATCCTACCTACTTCAACGGAAACACCAGACCCAAATGCACCGGAAGGATGGACAGGGAAGGATGCGCAGGGAAATTACATAAAAACAGAAAACGGGATAACAGTAACGTGGAACACAGAATTAAATACGTGGGAACGGCATATCATTGTAAATGATGATGGCGTTCCACTATTTCCTGTTAATGATGCAGGGCATGCAGCCGGTTACACCGATCAAATGAAGTTGCATGTTAACATAAGCGATAAAGTGCCGGGATTTGACAAAGTGGAATCATTGAGTTTTCATAGTAGCGTTGTGAATAGCGGTGGCGATACTCTAATAAATGTTTTTATCGTAGATTTGCAAAAAGCGTTAAAAAGCAGAATGGGATCAGCATACCACGATAACTATCAGCTTTTTACGGGTGGGCTTAGTTTATCGTTTACCACGGCAGAACGACCGCAGCCTTGGGTATGGAAGCTCGGCCCAAATACTACGGTTGATGTTGATATCATTGATGCGCCGATTGGTCCGGGCTTTCAAACGTGGAAATGTCCAATGTGGAAAAATCCGACCAAGAGCTACATATTTCAAACACGGCTTTTTACGGACGATCAAGGAAATCTTCATGTATGGCTTATACCTGATCCGACAATACCGATTGATCAGTATTCAAGAGAAGATGATATGGCAATGTATTTGTTTGGTGTAGCAAGTATTATGAATGACTTCTGATCAAACACAACAACATTTTTCAATGAAGCTTGCTTCTTATTCTGCTGTGGCTTCGGATCCTACACTTCCTCCTTACTTTGATTTCAGTCCTCCTCAATAGAAATACTTGTCTCCTTCTGCAAAATTTAGTACGCTACATAATAATGCTTGCCACCCTTACCATTCATCTTCACCTCCCTGCCTGCGCTTCGCTCAAAGAAAAGCGCGGGCGCATCAAGCCGCTGATTCGCGCGTCTGCGCCGCGAGTTCAATGTCTCGGTAGCGGAGATGGATTTGCAGGACTTCATGGCAGGAAGCCGTCATTGGTTGTGCGATGATTGGAAACGATTCTGCGCACCTTCAACAATCCATGCAATCTGTGGCAAAATGGGTACATGCGAATTGGGAAGATGGTCAAGTGATAGATGAGAAAGTCGAAATCGTCTAATGGTCTTACAAGTCTTACAAGTCGGACTTGTTAGACTTGTTAGACTTGTATGACTTGCAAGACATCAAGGAGACAAAATGAAAGCTGTGCGTGTTCATCAGTATGGAGGGCTTGACGCCCTTAAATATGAAGAAGTCCCCGTGCCGGAGCCGAAAGAGGGCGAAGCGCGGGTGAAGATCGAAGTCAGCGGAGTCAACTTCATTGATATCTATCACCGCCTCGGCCGCTATCCGACTCCGCTTCCGCTGACACTCGGGCAGGAAGCGGCAGGTACTGTCGAGGCGGTCGGTCCAAATGTTACGGAGGTCAAGCCGGGTGACCACGTCGTATTTGCCAGCGTGCAAGGCACGTATGCCGAATATGCGATCGCACCTGCCTGGCGGCTGATTCAGATCCCAATGGCTGTGAATCCTAATCAGGCGGTCGCCATCATGGTTCAGGGCATGACCGCTCATTATCTTACTCACAGCACCTATCCGCTGAAGAAAGGCGAAACGGCATTGGTCCATGCCGCGGGCGGTGGTACGGGACAACTGCTGGTGCAGATTGCGAAATTGTGTGGTGCGCGTGTCATCGGTACCGCCTCCACGATGAAAAAAGCCGCGCTTGCCAAAGCGGCGGGCGCGGATGATGTAATCCTTTACAGTCAGGCTGATTTTGAAGTCGAAGTCAAGCGACTTACAAACAACATGGGCGTGGACGTGGTTTATGACTCAGTTGGCAAGGATACGTTCGATAAGAGTTTGAACTGCCTCAGGCGGCGCGGGTACATTGTTCTGTACGGCCAGTCCTCCGGACCGGTGGTGCCGATTGACCCGCAGACCCTGAACGCAAAGGGTTCCATTTTCCTGACCCGTCCCTTCCTAGCCCACTATACCGCCGACCGCGCCGAGCTTCTCGAACGAACCGGTGATTTATTCCGATGGATCATGAACGGACAGTTAAAGGTACAAATTGACAGAACCTTCCCCCTCTCGCAAGCCGCCGAGGCCCAGCGCTATCTTGAAGATCGTCAATCGAAAGGAAAGATTATTTTGGTTCCATAAATTGCAGATTTCCACGCATGCAATGACAATTGAAATCCAAACATAATCAGAAACAAATGAGAAATAAGCCGGATGCAAAAATCCAGCTTATTTGTGGTTAAATACTGCTCATGAAGAAATTATCATTTCTCACCCGCGTCTCGCTCCTGCTCGGATTCTTCTTCACGCTCGATAAACTTCTGGGTTTCGCGCGGACCATCATTATCGCGCACACTTTTAATTTATCCGTATTGGACGCCTTCAACGCCGCCGACATTCTGCCCGGATTAATAACAGCATTGATTTCCGGCGAAGCACTGGCAATGGCGTTTATTCCCATTCTCACACAGACGTTTACCCTGCGCGACCGCCAGGCGGCCTGGGATTTATTTTCGCGCGTGGTCAATCTGGCATTCATCATTACAACCACATTGGCTGTGATTGCCGCGATCTTTGCCGATCCCATTGTCCGCTTGTGGATCACGCCGGGCTTCAATGCCAATCAACAACACATTGTATCGTCGTTGATGCGCCTCGATCTCATTGCTTCCTGCATTTTTTCTGTCAGCGGTCTCGTGATTGGCGGATTGCAAGCGAACGAACATTTTATTCTGCCCGCTTTGGCTCCCATCCTTTACGACCTTGGGCAAATTTTCGGCGCAGTCATCCTCGCGCCTGCAACACCAATTCACGTCGGGCCCTTTATGTTTCCAACCCTCGGCCTCGGAGTATATGGACTAGCGTATGGGATCATTCTTGGCGCAGCCATGCATCTTTTGATTCAAATCCCCGGTCTCATTCGCTATGGCTTTCGTTGGACGCCTTCCATCCGGATCAACGATCCGGCGATGATTACTTCCTTGAAAGTCATCGGGCCGCGCGTTGTTACTGTGCTCTTCGTTCAGTTGATGTTCGTGGCGCGCAGTTATCTCGGCTCGATGTTGGGGCAAACCGGGGCGATCACTTCTTTAACATACGGCTGGATGATCATGCAGGTTCCCGAAACGTTGTTGGGCACCGCGATCGCCACCGCGATGCTTCCGACTCTTTCTGAATACGCGGCGCGCGCCGACTGGAGTGGATTCCGTCAAACGATTGAGAAAGCCCTCCAAGTTTTAATCGCGTTAACTCTGCCCGCCGGTGCAATCATTGCGGCAGGGATACATCCTTTGCTGCGCCTCGCCTTCAACTTCGACGACGCGGGAATTAGCCTGTTGACCACCACCACCCGCGTTTACATGCTCACATTGTGCGGGTACGCACTTCAAGAAGTGGCGGCGCGCGCCTTCTATGCACGCAAGGAAGCCTTGATCCCATTGGCGACTGTTGTTGTTCGATTGCTGACCTATTTAGTCATTGGGATTTCAGGATTGATCTTCTTCAAGTCCATCGGCGCGCCGGTGATTGCGCTTGCTGAACTTGCCTTGACGATTGAATCTATTGTGATGTTGATTATCCTTAATCGTCGAATGGATGAGCCAACAAAGATTGATGGTGTCCTGCTCAAAGGGCTGGTCGCCGCGTTGTTTGGCGGCGGCGCGGCGTATATCCTGGCGGTGATGCTTCCGGGCGGCGCAGTTGTCACCGCCATCCTAGGAATGGCAGTCGGTACAATCATCGTGTTGATTATCGTACATAGAGAAATCCGTTTATTCTTGAAGTTAGGAAAGGATGAGAATAGCGAAAGCCTAAATGCCGTAGAGTATAATAATCGCCATGTCTGAAAGCATTGAAAACACACAACCCATAAAACCTATTAAGAAAGCGCGGCGCTGGCGATCTGTATTGATCGGCATCATCGGCATCATCGTTCTGCTGGCATTGGCTGGCTGGGGCGGCTATCAAAGCGCGATCGCTACACGCGTCCAAGCCAAAACTGAATTGCTCAACAGTCAATTGATGGATCAATTCCAGCGTGCGTTGGTGGATGAGCAATTCAAACGTTATGATGATGCACAACAGCGTCTCAATTTCATCATCCAGAACGATCCATCCTTTCCCGGCGCGCAAACGGAAATGGCAAAATTATTGGTGGTGATGAGCATTCCCACCGCGACCGCAACTCCGACTCTTACTCCGACGCCGGATGTGCGCGGCCAAACAGCGATGTTCGCCACCGCCCAGCAATTGGTCGCAACCGGCAATTGGGCGAATGCCTTAACCGAATTGGATCAACTCCGCAAAGAAGATCCTACATTCAATACTTCGCAAGTGGACGGCTTATACTATTATGCGCTTCGCAACTACGGCGTAGACTTGATCACCAAACAGGGAGACCTCGAAGGCGGCATTTATGAATTGACACTGGCTAAGGGTTTCGCCCCGCTTGATAATAATGCCAGCACATTGCAGGATGCAGCGCGGCTTTACCTTGACGCGGCCAGCTTTTGGCAGTTGGATTGGGCAACTGCCGCCAACGAATTGCAACAGGTTGATGCCGCTTATCCGTCCCTTTGGGATGGTACGATGACCGCCGCCCAGCGATATCAATTCGCGGCGATGCGATACGGCGATCAGCTTCTGGCCCAAGGTCAATTTTGCAATGCGGTCAAACAATATCAAGCGGCGCAAGGTATCGGATCTCTGGATGCAACGGCGGCAAAGGGTCTCAACCAATCATATCAAAAATGCTATCCGCCTACCGCTACGCCCCTGCCTGGTGGCATCCCGCCAGCTGCCACACCCTAAAAATGCCTGCCATCCCTGATTGGGCGCTTGCCCTAACATTTTGGATTCATTTTCTGGCCGCGGTAACGTTGGTCGGAAGTTTGATCGCGACCTCCATCCTTGTGCTACCCGCTACGCGGAACTTTAGATCCGCTAGATCAATTGAACTTGGTTGCCATAATCCAAAAGAGGATGGAACCCGCGGCATGGTTCAGCCTGAGTCTGCTGATCGTGACTGGCTTGTTCCAGATGAGCGTCAATATTCATTACAACGGTTTTCTTTCCGTAAGCAATCAGTGGACCATTGCCATTTTGGTCAAACACATTCTGGTAGTAACGCTGATCGTGGTCAGTGCGGTGCAGACTTGGGATGTATTGCCAACCATTCGCCGCTTGTTGCTGAGAAAAGACAAAGCAAGCCAGGAAGAGGCAGTGAAATTACAACACCGCGAAGCCTGGCTTTTGCGCGCCAATTTGATTCTGGCGATATTGATCCTGGGCGCCACGGCGTTCATGCGAGCTGCATAAATCCAGAGTCGGGCTTGATTCCTGCATATTAAATTTGAATTGGTTGTTGAACAGGCATCGCGGTCAAATCGTATGCCATCGCGCCGGTGATTTTCACAGGGATGATCCCGCCCACCTCTGCTTTTGACTCAACCAAAACCAGACCATCAATTTCTGGTGCGTCCCGATAGGAACGCCCAATCGAAATCCCGTTATTATATCCTTCGATCAAAACGTCCATTGTCTTTCCAACATACGATTGATTGACCTGAAGTGAGATGGGCTGTTGAAGTTCCATCAAGCGCTCGTAGCGTTCCTGCTTGACTTCAGACGGAATCGGATCGCCAAGCGGCTCGGAGGTCGTCCCCGGCTCGAAGGAAAATTGAAACGTGCCGACGCGGTCAAAGTGAATCTCTTTCACGAAATCAATCAGGGTTTGGAATTCCTCTTCGGTCTCACCAGGATAACCCACAATGAACGTTGTACGGATCGCCAGATTAGGAATGGAAGCGCGCATCTTTCCCAATGTTCTATGCACCCATTCAATATTCGAAGGACGTTTCATGCGATACAATGTTTTCGGATGAGCATGTTGAAGCGGCATATCGAGATATGGCAAAACCTGTTTGCGCGTTGACATGACCTCGATTAGACGATCGGTTACATAGCCGGGATACGCATACATGATCCGGATCCAATCCATCTCTGGGACTGCACCCGTTAATTGTTCGAGGAGAATCGCAAGTCCGTCTTTCATTCCAAGGTCGTGACCATAATCAGTGGTGTCCTGCGCGATGAGAATCAATTCGCGCACACCGCGATCACTCAGACGACGCACTTCATCAATGATCGTTTCTACAGGACGGCTGACCGCTGTGCCTTTGATCAACGGAATGGCGCAGAACGCACACGGACGGCGACAGCCATCCGCGATCTTGAGGTAAGCCGAAGCGCCCGCCACGCTCGCTCGAACGGTATCTGCTTCATCAGTCCCGATAGTTGCGGCATCAGTCAGTAAATGATAAAGTGTCTCCGGATGCAGTCCCTTACGCAACTCACGTACGATCTGCACAATGTCCATCCAGCGGCGCGTGCCGAGGATGCCGTCAATGCCCCGAACTTGTTTTGCCACTTCCACACCATAACGTTGAGTCAAACATCCTGCCGCAATCAAAAGCTGACCGTTATGTTTCGCTTCCGCCAGTTCGCGCAAAACATTAATCGGATTCTTGTTTTGCCGGACCAATAAAGCCGCAGGTGTTGACGATCAAAACGCCCGCCTGATCAGGATTATTTACAGAACGATACCCATCGCGCAATAACAACTGCGCCATCGAATCAGAATCAACTGTATTTTTTGCACAACCAAGAGACACTAAATGAAACGTTTTTGAAGGCAAGATCATTCTCCAGCAGTCGGTGTTGGTATTAAAGAAGGTGTAATGGTCGGCGTGGGTGAGAAACGAGGAGTGGCTGTGTTCGTCGGCAAAGGTGTAGCAGTCGGAGTAACCATACCTTGAGCCGTGTAAATGTTATCCACCACCTGACCAAAGGTACCCATCAAGCCGAGGTTATTGCCATTATAGGTGATGGAAAGCGCCGAGGCACTCCCGACCAGCACCTCTACTTGATTTTTTGCCTCATAGGGATAAACTGTGCCGGGAACAGCCTCACCATCGAATTGAACTTTTCCGTCCACAGTCACGCGCATATATGTACGTTCAATAGCGATAATATTAAGCTCTATATTTATATTCGCGGGCAACGTGGCAGTAATGACAGTTGCAATGGACGTGGCAGTCGACGGAGTATCTTGCGCAGGGATGACGGTCACAAGTTGAGATTGAGTAGTGGGCTGTGAAGTTTCCACCAGGATGTTTGGGATGGCGGGCGCGGTAAGCGGGGGATAGAACTGAGAACGCATCACCATCACGCGGCTCACTCCCCAAATCGTAAAAAGAATCAGAAGGATGATCATGCCGCCGCCGATCAATAAATCACCGGCGATGAATGTACTCAACGGCAGCACTTTCTCATTGACTTTGATCGGCCTACCGCGGATTGGTTTTTGTGGATACTGCTCGCGATGCCGCGCTTGCAATCCTTCCGCAAAGCGCAACAGAAGCGAATCAACTTCAAGATCCAAAAAACTGGCGTAGCTGACGAACATTCCACGCGTCTGCACCGTCGAAGATAATTCATCCAATGCTCCCCGTTCCAAGGCATGCAGAAATGCCGCGCGCACGTGGATATGCCGTTCTACTTCTTCAATAGTCAGGCTGAGGATTTCGCGCCGCTGTCTCAATTCTTGACCTAGATCGTTAAAGATTTCCTGTGATGATCTCGCTGAGTCAGCAGGCTTGATAACTGGATTGAATTCGTTAACATTCGACTCAATTATTTCGTGTTGGGTTTCTCCGCTCAATTCTTTTTCCGCACCTTTTTCAACGCTTTGGCTTCGCTCAGCGCGAACCCTTGTCTGGTTCAATGATTTTCTGAATCTCAACATCCACGCTGAAAGCGCAGCGCGCCAAACAGCGGTGCGAGCTTTCGCATTAACAAGCATAACCGACTGAACTTCATTTTCAATATTTACTTGCGGGACTTCTTTTAGAGCGAGCGCTTCGTCTTGCCGCTTTTCGTCCGAGGCGAGGGTTTCGCCGACTTGCGACCCGGCTTCATTAATCGGCGGTGCGGACGAGAGAAACTCGACTTGCGCGGCAATGAGCCTCGCTTCAGGCGAGGCCGTTTCTTCGACGATGCTTTCTTCTTCGAGCGGCTTATTTTCCTCTAAAGCAATTCCGTTATCTTTTTTTTTACTTGCGTTTTCCTGCCTGCGCCCACCTTGGTTGGTTTCGTCGGTTTTGCAGTCTTTGTCTTTGCCTTCGTTCTCACAGGCTTTTTATTGGATATCTTTCTGCTCGAAGGCTTTCGAACGCGCGCGGACTTGGCGGTTGGTTCAGGTTCAGCAATAGGTTCTGGTCCTGGTGTACTGATTTCTTCAGGTGCGGCTGGCAATTCTTCATGAGTGCGAACGGGAACGAATATTTCTGGTTCCAGTTTGGATGGAGTGGAGGATTCCAGTTCAGGAGCAACAGCTTCTGATGACGGATGCCGCACAAAGCGATCACGCAAGCCGCCGAAGAAAGTTGGGTGCGATTGAGAATCAGATGCAGGTACATTAGATTGAGCAGGAGCCGGTAAACGTTCCGCAGGTGAAACGACCGTTGAGGTTACCGATTGTGATTCGTTTGAACGCGGCGCAGATGATAACTCATCCAGATTCAAGCCAAGAAATTCGGCATAGATGCGTAAAAAGCCTCGCGCTTGCACCATGGATGGAATCACAGAAAGGTCATCGTTCTCAAGTGCCTGCAAATAATGCTTGCGGATGCGCGTTTGCTCGGCGACTTGCTCGATGGATAGATGCCGCGCTTCCCGCTTTTGCTTGAGTGTTGATCCGATAGTATCAGCCATGGGATTCATTCGATTTTAACACAACATCACCGGCTCATCATAAGCCGGTGATGGATTTCTTATTGATTACAGTTTTTACTCTTTAGACTCGGCCTCAGCAGGCTTTGTCTCTTCGGCTTTCTTTCTGCCGCGCGGCGCGCGTCCCGGTTTTTCCTCAGACTCAACCGCGGTTTCCGTCTCGGCTTCCAGCACTTCACCTTCGCGGTGGACGATGATCTTAATCTCAGGCACCAGATCAATCGTCAAGCGAACATGCGCCTTGAATTCGCCTGCTTCGCGGATGGGTTGCATATCAATCTGTTGGCGCTTGACCTCGTAACGCGTCTGTTCCTGAATTGCCTTGGCAACATCTTGTGTGGTGATCGAGCCGTAGAGTTTGCCTGTTTCGCCAGCCTTCGCAGAAAAAGTCAACGTGACGCCGTTGATATGATCAGCAAGGTCTTTGAGTTCAGTATTCAGCGCGGCGCGCTTGACCTCAGCCTGCTTGCGGATTTTTTCGGCGGTTGTCATTGCACCGGGCGTGGCTAACACGGCCATACGATGCATCAGCAAAAAGTTGCGGCCATATCCGTCTGCGACTTTCTTTACATCACCGGCGCGGCCCAATTTGTAAACGTCCTTGATCAGCAATACTTTCATTTCATTCAAGCCCTTTCTGGCAAGAGATTTTTCGTTGTAGCGAAGGGTACTACGCTCAACGGGGGTTGATTGTAACAGAAGGTTGCATTCTTGCCAACCTTCCCAACAACGGGTAAGATAAAGCCGTGGACCGCTTTCCCATCAATCTGCGCCGCATTGCCATATTCGCCGGGATTCTATTCCTCATCCTGGTCATCATGGATTTCAACAATCGTTTGGAGGATCTAAACCGACTCCAAAAACAAGACGGCATTTTCCAAGTCCAAGCGACTCAAGGGATGCAAACACAAATAGCATTACAAGCACAAGCGACATACGCCGCATCCGATCAGGCTGTGCAGGATTGGGCACGTACCGAAGGCGGTTATGCTCAACCCGGCGATCAAATCGCTTTACCGGTTGGATCAACTAGCGGTGCGCCTGTTCAACAATCCGAAGCGACTCCTTCGCCAACGCCCATGCCAAACTGGCAAACTTGGTGGAATTTATTCTTTGGCAATCAATAACTCTGTGCCCTTCTTGATCTCTGATCGGCTGGCACTATTTCCAGATTCGACTCGCATTCAAAATAATTCGCTAACCATCGCGGGACACAATCTCGATTCCCTCGCGGACCAATACGGGACTCCGTTATACATTTATGATCGCGCCACGATGGACGCGTCCGTCACCGCATACGAAGGCGCGTTGAAAGCACATTATCCCGCCGCGTCGGATATCACGTACGCGGGCAAAGCCTTTCTATGCAAAGCCATCGCTCAATGGACTCAGGGACATCATTTATGGCTCGACTGCACCGGCGAAGGCGAGATGGCCATCGCGGTGGCAGGCAACATGCAACGAGGAAACATCCTTGCGCATGGAGTGAATAAATCCATAGCAGATTTAAAATCTGCTGTTCAACATGCAGGCACAATTGTTGTTGATAACCTCGCCGAACTCCATCGCCTCACCAACCTATTCCCAAATCCCGATTCCCGATTTCCAAACTTGTGGCTTCGCTTTCAGCCCGGTATCGCAGTAGCCACTCATCATGTGCATACGCAGACCGGTCAGCAGGATAGTAAATTCGGAATGACGCGCGAGGAAATCCTCGAAGCTGCGGCGTTTTGCAAACGAAACAATTTGCCGTTGAGAGGGATTCATTTTCATCAAGGCTCCAACTTCCGCAATCCCGAACCGCTGATCCCGGCGATAGATTTGGCATTGGATTTATCCAAACAGATTGGCTTTGAGGACCCATGGCATTTTTGTCCCGGCGGCGGATGGAGCGTGGTATATCACGAAGATGAATTGCCACAGCCTGAGATTGAAGATTATGTGCGGGGCGTTGCCGAAGCAGTTATCGAGGGATGCAAGGCGCGCGGCTTATCGCTCCCACATCTTCATCTTGAGCCGGGTCGAAGCCTGATTGCGCGCGCCGGAGTTGCCATCTATCGCGTCGGCGCTGTAAAGCGACGTGGCATTCGAACTTGGTTGTTGACCGATGGCGGCATGGCGGATAATCCGCGGCACGCGTTGTACGGCGCGAGATATTCTTGTTTAACGGTAACCGGTCTCAGTCGGGAAATGAGCGAGAAGGTTTCCATTGCTGGACCGTATTGCGAATCAGGCGATGTCGTTATTGAAGATCTGTCCATGCCACAAGTCGAAGAAGGCGAATTGATCGCGATCCCCGTCAGCGGCGCGTATCATTTGAGCATGTCATCCAATTACAATGGCGCGTGGCGCCCGGAAGTATTGTGGCTCGAGGATGGTCGAGTTAAGAGATCGTCCGCCGTGAGACAGCAGATGACTTGTTGAAGCGCGACAACAATTTGTTCTAGAACTTACATCATGAGCAAATGCTAAGTGCATGTACCGGCATGAGCGGAAACATGTATACTTGCCTCTGTTTGTTTGGTTGAACTTAGGCACGGATTTTTAAAGGAGCATTTCATGAAAATCATCGCAACCAAATTCCGCCTTTATTTGCCTTTGATCAAATCCTTGCAAACCGGTTTATTATTAATGACCGGCGCGGCAGGTTATCTAAGTGCACATGATCCAGTCCATTGGAATAATTTTCTGCAAATGGTCCCAAGTTTATTTCTTGCGATCAGCGGCTCGACCATCCTGAACATGTGGTGGGATCGCGACATTGACGCAAAGATGAAACGCACGCACAAGCGTCCGATTTCAGCTGGGCAGGTAGGGGCGGATGAAGTTTTGCGACTTGGGTTGATCGTGTCCATCATCGGAATCGGCTGGGCATTTCGGGTAAATCTTCTCTACGGGTTGGTGGTCTTCGCTGGACTATTTTTCGATGTAGTGATTTACAGCATATGGCTCAAACGCCGGACATGCTGGGCTATCGTCTGGGGCGGAATTTCGGGAGCGATGCCGGTTCTTTCGGGACGCGTGCTGGCGACAGGCAGAGTTGACCCGATTGGGATTCTGCTGGCGGCGGCAATCTTGTTCTGGATCCCGACTCACACGCTGACCTTTAGTTTGAAGTTCTTCGAAGATTATAAAAACGCGGGCGTTCCCACTTTCCCATCCACATATGGGAATCAATTCACGCGCGTCGCCATCGCGACCTCAAGCATCATCGCCGGTCTTGCCATGAGTGTTGCTTCGATCTGGATTGGCGTCGCTGAAGGAATTCTGGCGTTAATCATTGTGCTCAGCGCCGTCCTGCTTTTTCTGGCGGCAACCGTTGTCTTCAATCCTTCCGATCAAACAAACTTACGGCTGTACAAGTATGCATCCGTTTATATGCTCTGCACCATGCTCTTGATCATTCCATATCACATCTAAATCAAGCAATAATAAAAAGAACTCTGGCGTTAGCGCCAGAGTTCTTTTGTTAACCGGACGATTTCTTTTTGTTGTTCAGCCATTAACGAAACGAAGGGCGAATTGGATTCAAACGTGTCGCGGTTCTCGACGATCAACACTTTGGCATCTTCGCTGAATGTGTGCGAATGCCAACAATTCATTTTCACATTATATAGTTTGAACGGTTCCATATCCACAGCGTGGATGCCGGTGACTTTCCCATCGCCTTCGCCGAGAAACAAGATGCAATGCCCCGCAAGAAGCACAAAGACTTCGTCCGTTTCCGTATGCTTTTGCATCCGATTAATTTTTTCGGGCACAAGATCAGGTGTGTAGTTCATCAACGCCACACGCCAGGACTGATAATCAATCAACGGCTTGTAATCGGGACCGTTATGTTCGAGAGCTTCAAGCAGGGATTCAGGAACGGACATGATAGCTCCTAACAAAAGACTCTCTTCGTTGCGGGTTAGAGCGCCGATGGTGAGATTTGAACTCACGACCAAGGGCCTATGAGTTACCCTCTAAATCCCCTATCCCGCAGCGGTAACAAATACGGGACAAAGAGGTAAATCAGGCAGTACTCTCCAATATAATGTCACGTTCATTTTACAATGAAATATTATTTGATACCCTTCCCCAAAAACCGTTTGCGCCTCATTTCCCCAGCGTCTTTAATTTCTGGGCGATCGCTTTGAAGGCTGCCGACATCTCACTATCTTTATCAGTCTGGATAAACGGCGCTGTCTTCACAAAAGAAACCTCATAGACCTGGACCGGCTGATCACTCCCTCTCATCGCCAGACTGCCGGCTTTTTGAACCAGATGTTTATTGCGAATTGCCTCTGCGGTCGACGCTCCAACAAAGATGCGATTTGGAACAGCATATTCCTGCATTCGATAGGTCATCTTGATCAGATTTCCCATAACATTAAACTCGGCCCGTTCCTGGGTACCTACATAACCGACCATGGCCTTCCCCGTATTGATGGCGACGCCGACTACCCAAGCTCCGTCATGCTCAGGCGGTTCCACCTTTTTTACAAATTCAATAATATCCCGCGCAACCATGGCAGCTCTTTCTTCGGGACCCAGTTTGTCCTTTGCCTCCATAAAAACCGCCAGGACACCATCTCCGAGATATTTCACCATCCCACCGTTCTTGAACACGACTTGCGTAGCATATTGATAAAAAACACTAAGGAACGATGAAAATTTTTTAGGGCCTATTCGTTCTGCAAGTCCAGTCGAATCAGCGATTTCAACAAATAGAACCGTGACCTTTTTCTCGGCGAGATCCGGCAAATTTCCGGTCTTCAAGTAATCCTTTAATACGTCTTCCGCTTCAATAGGCGAGACAAAACGCAACAAGAGTTGCTTGACCTGGCCCTCTCTACGAATCCTTTCAAGTAATTCTATTCTCTGCATGGTCAGAGCGGTTTGATGGCTTATTCCAATGGCTAATTGCATCTCGCGTTTATCGAAGGGATGGGCCTCCGGGCGATTCCTTTCCAAATAGATCAGCGCTAAGGGTTGCCCGTCGCTCATTACCGGAACGCATAGAGCCAAAGGACTGGCTTCCACTGAAGAATTCCGGATGGCACGTACCATCAAATTATCTGCATTCTCCATATTTATTTTGTTAAAGTTTTGGGCCAAGATGATCTCGCAGACATCCACTCCCATGGTGAGTTTAATCAGGTCGATGACCAAGCTGATGGCCGAGTCGATATCAACCACGGTGTTTAGCTTCTCTGTGATTTCGTTTAATGGGATAGGGTGCTCGTCGACGGCCTCCAAAATCAATTCACGTGTGAACAGGCGCGTACCGGAAATACCCTTCTGGTCGGCTGCCGTGTTGGTAATTTTCGTCAGATGCATTTCGGTCTGACCAATGCGAATCACGTCCCCGTTCTGCAAGCGACAAAGCCTGGTTATCCTCTGGCGATTGACAAAAGTGCCATTTGAGCTTTTCAGATCATTGATGGTTACCATTTCAGTGATTAAATCATAAAATATCTCAGCATGCCGCCGGGAGGCAACAGCATCATTAATTACAATATCACTGGTGACCGCACGCCCAATCACCATTTTCCCGGACGTTAATTTAATCTGGAGTGGTTCACTGTTAGGATTAGTAATTGTCAGAGAATACATGATTTCAGCCCTCAAGCAGAATTCATCAATCTTTCTTTACTGCAAGCAAAGTGTACACCAAGTGCGGGTAAAAAACAATAATCATCCGATTATTATAGAGCAAATCTGCCAACAGGTAAATCAACTGCCTGTAGGGTCAGGAGTTCTCAAATTAAAAAGAGGGGCAGGCAGAGGACTGGGAAATGTGCTAAAGGAAGGGGGAGAATGAAAATGAACGAATGCTTAGCCATTAGCTGAGTGGCAGAGCAGATAATATATAAGCAGTATAATTAAATCAAAAGACTAAACGGATTACTCCATTTAGTCCAAAATCAAACCACCTTATTTACTCTGCATTCAAATAACCTTTCCCAAGGGAACACACCACAAGCTTGATAATACAAATCTGCAGGTCACCCTGACCTCCTTCAACGGCACGGCCCCGAGTGTCTGCAAATTTACTGACCTTGACAACCCCAATCAAGCGTTTTGAGCAGATAGTGGCAAATATGGATGAGAACTTCCTGATCACGGGAGCCTGGGACCGTGTGCGAATCAGGATCCAGCAAACTAGCCAGTCCTGACTTGTGGTTAAGGGTACAATTCCACAACAGGATATTGACTAAAAGGCAGCCCAGATGTTGACTGGATTAAAAAGGAAATGAGTATGGAAGTATACGATGCCGTCCGCACAGTGTTAGCCGTGCGGTCCTATAAAGATAAGCCTGTTCCACCAGAGATTGTCCTTCGGATCGTGGAAGCCGGCCGGCTGACCGCCAGCAGTATGAATGGCCAGCCCTGGCATTTCATCATCGTGGAAGATTCGGATATGTTGAAAAAACTTGGCGCAATGGCTCGAAGTGGGCATTACATCGCCCAAGCACCACTGGCGATTGTTGTTGCCATGGAGAAATCCATCTACGCGGTTTCCGATGCAAGCCGCGCCATTCAATCGATGATTCTGACGGCTTGGTCAGAAGGAGTTGGATCAAATTGGGTCGGCTTCGAGAATCTGACCGCAGTAAAGCCACTCTTGGGCATTCCTGAGGAGATCGATGTATTGGCTATCCTGTCGTTCGGATACGGTGTCAAGCCAATCGGCAAGGGCAAGAAGAAGCGCAAGCCGCTCTCCGAGATCGCTCACCGCGAACGCTTCGAACAACCTTTCAAGTGACCATCATGTAGGAAGAGGATCAATGAAAATTGGATTGCAAGTTCCGAATTTTACCTGGCCCGGCGGACCGACCACTATCGCTGCCAAGCTAGCGGAGATCGCTACCGCGGCTGATGAAGCAGGCTTTGCCAGCCTGTGGGTGATGGACCATTTCTTCCAAATCGGCGGCCGGAACCCTCAGTCGGGCCTCGGCCCGGCAGAGGACGAGATGCTGGAAGGCTACAGCGTCCTTTCCTACCTGGCTGGTATCACAAAAAAAGTCAAGCTGGGAACGATGGTTACCGGCGTGATTTATCGCTATCCTGGAATATTGGCAAAGACAGTGACAACACTGGATGTACTATCCAGAGGGCGCGCCTATCTGGGCATCGGCGCAGCATGGAACGAACGCGAATCACTTGGGTTGGGCGTTCCCTTCCCGCCGGTGGCCGAGCGCTTCGAGCGGCTGGAGGAGGCTCTGCAAATCGTTCTGCAGATGTGGTCCGGCAAGCGCGCTCCTTATCAAGGTAAGTACTACCAGCTCGCAGAGACGTTGAACAGCCCGCAGCCGCTGACACAACCTCATCCGCCGATCTTGATCGGCGGCTCGGGTGAGAAGAAGACCCTTCGCCTGGTTGCTCAGTATGCCGATGCATGTAACCTGTTCGCGGCCCCGGATCTTGATATCCTCCGCCATAAGGTGGATGTGCTAAAACAGCACTGCGAACATCTCGGCCGCGATTATGCCACAATCGAGAAGACAACGCTGGGCACGGCCTGGCTGGCGCCCGGTCATATGGGCACTGTGGATGTGGTCGCGCAATGCCGCCTACTGTCCGGCCTAGGAATCCAGCAAGCTATCTTCAACATGCCAAATGTTCACGAGATTACACCTTTGGTGACGTTCGGGAAAGAGATCATCCCGGTAGTGGCCGAGCTATAACCCTTTGTTGGTTACTTTCATGTTCTACTGTAAAACCAGAATGCCATCCGATTGGGTCGTTTTATGGTACGCTATGGCTTCCCGCCGGTGCAGGTGAATTGCCTGCCTGAATTACTTGAGGAGGAATGCCATCCCGGAACACAGGAGATTCCCAAAACGGAGCGCATGTCGCCAACTAGGAGCAAGTGACGTTTAGCGGCTACCTAGCATCTACCGCAATATATAAATAAGCTCGACAATATAAGCAGCGGCCTTTATACTAGGCCGCGGGTTAAAATCCCAAAATTCGAAGCCTGCGTAGCGCAGGTCTTCCTCCCCGGGAGAAACGGCTGGCGAATCTCTGAACGCACCAGTCGCGATGGCGGTATTCATTAGGAATGCAGTTGGCAGTTCACTCCTTCACCGTTTCATTTTATAATTTAATCTAAAGGAAACGCATATGGCCGATAAGGGTCGAAAAGCGGCTTCAATGTTTTCCGTGTTTCGTAGCCGCCCGTTTACATTATTGTGGACCGCACAATTGATCTCCTCCATGGGCAGCGCGCTGACCACGCTGGCCTCTTCGATTCTTATTTACCGCCTGACCGGATCAGCGCTTAGCGTGGGGTTAATGTTGATCGCCGGCGCGGCCCCGACGGTTGTGCTCGGACTTCTGGCGGGTGTGTTTGTGGATCGTCTCGACCGCAAGCGCATTCTTCTAGCTGCAGACATGTCGCGGGCGGTTCTGACCGCCCTCATTCCCGTGCTGATCACCTACAACATTTTATGGCTGTATGCAATTATGGCGCTGACCAGCGCTATTTCGCAATTCTTTGAACTCGGCCCATTCTAGCATTGTGGAAGAAGTCGCCAGCGATGTGGAACTCTCGGCAGCCAACGCCTTGATGGCGGTCTCGTCTGTTGGATCGACGATTTTGGGGTTTACCGCGGCTGGCATCCTTGCTGTCAGCTTCAATATCAACTGGGCTTTTTACCTTGATGCGCTATCCTTCCTTTTTTCAGGTGCATTTATTTTCTTTGCACATATCCCGTACTTGCCCAGGGTGGAAAATACAAGCGTTCGCGCCATTGGGCAAAATCTTCAGGCCGGCTTGCGCACCGTGAGCACAATCCCCATCCTTCGATCCCTGTTCATCGTGGCGATTCCCATCTTCATGATTTTCGGAATGCAGAACGCCCTGTTACTGCCGTTTACCCTGCATGCACTCGGTGCCACAGAATTTCACTTCGGCTTGCAGCAGGCCTCTGAGGCAATCGGTGTCACCATCGGCAGTTTGATCATGGCGCGGCTGTCAGATCGAATCCGTGAAGGCCAGTGGCTGGCGATCAGTTATCTAAGTATGGCTATAGCTACGCTGGTCTTTTCGCTATCGCATGTGGTTGCATTCGCCATCTTTTTGATGGGCCTCTCGGGCCTGTTGAACGCGCCTTCGTACCTCGGGAGACAACTGGTGATCCAACGCGCCACGCCGCGGGAAATGCGCGGACGCGTCAACAGCGCCTTCTTCGTAGTGAGAGATGTGATGGTCGTGCTTGGCATGTCATTGGCAGGCCTAGCGGATATATTCAATGTGCGAACGTTGTTCGTAATCACTTCATTTGCGCTGATGGCCGCTGGAATCGTGGTCTTAATCCTGCCTGGACTGGCACAGCCGGCCACCGAATGGAAGCGTACACTCAGCCTGCTGAGAGGCATCGAGGCCGCCCCTCGGCTTGGTGCGGGGCGCGCCGCCAATCGCTCCGAGATCGACCGCTTCATTTCTTATATGGCCGAGATGGCAGGCATGACTGCCAAGGAGCGTGATCAACTCGCTGCGCAAACTCTAATTGCAAATGCACCGGGCGGCAAGATCGTGGTCTATCGCGGCGAGGCCAGCAATTCGGCATATTTCATCCTGAAGGGCAGCGTCGGCGTGGGGTTCCTCCAGAACGACGATTATGTCATCATGGCTTACCTGCATGCAGGCGATTTCTTTGGTGAGATCGCGGCCTTGACCGGCGCAGCCCGCACTGCCAATGTGATTACGGAGGAGGAAAGCGAATTTCTGATCCTCCCAGCCAGAGTCATGCGCCAGCTGGCGAAACAATACGATGGATTGCGTGCGGTTTTCTATGCCACCATGGCACAGCGCATCAGCAGTATCGAACTGCCACGCGGCACCTCACTCGACCAAGATCTGCTACGTGAATTGCGCACGAATGCGCCTGTGCCAAAAGTGGGCAAGAACGATTGAGAGCTTTGCGCCATTGACTTAAGTGTCCCATGCCATAACCCGTGAGACACTTAAGGGTTGTCAATAATCAGGGTGGAGATTCTGTCAAAAATTCGTTAATTGTTTTGTTTCAGAGCCTGTGAGACAGTTTAGGGTAAGAAGCTAAGGCGGACTACCAAAAATATCTATAATGGGATTTTAGAAATCATTTTCTCTGACCAAAACCAATTGATCTAATTCAATTTAGGTAACTATATATTTGACGCACAAAGCACCTTGTAGTAGACTCTGCGGCAGTTTAGCGCGAGTCTAGCTATCCTTATCGTTACTCTTTGGCATGGGCGGAGATTTTAGAAGTTCTTTCACGACCTCAACCTCCGGCATACCATACAAAGAAATCTTCTTCTGGTATTTGTTACTGCGTTTCTTGGTTGTCTTTCGTTTCGTTTTCTGTTTCATTTTTCACCTATTGAAAGGAGATAGAAATGCAAAAATCTACCATCATGGACGCAATTGAACTTAAACGCGGAACAAGCGCATATGCAATATGGAGAATTGGCCTCACTCATGATCTGGCAGAGCGTAAAGCATATTGGAGAGATACTGCAAAGAAAAACGTATCTCATTGGTCAGATTGGGAAACCAATAGCCTGTCAGATGCACAAGACATTGAGTCTCACTTCATCAACAAAGGAATGGACGGCGGAGTTGGCGGCGATTTATCGGCTAACAAAACCGTATACGTTTACGTCTTCTAGGCTGTCTGTTCCGCAATTTCTGGAGCATGTTCCAGTTTAATCAAATACTCCTGAAAAGATTTCTCGTTATCAATGCTTCGCGCGTTCCCTTTCTCATCGTGAGTTAGGGCGTGTAAAGCGTTGTGAGCCATAAGCCATTTAGTTCTATATAGATTGGCTTGCTTATTTGTTGTATCAATATCTTCATTGGCAATTCCTGTTTGTAACATAATTTAATCCTTCTAATAATTAAGAAGGACAGTCTATATAAGACTTCTCTCCTTTGTTATCTTTAGACCCTTGATAGGTCAATCTCTTACCTGCCACCATCCTGATTGCATTCTTGGTTCTATCTCCGTCTTTATCGTTGCGCGTGTTGTAACGATAATCAAATTCGGCTAGATAGCGATCAAGATGTTTTTCTGAAACATGATGAAATGTTCCGCTAAGTGAACGCTTCAATTGCGAGAAATAACCTTCAACGGTGTTAGTATAAGCATTGCCATTGACATATTCGCCTGAGCCATGATCTACAGTCTCATGCGCTTCAAATTCGCTACCAACCGAGTTGTAAGCAGGGAATGTATCAGTATGTAAAATGGCTTTATGGCTAACGCGCTCTTTCAAAACCTTGCGGATGTTCTGGCTTGAAACTGCCTTCAACGACTTTGAATAAACAGACCCGCCGCGCTGTACGGATGATAGAACGGGAGTCTTTGTCTTTGTGCTTCGTCCTTGATTATCTTCCGTGCGCTTGCTGGCATGTTTGTTCTTTTCAAGTCCGCCAATATAGGTTTCGTCTACTTCAACATTGCCTGAAAGTTTGCTTTCAAGCGAAGTATGCGCCATTCCAAAGCGAATTCTTTGCGCCATAAACCATGCTGATTTTTGGGTAATGCCTAACTTACGACCTAACTCGCAACTTGAAATGCCGTTCTTGTCCGCATTCAATTCGTGGATTGCAAGTAACCATTTGGAGAGAGGGATACGACTATCCTCAAAGATTGTGCCGACTAGAACTGAAAACTGCTTCTTGCAAGTCTGGCAACGCCAAATTCGGCGGTAGGACACCTTGCCCGTTTTTGTCTTTCGCTCGCCGTTTTTAGGCTCGATAAAGTCCGCGCCGATACTCTGGCAATGAGGGCAAAGTACGCCATTTTCCCATCGTATACTTTCGAGAAACTTGTATGCTTCCTCTTCGTCTGAGTATTGTTTTGCAATTTGCGAGAAGTTCAATTCGTTTTTCATCTTGTTATCCTTAGTTTGTTATCTACCTAATATTATACTCCTTTTCGTTTGTTTGTCAAGTGCCTAAATTTATAGGATTGTCTTTTTTGTATGTTTTCTATTGTTTTCGTCTATCATTTAAACACCTTGTCCTTCAAAATACTTTTTTACCTCTTCGTTATTGTTCCAATCCCCCTCGTAAATCTTCAATTCTGGACGCATAACAGCTTGAGTTCCAAAAACATTAAAGGCATAAATATATCCATTAAATTTGATTGGGTTGATTGATCTATTATTCTCGCTTGGTATTCTTCCACTAACTGTTACTTCTATTTCAATAATTCCGTGATTATGATTATATCGAAAATCATCTGGATAGTTGCGACAATAAGTAATAAATATTCCGTTGTTATATTTAGCAATTGATATTTTTCTGGTTTTATCTTGAGCCTCTACAAACGCCTCGCAATTTTGTTTCTCAATATCAGTTGGGCTTATCCATGCTAATTTATCCTCTATTTTTATTGGCTGTCTATCTATTGTATTTTTACTAAAAGGAACTAATAAATTAGCTTGTGTCAGGATAGCAGAACAAATCAACCGAGTTTGTTCATAAGATTCTAAAATTAGGCAAACTCTATCATACTCATATGGGACACCTTTTTCTATAATAGCTCTTACTTTTATGTTCGGTTCTTTCAATGACTTACTTTCCAATTTTTCAGATGCTATATCTCCCATATATATTGGCGCATTAACGGTTGCTGTAACAGTAAGGGCGCGTCCGCCGTCCTTTGCTTTTGTTATTACAGATGGCTTATCATCTTCGTTGAAAGCTATTATGTAAATTACATAAGTTATTATTAAGGAAACCGCAAATATACTAACCCCTACCTGCCACGACCACACTAATATAGAGTCAAGATGGTATTGTTCCTTAATAGTTAATGGAAGACTAGGCTCAAAAAACTGATAAAAAGCCATTGCGCCTAGCATAAGATTCCACCATATACTAAATTGTTTGAAAAACTTTTTTCGCATATTGAGGCCTCTTCTCCCCCCATTTTACCCCGCTGTGCGTCAAATATATAGTTACCTCAATTTATAACTATTTCATAGAAACCAGCAGGTGTTTTTACTATTGTCGTTCCTACACCTCTCTCTCCTCTTCCTCCCTCGCCACCTCGCCTCGCCCTATCTTTCTCCTTAAATGCTCAGGCCACTGACTGGTATCCTCCGACTGCAAAAATAGCGGACTTGATCCTTTCTGCGTCAGAATATCGCGCGCGCGACAGTTGAGCACGGCTTTGGCTGCATCGATGCCTGATTGGGTCACGCCTGCCACGCCGTGGCTGAGCGTGCTCGCACCGCACAGGTACAGACCCTCGAACTCGGTGCGCGGTGAGAACGCCCACGGTCCCACTTGCGACGGACTTTTCTCAATGCCGTATAGATTGCCACGCGTTGCATTGAGATAATGTTCGTTCGTCAGCGGCGTGCCGAGGCTGTAAAACACGATATGCTTGCTCAAGTTGGGGATGCGCTTCTCCAGTCCACGCACCATTCGCCACGCTAAGTCTTCCTTCATCGCTTCGTAATCTGGCGGACGCGCACCATATTTCGAATGCGTCCACTTTTCGAATGCCTCATAGCCCACAAACGCAAACGATTCACAGGTATGATGCCCTGAGTGCATCTTCGACGGGTCTTTCAATGTTGTCACTGTCAGGAACATCCCGGGCGGAGTATCGTCGCGCAACATCGCGTCCGTCAGACCGCTCGTGTAAATCTTATCCACATCGGCATGCTCGTAATACCACATATTGCCCGAGTCGAGTCCGCCGCGCGCAAATCCATGTCGGTGGCGAAGAACAGGCTGATACATGATGTTGAATATTTGGCGGAATCAATTTTTCGTCGCAGCTTGACCGAGAGACGGTCACGCCCAATCAATTGACCGAATGTCACTTCGGGGTCTGCATTGGAGATAATGACGGTGGCACGAATTTCTTCTCCCGAATCCAATTCAACACCGACGACTTTTTCCCCTTCGATGAGAATCCGCTTCACGCGACACTGAAGCTTGATCTCACCACCCGCGCGTTTCAGCGCCCGGACAAATGCGCGCGGTAGTGTGAACGCGCCGCCGAGCGGATAGTAACCGCCATTGAGGTAGTGATGAGTAATGCCCACATGCATGAAGGCCGAGACCTGCGAAGGGGGCAGGCCGTGATCGCCTGCCTGACCCGAGAGCACGCCGCACAAGACGGGATCGCTGATATGCGCATCGAGGAAGTCTTTGCCTGTGGCGCGCATCCATTTGAGGACAGTCGCCGCGCTCACCGCAGATTGAACGGGATGGTTCAAATTGCCAATGTGCGATAGCGACTCTACCATGTCCGTCAAATCAGCAAAATACGAATCAATTCCCGTGGCCTCATGCGGGAATTGACTCTTAAGTCGTTCGATTAAATTCTCTTTGCCCTTAGGAAAATCAATACGCTTCTCGCCTATGAAGATGTGATCGTATCCGTCCGGATTGAGTTCAACGAAGGTCAAATCCTGCGACACGCCCAATCCATCGTAAATGCTGCGCAGTCCACCACCCTCGTTCAAGTCACCAATGTAATGCACGCCGGGACTGAAGCGATAGCCTTGAAGCGTGAATGAATGAGACCATCCGCCTGGTCGGTCATGCTGTTCGAGCACCAGCACCTTCTTGCCTGCCTGCGCCAACGCGACCGCGGCGGTCAGTCCGCCCGCGCCTGAGCCGATGACGATTGCGTCGTAGTCCGTAGAGGGCATAAATGATTTCCTTCTTGTGGGTTCCCGCACGAAAAAACACTAGGTTCGATTACTGCAATTGTATCCTTATCTGCTCTATTACATGACATGCCATCTACCACATTCGTTAGACCAGCCTTTGATATTATGAATCGACTAAACGAATGACCCCCTCTAACAAACCTAGGTTAGAGCTCATCTTCTCATGATCGAGCGACTCCATTACTCCAGCGTGATTTCAACCCTTTATTGGCAGGCTTCTTCGTTTCCAATGACCATCCTAGAGATGGAAGCTACACAACAAACTGATGAGTTTCCATCATGCACGAGGTTATTGTATCCTTCACTTTTTTGGGAAAACAAAAAAGGAAGCTGGTGTTCTCATGCAGTCCCCTGGCTACTGTTTTTCGTACTCCTTCCAAAAGTTTCGCGTGAGTTCGTCCAAACGAGCCGCCAGCGGTTCCTCATTTCGTTTGGTGATAATGACGTTCTTCGCTCGCATCCATTCTGCCAGCAGGTGAAATAACTCGTGCACCACCGTATCTGATCTCAGCGGCCTTTTCTGGCTATCTATCAGGTGAAGTTCCCCGAACAGGCCGCGCCTCGGATTTTCATATTTCTCAAGAAAATATCCCCAGCGCCCTCCGCCGTAGCGCTCGAATGTCTCAGGCGCCACATCATAAAGGTAAACTTCGAACCATTGTTTCCTGCGGTTGAAAAATACGGTGAACTGCTTCATGAGTTGCCTCTGTTGAACTATGCAGGCCGGCCAGTCTTTAGGCCCGGATCGTCGATTCTGGAGAGGAGTATTTTACCTTCTAAATTCCGGCCGTGGGCGCAAACCTGCCCCATTGCCGGTAAGACACTTCAATGGCAGGCCTAGAACCTTCAAGGTAATCGTTACCGGCACTAACAGGCTCTCTATAACAACTTGACAGCTACCTGCCAGCTACCTCAAAAGAGGCCATGGAAATAGTGACCGCAATGCATAATTTATACGCCAAATGGGGTACTGAATAGACGCAATAATGCTCAATAATGCTAAATATACAGGTAGCATAAATCAGTGGGTAGTGGTTACAAAGTAAGTGATGCAAGTTGTTTTCTGGCGAGATTGTGATCAATGATAAACCATGTAGTGACCATGTGATGAAAGGCGTCGCGCTTCGAAAACAAAAGGGTTTTACGGACATAGCGCGCCTGATGTTGGCGCAAAGTACAATACCAACGCTCCATGTGTGAAACCTGTCCGCTCTCTTTCCCAACCGCTTGATGCGTGCTCTGCGGAAGAACTTTTTGGTAGGCTTCCCAGAAATCACTGTAGGAAATACAACTGCGGTAGGCCAGTGGAACTTCGTTCCACAAACGGCGACAGGTTGTTTCACTGCGGTCGCCAATGACAAAGGCGATGATTTGTCGGGTGCGACGACACATGACCGTCCACAGCCAACGTTTATTGCTCTTTTTGAGAACAAAACTCCAGGCTTCATCATATTCCAAGACATCGTCCGGTTCGGCTGGCAACAAAGTGTCTTTGAGTTCCGGCAGATCTTTTACATGTTCGACAATCCATCTGGAAACGCTTTGGCGAGCAACATCAAAAATCCGCTCCAAACCTCGCAAACTTACACGCTCTTGGTAGAGGCTGAGGATGATCGGTTTTTGCGTTTTTTTGCCTCTCGCTTTGACTCCAGAACACGCCGCGCTCCGCACTCTTTACAGTGATATTGCTGTTGCTTGAGACGGTTGGTGCCGTTTTTGACAATATTGGTGCTTCCGCACACTCGACAGTGGTAGGCTTTTTGGATCATACTGCCTATCTTATCATCACTTACTTTTCATCCACTACCAATCAGTGAATAGCTCCGTATCATAGAGAATCATTTTTGACAATTACCATGTAATTGCAACTTGTAATTTAGTCGCGAGAGGTATATTGTATATATGGGTATGAGTGTTTCTTTCAGGAAGGAGCGAACCCATGAAAAAAATATGTCCGTTCTTCAAAACAAATTGCTTTGCTGGCTTGGCATTGGCCATTGTCGCCGCGCTGACCATATCGATGGCCGCGCAGGCTGCAATTGGGGATTTGGATCCGACCTTTGGCACAGGCGGAAAAGTAACGACCTATGTTGGCAGTTCGAACAGCTATGCCAACACGGTAGCCATTCAATCGGATGGCAAGATCGTCGTGGCAGGCGTCCCATTGCTAACGCGCTACAACAGCGACGGCACATTGGACACCACTTTCGGCACGAACGGAATTGTGACCAACAGCGGGATTAATCAAGGCAAGGATGTGGTCATCCAACCGGATGGGAAAATCCTGGTAACTGGGAACCCTACTAACACTCGGATCGAGTTTGGGGTAGCACGCTTCAACAGCAACGGATCGCTGGATACCAGTTTCGGCACAAACGGTATCGCTTCCCATTCCATATACCCTTCGGAAAATTCAGATCCGGGTAACGTTCGTTTTGTCGCTCTCCAATCGGACGGCAAGATCCTCGTGGCTGGAGAACTGCGTTTAGCATGCTGTAATGTTTATTCGTTATTTCAAGTGATTCGCTACAATAGCGATGGATCTCTGGATAGAGTGTATGAGAATGACAATGGTGGCTATGAGAACGACATTACGGCACTTGTCATCCAACCGGACGGAAAGATTCTCCTGTCAGGAAATACTTATGATGGCACTGACTACAGGATGGGATTTGTACGCTTGAACCCCGATTTTACATACAATTCAACTTTGGGCGGAGGCGGATCTTTGGCACCCGACTTTGGAAATATGGGGTTCGATGATTACTCCATCGCCCTTCAGTCCGATGGCAAGATCATTGCAGTGGGTCAACTTGGTTGTACTTTTGATTATTATACCTGCCCAACCCCGGGCTATAAATTTGCCATCGCCCGCTTCAATAGTAACGGTTCAACGGATACCACCTTCGGCACCAACGGCGTGATCACCAACAACTTCAGCCTCATGGACAATTTTACGAATAATCCTGACATTGAACAGTTGAAGAACATTATCCTCCAGCCGGACGGCAAGTTCATTGTCGGCCTCGACACGTTCGATGGCAGTTACTATCACTTTCTCATAGCGCGTTTCAATAGCAACGGTTCATTGGATCCCACTTTCGGCACCGCCGGAGAAGTCACAACCGCCTTCGGCACCTCCGACGACCATCTGCATTCCATTATTCTTCAACCCGATGGCAAGATCATTGCCGCAGGTTCAACCAGCAACGGCACGAACACCGGCATCGCCCTGGCGCGTTATCTGGTTGCCAATGTGACTCCGGTCACTGCCACCTTCATCTCGGAATCCAAGAACGATGGCTGGATTCTCGAATCCGCTAGATACAGTAATGTAGGTGGGACGCAAAACGGCGGCGCCACCACATTCAACGTGGGCGACGACCCTGCGAACCGGCAATACCGAAGCATCCTATCCTTCAATACCGCTGCCATCCCGGACAGTGCGGTCATCACTGCGGCTCAGTTGAAAATCATGAAACAGGGTGTGGTGGGAACCGACCCGTTCACAACATTCGGCAACCTGCTGGTGGACATTCGCAATGGTCATTTCGGAAACAGCATCGGTTTGGAACTGGTCGACTTTTCTGCGCCAGCCAGTCCGAGCACCTATCAGGAACACATCGTATTCATGCCGCCCAACTGGTATGGATTTAACTTCTCCAGTGCCGACAACCTCGAACTGATTAGCAAGATCGGTTGGACCAGTTTCGTCTGCGCTTCACTCTGCATGATAACAACAATAAGAAGGCTGATTACGATAAGTTCTTCTCGGGCAATGCCCCTAAAGGCTATCAGCCGCAATTGATCGTCACTTATTACCTGCCCTAGGCCGACTAAGAAAAGTTCGACACTTCTACGGAAATGAAAAGGACTTCCGAGGAATTGCTCGGAAGTCCTTTTCTATCCACTTATTCGAAAAGCCATTCGTGCTTTTCAAGTGCAAGATAGATGAGAGTCGCCTTTCCTGATCGTGTGCAATTGGTGTAATACGCTGCCGAAACTTATTTTTGGAAAAGACTGTTTTTACTCCATTTTTATAATATGATCCGTGTTTTTTCACTGTACATAAGCCATAGAAAGGCTTTTTGAAAACTCTGGATCACGTGTCAAATCCATCTGAGCTATGGTCTGCTCCATGCCATGACGAGCAGTGGTTGAATACGGTTATCCTCATCAACGAACGAGGCATGGATAATTCTCTTTGTATACTAGAAATTTATGGTGGGAGAATCGGCGACTGACTAGTTTCAACCCCAAAAAGAATTGATCCCTCCTGAGTGCGGCATGCTTCGTTTTGCTGTGCGTTTTCAACGCAGTAGGCAGTACAATCCATTTGGTTTCCCACACTAGGAAATCCGTCACTATTTTCTAGATTTGTCTTTGTATTTTCGGAGTACGATTTATAGGAGAGCTTATGAAACTATTACTGGTGTGCTGCGTTTTACTGATGGCCATGTTCATGCTGGCTTGCAGTTTTTTGACTCTGGCTGCAGCGCCTGCTACTGCGGTCGCGCCGACTTCCGTCGCTGCAATACTTGCTTCCACACTGGGACCAACCTCCGTTCCTGCAACCGCAAGCCCAACATCACTGCCTGCAACGCCTTCTCCCACCTTGGATCCAGCAGCAATGGCTGCTGCAACAACATGCGCGGAGATCAACTCCGGCCCGTGTACTCCCACCCCGGATTTAGAAATGGCTGCTGCAACCGCAAGCCCAACCTCCCCACCCGGGCTGGGCATTGGCTCGAGCCAGATCTCATCCATTGATGGCATGAAGCTTCTTTATGTGCCGGCTGGTAATTTCCTGATGGGTTCCTCGGATGCAGATCCTCTTGCACAGCCTGACGAGAAACCCCAGCATACCATTTATTTGGATGCCTTCTGGATAGACCAGACGGCGGTGAGCAACGCCATGTATCACAAATGCGTGCAAGCCGCGGGCTGCAAGCCGCATATTGCTGAGAATCCGGTATTGATGCAGTATTCGTATTACGACGACCATCAATTCGATAACTACCCCATGCTCTTTGTTAAGTGGGATGAAGCCACGGCGTATTGCACGTGGGCAGGCAGAAGATTACCAACCGAGGCTGAATGGGAGAAAGCCGCACGCGGCACGGATGGTCGCATTTATCCCTGGGGCAACCAAGCGCCGACCAATGATTTGGCGAATTACGATAATAACATTGGCTATCCGATGCCAGTAGACAGCCATCCAATGGGAGCCAGCCCGTATGGGGCGCTGGATATGGCTGGCAACGTCTGGCAATGGGTGAACGATTCGTTCTACGACAAATATTATCAGTGTGAAAATTCACTCAGCCTATATTTAAATCTGTGTTCACCCTCAGCAGAATCCGCAAGGTCCAAAGAATGGCGGAGATATATCGCGGGTGATACGTGGCGGCTCGTGGGACAACACCACGGGAATCTTCACCGAGGGGACTGGCAACGAGCTTAGCGGCGTGAGCGGTGTGCGGTCCGCGTTACGTGTTGACGAGGGCCCGGATGACTTCGGTGCCGTTGGTATTCGTTGTGCCCTTAGCGCATCCCAGTAGCGGCTCACTTCGTTCACTTCCCTGGTTCTGAGATTCTGGGAGCTGGTTTTCTGGTGTGTTGAAGCGTGATTGGTGGATAAAAGTCCCTCCAAATAAATCGAATCAGTTTTTGATGTCCAATTCTGTACGTAGTGGAAACATTTGAGACACAAAGGCAAATTCACTAAAGTGATGTTTGCGCATCAATATTATTAAACAGCGGTGATCTTCAAAATCTACAACCGCCTTTGTAGGAAAGTTCGTTTCTTGATTTCATCTCGTTTGGAAACGCACTTTAGATTCTTGGCCTGATGCCTCTCACAGGTTTTGGAACGAGACAATAAAATTTAGCGAAAACCCTCCGATAAACCCAAAGATCGGGGGGCCTTTCTTTGATGAAATTCAAATGCTTTTCCTAACTCAAAAGTTGGATCAGTTTTCGGGGGCAGATCAGTAAAGACTTTACCCACCGATACTCAAGGCTCGAAACCTTCTGTTCTCGTGCTTTCCAACATGGTTAATAGCTGGTTGGGGGAATGCCGTCTTTGTTTCGCAAGTCCGCTAAACGAAAAAACACGTAAACCGTAACCTCACTAGACTTCCTTTCTGACTCACATTCCATTCACAACCGAAATCATACAGAGCAATGGTGTTATTGAGAAAAAAGTGGCATAATCTAATTGGAAATTAAATTCTATGAGAAATACTACAAATCTATTTCTTGAGGAAATTCCGTGTTCAATAAAGCGCTAAAAGGAAAGTTTGGCCGCAAACCACCAAAGAACACTCCGTCCCTGGCACTTGCAAGTTATCTGACTGGAGTTGTACCGGTCCATCCGGCCTCGGAAGATTACCTCAGCCGGCTGACGAATTGGCAGATGCTGGGCAATGATCAATGTGAGGATTGTGTCGCGGTGACTTGGGCGAACATGCGGCGCCTGGTGACCGCTGCCCTGGCAACTGAAAATTATCCCACGATGGATCAAGTCGTCGCGTTATACATGACCCAAAACCCAAACTTCCCCACACAGGATGATGGAATGGATATTCAAACCTGTCTTGAATACCTGAACAGTAGCGGCGGACCGGACGGCACCAAAGTCGTAGCGTTTGCGAAGGTGGATTTTAGCAATTTGGATGAGGTCAAGGCCGCATTGGCCATCTTTGGCTGTTTATGGCTGGGCATCAATGTTCAGCAGGCAAATATGGACGAATTCGCCAGTAGTCAGCCATGGGATTATATAAGTGGTTCCCCAAACGAGGGCGGACACAGCGTCCTCGGCGGCGGTTACTCAACCACTCCCTCGGATGACGTACGCTTTGTCACCTGGGCCAAGGAAACAGGATTTACCGACAATTTTTGGAGTAAACAAGTGGAAGAGGCTTGGGCAGTTATCTGGCCCGAGCAGTTGGGAACTGTAGAATTGGAACAAGGGGTTAATTTAGCTCAATTGGCCGCGGATTACCAGGCTCTTACAGGCAAGGTTTTACAAACAGCGGCGACGCCGAATTCTTCACCCGGCTGTATTTTAGGCGCTTTGAATCAGGTTATGAGTTTGTTCAAAAAATAGGATTTTGACTGTTTCGTGTCAGAACTATACGTCCCCAAAACAATTGAGACACAAAGGCAAATTCACTAAAGTGATGTTGGCGCATCAATATTATTTAACTGCGTCTATTTTCAAACTCTACAACCGCATTTGTAGAAAAGTTCGTTTGGAAACGCACTTTAGATTCTTGGCCTGATGCCTCTCACAGGTGTTGGAACGAGACAATAGTATTTAGCAAAAAACCTCCGATAACCCCAAAGACCGGGGGGCCTTTCTTTGATGAAATTCAAAACGCAGTGGAACTAATATACTTCACAACTGCAAGCAAAGTAAAACTCGGAGGTTTTTTATTCCTGAACTTCCAGCGCATACTTGACCGCCTCTTCCGTAGACATCGCCGCGCCATCTGCCCAGGCTTTATTAAAGCTTCCTCACCCAATTGCGCACGCGCCGTGACAATGTGACGCTCGCGTTCACTCACCATGAATGGCCAGAAATCCCAGACATGCACGGAAGCGCGTAGGTTTCCCGTGCACCAAGTAGGCGCGCTCCCCGCTCCGCCTGGCCTTGATCGATCGCCAGTATCCCGAAACCCTCTAGGCAAAGGCAATAACCCCATTCTATATTGCTCTCCCGACAGATTGCCAACGCCTCCGTAAATTTATATTTTGCTTGTATAAAATCACCCTTTCGTCGGGAGCATTCACCTAAATCACGAAGTGCTTCAGTGACAAGCCAGGGATCATTGATTTGTTTTGCAATAACCAATTCCTCCTCCATCCGTTCAGTAGAACGAGAGAGGTCGCCTTGTGCCATATATACCAACCCCAGATTGCCAAGCGAATTCGAAATGATACCTTTATCATTTAGTTCTTGTGAGAGCTTGTAGGCTTCCAGCGCGGATTGTTCTGCACACGGGTAATCCTTAAGAAATAGTGCAACCATTGTAAAATACCAGTAGCAATTAATGATGGAGGCTCTATCCCCAATCTCCTGTGCATTTGTTAGTCTTTCCTCAAACAATTTTTGCGCCTGTTCAGCATCTCCTTGTGTTAAGGCAACCTCAGCCAACATATTAAGCCCATAATTGATGCCGCGCTTATCACCAGCGTTCCGTGCCTCTTTCAAGCTTTCTTCCGCAAAGGACCGCGCTGACTTCAAATCATTTCGACTAGAGCTTCGTATCCGCATTGCGCCTAGAGCATCCCGGCCAACCAATGATCATTGATCTCCTTGGAAAGAGTTAGCGCTTGTTGGAGAAATTCCAGCCCCGACAGAGCATTATAGTGATCTAATTGAACAATACTTTCAACATAAAGTGCCATCGCCAGAGCAGGCTTATCGCCCAACTCAAGGCCCAAGCTTGCAGCCTCTTGCGCCCATCTTTCCGCTGATTTGAAATCGTAATAGTTTTTGGCCACATAACCTGCTCGCGCTAAGGCGCGGGCGCGCGTTACAGTCTTCTGATCCTTCCGTCAGAGCAAGCGCTTTTGGCAACCACTCGAAATCCTCCAGATGCCCGCGGACATCCAAAAAACGCCAGAGAGCGCTTGCCAATCGCAGACAGGATTCTTTATTCCGATCCTGAGACCATTCCAATGCGGCGCGGAGGTTGTCCATCTCCGCATCCAAACGATCGAGCCACAGCGCTTGATCGTGTCCGCGGACTTCCGGCTCCGCCTCTTCAGCAAAGGTAACCATTGCACGCAGGTGCGCGTCACGCACCCTTTCGCCTTCGCCTGATTTAAATAGCTTCTCGCGCGGATACTGACGAATTCGTTTCCAGCATGCGATAGCGCGTGCCGGTTTGATCCGTGCTCACCAGGGATTTATCCACAAGGCGCGAAAGCAGATCCAGGATTTCATAGGATTTTGTTTTTTCATCCGCACAGACCTGCTCTGCCAATTCCAGAGTCCATCCGCCCATGAAGACCGCCAATCGACGCAATAACAAACGTTCGTTATCGGAAAGCAGGTCATAGGACCAGTCAATCATGGAACGTAAAGTCTGCTGACGCGGCAGGGCAGTGCGCGCCGCCCGTTAGTAAGCGAAAGCGGTCATCGAGGTGGGCCGCAATCTGCTCTGCCGACATCATTTTGGTGCGCGCCGCAGCAAGTTCAATCGCGAGCGGGATGCCATCCAAGCGAAAACATATTTGCGCGATGGCGGGAGCGTTTTCCTTGTTCATCGCAAAGTGCGAAACAACTAGCGCGGCGCGGTCCATGAATAAGCGCACGGCTTCGTATTGTGTCAATTGTTCCGGTGCATGGCTTTCCTTTGGGTCAGGCAGAGACAAGGAAGGCACAGACCATGAGAGTTCGCCGTGTACACCCAATGCTTCGCGGCTGCTGGCAAGGATTTTTACATTTGGCGCGGCATTCAAAATGGCATTCGCAGTTTTTGCCGAGGCTTCTATCAAGTGCTCACAATTATCCAGAACGATCAATAGATTCTTGTGAGCGAGATATTCTTGCAACACCTCGAGCGGCGGGCGGCCTTTTTGTTCACTCACATCCAGCGCGGAAAGGATGGTTTGTGGGATCAAATCCGGGTTAGAGAGTGGTGCGAGTTCGATGAACCAAACTCCATCAGAAAATTGATCGAGCAATTCTGCGGCTACTTGTAAAGCCAGCCGCGTCTTTCCAACACCGCCTGAACCGGTCAGCGTCACCAGACGATGTTCATCCAGCGCCTGCTTGACTTCGGCCATCTCCTTCTCCCGCCCGATAAAACTCGTCAGTTGAACCGGCAGGTTATTGGAGCGGGGATCGAGTGTTCTGAGGCGCGGTTGCAACGGCTTGTTCCCCAGGATGGGTTCGATCCATATACGGAGCCGAGGTTGGTTGAGCTTCAAAAATCGCGGAGGGTTCACTAACCGGGACAAGTCCCTTCACACAATCAAGGAGCGCACCGATCTGCTCCTGCGTGGGGGGATTGCTGGCATCCAGCCAGTGCGTGCGAGCCAGATAATATTGCTTGCCTGGCTCTGGTTCGATATCCTCAATTCTGAATGGGATAATGACCAGCTTGCTGTTGGCAGCCAGGTAAAGTTCGCGTCCGACATCTTCGGAGGAGTTGGAGTTGGCGGAAAAAACCAGGATCATTACGCGGTTCTGTGGGATCGCCTTGGTGATAGCCGTAGGCCAATCCTCGCCGGGCGCAATATCCCGAGGTGCAATCCAGCAGCGAATACCCGCAGTTTCAAGGTTCACACAAATATCATTGGCGACAAGTTTATCTTTACTGGAGTATGAAACGAAAATATCCGTGGACATTTGTATATCATTATATGGCAAAATCATTCCTACTAATCGCCCACTTTACTTACTGGCGTGTTGAGTTTTTGATCAAAAACTCAACACGTCCTCCGATAAAACCAAAGACCGGGGGGCCATTCTTTGATAGAATCCAAAACGCAGCCGGACTCATATACTTCACAATTGCAATCAAAGTAAAATTGACCTGTTTCCATTGCTTATCCTAACTCAAAAGTTGGATCAGCTTTTAGGAGGTAGGTCTGAAAGTGCCAGCCAAACAGCCAAAACGCGGCCGCTTGTGGCTGAACGACGGTTCCTGTCTGCATTTGCGAAGTGACCGCTCATCCGTCGAAACCTGAGTTTCCCGGACATGTCTGGGGTTATGATTTTGTGTTGGAGCCAACCCAGGATGGAGTACCGTTTCCGATCTTGAACGTCATCAATGAATACACGCGCGAATGTCTGGCAGTAAGAGTACCTAGACGATTGGATCATGAAGATGTTCAGGAGTGCTTGACTGAGTTGTTCTGTTCCCGCGGCGTTCCAGCTCATCTGCGTTCTGATAACGGACCGGAGTTTATCGCCAATGCCTTGCGAGCCTGGTTGGATCACTTGAAAGTAAAACCATTATTATTGAACCAGGTAACCCGTGGAAAAACGGTTATGTTGAATCGTTCAACGGCAAGATGTGCGAAAGTGGTTTGTTCTGTGACCATGAATTGTTGAACCGCGAGATCTTTTACACTCTACGAGAAGCCCAGATCTTGATTGCTAATTGGAGAGAGGAGTACAATCACTTCCAACCCAATAGTTCACTGGGATATCGTCCCCCGGCACCCCAAGTCTGGCTGAAGTCTATGATTCTGCAATCAGGACGAACATAACCTTTGGCACATATTATTGGGGCAGATAAACTTGTGCTACTGATAGCAACAGGGAAAAGCCTTTGGGTGCGGAGCTGTCACGGGTGCCGAATCCCGCGCGAACCATCTTTAATCTGCCGGCAAGCGCGAATATCTACGCGTTGCATCTGTTATAGGTTGAAGACGTTGAGGGTTTCAGGATACTGAATCGCAATTCTGCTGGAGGATATTTGCCAATGGACTCCCCTGTGGAGACTGAACTAAGAGAAGTCCTCGCCCACTACGACTTGGGCACGCTGGTCGACTACGAGAAGAATGAACGTGGTTTTGTCAACACCGCCTATGCCATCTTCACGCTCGCCGAAGGGAAACGCAATCGCTATTTTTTGCGCAAGTACAAGCGTGGTATCCGAGAGGAAGAGCTCAACTTCGAGCATTCCCTCATAGAGCACCTGGTGGCGACCGGCGCTCCGGTCGCCCGCATCCACCACACGCGTCTGGGCAAATCGTACCTGCATCTCTCTGAAGGGACAGACGGAGCCGCAGGCGTTTTCTACACTATCTTCGATTACCTCCCCGGTGAAGACCGCTTCACCTGGGTGAATCCGATCCTGACCGAGGAGCAACTCTCCGCGTCAGCGGCAGTGCTAGCGCGGTTCCACATCGATGCGGGAGGCTTCGCTCCCCTTGGCAGACGAAACGAGCCTAAAATCCTCGACTTGCTACCCGTCATTGCCGAGACTTGGTCAGGCTGCCCGGCAAAATCCAAAGGGACGATCTTCGACAACCGCATCTACGAGCATCTGGAGCTCGTAAGCGCTAATATTGCCGCCACTCTGGTCGCCCTTCAAGAGCCCAGTGCGCGCTCCCTGCCGGAGATGGTGATCCACTGCGATTACCACCCCGGCAACCTCAAATTCACCGGCGACTGCGTCACCGGCTTGTTCGACTTCGACTGGTCCAAGGTAGACCTGCGCCTGTTCGACCTGGGGCTGGCGCTGTGGTATTTCTGCACGTCATGGGGGACTCAGAGGATGGCACCTTCCGCGTGGATAGGGCGCAGATATTCCTGCGCTCGTACCAGGACACACTAACCGCTCATCCAGGCGCTGTTGTCATTACGGCCGAGGAAGCCCGCTATCTACCCGTCATGGTCAATGCGGGTAACCTGTATGTGCTACATTGGACGATCCTAGATTATTTCGCGA
>CAWKNE010000012.1:0-16173 GCA_963850945.1 uncultured Chloroflexia bacterium | reverse complement strand
ATCGATCTCCGCCGGTGCCGTAATTGCAGCTGGCGGCAAAACCGCGGTTCTGCTCGTTCTGGAAAACCCGGAATGGAAGCGAAAGCGATTCGAGCCAGGCCCGCGTGCCGTCGGTCGAACCGTCGTCAATCAACAGGCATTCCCAGTCGAGGCCCGGCGGCAGGGAGCCTGGCAGCGCCGCCACGAACGCCCGGGTCAGGTCGACGCGATTGAACAGCGGCGTGATGATTGAAAGTTGCATGGGCGGCAGGAGGCCTCCCCGGGGTTCCGAATTCGCGGGCGCGTCCGCGGTGGGAGGCCCGAAATTCACGGGGGGCATAATCCCGAGGCGTCAGCCGGGCAGCAGGGTCTCAAGATAGCGGGCGTAGAGCGTCTTGCCCAGAAAGCGCACCCGGGCCCGCAATTGATCGGCCGTGATCCAGCCTTGGCGGAAAGCAATCTCCTCCAGGCAGGCGATCTTCAGGCCCTGGCGGCGTTCGATGACATTGACGAACTGGGCGGCGTCGATCAGGGCGTCGTCGTCGAGCCATTGCTACGGCAAGTGGAACATGGCACGCCCGAATTCATCGAAGCCAAACGCTTGCTGGCCTTTCTCGAATGGTTCCTGCCGATTGAGGCCGAGATGATTCCCGAAAATTCCATCGTGCGCGAATTCATCGGCGGCTCGATCTTGAAAGACTTCACGATTTGGAAGCATAAGTGAAATAGGACAGAACTTGGAAGTCCACTCAAAAAGTTGAATGCGCAACGTATTGGGCGGAAACGAATTACTAATTTGATTTCTGAAGAACGAAACATAATTGGCGAAACAAAGTTCTGTCCTCAATTAGGACAAAACCACTGTCAACTAGCATTTTTTTCAATCGAGAAGGGTCGCGATAGTTTGTATAGAAGGTGAGATTATTATGTCCTCTATTTTTGAATACATAGCCATCTTGGTATTTATTATCCTGCTTACAATTTACGAGAATAGAACTGTCGTTTCGTGGAACAATTACTACAAAATACCCTCCCGGACGGAGGTTTCTATAGGCCGCCAATGCCATTTGTTTTCGAGACTCTTTCAATATAACATCCATCACGGCTACTGATAATATAATGTCTGCAAGGTGGTTTTGTACTTTAAAATTGTCGAATTTTTGAATCTCAATAACGCAATGTTTGTTTTTCAGAGCTTGAACGTATTGACTCATTGTGCAAGTCATGTTGCCATACTTTTGCACATTTTCAATCTGTCTTTCTGTGTCAACAAGTACGACTTGTTTGGCAAATTGCATGCAAATGTCCAAATGACGTAGCTTTCCGCAACCGAGGTCTATAAGTTTGATATTGGACTTCATTCCGAATCGCTTTTCAGTTATTAACAACTCCAGCGTTGGTTGAACTAATGGATTCGGTCTTGAATGCATACCTTGCGCAGAATACTCTGGCTGGATTTCCATCTTTTTCTCGCTAGATTTTATAGGTTTTGCATAATTGGGTATATTGTTTTTTTAGAGACGTGATATTTGTGGGTTTAGCGAGGATTTCTTCTATTTCATCTAATGTCGCCTGAGAAGTGGCTTTAAGTGTAACTCTAATGAGCCAACGATTCGTTAGTCCCAATGCTAGAAGGACCAGCACAAATACGGCGAGATTACTGGTCGTCAACGAACTATTGGGATAAGCCATTACATATACGGGAATGAAAAGGAGAAACAACAAAATAAAGATTTCATTAATTTGGGTAACCCAGTACCATGTTACTCTTTCGTAAAATCGTACTCGTGTGTTCTCCTCGATACCCTTTTTACCATCGCCAACGAAATCATAATATGGCTTCATAAACTGATATCTGTACTGAATTGCATAATCGTTAAAGTTCTTTGGCAAAGATTGTTTTATCGGTTCAGTGAGTCTGGCTAGTATAAAGTCAATGTCATATCTTTCTCGCCACTTTATAATTAGACTGTCGTATACGATATCGTGAATTTGAATTCCAAAAATCAGTATAACAGCAATGATAGCGTAGATGACGATCACAAATGCACTCGCCAAAGCAGATACAAATCCATTGGCTCCTAACAATGTGACAAAAGTATCGACAGTTTGCTTTTGGGACGGATTGAGTATAAATAAATAGATAACACCTGTGGATATCAAGAGAAGAACAAATGTCCAATAGGCTAAATTGTTTTTTACGTCTTGATAGGTTTTGAAAACAAGAGGTAAATTAGGCATTTATATCCTCCGCTGATTACAACCTTTGCTATTTAGTTGAAGTAGCAATTTTAGCTATTCGCGAGTGTATCATTGTGATAACGAAGAAGAACAATGAAAATGCGCCCGCCCAACAGGCACTCGCCCAATTATGAGCATTGGCTTGTAAGAACGATGAAAGCACGAAAGTTAGTGACAGGTAGCGTAGCATGGGAATTGCTCGTTAGCAAGATTACTATGTCTTGCGCACAAATAGGGATTAGGATGCAAAACCTTCTCGCTTGAATTATATCATTCCCAATTCCATCACATTGCATAATCAGCTATAATCCGAAAACTTTATGTCTTTCTTTGAAGTTCTCCTGATTTCCATTAGCATGGCAATGGACGCGTTTGCAGTCTGTCTTGCGGCAGGCACTTTGGAAAAGATTCACGGTCCACGCCCGCTGTTTCGGCTGTCCTTTCACTTTGGCTTATTTCAATTTATCATGCCGGTGATTGGCTGGCTGTTGGGTACAACGATTCAACCGCTCATTCGCGCCTATACAGATTGGATTGCGTTTAGCTTACTGGTCTCTGTCGGCGTTCACATGATTTATACCTCCATGCACGGCGCAACGAATCGTTCTAACGACCCCTCGCGCGGCTGGACGATGGTATTGCTTTCCATTGCAGTCAGCATGGACGCATTGGTGGTCGGTATCAGTTTGGGCGTGCTCGGAATTTTTGTTTGGTATCCTGCCATTTTGATCGGCGTGGTCACGGGCATTCTTTCGCTCATCGGCTTGCGTGTTGGGCGAATCGTTGGAAAGAAATTTGGCAAGCCCGTCGAGATCATCGGCGGGCTGGTGTTGATCGGTATTGGAGTGAGAATTTTACTCCTGCATCTTTTTGGATGAACGCGACAGCCGTTCACGGCGAGACCGCCCGGATGGCATCCAGACCGTAATATTGGCTAAAGCAATTGTTCACCCATTGACCGTTCATCTGCTTGCCTGTGATCAACATATCTTCGACTCCCCAGCCTTTTGTATCGATCGCGATGGCATCCGCTCTGCTCAAGCCCTGCGCTTGCGCAGTCCGAAGCGCCGCATCCCTTTGATCCCATAAGCGGGCGCGGACTTCGAATAAACGTAGGTCGGCTAGATTGTTGACCGTCAATCGGGCTGTGTAAACGGCACATAATGACATGCATAAGATCGCCGCGATGTGAAGTCCGTGATTGCCGCTCCATCTCTGGACAATTAACTGGCCCACAATCCACCCAATAACTGCCAGCCCGATCAACATGGTGAACCTCGAAAGGGATTGTGCGCGCGGCTCAGGCACCGATTTGTAGAAATAAACTGTCGGGGCTTGGATCGCCGTGATCAAGAGGAACGTTACTGCCGCTGTGGCGATCAATATAAACAATGCCGTTCTGAGTTTTATCGAAGGCTTCATCGTAGGAGAAAGTATTCCTTGCAAAATAGGCAGAGCCATAAAGAAAACAATAAAAACCAGATGTGGCAGAGTCAGGCTTTTGAACGAGTTGACGATAAAATCCAGCGAAAATCTCATCGAAAGGAACGGCACCAATGAGAGACTTGCTGGTTTTACTGACATGGTTTGATAGCGGTCGTTTGAGGGGGAAATGATCAACACAACCATGGAAGCCAGGAGTGCAATGCACGCCGTTAGGATTCCGGAAAAAGATCGTTGCGCCCACATCCATCGCTTCTGTTTTCCGAACCACGCCGCCGCGAACAACAGGATCATTCCGCTGAACAAATAGGCACAGCCGGTTTCTGAAAGACCTCCGGCAATAAATGCCAGAACTGCAACTCCATAATTTGTGAGGCGGCGGGCGTGTTCGCTGATCATTTGCGAGGTGATCAACGCCGTGAGGAAAATCCCGGCGATGATCGTGAAGCTGTAGTGAACTCCGGACCGCCAATATAGGATTTGGAATCGCTGGGGGGAAAAATAAAGCATGAAACATAATAAAAACACTGCGCCGGGAAAAACAGCCAGTTGCGGAAAAGGCTTGTACAACTTGGAAAGATTGAAGAACAGCCAGAGCAATGCGCCCATCCATAATAATATGATCAGGGTTGCTAGGATTTGTACACCAGTGATACCGGGAATATACAAAAGCCCTGATAAAAGCGTCAGGGAATAACGGTTTGTAGAATAGCCTCTAAGGGCGCTTTGGCCCGTAAAGAAATATCCTTGAAGACTACCCAAAACTCCCAGGCTTTTAAAGTCGCGGTTGTAGCACCAATCGTCGGCCCAATAGCGATTGTAAAAACCTATATAGGCTAACAGCCCCAGTCCAATGATGGCGGCACAACAAACAAGGATGATCGAACCGATACCGATTTTTTTAAACATCTATTGAGGCCTCTTATGTAAAGAAATGAATCATTAATTGTGCAACGATGACCCCGCTGGCACTGCATGCGAAATTAACCCAATCGTTGTTCAGCCATTTCCAGCCACGGATGCGGATCGTTTCTGTGCCGCATATGTGAAGCGGATGCTTTTCGGTTTCCTTTTGATCGAGCGGACAAAAGTACATGGCTTGAACTGTTGCCCCGATTAACGAGTTGAAAAGCGAGCCGAGTAAGCCGCTGATAGTTATAAGGATGAAGAGTGACCAATGAACATTTGGAAATAGGAGCGCGGCAAGCAGGCCGATAACTGACGCGCCCAAAAGTGCCGCAGTCGTTCCCCATAACGATACTCCGCCCGAGGTCCCGGCTTCGACGCGCTTTCTTAAATCCGTGATTATGCGCGGCGGATTTGGATTCAATGTGCCGAGTTCCGTCGCCCATGTGTCAGCGTTGACAGAAGCTAGCGCGGCCGCAAAGCCCATCCAACTCCAGAGTTGATTCGGAAAGATTGCGTTCAGCAAAACAAAAGCCGTTGCGAGTCCGCCATTCCCCAAAACCTGACCTGCGTCACGCTCGCTGCCCTTTGAGAATTTTTCATTGAGTTCCGCGCTTGCGATCTTTGAAGAGGCGTGAGAGTGCAGACGATGAGATAAAAAATGCGAGTAGTAATACTGACCATTGCCATCCGCCTAAACCAAAAATGATCGTGCCGACTAACGCAGCAGCGATGGCTCCATCGCGACTTAAGGTATGGACGCGATAGGCAAGATATGCGATTGAAACAGCGAGAAGAAATCCAAGAAGCAATTGCGCGCTGGATGTAGAACTCATACTGGAATGCTGAGAATAAATAATATTGCAATGAGGAACGACAGACTTTCCAGTGTGCTTGTGACCCAGAGAATGAATGAAATCACGCGCGTCTTTTCCCAGCGGAAATAATAGAGGCCGGTTATCCATCCCGTGAATGCGAGCAGGGTGCTGATCAAGGGTAGGATAATTAATTGCACTGATGGCACTGCATCTACTGTGCCATCCGGATTCAATCCAAGCCCGATGTTGGGATTCGATGGAATGATGAGACTAACCCACACGAACAAGCCTAGATTCAAGAATAAGGCAGCCAACCAGAGATAACGTATGAAGCCATTTTCCCAGGCTTGAGAAAGGATGAAAGACGGATAGAGCGACTTCGGTTCCGCGGGAGTAACGCTTCCAAGTTCGATGGCGCGTGCAAAAGTTTGTGTGAAGTCAAGCGGCTGTGCTGGTGAGATAGCAAACACGCGCTTGGCGGTTGCGACCAGCAATAGATTCCTTTGATCGCTTGCGATGAATTCGACCACGCCCAGATCCGGATGGCGGCGAAGTCCAAGGATGGCGCCCGGCACGGAAATTGACGGCAATCGCAACGGATGAGTTAAGTCATTCACCGGACGCACCCATTCGATATCATTTAGTGGAATGGATTCATCGCGCAGACCCCAGCGAAGTTCGAGTCCATCGCGGTTCAGGACATATTCAGCGCGCAATAATGCGTACGCGCGGTAGACGATCCATGGAATTGGCGCAAATGCAATCAATCCAACCAGCAGGTATGTAACAAAATTTTCTCCCACGGTCGTGTGCGAAAGATTGAAAAATCCCCATGCGGAAAGAACTGCCAATGCAACTAGCAGAGTCCCGTGAAACAGAAGTCCGTTACGTTTAGGTGGTTGAAAGAGTCCGGTGTTCATATTTTATCCGATGTCATTGCGAGCGAAGCGAGGCAATCTCATGTAATCTGTAAACAGTTGCTTGAATTCAATTTGGGGATTGCCACGGCGCCACGTGCCTCGCAATGACATCTGCGACTATGTCTTACTCATTTCATCTCTGATTGTGTTGCACACAAGCTCCACTTGCTCCTCTGTCATCACACCGGAGAAGGGCAGTGCCAATCCGCGCCTGCCCAAGTCTTCCGTAATGGGAAAATCGCCTTCGCGATAACCGAAGCGTTCGACCATATACGGCTGTAAATGAATCGGTAGAAAATATGGGCGGACATGAATGCCGCGTCCTTCCAATCTTTTCGCAAACGTATCTCGATTGATCTTTTTATCAAAACGAACAACGTAAACAAACCACGACATGCGCGTCGTAAACGACTTAATCACCGGCGGCTCAACGCCAGGAATTTCGCTTAATCGTTCGGTATACCAATTCGCAACTTGATGGCGTTTCTTTAACAATTCATCCAAGCGTGTCATTTGCACTGTGCCGAGTGCGGCAGACATTTCATCAAGCCGGTAGTTATAGCCAAGATACGTATGTTGAAGCCATGTATCGCCGGGTGCGCGTCCCTGATTACGAAGCGCACGCATCATGTTCGCGGCTTTGTCATCAGATGTAATGACCACGCCGCCCTCGCCGGTCGTGATCTGCTTGTTTGGATAAAATGCAAACACCGCATAATCGCCGAATGTTCCGGCGGGCTTGCCTTTATATTCCGCGCCGAGCGCTTCGCATGAGTCTTCGATCATTTTCAGATTGAATTCATTCGTGATGTTGCGAATCAGATCGAGGTCCGCGGGCTGACCGAAGACATCTACCGGAAGAATTGCTTTCAACGTTCGCTTCGTGCCGGACCCTTTGTGCGGCAGCCATTTCTCGGCTTTCTTTCCGCCCTCGACTAGATCATGCGCGGCTTGTGACGCGAGCTGCGGATCGATGTTTCCCGTTTTTGGATTCACATCCACAAAAACAGGGATTGCACTTTCATAGAGCATTACATTCGATGAGGCGACAAACGAGAATGGCGTGGTGATGACTAAATCGCCTTCGCCAATGCCTGCGGCGCGTACGCACAAATGCAAGCCCGATGTTCCCGATGAAACACCGACGGCACGTTTAGCTCCGGTCAAATCGCAAAAGGACTTTTCGAAATCGAGAATCCAATGGCCCATGCTGAGGTTGGGCGTATTGAGGACATTTTGAACTGCCTGACGTTCTGCATCGGTCAGGTCGGGGGAGGACATGGGAATTTGAACTGTCATTTTGTTTTCATGATTTCTTCAACAAGATTTTCGATCCGAACAAGTCTGTTTTCTTTTTCCTTGCGTGGCTTTAATTCTACCATTCCCTCTTGGAGACTTTTCTCGCCCACTGTGACTCTGATTGGACAACCGATCAAATCCGCATCGTTGAATTTTACTCCAGCGCGCTCGTCTCGATCATCGAATAAAACTGAGACGCCCGCACTTTGTAGCGCGTTATAAATTTCTTCGGCTTTTGCAAGTGTATCGATTTCTTTTCCGGGAACATGCATAAGATAAATATCAAACGGTGCAGCATTCTTAGGAAATGTCAAGCCTTTGTCATCGCGATGAACTTCAGCAAGTGCGGAAAGGATATTTTCAAATTGATAGTCATCCTCATCAGCCAGCAATTCAGCATTGACTAAGTCTAATTTACTTCCACAGTTTGAACAGAGACTGCCGGCATTTGCCAGTACAACATCCGCAACAACTTCAGCGGTGTAATCGCGGCCATGGTTGGTGTTCTTCAAATGATACCCTGCTTCATTTGCGCCCGCGACCAGATTCGCTGATTGCGGAATGAGATCATCTACAACGATCATCGCGTCTTTCAATCCAATCGGCGACGCATATCCAGCCGCCGCGCCTGCTTTGGCAATTTCTTCCGAAGTGGCGAGTCGAAAATCGCCAATGAGTTTCTTTAGTTTTGCTTCGCTGAGTTGCATGTCGCCGCGCACAACACAGAAAACAAATTTGTTATCGGCGTTGCGTGTGAACATCAAAGCCTTGGCGGTCTTCTCTTTTGGGAACGCTGAGAAAATTTGCCAGTGACTCAATCGTGTTGCAATCTGGAGTTAAGACTTTTTCTGCGGGAAGTTGTTCTTCGTTGGAGAACGGAATCTTTTTGAATTGGGCAACTTCTTTGCGAGATGTATATTCACATGACGAACAATGAATTACTTCAATCAAACCAGTTGTAACTGGAAAGAAAGTTTCTTGTTGATTTGCAATGACCGGCAATGCAATAAGCGAGAAGAAAGAGGGTTGATTTGTCAGCGTTTGCAGACGCGCGATTGCCTGATGGCCCAGCGCAAGAATCTCATTCTCGCGCGAGATATAGCCCGCGCGCACCAGCCAGCCGAATCCCTCCGTCCGCCTGTTGGACGGAAATTCGCGTTGAGTTTGAATTTGCAAATCGCGGTATTTCATAAACAAATTTTAGCGGCACAACATGTGCCGCTATTTATGGATTAGGAGTCTCGTTTTTCTTCTTGCGTGTTTTCGGCGCGGGTGGGGGAATAGTAATCGGCGTCTGCGCCATGGATTCTGCTTGAGCCGCCTCACTCGGTGTGGTTTGTGGAGCCGCTTCAAGGTCTAGCTCGACCGTCTCTTCCATCCGGATTTGTCCGCGCAGGAACGCGCCTTCTTCCGTCACAAACGCGGTCGTGACCACATCGCCCCAAACGCGGCCCGTGCCGCGGATCTCCAATTTTTGAGTCGTGATGTTGCCGCGCACCGCGCCTGCCACAATCACATTGTTGGCGCGCACGTTTTGACAGGTGACGCGCCCGGTTTCGCCGACGACCAACATACCGCGCAACGCGATATCGCCCTCGAAGGCGCCCTCGATGCGGACGCCGCCCGAACCATTGATCGCACCGTGCCAGATGACGCCTGGTCCAAGCACCGATGTGATTTGTTCCACAGCCTGAACAGGCTGGGCAGATTCAGCAAGAGCGGCATTACGTTTGAACATAGTGAGATTATTTTACCTTAAAAAAGAACGCCGACTTTTTTTATCGGCGTCTATATTGATTACTCACTGCTTTCTTTTACATCCGGATTCATCTGCACGCCAACTGTGTTGAAGCCTCCATCCACATACAATACTTCGCCGGTAATGCGCTGGGATAAATCTGAGGCGAGGAAGACCGCCGCGTTGCCCACATCTTCGGTGCTGATGTTCTCGCGCATCGGTGACACATCCGCAAAGTGCTTGTACATATCGCGGAAGCCGCCAACTCCTGCCGCGGCGAGCGTGCGAATTGGTCCGGCTGAAATCGCATTGACGCGAATCTTTTGTGGACCGAGATCATATGCCAAATAACGTGTCGATGATTCGAGTGCAGCTTTAGCTACGCCCATTACGTTGTAATGCGGTGCGACCTTCACCGAGCCATAGTAGGTCAGGCATATGACGGATCCACCGGGCCGCAAAATAGAATGAAATGCATTGGTCAGGGCAACGAACGAATATACACTGATATCCATTGCGTTTCGGAACCCTTCACGCGTCGTGTGATAAAAAGCCCCTTTCAATTCGTCACGCCCGGCAAACGCGATCGAGTGTACCAGGATGTCAATATGCTTAAAGTATTTTTTTGCTTTCCTGGCGACCCTGGCAATTTGCTCATCAGAGGACACGTCACAGGGCTCAACAAATTTGACACCCAGCTTGGTAGCAAGGGGATGCACATATTTTTCCACAATTGGAGCATAGCTAAGAGCCAAGCACGCGCCCTGTTCCTCGAAGGCTTTGGAAATGCCCCAGGCGATGGACCGTTCGTTCGCGAGACCAAAAATCAATGCAGTCTTATCGTCTAAGAGACCCATAAAATTCTCCTTTTCAATAATTCACACTAAAGTAGGTCAGGCTTATAGCCTGACAGTCCTTCAAAAACACAAGTTTTGGCAGGCCTACACGTACTTGGCAAGAGGTCGAAAAACAAAATCAATTTTATCAGAAAACCGCACTCAAGATCGTATTGCGCGCCTGCAATGGAGTGGCACTGGCATTGATGATTGACTGATGTGCGCGGGTAATATCGGGCAGGTGCTCAGCGATATAGACCTGTGTCAGGGCACGTTTCCGCTCCGAGACTTGGGCATCCTGGAGCAGCAGCCAGGAATTGAGCACATACACCGCTATATTAACGAGGTCGGAAGAGTAATAGTCGATCATGTCTCGTTCCTGGGCCTTCAACGCGTCCGTGGCTTTCTTCAGCAAATTAGTTGCTTCGACCAATTGTCCTTTGAGCGAAGCCAATTCGGGCCCGTAATCTTTCTTAGCCCAATCATCCAACAGTGGCTCAAGGGCGCGGCCGAGCAGTTTGCCGATGGCGGCTACGATCTGAAGCTGACTGGTGCCTTCGTAAATGTTGGTAACACGCACGTCGCGGAAATGACGCTCGATGTTGAACTCGCGCATATACCCCACGCCGCCATGAATTTGCATGCCGAGGTAACAGACGCGGTTGCCCATTTCGGTGGCGTAGTATTTTGCAAGAGGTGTGAGCGTATCGGCAAGATTGGAAGCCTGCTTCAATTTCTGGCGGAGGTCCGGGATTGCCTCAGGGTTTTCGTTGTTCAATTCTTCGTAGGCTTTCAGGCGATCCACCCAGTTGCCGGTTTCACTCAGCAGGGCGCGCGTAGCTTCGATCTCGCCGCGCATCGACAGCAGCAGGCGTGAGACAGCCGGTAGATTCGCAATCGGCTGGCTGAACTGTCGACGTTCCTGGGCATATTGATAAGTCTCGCGGTAGGCAGCTTCTGCAATTCCCAACGCCTGTGCACCGACTGCCAGCCGTGCGCCATTCATCAATGCCATGGCATAGCGCATCAAGCCAAAGCGGCGCTTTCCAACCAGTTCCGCGGGTGTGTTGTTGTACTGGATTTCGCAAGTAGGGGAGGAGTGAATGCCCATCTTGTTCTCGATGCGGCGAATATGCACGGTTTCATCTCGCTCGATCAGGAACAGCGACAAACCGCGCGCGTCGCTTGAATTGGGTTCACTGCGCGCCAGCACCAGTTGAACGTCAGCGCAACCATTGGTGATGAAACGCTTGACACCGTTGAGATACCATTTGCCGGTTGCCTCGTCGAAGGTGGCGCGCGTCTGCACGGAGCCCAAGTCCGATCCGGCATCAGGCTCGGTCAGGACCATTGCTCCCGCTACTTCGCCGCGACTGAAGCGCGGTAGAACGCGGGCTTTCATTTCATCGCTGCCAAACTCGTTGATCGAGGAGGCGATCTCCTGCAAACCAAAGATCGTCATCAGGCCTGCTTCGGCGCGCGAGATGATCTCGACCATCATCTGGTAAAGTGTCTCAGGCATGTTCATGCCGCCATATTCCCACGGTAACATGACGCCCATCAACTCCGCCTGCTTTAACGCCTGAACGGCTTTTTGCGTCGCGGCGGGATATTGAACCTCTCCGTTGTAGAAATGCGCGCCTTCTTCATCGGCTTCCGCGGCGTGGGGCGCGACGATCGAGGCGCAGATATTACCCAACACTTCCAATAGCAAACGGTAATTATCTTTAGCGTCCTTGTAATTGCGCGGTGCAGCCGGATACCGCTTGGCGGTGCTGTATCCTTTTTCCTTGATCTCGATGACTTCCCGCAGGTCCAGTCGTTCGAGGCGAAATTGTAGGTCTAGGTTATCCAAAAAGAAATTATCAGCCATGATGTCTCCGTAATGGTTTTCTCAATACCACATCAATTCGTGAGGACCAGCTTGGATCAGGGGATTCATTTGATTCGCTCACGAATTGCGCGGATCAATAGAGGCAAAACTTCTGCCAGATCACCGACAATCCTGTAGTGCGCCACTTGGAAGATGGGGGCGTTTGGGTCAGTGTTGATCGCGACGATCTTGTTTGATTTATCCATCCCGGCGCGATGCTGGATCGCTCCGGAGATTCCCGCAGCAATGTACAGGCGGGGCCGCACGGTGGTGCCGGTCTGGCCGACCTGGTGTTCGCGCGAAATATAGCCCGCGTCAACGGCTGCGCGCGAGGCGCCTACTTCGCCGCCCATCAGATTGGCCAACTCGCGGATCAGATCGAACTCATCCTGACTGTCTACCCCCGCGCCGCCTGCCACGATCACCGGCGCGTCTTTCAACCTGACAGTCGGTTCGCGCATTTCGCGGCTCAACACCTGCAAGGCGAAATCCTGCGGCTGGAAAACCGGTGTGATGTTTTCGATACTGCCCTTGCGCGTGGTATCGCGTTCGCGACGGCGCATCACACCTTCGCGCACGGTCGCCATCTGCGGGCGCGTCTTCGGGTTGACGATGGTGGCAATAATGTTGCCGCCAAACGCCGGCCGGATCTGGTAGAGCAGGTCTTTATAAACTGTATTTTCCTTCTTGAAAACATATTCGCCGATTTGCAGATCGGTGCAGTCGGCGGTCAGGCCCACTTTGAGGGTGCTGGCAACGCGAGGAGCCAGATCGCGGCCGATGGGCGATGCGCCGACTAAAAAGATATAGGGCTGCCGCTCGCGCGCGCAGATCTGCGGCGACGCGTGTGTAGGGTAACGTGCGGTAGATTTCCAATTCGGGATGGTCCGCCACTAGAACGTGATCGGCGCCATATTGAATGACGGATTCAGCCAGTTCTTCGATTTGATAACCACACAACAAAGCCCAGACCTGGCCGCCCAATGTCTGTGCCAGTTCTTGACCTTTTGCGAGTAACTCCAGGCTGAGGTCGGCGATCTTTCCGCCTTCCTGCTCGATGAAGATCCAAACGTTTCTATCAGTCATATTGGCACCTTTATCCTACGATGTATTCCTTGATCAATTCTTGGATCAACGTCTGAATACCTTCTTGCGTAGCTGGAATATCCTTGCTTTCGGTGGTCTCAAGCACCACATAGTTGATCTTGTGCACCTGCGTTGGTGAGCCAGCCAACCCCAACTGAGATTCATCCACGTTCAAATTGGTGGCGCTCCAGACTTTAATTTTCAAGTTGTGTTCAGTCAGATAACTATCCAATGCCGCCTCACTACCGAACTCTGGCCACTTCTGGAGCAGTTTGGGATACTCTGCTGGGACGGCTGCCAGCTTATATTCGATCCGCTTACGAACCGAGGCTGGGCGCGGCTGATTAGCGGAGCCGACTACTGTCAGCAAACAGGGCAATGTGCATTTGACCAGTTCCGTGCCTAGATCGAATGCGCGTCGAACGAGAATCCCATCCTCTTGGACTTCCGGGATCGATTCCGCATACGTGATCTGCGGAATGTTCAGCTTCTCTGCAACTTGTGGTCCCACTTGAGCTGTATCGCCATCAATCGCCTGTCGGCCGCAGAAAACCATGTCATACTGACCCAATTTGTCGATGGCACATTTGAGTGTGTAAGAAGTTGCCTGTGTATCGGCTCCAGCGAACTTGCGGTCGGAGAGCAAGATTACCTGGTCGGCACCGCGGCAGAGCGAATCCCGCAATATCTCTGCCGCATGCAAGGGCCCCATGCTCATGACCGTCACGGTACCACCATAACGATCCTTGAAGTCTACAGCCATTTCTAGGGCGTTCAAATCTTCCGGGTTGAAGATCGCCGACAGGGCACTGCGGTTCATAGTGCCATCTTTCTTCATGACCTCGCCAGTCACATTGCGTGTATCGGGTACCTGTTTGACAAGCACGATCAAGTGATAAGGTCTTGCAGGGGACATCGATGATTACTCCTTCTCGGCAAAATCTATTGTTGTTCTAAACCGCCATGGCTTTGATTTCCATGGCTCTGGCACACTATATAAACCCACACGCGGGCTTTTCGTCACGCGTGAATTCGGAATAGGAATTCCCGCTTCGATCCACAAACCGCCAGCGGCTTTCGTTAAATCGACACCGTTCTCGCTTTTGGCGATTCCCATTGCCTGCGTCAATTTGCCGGGGCCAAATGTATTGCGTCCGTTCCTTCGTTTGGACATGATCTCCACGCCTTCAATCGGCTGAATGGCGCGGATCAGCACTGCGGCTGGGAATCCTTCGCGCTCGCTGACCGTGTTCAACATCCAGTGATTGCCATAGGTGAAGTAAACATAGGCGTGTCCCGGCGCGCCATACATTATTTCGTTGCGATTCGTTTTGCCAATATGCGCGTGGCATCCCAAATCTTTTTCGCCAATATAGGCTTCGGTCTCAGTGATGAATCCAACTAACGTCACGCCATCAAGAATCCGCACCAGCCGCGCGCCGATTAAGTCTTGAGCGACTTGTAAAGTTGGACGATTGTAAAAGTTGCGAGGCAAAAACATCATTAAACACCAAGGGAACAAAGGTCACGAAGAAAAAAGGATTAAAAATCTTTATGTGCTCACCTGCACTTGTATGCAGATGCAAGTGCAGTATCCTTTGTGTTTAATCATCCGAATTTAGAATCGCGTTGAAGCGTGAGTCGCAAGCCATCGTCCAGTTTAATGGATGGATGATAACTCAATTTCTCTTGAGCGAGAGTTAGATCTGCCGCCATGCGCGAGACGCCGCCTGAAGTCTTTGAGTTATAAATTACTTCGGGTTTGCTGCCTGTTACATCCAAGACATCTTTGACCAGATCGCGAAGACTCGTCTCGATTCCTGATCCGACGTTGATCACCAATCCATCCACGTTTGGGGCAGTGGATGCGGCCGCCATCGCACTGACCACATCATCCACATAAACATAATCGCGCGTTTGATTTCCGTCGCTGTGAACCACGAGCGTGCCGCCGCGCAAAGCCTGCCGCAAAAAGTATGGCACAACCGGCGGATGCGAAGCCGGAAGATGCTGTCCCGGCCCATAGGCATTGAAGATGCGCAGGCTGACCGTTTCGATTCCCCACAAGCCGCCAATGGTGCGAACATAAAATTCCGCCGCGAGTTTGGAAACTGCATAGGGCGAGCGTGGATTGGGCGTGACCGTCTCGCGCAAAGGCTGCTCGGCGAGATCGCCATACACCGCGCCGGACGAAGCCAGCACCACGCGCCGCACGCCGACATCGCGCATGGCTTCCATCAACGCCACCGTCCCGCCAACGTTGACCGTGTTGTAATCGCGCGGATACAAAATCGATTCCGGCACAGAGACGCGCGCCGCCAAATGATAGACCACATCCACTTCTTGAAGCAGAGTCCATAACTTGGGCCGGTCGCTGACATCGCCGCGCGTGAAATGAACATCCGGTGAAAGAGCTTGCGGATCGCCGGTCGAAAGATCGTCCAGGCCGCGTACTTGATGCCCCTCACGGGAAAGGTTGTTTGCAAGAGAAGAGCCGAGGAATCCCGCGGCTCCGGTGATGAGAAAATTCATAGTAAAAGGATTATAGCATTAAGGGTGGGGCTCCTTATAGTCTGGAAGTTCCTCATCTGTTTTGATTGACTCGCTTTGGTTAATGTGTTATCCTTGGAACGCAATAGGATAACAGTAAGTTCGCGTTGGTAGAAGAACATCCACGGCTCACAGTTATATCTGGGAGCCGTTTTGTTTTGCCTCCGATGGAACAAAACAGAACACCTAATTTTTTACTTTGCCGTAAGGAGGCAAATACAATGTCTGATCGAATAACTGGTACGGTTAAGTGGTTCAATGGGGATAAGGGTTATGGTTTCCTCGCTCGTGAAGGTGGACCGGACGTTTTCGTCCATTTCTCCGCCATTCAAGGCGACGGCTTCCGTAACCTGCAGGAAGGCCAGAAGGTTGAGTTCACCGTCGAAAAAGGACCGAAGGGTCCCCAAGCGACCAACGTCACTGTTTTGAGCTAAACTGGAAAAGAGCCTGATGTGAAAACGTCAGGCTCTTTTGATTCATATAG
>CAWKNE010000011.1:0-84034 GCA_963850945.1 uncultured Chloroflexia bacterium | reverse complement strand
CGAAAACTGGGCCATTTGAATTGGCCTGCACCGGAATTCCGAGAATCGCATACATTACTTTGTTCAACAAGCCGCCATGCGTCACAATCAAATATTTTCCAGCCGGACGCCTGATGAGTTCATGCACAGCTTTGCCCGCCCGCAAATAAAGTTCCCAATCGCCTTCGCCGCTTTCACCAAAAGAATCATACGGCGTTCTGAATTCGGGTTCAGGAAATCGCTCGTTGACTTCTTCACGCGTCAAACCGGAGAATTCCCCGTTATCGCGTTCGACCCAGATCGGATCAATTTCGAGCGGAATTTTCAAAACGCTGGCGACAATCTCCGCCGTCTCTTTCGCGCGGATGAGAGAGCTGGTCACCACCAAATCGAATTTGATTCCGTCTCTCAGCCAACGTTCCGCCAAAGCGCGCGCTTGAGCGCGGCCTCCATCCGTTAAGGGATAATCCGATTGGCCCTGGAAGCGTTCCTCCGCGTTCCCCACGGATTCGCCATGACGAAGAAAAGTAAAAGTGTAGGAAAGTTCGATCATCTCAATGAACCGGGCAATACTGCAAACGATTTTCGATATTGAGAATATAGTTATGCTCTTGAGCGGATAACGAAGAATCTTAATTCACTCTTTGCCACAAGCCGCACAAAGCCGGCTCAAGAATCGGCATGGTATCTGCCGTCGAGAGAGTTAATTGTTTCGCATCGTTCCAACGATTCAAACGGGCATAGGCTTCGATGAACGGTAAATATTCCGATAGATCATCTGGGCGATAGGTAGCGGCAAAAGCTTCATCACCCAAACGGGCAACTTGAGTCCAATCCCCTCCCTGCCGAGCGAGATCTGCCTTTTCATAATAATAGCACCAGTTATGCAGCGGTTCAGGTCCAAAAAGATTTGATAACGCGGCCGGTATATTATCGGAGGGCTTGATCAAGGATGGATTGGAAAGCGAAAGCGCGCTTTCATCCTTGCGGCCAAGCATTGGGATGCCTGCATTTGAAAGCGCTTTATAGTTTTCCCCCGAAAGAGGCGCAAGCGGCAGATCAGAGTCATAAGTTGGATTCAAAATATGAAGGCAGGATGGCGGAGTCAATTGAACAACAAGGGCGGCGTTTGTCGAGCCATGAAAATTGACCGCGTCCTTGATCTTGACGAGAGGCGCACCCGGGGTGAGCGAAATGGAATTCCCGGCATTGACGGTAAAAAATATTTGAGCATAAGGAAGCGATCCATTTTTTTGATTCGGTGCGTAGATCCAATTGAGCGGCAGGGTCAGCGCATCGTCATCAGTATATGGAAAGATCGTATTATCGGAAAGCACCGCCGTTCCGGATTGGATGGAGGGTGCACGCCAAAAGAGTTGCCAGAAATAAGCTTTTTGCAAATTCCAATCTTCACGGAAGGAAAAACCATATTGGATTTGTAATCCAATTGCCAACGCAATCAACGCCGCGGCAAGAGTCGTGCGCCAAGAAGAAGATGGGATCAACTCAAGCAGACCAACCAAGATCAAAGCCGCGCCAAACGCGAACGGCTGGGTGAAACGATCTGCTGGAAAATCTAATCTAATTTGAAGACCAACCACATAAAACGGAATGCCTGCGGTTATCAAAGCACAACCGCCAATGATGAGCCATTGCCAGATAATTCTTTTATCCGATGCAGGCGAGTCGATTAGATTTTCTGCAGCCTTCAGCCGCGAAGCATAGAAGATCAACCCGGCGAATGAACCCAACAAGATGATAAAGTAGATGACCGAGAGAAAAATTCCAAAGTCCGTGATCGAAGGAAATTGAAAGATTTCCAGCCACGCGCCGACGCTCGAAGTCCAGATTGCGGCGGGGATTTGCAAAATCATCGTCGCCAGTGATTGAAGATATCCGCTGTTGGCATTGCCTAAATGAACTGCATAGTTTTGTGAATGATAACCAAAGACGCGCCACAGAACAAAGCACACTAACTCAACAGCATAAGGAAGATAAGCAAGAACGACCCGCTTGATTTGATTTTTTCTTTCGGAAATTGATCCTGAAACCACAATCCACAAAAACAGGGGACGCAACAACTCGATGCCGAAATAATATTCAAGCGTAAACAGATTGATCGCGGCACAAAGAACCCCCGCGATCATCGTGAGCCAGTAATAGCGGGGATGCCGTTCGCCGAAAAGCATGAGCGCGATAGAAAGAAAAAAGAACGTAAAGATCAACGAAAAATGCCCGTACGTGATGACGATGGAATGTTCCATGAAGCCGGGATACAAAACAATGAACAACGTCATAAAAAGTACAGCGCGGGAATTTTTCGGCCATAAAAGATGAAGCATCCACCACAAAGCCACCGCCGCAATCCAGCGCCAGACCAATGCAAAAATCTGCCAAGCCAAAATGTTTGACCCAATCAGCGCCGTGGTTGCGATAAAAAAATTTCCCCATAACGGGCGGCTCGTGACAAAATATTTAGCCACTCCCTGCCCCCCCAAAAACGGGGAATCCACATAAAGGCCCAATCATCCCAATGTATTCCACCTTGGAACGCGAAAAATCCATACGCTGTGGATACAACCACTAACAGCAACAAAGAAATCGTCCAAAGTGGAAAAGAGATGCGACGCGTCACGCTCACTCCTCTGACTTTGGATGGCGTACCAGATAGACTGGTCTCCGCTTCACTTCCTGGAAAATATACCCAACATAAACGCCAATGAATCCCAGCAGGATCATGATGATTGCGCTGGCGATCAGCAGAACGCCCATCAACGAACTCCAGCCGGGGACAATACGATTTGTTTGATGCGTGAGCCAAAGGACAAGAACATATATCATTTGAGCAAGCGCGAGGATGATGAATATAAAGCCAAAACTTAGACCGATATAAAGGGGCGCCATCGAAAACGAAAAGATCGCGTCTGAAGCCAAGCGAAACATTTTTCCAAATGAATACTTGGACTTTCCAGCGATGCGTTCCGGTTCGCGATATGGAAGGATGACGCTTCGATATCCCATCCAGGAAATCATGCCGCGCAGGAAGCGGTGATACTCCGGCATGGCTTTCAACGCGTCCAGAGCCTGATGCGAAAGCGCGCGGAAATCTGCTGCCCCGGGCAGGACGCGCGTTTCGCTAACGAGATTAAGCAGCCAATAAAACCCGTCCGATGAAGATTTTTTGAATACGCCCGGTGAGGCCTCATCATTTCGCTGACCTTGAATCACATCATAGCCTTGCTTGAATAGATTGATCATTTCGGGAATTAGTTCGGGCGGGTGCTGACCATCGCAATCCATCGTGATGGCAAGGTCGCCGCGCGCTGCATCCAGCCCGGCAGTCAACGCGGCTTGATGACCAAAGTTGCGGCTAAATTCGATGACTTGAATCCGCTTATCTTTTTTTGCCAGTGTTGCCAGAGACTCGGATGTGCCATCTGTTGAGCCATCGTTAATGTAGTAAATTGTGAAAGTATAGGGAAGCGAATCAATGACAACACATAAGCTGGCGAATGTTTGTTCAACAACTCCAGCTTCATTGAAAACAGGAATGACAATATCTATTGAGAGACGGGATTTTCGCGGCACGGTTTCCTCTTTCCCACTTCATTTTACCATGCGGCATTAGCTGCCTATCGGTTCTGGTCGGCGAACTTCCGCCACAGATACGTTCTGATTCATCCCGGCCAGACTGGTCAAAAACACAATCCGCCCAACAGCCGCGTTCATCCGCTCGCGAGGTGAAACGACTACAACATGGTGTCGGGCGAACATGACTTAAGTACGCGGCATCGCTTTATGCGCGCTGAAAGTGAGCACGATGCCATCCAGAGCCGGCCGGAATTCCTCAAAACCGGACTCGGTCAGGTCCTGCTGCAATTTTCCAAGTTCAAAAGTATGCAGCCAGGACTGCTTCTGCAAGGACCGGTTGACAATGGTCTTTCCCGCAACGAATGTCTGGACCGACAGCGGCGCGCCCGGTTTCAAGGTTCGCGCGATTTCTCTTAAGGCAAGCACGGTATCAGGAAAGAGGTGGAGAGATCCGGAACATATAGCCCCGTCGAAGACGGCGTTCTCGAATGGCAACTCTTCTACGCGGGCACGAGCAAGATGAACTCCCAGTACATTATCTCGCTCGATATAGGTCATACCCTGACGTAGCACGCCCATTGAGATGTCAATGCCGTATAGCATCCCTGGTTGAGGAGGCAATCCGACGAGTATAGGTGGCTGGTCCGCACGCCACGTCAAGGACAGTTCCGGTGACGCCCTTCAAAGTCTCAGCATGAAAACTTGTGATTTTATCAAACAGCAATGCACCATTATTTACATTGGACAATTTTGTTAGCACTGAAACAAAGAGCCGGGATTCATAAATGGGAGCCACCAAGTCCATGACCTTGGCGAGACGTGAGGCAGTAGCGGTGAGGCTGGTCTCTGAAAGGAAGTCGGGTATACCTCCAGCAATGGGATACGTCCGGTTACACTGGTTGCAGTAGAGAGCGTTGTCAACAGAGCAAAGCGGACGCTTGCATTTTGGGCAAGCAAAACCGATTTGTTTGGTTGATGTGATTTCAGACATAAGATTTCTCTTTTTCGCGATGAGATAGATAGCTTCTGTACGACTATAACTTAGTAGCCCTTGAGTGCCGCCGAATGATTGGATCAAGTTTTTTTCTGTATTCATTGAAGGCGGTTTTCCCCTTAGCCGTAAGGCTGTATTCCGTATGCGGGATCTTCCCTTGGAAGGTCTTATCCACCCGCAGGTAGCCGACTTCTTCAAGCCGCGATAGATGCACGGATAAGTTTCCTTTGGTCAGGCCGCTTTCTTTGAGCAGGAATAGGAAGTCTGCCGATTCGACTGAAGACAGCAATGCCACCAGCATCAGACGCGCGGGCTCGTGGATCACGCGGTCCAACCCGGAGAGGTTTTGAAGTGAGCCGCTCATGATTCCTCCGCATAGGGAGTCGGATTTTCTTTCCGATAGCGCAGGAAGGTCACGAGGCCTGAGATCATCAAAATGACGCCAGAGATTAGGATAAGAAAGCCGAGACTGATCAAAGTTCGGTTGATAGTTTCCAACACAATCGGCTGAAAAATTCCCGATTGTATATTGGATGGAAAAGTTGGCAAGCCTATCGTAAACTGCCAAATACCAATCGCGATTCCTGTCAGCACTATCATGACTGCCAACAAACGGAAGCGACGCAATCCCATCCATTCACCCGCCAGCAAGTACGCTCCCCCCCATATCAAGCCTAGTCCAACAGGGAACCATGCTGGCATGGATGCTAAAACATTGCCTGCTGAGGCGATGAGCAAGGAGGCGGCTAACAGTGCAAGGATCGGAAGGAGCAGAAACAGAATGATATTCCTGATGATGACGAGTACTTGCGTTGCTGTAACTCGTTTGCCTCTCACGAAGCCGGTGCGCGGATAGGTAAAATGATCCTTCAGCCACCATAAGATCAGGATGGCTACCAGGATGCCGATCAACTTTGCGATGACAATTTCACTTGTGAGCGACAGGAACCAGTAGGGGAATGACGCCTGCGGCGTATATCCGCCGAAAAGGAGAATCCCGGCCAGGATAACAAACAATCCGCCTGCGGCCATTTCGGTAAATCCGTCGATGAACCAATACCCCCGGGCGCGTTTCAGCGCGGTATCAATTTGCACATTCATTCCTTCTCCTTTTGTAAACTAGTTTGTAATATAAACCAGTTTATATAAAATGTCAAGGGAAAGGAAGTGAAGGTAATTTAGGTAATGATAGATTGGGATTGAATTAACCGTAGGGCTACAAAGTCAAAAAGCGGGAAGAACTCTTGGCGGCAAAGTTGACTATTCACCAAATTTAATGCAATCGGGATGACGCGCTCCTGCCCTGATTTGCGACTAGCCGTATGCAAAAGCAAAATGGTTTGCGTGCCGAGATTGTTTCCAATTCGTCCGTAGCTGATGCGGATGAGGAATGAGGTGATGGACATAAACCATTTGATAAAGAGGTCCCTCATAGTTTTTTCATTATGTGTCTTCCCGAAATTCAGTTATAAAGGAAGTCAATTCGTGAGCATCCAAAGTGACGTTTGTTGCATACACTTTTAGCGTAGAGGATGCAACATGAAAACTCAAGTGGGATACAGTTTTTTACCTATTTTGTTACAATTAGGACTTACGCAAAGCGGAATGGTTGACGAACAGGCGGAAAAACGGTAAGTTTGGGAGTATGAGACCCAAAACCCAAACTGTGACCCGCTTGGAATATTGCCAATACCTTTTGGTGAGTCAGATCAATTATACGCTGACGAATTTTGCCGATCACAGCGAAAAATTCAGTCATGATGCGCTCAACCGATATCTGGCAGGCGAACGACTTCCACCGAAACTGGCGTGGGAAAACGTCCGGGGACAAGTGGTTCAAACGCCAAAAGGCTTTATAGTCTTCGATGACACGGTGGCCGACAAGAGTTTTTCGCATGAGATTGAGTTGGTGCGACGTCAGTATAGTGGAAATGCACATGGGGTGATCCAAGGGATCGGGATCGTCACCTGTGTGTATGTCAACCCGGAACTGGATCAGTTTTGGATCATTGACTATCGGATTTACGATCCAAGCGGAGATGGCAAGACCAAGCTGGACCATGTGCAGGAGATGCTTGTGAATTGTGTTTATCAAAAGCAACTCCAGTTCTGGGCCGTCTTGATGGACAGTTGGTACGCCACCAAGGAGATCATGTTGGCCATAGAAAAGTATGGGAAGATCTATTATTGTCCACTGAAAGATAATCGCCAAGTGGATGATTCGGGCGGTACCCAGCCCTACCGGCGAGTGGATACACTCGAGTGGACCGAAGTCGAAAAGCAACATGGCAAGCTGATCAAGATCAAAGGCTTTCCGGGCAATCATAAGGTGAAACTATTCCGGGTTGTGCTTTCTACCCAGCGCACGGACTATGTTGTGACCAACGACATGGCGCAAGACGACACGCAGGCCGTACAAGAGGTGTGTGGCTTTCGATGGAAGGTTGAGCAGTTTCACCGCGAAACCAAGCAATTGACTGGCTTGGAAGGTTGCCAGTGCCGCAAAGCCAGAATTGTTCGAAATCACATCGCCTGTGCTGTTTTGGTGTGGGTCCGTCTGAAGCAGGTTGCGGATGAAACCCACCAAACCGTTTATCGTCTCAAACACGCCCTCTTATCTGAATACCTGCGACAACAGCTCAAGTCGCCCACTATTCAAATGACTTTTGCGTAAGTCCTAACAATATCAAAATGGGGAAGAATAACACTTGTTATTTGTGTCAATAAACTACTATTTGTGAAATTTGCAACTGACGGCTCAAAATGAGGCGCTATTTCATAAGTTGGTATTTGCGAACCTGCGTACGTTAATACCTCACCCAGCGGAGCAAGCACCATGCGCATTATCATTCTATTTGGATCCGCCAGTTTAGTAATATCCGGCACCGCACCATACCCAACGATAGTACCGTCTGGCTTAACGGTCACCGCCCACCGGTAGTAAAAACTCGGATCCTCTTCATCACCATTTTGGTGAAATTCGGGATGATCTTTAGGATTTGCCTGATCCCAAGCAATTTGATGAAATTCATACCCCTTAGCAAGATTCCCATGGAGCACTTGGCCATCCGGAGTTGTCCAAGTAATATCATATTTCCCGTCAAGGTTTCCATGTGTAAGCGCGACATACATATTGTACGCATCCATGCCAGGTTTTACACCTATTGCCTTAGCCATTGCGATGTAAAACTCGCTGGAAAAAGAACTGCCCGTACCGTTAGGTGTAGGATGATCAACATAAACGAATTTACCGGGCATTTCCGAATTATTTGTAAAATATGCTTTCATCGGTATCATAGATTGATGAATTTCCGTATACTCAGTGTCGTCCAAAAGAAATGTTCCATTTGGTTCCGTCATACCGTATCTTTCCCACATCTTCACATCATATTCTGGACTTATCTGATTATCCGTCCATGTCCACGTAATTGTGTTCCCGTTTTCCACCGTCGTATATATATAATTGCCCTGTGCATCTTTTTGTACTGTCTCACCGTTGGGCGCTATGGGCATATTCGGATCAACCGTCGATGACGGTTCTACCGTTGGTGCTGTAACAGTCGGCGTTATAGGAATCAATGTTGGCGCAGGAATGCTGGTCGCAGTGGGACTTGAAATAGGTGTGGGAGTCGCAACATTGGCACAAGCTGTTACAACCATCGTTAAGAAAAGACACAGGACAATTAGTTTATGAGAATTCATCCTATCTAACCAGCTTCCTCAACTCATCTTCATCAATAATCTTCACGCCCAGCGACTTGGCTCTCTCAAACTTCGAGCCGGGTTCCGTGCCGAGAGTGTGTTTCATAAACCCTGATTTCCTATCAGCTCGTCGGCGAGCCTTAGTAAATAATCCCCGTAACTGTTTTGTTTGAGCGGCAAAGCCAGTTCAATCAATTGTTGACGCGTGATGAAACCTACTCGATACGCGACCTCTTCGGGACAACCGATCATCAGTCCCTGCCGCTCTTCAACGGTTTGGACGAAATTGGCGGCTTGCAAAAGCGTCTCATGCGTTCCGGCATCCAACCATGCAATGCCGCGTCCAAGTTGTTGAACGCGAAGCAAGCCTCGGTCAAGATAGATGCGATTGATGTCTGTGATTTCCAATTCACCGCGTGGCGAAGGTTTGAGATGAGTCGCAAAATCCACGACGCGATTATCATAGAAATATAATCCCGGCACAGCAAAATTTGAGCGCGGATGATCCGGTTTCTCTTCAAGGCTGAGCGCTTTGCCATCTGCATCGAATTCGATTACGCCATATTGATGAGGCTCGCGCACAGGATACGCAAAGACCTGCGCTCCTTCACTCAACGCCGCCGCATTGCGAAGATGATCCCACAAGCCAGTGCCGAAAAAAATATTATCGCCGAGAATCAAACAAGCGGTATCGCTTCCGATAAAATCTTTTCCGATGATAAAGGCTTCAGCAAGTTCCGCGCGGCTCGGATTGTTCGGCATAGGAAAATGAAACTTCCCATTTCTTGCCGTCGCCAAGCAAACGCTGGAATGGCGGCAAATCTTCGGGCGAGCTGATGATCAAAATTTCTCGAATGCCTGCCAGCATCAGCATCGAAAGCGGATAATAGATCATCGGCTTGTTATAGACCGGCAGAATTTGTTTGCTCACGCCCAGCGTCAACGGATAAAGACGCGTGCCGCGTCCGCCCGCGAGAATGATACCTTTCATGTTCCCCTCCGCGCGTAATTTTGTTCCAGCCAATCGCTGAAGCCTTCTTGCTTCATGATCGCTTCAACCCAATCCATGTGACTCAAATACCATTTTATCGTTTCACGCAATCCGTTCTCAATGTCGTGCTTCGGAGTCCAACCCAATTCATTTCGTATTTTCGTGATGTCCATTGCATAGCGGCGATCATGTCCCGGACGATCGGGGACATAACTAATCAATTCTTTATATGATTTTGAAGTTGGTTTTAGTTCATCCAGGATCGAACATAGTTCATGCACAAGATCAATGTTGAATGGCTGATTGCCGCCGCCGATGTTATAGGTTTTGCCCGGCTTGCCGTTCTTTAACACAAGATAAATTGCCTCACAGTGATCTTCCACATAAAGCCAATCGCGTATCTGTTTTCCATCGCCATAAACCGGCAATGGTTTTCCGCGCAAGGCATTCAAAATCATCAGCGGAATTAACTTTTCGGGGAATTGATATGGACCATAATTATTCGAGCAATTCGTGATCGTCACGGGCAGACCGTATGTATGAAAATATGCGCGCACCAAATGATCCGATGAGGCTTTCGATGCGGAGTATGGTGAGCGCGGTTCGTATGATGTTGATTCCGTAAATGCAGAATCGTTTGGATTCAACGAACCAAAGACTTCATCGGTTGATACATGATGGAATCTCTTTCCACTTCTTTCTCCGAGCCAGGCCTGCCGCGCGGCTTCGAGAAGCGTGAACGTGCCAACGATGTTCGTCTGAATGAACGGCGCGGGGCCGAGAATGGAACGATCCACATGTGACTCGGCGGCAAAATGAACAACGGTATCAATTTTATTTTCGATGAAGATTTTACCAATTAATTTATCGTCACATATGTCGCCTTGGATAAATTTATGCCGCGATTCGCCCGGCAAATCTTTAAGATTTTCGAGACTGCCTGCATACGTTAAAGCATCGAGGTTGATGACGCGAACTTGCGGCTCAGCGTTGAGCAAATATCGCACAAAATTCGAACCGATAAATCCTGCGCCGCCAGTGACGAGAACGTTTTGCATCAGAATTTGAATTCCAGAATCGCTTCGATCACTTGCTCTTGGTCTGTGCCAGTCAACACATTGTGGAATGGCAAACGAATCAACTGGTCACTGACGCGCTCAGTGATGGGGCAATCGCCTTCGCGTCCGCCAAAGCCACGTCCCATATCAGAAAGATGCAAAGGCAGATAGTGAAAGACACTATAAATGCCGCGCTCACGCAGATACATAATAAGTTTTTGGCGCAGGTCGAGATTCGGCATCAGCAGATAAAACATGTGATATGCCTGCTCACAATATTCCGGCACAGTCGGCAGTTGAACATCATGTTTATCCGCCCAGTCTTTCAGACCAGCTCGATACGTATGCCAGAGATTCTTACGATGAGATTGAATTCTCTCGCGTTGTTCCAATTGACCGTAAAGATATGCCGCGAGAATATCGGATGGCAGGAATGAAGAACCAATATCCACCCATGTGTATTTATCAATTTGACCGCGGAAGAAGCGAGCGCGGTTAGTTCCTTTTTCACGGATAATCTCGGCGCGCTCTGCCAACGCGGGATCATTGATGAGCAACGCGCCACCCTCCCCACTGCTGAAGTTCTTCGTCTCGTGGAAAGATTGAGCCGCCAGCGAGCCGAACGTTCCAAGATATTTGCCTTTGTATTTTCCAAATAGTCCATGCGCGTTATCTTCGACAATCGTAATGTCATGCTGATAAGCGATCGCAAGAATTTTGTCCATTTCACAACCGACACCGGCATAATGCACCGGAACAATTACTTTGGTGCGGGGCGTGATCAAAGCCTCGAGCTTGGATTCATCTAAATTAAGGGTATCCGCTCGAATGTCAATGAAGACCGGTTTGGCGCCACGCAAGACAAACGCGTTCACGGTCGAGACAAAAGTGAAGTCAGGAATGATTACTTCATCGCCGGGTTGAATATCCAAAAGAATCGCCGACATATCCAGCGCGTGTGTGCACGAAGTGGTCAATAAAACTTTTGGCACGCCGAGTTCCTGTTCAAGCAAGGCGTTGCATTTCTTGGTGAACGGTCCATCGCCAGAATGGTGTCCGCTTTGGATGGCTTGCGCAACATACTCGAGTTCCTTGCCAACAGGAATGGGACGGTTGAAATCAATGCGGGGATTTTCGTTCATATCAATCCTTGCGAACTAAAATGGTGAAATCATAGATGCGATAATCGTGAAGCAACGCAACATTCTTTGAGAAGTTGCGTTTGCAATAATCGAAAAGATACAACGGATCAGCGTAATAAAGATCGGCGCGCATTTTGTCGGCATCGGAATATTTGGTCAAGAAGTTGCTGGCAAATCCTTTGCGGCTGAGATCATTGAAGCGATGAAGAGAATCAATAACGTAATTCGTCCACGTTTCAAAAGATTGTTCGCCGCGCACACTGAACACACCGCTGGCAACCAGATAATCGCAGACGGGCAATTCATCTTTATTCGTGAAGAACGTTCGATTCGGTTTGTTCGCCTGCATTCGCCGCGCAATTTCAATTGCGCTTTCCACAATATCGAAGCCATAGTAATCCGAGTGAAAACCTTTTTGTTCCATGTAATCTGCTAGTGCGCCATAACCGCAACCATAATCCAGAATGGAAAAGGATGGCATCTCGACGATTTTGAGCAGTTGATCAAAACGCGTGTATTGCGATTCGTCCGAATTCCAATCCACGCCGCGCGGTGATGCACCATGTTGCTCAATCCGTTTACTGAAATAAGATTTGACCTGATCCAGTGCCGGGAACGTCGCTCATGATTTTCCTTTTTCAAAATATTGACCGGCATCCGAGCCGACCATGAACAGCAAATCGAGCACGCTGACAAACGGATCATACGGCGAATACAACTGCGGATATACCGGATAATCGTATTGTATGTATTCCAACGTGATATTCGCCGCCGCAAACTTCTTGGCTTCAATGTAGTCTTGAGCCGATGGCCCGCTGATGTAATCCGTTGCGCCGACCCGCTTCAAAATCTGGATGAGGCGGTCGGTCTTCTGTCCATCAATCCCATCCAACTCCGAGGATCGCATGAAACGTGTATGAGTTATTTCCTAATTCGCGCGTCAAAGCCATCGTTGTCTCAATCGTAAAGTCCGCGATGAATTCATCGCGGCGATTATAAAACGATTCAAGCAGTGGCAGATATTTTTTGAAACAGGGCGCTTTGTTGTAGGAAATCGTCAGCGCCTTGAGATGATTCTTCGCCCAGGGTTTGCCCTGATCTATTTTCACATCCTTGATCGGAATGCCTTGCGTAACGCCCGCGCTGTGAACTGGAATTGTCAGCCATTGTTTTCCCTGCGCGGTCTTGATCTGATTACGATTACGCCACCCGTGTTTATCATATTGAACATCGTCATAAAAAATGAAAAGGTCGGCACGGCGGATTTGGTCAAAATAGCCACGCCACGAAATATACGATGGCTGGAGTATAACCACGTTCATGAATTGCCGCCCGTAGTTTTTTGAATCACGTAAGGCGGTCTGCCAGAACTACGTTCAAACAAGCGCGCCAGATATTCGCCGATAATTCCCAAAGCAAAAAGTTGGACACCGCTAAAGATGGTCACCGCAGAGATTAGAAAAGTAAATCCAGGAACGGAACCGAGTGTGAAATATATGGCGATCACATACAGCATCACAAAGATGCCAATCAGCGTGAATACAAAACCCATAATGCTTGCAAGCCGCAATGGGATGGTCGTGTAATTCGTAAGAACCAGCAAAGATACCTTGATTAGCTTAATGAAATTATAGTTGGATGTGCCAACCGTGCGTGGCGCTTCTTCGATCTCGACGGATGCAAAGCGGGGCGCAGCCCACGAGAGAAGCACATCAATTTGCACATCAGGGCTATTGATGGAATTGAAGGCTTGCTTCAATTCTGCACGAAAGGCTTTATACGCGCTGATATCGCGGATTGTTCTCACTCCCATCACGGACGAGATCGCCCATTTGACGATCATCGAGAAAATGCTTTTCCACCAAACCTGACGGCGAACGCGCGGCACACCATAAACAACGTCATAACCTTCATTCAGCTTCGCGATTAATTTAGGCAAGTCCGCCGGATTATGCTGAAGATCATCGTCCATAGTAACAATCACGTCACAGCACGCTTCCCGAATGCCACAAAGCGTCGCATTTTCCTGACCATAATTCCGCATCAACTTAATTCCGCGTACCCATGAATATTGTTGAGTCAACGCTTCGATCACATCCCAACTACGATCGGGACTGCCGTCATTGACCAGCAGGACTTCGAACTCTTCGGCGCATCCGGGCAATACATCTGCGAGACGCGCCACCAACATTTCAAGCGTATGTTCGCCTCGATAGACCGGAATGACTACTGAACAGTTCATGGAAAAGATTTTACCATGTGATTGAAAACTACTTTGCGAATTCGCAAAGTAGTTTTCAATTATAGTTCAAAGCCGGACCCCATGCTGTTCTTCCAGCAATTGAAGCGAGCGCGCCGCCTCTTCTTTTTTCTGTTCCCCTTCCCAATTGAGAGATTTGCCAAGAGCATCACAAATTTCATCAATAGCTTCACGCGTCAAACGACCAAGCATCGCCAACATGGATCGTCGCAAGAGAAAGTCGCTGAGATGAATTACCTTTTCATATTGGGCGATGAAGCCAATCTCGCGGCGGCTATAGGAAGGCAATGATTTGAGCGGCATATCCTGCCCGCGACTGATAAACGTGGCCATTTGTTCGGCGCGGGTGCCATATCGCTCGAATAACACTTGCACACGCTCAACCGGTAAACCGGTCCATGCCGCGAGACCTTCCACCTTCCGTTTAACTTCATCCGGTGTGGATGGATAACCGCGTCCGCCACCGATGGGCAACGCACGCGTATCTTTCTGACGCGGCTTGCCAAGGAATTCCAATGTTTTATCGGTCACTTGTTCAGAGAATGCGCGGAAGGATGTCCACTTGCCACCGACCAGCGAATAAACCGGGAAACTTAATCCAGTCCAATCTCCGCTTAGCACTTGAATTTCGTGGTCGCGCGTGATCTGCCCGGTGGTCTTGGCATTGCTTGCCGCCAGCGGACGGACTCCACTGAAGCGATAAACGATATTTTCGCGCGTGACTTTAACTGTTGGAAAAACGCAGGCAATCATTTCGATGAAGTAATCTATTTCTTCTTCCGTACACTTGGCTTCGTCAGGATTTTCGACTGCAATGTCAGATGTGCCAACCAGAACGCGGTCAAACAGCGGAAATATCAAAACGATTCTTCCATCCTTGTTCTCGAAGAAGAATTCATTGTCTCCAATTGCCTGGCGAAGTTCGGGATGATCGAGAACGAGATGCGAGCCTTTCGTCCCGCCGATGAAATAAGTCGAGAGTCCGAGACTGCGGTTCGCAAAATCAATCCACGGACCGGCGGCGTTAATCACCAGACGCGGCTTAACTTCGTAAACGGTATCGGCCAATTCGTCCCGGAGAAGAACCATGTTAGCGTTTGCGCCAGCGAGAACTCATATGATTGATCGCGCGCGCATTTGGATTATCCGCCTCCGCATCCAAAACAAGCTCAAGTCCAAGACGTTCGGGTTGGAGAATCGCACCATCAAAATAGGTTGCAGTATTGATGATCTTCGGATTGAGTTTATTCCAGCGTGAGAGAGAAGCCTTGCGATTTTGGAATTGATGGCGCGGGACGGTGCGTCGCTTGCCGGTAAAAGCATCATAAAACATCAAACCAATCTTAATCACAACGGAGCCACGTTCGGATGGCTTATCCAGCCAACGTAAAAATTTTAGTGGTGCATTTAATAGGCCGGAGAAAATCTTGAACATTGGTACTGTTGTCGGCAAAGGCTTGACAAGATGCGGCGCGTTTTGAATCATGCGATTGCGTTCCTGCACTGCTTCGCGCACCAGACGAAATTCGCCGTTCTCCAAATATCGAATGCCGCCATGCGCCATGTGCGACGAAGCCGCACTCGCACCGGAACAAAAATCGGCGCGATCAACAATCAGAACATCCACGCCATTCAACGCCAGATCGCGGAACGTGCCAATGCCGTTGATGCCCGCTCCGACAATCAGCACAGAGACTTCAGGTTTTTGCTTGAGAGCATTGAGAATTTCATTTCGATTCATTGTTACACCCAATCAAATGTGCGCGTCACTGCCTTCTTCCAACCCAAGTATAACTTCTCGCGTTGATTCGAGTCCATGTTTGGAATCCATTCTTTATCTTTGCCCCAGTTGAGGCGCAATTCATCGAAGTTTTTCCAATAGCCAACCGCGAGTCCTGCCGCGTACGCCACGCCCAATGCAGTTGTTTCCGCGACCCTAGGACGGATAACAGGCACATTCAAAATATCAGCTTGGAATTGCATCAGCAATTCATCGAACACCATGCCGCCGTCCACCTTCAACGCAGTGAGTTTCACGCTGCTGTCTTTTTCCATAGCGTCCAACACTTCGCGGGTTTGATACGCGGTGGCTTCCAACACGGCGCGAGCAATATGGCCTTTATTGACGTAACGCGTCATGCCGACAATTGCGCCGCGCGCGTCTGAACGCCAATAGGGGGCAAACAAACCGCTAAAGGCTGGGACAAAATAAATGCCGCCGTTATCTTCAACCGTTTTTGCCAACACTTCAATTTCAGACGATTGGCGAATCAGCCCCAAGTTATCCCTGAGCCACTGAACCAGCGCGCCCGTAATCGCAATCGAACCTTCCAATGCATAAACGGCTTTTTGATTTCCAATTTTATATCCAAGTGTCGTGAGTAATCCTGATTTGGATGGCACAGGTTTTTCGCCAGTGTTCAGCAACATGAAGCAACCTGTACCGTAGGTATTTTTCGCTTCGCCGACTGAATAACAAGTTTGACCAAACAACGCGGCTTGTTGATCGCCAAGGTCGCCTGAAATAGAAATACCGTTTAAATCGCCGCGCGCAATCCCATATTTTTCTGACGATGAACAAATCCTCGGCAACATGGCGCGTGGAATATCAAGTAATGACAAAATCTCATTATCCCAATCCAATGTCTTGAGATTCATCAACATGGTACGCGAGGCATTGGTCACATCGGTGACATGAACGCCGGTCGTTAAATTCCAAATGATCCATGTGTCCATATTGCCAAACAACAATTCCCCGTGTTCCGCCTTCTGACGTGCACCTCCAACATTATTGAGAATCCATTTAATCTTCGGACCAGAAAAATAGGTTGCTAATGGCAAACCGACTTTATCTCTAAAACGATCCTGCCCTCCGTTTTTTGCCAACTCCTTGATGATTACATCGGTCCGTGTGTCTTGCCAGACAATCGCGTTGTAAATTGGTTTACCTGTTTTCTTATCCCACACCACCGTGGTCTCGCGTTGATTCGTCACGCCAATGGCGACAATATCTTTTGGGTTTACATTCCCCTTCTTCAACGTGCCCAAAATCACTTCTTGCGTGGATGTCAAAATCTCCAGTGGATCATGTTCCACCCAACCTGGCTTTGGATAAATTTGCTGATGCTCTTTCTGGTCAACAGCAATCACATTTCCCCCGTGGTCAAAGATAATGAAACGTGTACTAGTCGTACCTTGATCAATTGCGGCAATGTATTTTGGCATAAAAACCTCTATCGCCTCAATTGTATAACAAAAGCAAATTAGTACTTCATCAAAAAAGTTTTGATAGGTAAAATTCGCCAAAATCAAGGAAGGAGTTGGCGATGACGAATGAATTCATTGTAAATTTGGATAAAGAAGAAAAGGCAGAACTGATCGCACTGATCCAAAAGGTGCCCAGGTGCTAGAAAAATCAAGCGAGTTAACATTCTGCAACTCCCCCAACATTCCGGTTCAGCGGCGGCGATACGCCATCCGCTGAACCGGTTATTAGCTGACCGTTTTTTCGCCGCTCTGTCAGCAGCCCTCGAAGACGTTTATGCTACGGTCAGGCGAGGTAGAAACGGTCAAGGTTCATGACTTTGTCCCATGCCGCGACAAAGTCTTGCAGGAACTTCTCTTGGGAGTCCTCGCATGCGTAAACTTCCGCCAAGGCGCGGAGCTGGGAGTTCGAGCCGAAGATTAGGTCAACGCGTGTGCCGGTCCATTTTAATTCGCCCGTCTTGCGATCGCGACCTTCAAACACATCCGCGTCTTTCGAGACCGCCTTCCACTCCGTGCCCATGTCAAGCAGATTCACGTAGAAGTCATTGGTGAGTGTCTCAGGCCGCTTGGTGAAGACACCGTGCTGGGACTTTCCAAAGTTGGCATTCAAAACCCGCATACCGCCAACGAGAACCGTCATCTCAGGAGCGGTCAGTGTCAGCAGTTGCGCCCGATCAACCAGTATTTCCTCGGCTGATACAGCGTATTTGGTTTTGAGGTAGTTGCGGAAGCCATCCGCCTTCGGCTCGAGTACGACGAATGACTGCACATCGGTTTGCTTCTGCGAGGCGTCCATGCGTCCCGGCGTGAAAGGCACCGTCACTTTGTGTCCCGCATTTTTTGCAGCTTGCTCAACACCTGCGCAACCGGCTAGAACGATCAGGTCGGCCAGAGAAACCTTCTTGCCGCCAGACTGGGCGCTATTGAACGCTTTCTGAATACCCTCCAGAGTCTTGAGCACCTTCGCCAATTGGGCAGGCTGATTAACTTCCCAATCCTTCTGCGGAACCAAGCGAATACGAGCCCCGTTTGCACCGCCGCGCTTATCGGAACCGCGGAAGGTAGACGCTGATGCCCAAGCGGTGGAAACCAGTTCCGATACAGACAAACCCGAAGCCAGAATCTTTCTCTTGAGAGAGGCAATATCCTGTTTGTTGATCAGTTTGTGATTAACGGCAGGAATCGGGTCTTGCCAAATGAGTTCTTCGGCTGGAACCTCCTGGCCAAGATAGCGCGATCGGGGCCCCATATCGCGGTGTGTCAGCTTGAACCACGCCCGGGCGAACGCGTCGGCGAACTGATCCGGATTCTCGTAGTAGCGCCTCGAAATCTTTTCGTAAACAGGGTCGAACCGCAGGGCCAGGTCGGTAGTCAGCATGGCAGGTGCGCGGCGCTTTGAAGGATCGTGCGCATACGGCACCGTACCGGCGCCGGCGCCACCCTTCGGTGTCCACTGATACGCACCGGCAGGGCTTTTGGTCAGCTCCCATTCATAGCCGAACAGGTTCTCGAAGAAGTTGTTGCTCCACTTCGTTGGCGTCGTGGTCCAGGTGACCTCCGGGCCGCCGCCGATCGTGTCATCACCCTTGCCCGTACCATATTTGCTCTTCCAGCCAAGGCCTTGCTCCTCAATACCGGCGGCTTCGGGTTCAGGACCGACAAGCGCGGGATCGCCAGCGCCGTGGGTTTTGCCAAAGGTATGACCGCCGGCAATCAGCGCGACCGTTTCTTCGTCGTTCATCGCCATGCGGGCAAAGGTCTCGCGGATATCCTTAGCGGCAGCCAGCGGATCCGGTTTGCCATTCGGCCCTTCCGGGTTGACATAGATCAAACCCATCTGCACGGCCGCGAGCGGATTTTCGAGATCCCGTTCGCCAGAGTAGCGCTTGTCTGCCAGCCACTTATCCTCGGAACCCCAGTAAGTATCCTCTTCCGGCTCCCAGACATCCTCGCGTCCGCCGCCGAAACCGAAGGTTTTGAAGCCCATGGACTCCAGAGCACAGTTGCCAGCAAGGATCATCAAGTCGGCCCACGAGATCTTCTGGCCGTATTTCTGCTTGATTGGCCAGAGTAGTCGGCGCGCCTTGTCGAGGTTGACGTTGTCGGGCCAACTGTTGAGAGGCGGAAAGCGTTGGTTGCCGGACCCCGCGCCGCCCCGACCGTCCCCGATGCGGTAGGTACCCGCGCTGTGCCACGCCATCCGGATGAAGAGCGGCCCATAGTGACCGAAATCGGCAGGCCACCAATCCTGCGAGTCAGTCATCAACGCTCGGAGGTCTTTCTTCACCGCCACGAGGTTGAGTTTCTTGAATTCCTTACGATAATTGAACTCCTCGCCCATCGGATTGGACTTGGAGGAATGCTGGTGCAGGATATCGAGATTCAACTGGTTCGGCCACCAGTCTTGGTTGGTCGTGCCACCACCGGCAGTGTGTTTGTGAACCGGGCACTTGCTTTCTTCGCTCATCGTATTTACTCCTTTCATTGTGTGAATTGTTGAAAAGGGCTATTTTGAATATATTATCTGCAGTTCCCAAAAAAGAGTCTCTTATCTCTCCTTTTTACAATCAGGGCAAAGCCCATAGAACGCGAGTTGAGGACGAATGATCTTATAACCAGAAGTTTTTTCCAACCTCCTTACAGTTGAATGGTCAATTTCCAAATTTCCATCAACAATCTTATTGCAGTTCATACAAATTAAATGTGGATGAGGATGAGGTCGGTTGCCGTCATAATGACTATCATCGCGGCAGGTTCGATCTCCAATACCTGGCCCATTTCCTTGAGCAAAGCCAGGGTTTTGTAAACCGTGGCATGACTTATGGTCGGAAAGCGGACTTTGATTTTTTTGTAGAGTTGAGCTGCGCTGGGATGTCCGTCGCTCACCGCAATCAAACGTACCAATTCCACCCGCTGCGGCGTCAGCCGGTAATCACGCTCTTTCAGCGCAGAGATAAGTTCGTCAAATCGGGTTGGCGGATTTGTCATGGCCAGAACCTTATAATAATAAATATTTATAGATAATTATTCTCTATAATTATACTCCATAATAACGCGAAAAACAAAAGCGAATCGCGCGGTTTAAATACTCCCACTAAAAAGCAATCGTTCCCGCCAGTGACGGGAACGATATTTGGGTCATGAAATGAGAATGAACTTATCGGGCAAGGTGCCGCACACCGGACATGGCTCGGTCGGCTTGCCAATCTCAATGTTACCGCAGACCGGGCAAAGATAAAACTCAACGCCGGTTAAGTCCTTGCCCGCTTTTACGGCTTCGAGCGCCAGCGTGTACAGCCTGGCGTGAATGGCCTCAACCTGCACCGTGTACCCGAACATCCGCTTGGCTTTGTGATTATCAGTTAGTGCCTGCGTGAGCATGGGCGGATACATCGTGGTGTATTCGTATGTCTCGTTGTTAATGGAGGCCTGGATGTTATCGGCAGTTTCGCCGACTCCATCCTGCGCTTTGAGATATCCCTCGGCGTGGATACGCTCCGCCTCGGCTGTAGTGCGGAAGAGGCGTGCTATGATCGGAAAGCCATCCTGCTCGGCCTTCTTTGCAAAGGCGCGGTATCTCTGGTTAGCCTGGCCTTCGCCAGCAAAGGCAACTTTCAAGTTATCAATTGTGGTCGGCATAATTACTCCTTGTGGATTTGACTTATATACAAGACAAACATCGTAAAACTTATTCTGATTATATGTTTCCGCCAAGGCGGATACCAGTTGCGTTTGTCATGATTCTTGCATGAGCCACTGCGCCAACCCATATCTGAACAAGAAACTCGGCTATTAATTATGACGACCCTTTTTTTGGTCGGTCCAATTGCGAGCACCGGATAAAAAAGCCTTGCCGCTCATTGATTTTTTTCCAGCGGGTTGAACTTCATCCAAGATGAGAAGCCCGCCTCGCGCGCCGACCGCGGGCTGACCTTGGACAATCAGCCTCTGCCCTCCTGATGCATTACCTACATCCGTGCGTGCGCGATGAATCTTTAACATTCCGTCATTCCACTCAAAGTATGCGCCCGGCCATGGATTAAAGGCGCGCACGCGTCGAGCGAGCTCTTCAACCGGCTTAGTGAAATCGAGTAAGCCGTCTTCTTTTTAACATTGAAGCATAAGTTGCTTTGCTTTCATCTTGTAATTGCGGTTTAAGTTCACCTGATAAAAATCGCGGTAAAGTTTCGATTAACAGGTCTGCGCCGAGATGAGATAGCTTTTCGGATAATGAAGCGGCTGTATCGTCATCTTCGATTTTCATTGCGTGCTGATTGATGATCGCGCCAGTATCCACGCCCTGATCCATTTTCATGATGGTCACGCCAGTTTGAGAATCGCCAGCCAGAATCGCGGCTTGGATCGGTGCGGCGCCGCGCCAACGCGGCAATAACGAAGCATGAACATTGACACACCCATGCGAAGGCAACGCAAGAATATCGGGTTTGAGAATCTGTCCAAACGCGGCGACCGCGATCAAGTCGGGGTTCCAGAGGCGCAGTTGATTCATTGCTTCGGGCGCGCGTAACTTATCCGGTTGGATTACATTCAATCCCAATTCAAGCGCCAGCCTCTTGATTGGAGGAGATTTGACTGCACGCCCGCGTCCCGACTTCGCGATCGGGTTGCGTAACAACGCCTATCACTTCATAATGCATTGTCAGTGCACGCAAAGGTGGAACAGCGAAATCAGGCGAGCCCATAAAAACAACGCTGGTCATAAGTGCATTTTAGCACAGTAGTACCATCGGCTTCTTTGCTTTTTGCTCGATTTCGTTGTACAATAATAAGAAATTCATGCCAAAGGAGAAATAACCTATGTCTCAAGCACCAATGTCTCAAGCACCTGTGTCCACCGACGCCACCAGCGATGATAAGCTGTGGGCGCTGCTCACTTATATCTTCACGCCGATTGTTCCGATTATTATTCTGTTAATGCCGGACAAAAAGGATCGCCCGTTCATCAAAGCACACAATATGCAGGCTCTGGCGTGGGGTGTCGTGTTATATGTCGTATCTATCATTCTCAGCTTCGTCGTCATTGGCGCATGTATTGGGCTACTTGGCTTCCTACTCAACATTTACTGGGGCATTCAGGCCTATCAAGGAAAGTACATCAACATCCCGGTGATAACCAATTTCGTGAAGAGCCAAGGCTGGTAAAGAAATCTAAATCCAAGTTCATCAAAGAGCCTGCTGAAATCAGCAGGCTCTTTGATTTTCACCTCATCGTTATAATCCTTCTCACCTTTCCATAATATACAATCGGGTACAATCATTGCACCATCATTATATATGGAGAAGCCGTGAAGTACTGGAAACAAATTTTGATTATCACCCTGGTTGGATTTATCGTACTTCAATCATGCACCGCGGTTCCACGCTTCAACGATAAACGACCAAACTTCCTGATTATTATTACCGATGATCAGCGAATTGGCTCCATGGATTTTATGCCGGTTACGCAATCCATCATTTTTGATCAGGGTGTGACATTTGATCATGGCTACGATACCACCCCACTATGTTGTCCCAGCCGCGCCAGCATCCTGACCGGGATGTATGATCACAATAACGGAGTCAAGACAGATGATGATCGTCTCAAGCTACCAACTTTTGTAGACGCACTTCACCAGAACGGGTACTATACCGGCCTGGTCGGAAAATATTTAAATTCCTGGGATGGCGATCCGCGTCCCGAATTTGATGATTGGGTTTCCTTCTTTAGAGGCGAATCCAAATACTATAATCCCTACCTCAATGTTAATGGAACCTGGGCAGATCACGATGGCTACATCACCGATATCTTAAGCGATTATGCCATTCAATTCCTCGATAGCGCCGCGAAACAGCCGCGCCCATTTCTCCTATACTTCGCCCCCAACGCGCCGCACCTGCCATCCACACCCAAAATAGAAGATACGCATATTCTTCGATCGATTGCCGCCGTTCCGTCCTCCAAGTTTTAACCAGGCGGATGTATCCAAGATACCACCGTGGTTCCAATCTCAGTTAATGGGTCCAAATGGTATTAAGTTTGTAGATAATTCTCGCCGCCGTATGTTGCTAGATTTAATCGACGTGGATCGCAATATGGCAAACATATTGACTACTATGAAGAACAATGGTCAGCTTGATGATACAGTGATTATCTACCTCTCAGATAATGGCTGGTTTTGGGGCGAACATCGCCTAACTCAAAAAAACAGCTATTACGAAGAAGGTGCGCGAATTCCATTTGCGATGAGATACCCGCCTCTGATTCCAAAACCATACGTGGAGGAACGTATGGTTGGCAATATAGATATTGCGCCGACGATCTATCAATTGGCCGGCATCCCGATTCCTTCGAATGTGGATGGGCTGTCATGGGTCAATCTATTCAATGGTGGTCCTTGGAGAGATTCGCTCCTGATAGAAGGCTGGCCGCCGCGGGGTGCCTATGATGCCATCCACACCGAACGATACGTTTATGCCGAAACCAAACTGGAGGGACAACCCACCTTCCCCGAATTCTATGATCTACAACTCGATCCATATGAGTTGAATAATGCAGTGAATGATCCGGCCTATCAGAGCATTATTGCCAGCTTGAAGCAAAAGCTTCCTTTGCTGGAAAAACAATCGGGCGCGTCCACCGCGCCATAATACGGCTGAAAAAGAAATCGGGATTTTCTTCCTCTTTGACTTCCCTTTCCTTGCCACATACAATGGGCTTACAAATTAACGGGTCGCAGGGAAGAGATTCCGTGTAGAGCGGAACGCCGAAGGTGCAAGTCTGGCAAACAGCGAAACCAGATGAAACTCTCAGGCAAAAGGACCCTGCCCCCGCATTTCTCTGGAAAGTCTCAGTCGAGACACCGACGGTGCAAATCCTTCTTTTACGGAGGATGAATCTCTCAGGTTGATTTACAGAGGACGCGCGATATGAATATCGTGCGTCCTTTTTTGATTCGCCAATTCATTTCGATCAGGAGACTAAATTATGAATGCTCCATCCAATCTGAAATATACAAAGTCTGATGAATGGTTTGACCCCTCCAGCGGCGCGATGGGCTTGAGTGATTACGCCCAGTCGCAGCTCTCGGATATTGTCTTCGTTGAGATTCTCCTTGACGTTGGCGATACGGTTGAAGTTGGAAGCCCAATCGCATCGGTAGAATCCGTGAAGGCATCAGCGGAAACGTATGCATCGGCGACGGGGAAAATAGTAGCCGTCAATAAAGCCTTATCCGAAAAGCCTGAAACCCTCAACAGCGATCCATACGGCGCGGGCTGGATGGTCAAGGTTGAAAACGGTGAGCCCGGCGATGCGATGGATTCCGCGGCGTACGAGAAGTATTGTGCGGAGCGAACTCATTAATTCAATGTCATTGCGAGACGCTGTTCTTTAGCGGTGCGGCAATCTCGTATAACTTGCAAGGAGATTGCTTCTCGAAGACACGCAACGATATGTGAGGCTATTATATGACCTACATTCCCATTAGTCCGAAAGAACGGGATGCGATGCTGGCGACCATCGGCGTCAAAACGCTCGATGATCTTTTCAAAGATGTGCCCGCCAAACATCGCTTCCCCAAGTTGGATCTGCCTCCGGCGCTGACCGAGATGGAAGCCGCGGCTGAACTGGCAGACATTGCCGCCAGCAATGAGAACGTGCGCGGCGATTTGATTTCCTTCCTCGGCGCAGGCGCGTACAACCATTACATTCCGTCGGTAGTTGACCACATGCTGCGCCGCGGCGAATTTTATACCGCGTACACTCCATACCAACCGGAAATTTCGCAAGGCACACTGCAAGGCATCTTCGAATATCAATCGCTGATGACCGCGCTAACCGGCATGGAAGTTTCCAACGCGTCACATTATGATGGCGCAACAGCCGCGGCGGAAGCTGTCAACATGGCGTGGGCGCAATTCCGGGGCAAGCGCAAGAAAGTCGTCATCTCGGCCACGGTTCATCCGCAGTATCGCGCCGTCATCCGCACATACACGCAAGGCATGGAATTGGATCTAGCGGGTGATGATGGAAATGCCGATCTCGATTCAAGTCCCGAAGAACTGCAGTCGCTCATTGACGACAACACGATGATCGTCATCGTTCAGTATCCCGATTTCTTCGGACGCATCTACGATTACACCAAACTCATCGAAACCGCACATAGCAAAGGCGCGATGGTTTGCGTTGTTGCGAATCCAACCGCGCTGGCGTTGTTCAAGACGCCGGGCGAAATGGGCGCAGACATCGTTGTCGGTGACGGACAGCCGCTTGGCATCCCGATGTGGTTCGGCGGACCGACGCTTGGTTTCTTCACCACGAAGAAATCCTACGTCCACAAAATGGCGGGACGCCTCGTCGGTGAGACCGTTGACAGTCATGGACAACGCGCCTATGTTCTCACGCTTACCGCGCGCGAACAACACATCAAACGCGAACGCGCCACATCCAACATTTGTTCCAATGAAGGCCTGCTTGCCCTCGGCTCCGCCATTTACATGTCGGTGCTTGGCAAGAGCGGCATGAAACAGGTTGCCGAACTTTGTTATCACAAAGCGCATTACGCCGCTGAACAACTCAGCAAAATCAAAGGCATGGGCTTGTGCTTCCCCGAGCCATTCTTCCACGAGTTTGCGCTGTGCGTCAACCAGCCGGCCGAGGAAGTCAACGCGCATTTGCTCGAGCACGGCATCCTGGGCGGTTATGCCCTCGGCAACGATTATCCCGCGTTGAAGAATCATTTGTTGATCGCCGTGACGGAGATGAACACGAAAGAAGAAATCGACACACTGATTGATGTTCTATCGGAGGTGAACCATGACTGAGACCCTTCGACAGGCTCAGGGCAACGCTCCCAAGATCGTTGAACCGACCATCTTCGATTTATCCTCGCCAGGACGCGTCGGCGTTTCTTTCCCCGAACCGGATGTGCCACGCACCGAATTGCCGAAGTCCATGCTGAGAGCGGAGCTGCCGCTCCCAGAACTCGCGGAAGTGGATGTTGTCCGTCATTACATGCACCTCAGTAAATTCAATTACAGCGTGGACGGCGGCTATTATCCGCTTGGCTCATGCACGATGAAATACAACCCGAAGATTGATGAAGACACCTGCCGCTTGCCCGGCTTCTTATATACACATCCATTGCAACCGATTGAAACTGTGCAAGGCAATCTGGCATTGATGTATGAATTGCAGGAATGGCTGAAAGAGATCAGCGGCTTTTCGGCAATAACGCTCCAGCCCGCGGCTGGAGCACACGGTGAATTCACGGGCGTGCTCATCATGCGCGCCTATCACAAGTCGCGCGGTGATGCAAAACGCATCAAGATGCTTATTCCTGATTCCGCACACGGAACGAATCCGGCTTCGGCTGGCATGATGGGATTACAAGTCATTCAAATTCCGTCCGATGCGCGCGGCAATGTGGATCTCAAAGCATTGAAAGCCCAATGCGACGATACCGTGCTTGGAATGATGCTGACCAACCCGAATACGGTCGGTATGTTCGATGAACACATCGAGGAAGTGTGCAAGATCATCCACGATTGCGGCGGCTTGATGTATGGCGATGGTGCGAATCTCAACGCACTGCTTGGCATCGTCCGTCCGGCTGAAATCGGCTTCGATTTGATGCACTTCAATTTGCACAAAACGTTTGCCGTCCCGCATGGAGGCGGCGGACCGGTTCGGGTCCGGTTGGAGTTTCCGCGCATCTTGCAGATTTCCTTCCTGAACCGCTGGTCGGCATTCTTGAAGAAGGCGATGATGAAACGCCTCCGCTGTTTGGTTTCGTCAAGCCCGCCAAATCCATCGGACGCATGAAAGCCTTCCACGGACATTTTGGCGGCGGATTCGTTCGGGCATTTACGTATATCGCCATGCATGGACCGGATGGTTTGAAAGATATTTCGCAGTATTCGGTGTTGAATGCAAACTATTTGCTGGCGCGATTACGCAACACCTATCGTGTTCCATTCGACCGCATCTGCATGCACGAGTTCGTGGCTGAGGGACAGTTCGAAGGTTCGGATGTCCGCGCTTTGGATATTGCCAAACGCCTGATGGATTACAATTTCCATCCACCGACGAATTATTTCCCGCTCATCGTCCACGAAGCCTTGATGATCGAGCCAACCGAAACCGAAAACAAAGACACGCTCGATGCTTTCGCTGAGGCGTTGATCAAGATTGCGGAAGAAGCGAAGACACAACCCGAACTTCTTCACAACGCTGCCAAGCACGACTCAATTTGGACGCATGGATGAAGTCAAAGCTGCGAGAGAACTCGTCCTCTGCTGTTGGCTGCCAGATAACTACAATCCTGATTCATAGCATGAGTTGGTGTTGCCGAAGGTGCTGGTTGCCGGAAGATTACGAACACCAGAAATAGGCATAGCAGGCCCCCGAGGTTTTTAAAATCTTGGGGGCCTTTGGTTTGAGCAAATACAGATATTTCGATAAAACGCTATTTCCTTGCTCTGCTTCCTGCGACATCATGACAACATAGCGTTCGCCGTGAATCTCATTTTAGCCCACTCCTGCCACCACTCCGAAGGTGCCCAATCCCAGTCATTTCAAATGATATAATCCCCGCGTCCCATGAATGAGACCCTAACAAAAAATTCTGCCAACCGTCAAATCGCCCGCGCCGCCGGGACGGTGATGTTTGCGTTTATATTGAGCAACGTTGTCGGTTTGGTGCGGCAGATTTTGATCTCGCGCGCTTTTGGTACAGGCGATGCGTACGATGCATTCGTCGCGGCTTCCCGTTATCCCGATTTGATTTTCAATCTGATCGCCGGTGGCGCGCTGGCATCCTCGTTCATCCCGGTCTTCACTGGCTTTTTGGAAAAAGAGGATCGCGCCTCGGCCTGGAAATTGGCATCGGCTGTGATCAATTTAGTCATGATCGTGCTAACAGCCATCAGCATCCTCTCTGCGATTTTTTCAGTTCAAGTGATCCAACACATTCTCGCACCGGACTTCAATCCAGCAAAACAACAACTCGCCGCATCCTTGCTTCGCATCTTGTTGATCGCGCCGACGATTTTCGGCGTCAGCGGAATTGTGATGGGCGCGCTCAACGCGCATCAAAAATTTTTATTGCCCGCGCTCGCTTCGACCATGCTGTGGGTCGGATATATTTTCGGATTGATTTTCTTCGTCCCTTCGATGGGAATTTACGGTCTAGCTTGGGGCGCGGTGCTGGGCGCATTCCTTCACATCGGCATTCAACTTCCGCAACTCTTGCGTCTGCCCAAATGGAATTTCAAATTTTCACTCGGCTTGGACAATGCCGCGGTGCGCGAAGTTTTGTTATTGATGGGTCCGCGCTTGCTTGGCGTGGCGGTCGTGCAAATTAACTTTGTTGTCGGTACAATCATCGCATCGGGACAGCCGATAGGCTCAGTCTCGTCATTAACGTATGCGTTTCAAATCATGACCATGCCGGAGGTCGCGATTGCGCAAGCCATCGCGGTTGCCGCGCTGCCAACATTTTCCGCGGCAAGTGGCGCGCGGCGAATTGGGCGAGATGCGCCACTCGCTCGCTTCAACGTTGCGCGGCGTTCTGCTCCTTTCATTGCCCGCCACTCTCGGCTTGATTCTGTTGCGTTATCCGGTCATTGCATTGTTATATCAACGCGGTCAGTTCGATGTGCAGTCCACCGACATGGTGGCGTGGGCATTGCTTTGGTACACCGTTGGCTTGGTTGGACATTCGGTGGTCGAGATTCTTTCGCGCGCCTTTTACGCCCTGCACGACACGCGCACGCCGGTCATCGTCGGGACGATTGCGATGAGTCTCAACGTTGCATTCAGTTTCGCATTCTCGGCATTGTTTGCAAGCCTCGGTTGGATGCCGCACGGCGGACTCGCCTTAGCCCTTTCCGTTTCGACAGCATTGGAGATGAGCGTGTTATTTATTTTGATGCGCCGCCGACTAAAAGGTTTGAACTCCATGAATATCGGGCGCGGACTTCTGCAAGCCGGGTTTGCAACTCTAGTAATGAGTTTGTTTATAGTAGGCTGGTTGCATTTCGCATCTGGATTTTCGGTGTGGATCATCGCGCCGATTGGAATCATCGCAGGCGGAATCATTTATGTCACAATCATGTTCATGTTACGCGTGCCTGAATTGGGAGAATTAGTCAGCGCGGTTCGGCGCAGAATGAGTTCGAGCGCATTGATAACGTCATAATAAAAATGACATGGACAGCTTTATTAGACGATAACCGACAACCTTCGCTAAAAACAAGAAGCACGCGCTCCGGTTCACTCCGTTCGTTCCATTCGTCAAAACGCTTCACGCTTCGGCATTACTACGCGGCGCTTCGCCTCCCCTCACTTCGGACGGGCTGCGTCCTCGCGCACTGCATCTACCTAAAACCGACATTTCCGAGTTGATGGTATACTCCAAATTCGTACGCGTTAGGTTTTGAAATTGCACATAGGCAGGCTTTTTGAAAACTCCTAATATGAGCAAATTTCGACTGCTTCGGCTTCTATCCCCGTTGATAATCGTTATCGTTATAACAGCCGTTCTATCCTACAAATTTTCTCAGTCCTTCGCTTCGAACTACTTAATTAACATTGCTACAGATTTCCTCGGTATTATCATAACAGTTGTATATGTTGATCAAGTTGTAAAGTCATATGAGCGCCAAAAATGGGAGAGCGCCCGCGCACTGATCTTTCAACGGCTTTCGTATTATGCACGTGATACCTTGACAGAATTAATCGAGCTATTCAAGATTACTCCCTCCCTCAGCGAGAAGACAACCAAATTACAATCGATGTATCATCGGGGCGAGCAAAGACCAGACAACCTGATCAGTGATTTAACCGAAAGCTACCTTCACGATGTATTTGGGAATGGAAGGACGTATCTACAGAACATTGCCCAGATAAAAGATTGGCGGATGATAAGAACGCAGCTAACAGAGATCGAGAAAATATCGGAACAATTGATTACTACATTCGCGACCCAAATAGATCCGGATATATTGACAACCGTCCTCAATATTCAAGAAGCCTTATTGCGTCTTTGTAATATCACTTTATACTCGGATGGTGAATTCAATACGCTGTTTCCTATCAATTTAGTTCAAGAAAGCTTCGCAGATGACCTAGCCGCTTTATCTAAGTCGTTATTATTTCTCTACGATTCCACTAAGAAGCCTAATTTGGTTTCAAAGAGCCCATAACAGGATAGGATTATGTGAGTTTGTCAAGTGTGTGAAGAGTCGCCCTTCCTGTTTTAGGTGCAACCGTGTGCAATGGTTTCATAAAACTTTCAATTTTCTTATAAGAATTTTTCGCGTCGTATTAATGATAATTGCATCGGTTGCATTCTGACACCTACATCTAACATCCGAGACCAATATCAGTTTTATTAAGAACACAAGCGTAATTTGTATTTGCGACTGATTCGTCACCGTCTAAAATAGGAAAATGTAATGGACCCAAAAGAACGTTTTATGCTTGAGCAGCTACACTCCAAAATTTTTTCTGGATCTTTTACTGAGCGAGATGTTCTAGAACTATTCATAATTCTACGAGACCACGCAAAAAAGGATTCGTTAGTTGCAGAATTTGGTCATTTCGTAGCTCATCGAGAAAGAAATCAGGGAAAACTAAAAACCATAATTGAAAATGTCCAATCGAATTTGGATAATCAGGTGCAAGCAGGAATTACATTAATATCACAGACGGATATTCAAGATTTGCTTAACGGAATTCTTAAGACCTTAAATTTGCCGGAGATAAGTGCAGAAGCGGCTAATCAAATTACCGTGTGCATCATGTCCCTGTTACAAACGGCAATAATAAAAATCAGGAGAGCTTCAAGCGCAGTGGATGTGGAACTATCGGTAGCAATTTCTATACAATACATATACCTATTAGGAAAAGCGCATCTGCCTGCGGGTGTCGTTAAGTTTCCTTTACTTGTAGCAGACAATGATACTTATATACTATCTGACCTTAAAGACCCCGGTACGATATTAATTGATCTTATTGAAATTAGGTTTTCGAAAAATCATTGCCATTGGAATTTTCACGGCAAAATTCATTGATGCAGTGCGGTTAAAATAAAAGTTGCCCTTCCCGTTTCGTGTGCAGTTCGTGTGCAGTTGGCGTAACACGCCATAGAAACTATACTCTCAAAAGACTATTTTTACCTCATTTTTATAACAATATGCCTGCTTTTTCACCGCATATAAACCATAGACAGTCTTTTTGGAAACTTTAATCAATTGGTTCATGGTTCCCACGTGCCTGCCCAGTGACTGCACCTTCCAGCTGCGTCAAGTGCGAGCGATGACATTCAATAACGAATCATTTTCCAAGCGACCACATCAACGTTGCAACCACAATTCCCCACAGCACTCCGCCCGCCACTTCCAGCGGCGTATGACCCAGCACCTCGCGCAATTCTTTTTCATCCGGCATTTGACCGCGCATCAACTCTTCGAATAATATATTGATCCGCTCGGCATGTTTGCCCGCCTGACGCCGCACGCCCGCCGCATCGTACGTGACGATCATCGAAAGCACAATGCCCAATGCAAAGAGCGGGCTATCATAGCCTTGATGCAAACCGATCGCTTGCGTTGCGCCAAGGATCAACGCCGAATGCGAACTCGGCATACCGCCTGCCACAAACGCCATCGCCCACTGCCAACGATGCGAACGCAAATATTCCATCGGAACTTTCAAGCCCTGTGCGGTGAGCCATGCAACCAACGCGCTGAGCAGCACATCATTATGAAAGATGCCAATGAGATTCATTCCGCCTCTTCGAAATCGGTCAATGTGTCGCCCGATAATTGTTTCACTTTCAATTCGGCTTTATCCAAAATTTTCGCGCAACGCTTGACCAGTGCCTGGCCACGTTCATAGAGCGCCATCGACTCATCCAAAGATCGCTGTTCATTTTCTAGTGCGGCAACAATACTCTCCAATTCCGCAAAAGCTTGTTCGTAACTCAAACTTTCCACTGATTTAGATGATGATTTTGGCATAAGGACTCCTCATTTGACTGTCGCGTCGAAACTGCCATCGGAAACGCGGACATGAATTTCATCTTTTGATTTAACTTGTTTTACCTTGCTGATCAACTTTTCATCAGCTTGGCGCGTGACAACTGCATAGCCTCTTTCCAAGACTTGAAGCGGATTTAGCGCCTCGAGGCGTTTGCGAAAGCCCTCGATTTGATTCGCTTCGAGCGCGAGACGATGGACTTGTGCGACGGCGAAACGATGAGCCACATCATCCAGCCGTTGTCTCTCCGATTGAATACGGCGAGACGGGGAAAAGAATCGTAATCCATCGCGCAAAGAAGCCAGCGTGCTATTTTGCTCTTCCAATATATCCTGCATCGAGGTTGTGAGCTGCAAATCGAAAGCTCTTAGATTCTCTTTCAGGTTGATCATTGTAGTTTGTGTTGCAAGTTCCGCGGCAGCGGTTGGAGTCGGCGCACGCAGATCGGTAGCAAAGTCGCATAACGTGAAATCCGTTTCATGTCCCACGCCGCAGATGATTGGAACTTCAGATGAAGCCACGGCACGCACCACGCGTTCATCGTTGAACGCCCACAAGTCTTCTATCGAACCGCCGCCGCGCGCTAAAAGAATCACATCCGGCAATGGCTTGAGTTGATTCAATGATGCAATGGCTTCAATTAATTTCGGCGGCGCATCCTCGCCTTGAACCGGCGATGGTGCAAGGATCACTTCCACCAACGGCAAACGTCGCTGGATGGCGGTCAGCATATCTCGCAACGCCGCGCCCGTTGATGAAGTCACGATACCGATGTGTTTTGGAAAAGCTGGAATTTCTCGTTTGCGTTCAGCATCGAAGAGTCCTTCGGCTTCGAGCATCGCTTTCAGCCGCAGAAACTCCTGATATAACGCGCCCTCGCCCACCGGTCGGATTTGATCCGCATAAAGTTGGTATTGCCCGCCGACCTCATAAACGCCAATCCGGCCATGCGTCTCAATCGCCATTCCGTCTTGAAGCGGAAGTTTAAGCCGCGCGGCGTCCGTCCGCCACATCACGCATCGAAGCGATGCGCCCGCATCTTTCAGCGTGAAATAAATGCGTCCTGAGGCAGGACGCGAAAGGTTTGAGATTTCTCCCTGAACCCACACATCTTGAAGTGTCACATCGCCTTCGAGCAAATCACGGATGTATTTCGTGAGCGCCGAGACCGTCCACTGAACCGAGGCAAAAAGCGAAGGCTGCATCCTGTCGAGGATACCATAAAGTAAGAGGTCGCCGCGCTTTTAATTTTTCTGCTACAATCGAAACATCCTGCTATGAATTATCTATGGTCCCCGTGGCGTATGACATACATTGATAATGCAAACAAGGAAGAAGGCTGTGTCTTTTGCAAGGCACAAGCCAAAGAAGACAGCCCTGAAAATTTGATCATCCAGCGCGGCAAATTGGCTTATGTGATTCTAAACCGCTATCCTTATACCAGCGGACACGTGATGGTTGTGCCGTTCGCCCACAAGCCAAACCTGGAAGAACTAGACTCGGCGACGCGCGCTGAAATGATGGAATTAACTTCGCAGGCAACCAGCGTGTTGCGCAAAATTTACGGCACAAAATCCTTTAACGTTGGCGCAAATATCGGCGAGGCGGCCGGCGCAGGTGTGAAGGAACATGTTCATATCCACATTGTTCCGCGCTGGATCGGCGATACAAATTTCATGTCCACATTGGCTGAGACGCGCGTCCTGCCCGAAGCGCTGGCTGATACGTGGCGGCGCATACGAGATGGCTTTCGATCTTAATTGTCATTGCGAGACCCCGCAGGGGTCGTGGCAATCTCGCACGGGGATGCTATCTCACCAACCTGTAAGCAGGAGATTGCCACACTGAAAGAACACAGTGCTTCGTCGCCGCTCACGCGGCTCCTCGCAATGACATTGCTTATTGATGGAGTTTTATGCATCATCAATCTAAATGGATTATTTTCAGTCTTTTGATTTTTGTCTTGATGCTTAACGGTTGTAGTTCTTCAACACCTGCGGCAACTGCACAACCCAAATCAACAGAGACTTCAACATCCACGCCAACTCAACCGGCAACATCCACCGCGACATTTACACCAACGCCGCAATCCACTTCAACTCCCGTCTTTTACGGACCCGATCTAATCAGTTTTCCAGCAAATATCAATCCATTGACGGGACAACCCGTTGCCGATCCATCGCTATTGAAAATTCCAGCGATGCTGGTTTCGATTTCCAACTTCCCGGCAACGGCGCGTCCGCAAGCCGGACTTTCGTTCGCACCATACGTCTTCGAGTTTTCCATCACTCAAGGCGATGATCGTTTCTTAACTGTGTTCTACGGCGAAACCCCATTCCCTAAAGTTCCCGTTACTGGAGGATGCGAAGTACGTCAGGGAGCATTCGTCAAAACAGGGATGATCCTTGGCAATCGGGTCTGGCTCGATGCGAATACAAACGGGATTCAAGATGTTGGTGAAGAAGGCATTGGCGGTGTATGCGTCCACTTATATGACGCGAATGGAAATCTCATTCAGAAAACAACCACCGACTCCAATGGCTATTATGGATTCAACGTTCAAAGCGGCGAAGATTACACAATTGAATTTGTCCAACCGAACGGCATGGAATTTACACAACCAAATATCGGCGACGATAGTCATGATAGTGATGCCGATCCATCCACCGGGAAAACAAAACTGATTTCATGTAATCGGTGATGACCTGTCATGGGATGCAGGATTAATCGTTTCGCCAAACGCGGCAACGCCAACCGGCACACTTGTCCCATTACCTGATGCTTCCATCGGACCGATTCGCTCCGGTCGTTTGCTTTATAAATATATTTCCCATTTCTTTACGGACAGTGGGCTCGTTTACGCCTTTGCATCGCCGGAGGTGCTGGCAAAGATTCCAATGTGCTATTGTGTTGTCCATGATGTTGAAGGCGGTGGAAACATGCTCGACCTTCAAAGATTTAAAGCGATCACCTTGGACAATCAAAAGAAATCCGATTTGAATTTCAACTATACAAGCAACCTCTATACCGACGAGCCGCCAGCCGGAGGCACGCCAGCTTCGCAACTCAATGTTTACTTTGCAAATTTAAATCAATCCGGCTGGACCTATGATCCGCTTTATCAAGCGTGGCTACGATCCACTGACACTTCCGATCCAAACAGCGCAGGCGTGTTGCATTTGGATACTGATCGTCTCAATGGTCGTCAACTGCATTTTGAAAATGTGATCGTCGTGATGGCGGATACGGACGTCGTCGAGCCTACCAATCTTGATATTCATCTTGACCCGGGCAATACTGGTTATGCGTTTCTTTTCCGCGATGGGCTGATGTACAAAATCCAATGGAACACACTTGCAGGCGATTACGAAAAGCAAACCGGATTTGAACGCCCGATCAAATTCGTCAACGCAGACGGATCGCCCGCTGCCCTCAAGCCGGGTCATACCTGGGTGATCATTGTCACACCCTTTAGTTATTTCGCTGAACAACAAAACGGTGCATATTTGGTACGATACATTCCCCCACAAGGCGAAGCGAGGTAACCTCACCCCGTCCCTCTCCTGACCTTTGGTCAGGAGAGGGAAGAAAAAGATTAATCATGAATAGAAAAACTCGCGGGCAGACAACACCATTCTCGGTAAAAGCAGCGCGAGAAATGCGACATAAACCGACTTCTGTCGAGGAGATATTATGGGAAGCCCTGCGCGGGTGCAAGTTAGCAGGTTTAAAATTTCGCCGTCAGCATCCACTAGACCAATTCATTCTTGATATGTTTTGCGTTGAACATCAACTTGCGCTTGAAATTGACGGTAGGGGTCATCAGGAACCAAGTCAAACAGAATACGATTTAGCCCGTTCAAAATTTCTATTAGAAAAAGGGGTTCAAGTTTTAAGATTTACCAATCAGGAAATTGAAAGCAATCTATCGGATGTATTGAAACGAATTCTGATCGCAACAGGTTCCCCTTCTCCTAACGATGAACTTCGTCAGGAGAAGGGTCAGGGATGAGGCATTAAGACTATAATAGTTCCAAAATACCAGCCAAGGAGGAGCCATGAGCAAAGTTACGGAAGCCGTGATTCTTTCGGCGGTTCGCACACCTATTGGAAAATTCCAAGGCGCGTTGAGCGGCTTAGCCGCCACGAAACTGGGAGCCATTGCGGTCAAAGCTGCAGTGGAACGCGCGGGCATTGATGCGAAGGACGTGGAAGAAGTTTTAATGGGGAATGTAGTTCAGGCTGGTGTAGGACAAGCTCCGGCGCGTCAAGCCGCGATTTATGCGGGCGTTCCGGCAACCGTCAGCGCGACAACGATGAATAAAGTCTGCGGCTCAGGATTGAAAGCCGCGATGAGCGCGGCACAAGCCATCCGCGCAGGCGACGCGGAATTATTCGTGGCAGGCGGAATGGAATTGATGAGCCGCGCGCCATATCTGGTCAACGGAAGAACCGGCGAATTGAGATTCGGCCATCAAGCATTAACCGATGCATTACTCAATGATGCGTTATGGGACCCGTTTGAAAATTGGGGGATGGGCAACGCAGCTGAATTTATCGCGGACGAATATGAAGTCACGCGCGAAGCGATGGATCAATTTGCGTTTGGGAGTCATCAGAAAGCCATTCAGGCGATTGAAGCAGGAAAGTTTAAAGATGAGATCGTCTCTGTTGAAATTCCGGGACGCAAAGGCGAAGTTACAATCTTTGACGAAGATGAGGGACCACGCAAAGACACATCGCTTGAGTTGCTGGCAAAGCTCAAGACTTCATTCAAAGCCGATGGCAAAGTGACGGCAGGCAATGCGTCCAGCATGAACGATGGCGCGGCGGCGGTTGTGATTTCGTCACGGTCATATGCGGAGAAACACAATCTCAAGCCATTAGCGAGCGTTGTGGGTTATGCCCAAGCCGCGCTCGAACCAAAATATTTATTCGCCGCGCCCGCGCATGCGATTCCCAAATTGCTAAAGAAAATCGAATGGACGCTAAACGACGTTGATCTGATCGAACTCAATGAAGCCTTTGCAGCGCAAGTGCTTGCAGATGGTCGTGCGCTTGCAAAGGATGGTTGGGATTGGAATAAAGTCAATGTCAACGGCGGTGCGATCGCGCTCGGTCATCCGCTGGGCGCAAGCGGCGCGCGTGTACTGACCACGTTGATCTACGCCTTGAAAGATCGCAGCTTGAAGCGCGGCATCGCCTCGTTGTGTCTCGGGGGCGGCGAGGCAGTGGCTATGGCAGTAGAAGTCGAATAGTCGCTTAGTCAAATGGTCAAATAGTCAGATAGTCTGAGGAGAAAAATGAAGATTGAGCGATTTGAAGATGTTCGGGCTTGGCAACAGGCACGAGAAGTCACAAATCTGGTTTACACTTTGACAGAGCAAGGCAATTTCGCAAAAGATTTCAGTCTGCGCGATCAAATCCGCGATGCCGCCGGATCCATCATGCACAACATTGCAGAAGGATTCGATGATGGCTCTGACACTGAGTTCATTCACTTCTTAAAATATGCACGGCGTTCAGCCAGTGAAGTTCAGTCCGAAATCTATCTTGCGCTCGACCGCAAATACGTAAGCGTGGAAGATTTTCAACGCGTTTACGATCTGACAACTTCAACAAAGAAATCCATCAACGCTTTCATCACATATCTGCGTAAATCCAAAAGGGAATCAACCAAGTCATCGTGAGACCATGGGACAATAAGACAAGGAGACTATATGACTATTCGACATATTTTCATAGTAGGTGCGGGGACGATGGGCAACGGCATCGCACAGGTCGCGGCGACAAGCGGATATCAAGTCACGTGCATGGATGTGATGCCCGTCGCGTTGGAAAGAGCCAAAGCTATCATTGACAAGTCCACGGCGAAATTGATTGAGAAGGGCATGCTCACCAAAGAACAAAAGTTGCGCGCGGACGCGATTCAGTTTGTCGACAACATGGACACAATGAAAGATGTAGACTTCGTCATTGAAGCCGCGACGGAGAACCCCGAACTCAAATTCAAAATCTTCAAGGATATCGACTCGGCGGCGCGTGAAGGCGTGATCATTGCCAGCAATACTTCGTCCATCAGTATCACCAAGATCGCGGCGCAGACTAAGCGTCCCGACAAGGTCGTTGGGATGCACTTCATGAATCCCGTGCCGTTGATGAAACTGGTCGAGGTCATCAAAGGGCTCGTTACCAGCGAAGAAACCCTGCAAACCACAAAAGATATTTGCATGTTGATGAACAAACTACCTGTCGAAGCTAATGACTCGCCGGGCTTTATCTCCAATCGCATCTTGTGCCCGATGATCAACGAAGCGATATTTGCATTGCAGGAAAACGTTGGCACGCCCGAAGCGATTGACCAAGTGATGAAGCTCGGAATGAATCATCCAATGGGGCCACTCGCGCTGGCGGACTTGATTGGCTTGGATGTGGTGTTATTCATTATGGAGGTTTTGCAAAGGGATTTGGGCGAAGACAAGTATCGTCCCGCGCCGTTGTTGCGTAAGATGGTGGACGCGGGTTATTTGGGAAGAAAGGCAGGCAGAGGGTTTTATCGGTACTAAATGAGAACAGGGCAGTCTCATTGCCCTCATAGGGAACTTGAATTGTCTCCTTGAATATATCAGGCAGGTGTTCCAAAAATCAAAATTCAAAAGGTAACACGGAGATTTAGCATAATATGCAAACCACGCATAAACAACCTGTTATCTAGACAGGGAAGTGAAATTGCCATATAAATGAGGTGTCGGACTTTTATTTGATGTATTATGATGTCAAACAGTTATACGTTTACCGCTCCAAGGAGATAAATCATGTCATGTAAAGCCTTTGCCCGATTTTCCATTCTTACATTGATCCTGCTGACGTTCCTTGCAATGCCGAGTAGCGCCCAAGCAGGAAGCGCCTGCGGCAACACCTATACGGTCCAGTGGGGAGATACCCTCAGCGCGATTGCCGCAACCTGCGGTACCACACTTTCCGCCATGTACGCCGCCAACCCCGGTATCGGCGGAACTCTTTATGCAGGCCAGGTACTAACAGTTCCCGACTACAACTACAACAATTACAGCAACTACAATGCAATTCCAAGCAACCCCCAGGCAGGGGGCGCCTGCGGCAACACCTATACGGTCCAGTGGGGAGATACCCTCAGCGCGATTGCTGCGACGTGCGGGACCACACTTTCCGCCATGTACTCCGCCAACCCCGGTATCGGCGGAACTCTTTATGCAGGCCAGGTACTAACAGTTCCCGGCTACAACTACAACAACAACTCCAATTACTACAATAATGCCCCTGTCAATTACAACGGCACCTACATCGTCCAGTTTGGCGATTCTTTCTCCGAGATTGCCAGCCGTTATGGCGTCAGCACCAACGATCTGGAGGCTGCTAATCCGGGTATCTACGACATAGACCATTTGTATGCCGGACAGGTTATCAATGTGCCTGTCGGACAGGGAAACTATGCACCTTATGGACAGGGAAGTTACGCGACTTATCGACCGGGAAGCTATGGGCCTTATGGACCAGGCGGCTACCCACCCGCATCCCCCTGGTTTGGATATTGGCCAACTCCCACACCGGAACCGTCTTCGCTTTCCTATGGCACAGCTCCAGCAGGCACCCCACAGGGGCAAGTCAAATTATCCAATGATGCCAATGCGGATGTTTATGTGTCATTACAAGGCACGACGCGGGATGGCACTGATGTGATCAACGAATACACAGTCAACGGGACCATGAATGTCACGGTGCCAGCCGGCTGGTATGCCTATGTTGCCTCGGTGGGCGGCCGCGAATTCAGCGGACAATTCAACCTACCTGGAAACTCGAGCCACTCCATCACGTTTTACAGCAACAGAGTCGTTGTCCAATAGTAATGTGACAGTGATACAATCGTTATCAGCCGTCAGCGAATGCTGGCGGCTATTGTTATAATCAGCCCAATTTGCCGCGGAGAGCACACGCATGCATCAAATTTATGATTATGTCATCATCGGTTCCGGCTTTGGGGGAAGCGTCTCAGCGATGAGACTAACGGAAAAAGGATATTCTGTTCTCCTCCTTGAAAAAGGCAAACGCTACCATGACAACGACTTTGCAAAATCCAACTGGCAATATTGGAAATATCTCTGGATACCTGCCATCCGCGCACATGGCATTTTGCAAATCAGCATTCTCAAAGGCGTGATGGTTTTGCACGGCGCGGGTGTCGGCGGCGGAAGTCTCGGATATGCCAACGTGCTCGAAGTTCCCACCGATGAAACATTCGCAACGTCCGCGTGGAATCAAAATGTTGCGTGGGGAAAAGTTTTGAAGCCGCATTATGAAACCGCGAAGAAAATGTTAGGCGTGGCGCGCAATCCAAAACTTTGGAAAGCCGATGACATGCTTAAGCAATTCGCGGGTGAGCGCGGCATGAGCCAAACATTCCGCGCAACGGATGTCGGCGCGTATTTCGGCGAAGAAGGCGTCACGGTTCCCGATCCCTATTTCAATGGCGAAGGTCCCGCCGGCGGGATGCCGTCACTGCGGCGCGTGCATGGTCGGATGCCGGTACAATGCAAAGAACACGCTGCCCAAAAATTATTTGTATTTCGCGGAGAAGAATGGCGCGAAGATTATTTCCGAAGCAGAAGTGGTGGACATCAAACCCCTCACCCCAACCCCTCTCCCTGCCCCCTTCGGGGATGCTTCGCGAGGAGAGGGACAAAGGGTGATGGCAGGCTATGAGATTGAGTTCAAGTCGAGCACACGCTTCTTATACGGACACCGGCAACGGGTCCAAGCCAGAGGCGTGATTCTTTCTGCGGGCGTGATGGGGACGATCAAGTTGTTATTGAATCTGCGTGATGTTAAAAAATCGTTACCGAATTTTTCACCGCGACTCGGCGACGTGGTGCGGACTAATTCCGAAGCGCTGTTGGGTTCAGTCGCACGCAAATCGGATATCAATTATTCGGAAGGCGTTTCGATTTCTTCGATTTACAACCACGATGAGATCACGCGCATCGAGCCGGTGCGCTATCCCGATGGCTCATCGCTGATGCGATTTCTCGCCGCGCCCCTGATTGATACGGACGTGAGCGTGCCGATTCGATTGTTGAGATTTTTGGGTTGGGCATTGACTCATCCGATTGATTTTTTGAAGGCATTGGTTTTGCCGGGTTGGGCGCACAACGTGACGATTTTGCTGGTGATGCAACACGCCGATAATCGTATGCGCTTCCGTATGGGACGCAGTTTGTTTACGCTGTTTCGGCACGGCATGGTGACAGAACCCGAGCCGGGTTATGAAATCCACGCGCAGGTGAAAGGCACGCATGAGCTGACGCGTAAGTTTGCCAAACGCACGAATGGAATCGCTCTGGGTTCAATCGGCGAAAATTTATTAGGGCTTCCGACCACTGCACACATTCTCGGCGGCGCGCCGATTGGAAAAGATGCAAACGAAGGTGTGGTGAATGAAAACTTTGAAGTGCATCATTATCCCGGCATGTATATCATTGACGGTTCGATCATGCCCGCTAATCCTGGTGTCAATCCGAGTCTGACGATCACCGCGCTGGCAGAGTATGCAATGAGCAAGATAGAAAATAAAGGAGGCAAAAATGACTGATGCTTTGATTGGTGGATTATTGGCGCTTGCAGGCGTAATTATTGGTGGGTTAATTTCTTTCCTAACAGAAGTGTGGAGGAGTAAAAAGTCTGTTTCCGAAAGGAAATATCAACGAAAGAAGGAGATCGTTGATAAAAGATGCGACCAAGCAGAATCTTTTGTTCAAGCTATGACAGATGATTTTCAAACTGTTATGTATAATACAAAAATACTCCTTGCTGAAGACGAGGAGTTTGCACGAAATCACCTATCCAAAATTAAGGAAAGAACGACGGAAAGGACGGACTTCAGAATATTTTCGCTTGGGCCAACTATAAATGCTTTGTCAGATAACGATTTGAAGGAGGATTACCAAGCAATGTTGAAATCCCTAGAAGAATTAAAAGCATCCATTAAGAATGCCCTTGAAATAAGAGCCAAAGATCAGCCAATCGATGTAAGCAAAATATATAAACAGCTAGATGAACTATGGATAGAATATTCAAAGTATCTTGGCAGATTTTATAGTCGAATTAATGAAATAAGATACAAACTTTCAGAAGAATAGGGCAAAATTATTTCCTGCCTTCTTATTTTTTGCCATGATACAATCGCTCTTCGAGGAACGAGATATTCATGGCTTCAGATTCCATCATAGTTGAGCAATTGACAAAAACCTATCAAGTCTCCGAGCGCGAGGGCGGATTTGGTGCGGCGGTACGCGGCTTTTTCAAACGCGAATATACCGATGTGAACGCGGTGCAACAGGTCAGCTTTCGGATTCAGCCCGGAGAAATCGTCGGCTTTCTTGGTCCGAACGGCGCAGGGAAAACCACGACGTTGAAAATGTTATCTGGTTTATTGAATCCAACTTCGGGCAAAGCGCAAGTGCTCGGCTTCACGCCGTGGGAACTCAAGCCCGATTATCTGCGTTCGATGACGCTTGTGATGGGACAGCGCAACCGACTCTCGTGGGATATCCCCGCCGCAGATTCGTTTCTGCTAGATCAAGCCATCTATCGCATTCCCGATGATGTTTACAAAAAAACATTTAAAGAACTCGATGAACTGCTCGAGTTGAGTCCGCTGATGAAGAAGCCGGTGCGAAATCTATCATTGGGCGAACGCATGAGATGCGAACTAGCTGTAGGATTAATTCATAGTCCCAAAGTTTTATTCCTCGATGAACCTACCATCGGACTCGACATCACCGCGCAGTCGAGCATCCGCGACTTTTTGCGGGAATATAACCGTCGAACCGGTGCGACGATTCTGTTGACCAGCCATTATATGGCAGATGTCACGGCTTTATGCGAGCGCGTTATCATCATCCATCTTGGCAAACTCAAATACGATGGCGGTCTCTCTGATCTTTCGCACAAGATCGCACCGTTCAAATTGATCGGCGTGATATTGCGCGATCCGTCAGTGCATGATTTGGCTAAATATGGGAAGCCGGTTGAGAACGAGGAGGATCGGGAGAAAAGTTATATTCAAGTTGATGCAAAAGATGTCACGCGCGTCGCCGAGCGAATGTTAAAAGAACTTCCGATCCACGATATCACAATTGCCGATCCGCCCATCGAGGACGTGATCGAGCAAGCCTTTACAGAGTAATCATGCTTCGCATTTATCAACGCATGGCGCAGATCAATTGGGCGGAGCAATGGCAGTATCGCGCCAATCTCTTCATGTACATTCTTTATGGGCTCATCACACCGATTGTTTATATTGCGGTCTGGACCTCCATCGCAAACGCGCAAGGCAGCGTCAGCGGCTTGACTGCCAACGACTTCATTATTTATTACATGATCATGCTGCTCGTGGATCAAGTCACCGGCGAAACCGTTGTCTATAATTTTGCCTACAAGATTCAGGACGGCTCCCTCTCCAGCGAAATCATTCTTCCGGTTCATCCGCTCCTGACGCGCACCTTGATGAACAACCTTGCCTTCAAGGTGATGACCACCTTCGTGTTGATTCCCGTTTGGTTATTGCTTTCGCTTCTTTTCCAGCCGACGTTTGCCTCCGTTAGCTGGACCAATGTTTTGCTGGCAATTCCTTCACTGATCTTCGGCTTCGCAATCAACTTTCTACTAAGCTCGGCAATTGTCTGCGTTGCGTTCTGGACGACGCGCGTTTGGGCGCTATACCGATTATATGGAATTCCGGTGGCGTTGTTCTCCGGTCAGTTTGTTCCGTTACAGTTGATGCCGAAAATTATTCAGACGATGGCAATCTATCTGCCTTTCCAATTATTTAAATATTTTCCAACTCAATTGATTTTAGGAAATCTTTCCGCACATGACATCCTGCTTGGTTACAGCATGGACATCATGTGGTTGATCGTTGTGTACATATTGTTTCGCATCGCATGGCGCGGTGGACTCAAACAATATACGGCGGTTGGCGCATAACATGGACACCTTGCGTTTGATCCGGACTTTCATCAAGGTCAATTTTCAGATGTCGTTGGCATATCGCTCGGAGGCTGTGATCGAGTTTCTGCTCGACTTGATGTGGCTGGGCTGGGAATTGCTTAGTTTGCAAATCATCTTCGGAAACACACAATCGCTTGGCGGATGGAGTAAAGGCGATTTGATCGCATTGATGGGCGTTCTTCTCATGGTCAATACATTTATGTCCGCGCTGATCTGGCCCAACACGGATTTTTTCAACGCCGCTATGCACGATGGCTCGCTCGATTATATGCTGCTCCAACCGGTCAATAACCTGTTCCTGGTTACTTTTTCGCGCATTTCGATCTGGCGAATCGTGGATTTGATTGTTGCGGTTATATTAATTGTGATCGGCGTCAGAATGGCGGGAGATATTGTCACGCCGTTCAACCTCGCGACCTTCCTCTTACTGATTATTTCGGGATCGCTCGTGCTGTACAGCCTATGGATCGTATTGATCGCTTTCACCTTCTGGTTCACCAAATTCGATAACAATGTAACCATTCTGCAAGCGCTGACAGATACCGGTCGTTACCCGATCACCGTATATCCGTGGTGGCTGAGAATCATCGTCACGTTTATCATTCCGATCGGTCTGGCGACAACGATTCCTGTCCAAGCTTTACGCGGAGAATTAAATCTGCAACAAGTGTTTATATTTTTCTCAGTAAGCATAGTCACTTTACTTGTAGCATCACAGGTATGGAAACTCGGAATAAAACGTTATAGCGGAGCCAGCAGTTGATCAGGAAGTTATGTTAATGTTAAGGGTTGGTAGGTCGGATTGGCAATCCGACCTACACTGTGGTTAAATTCATTTTATGAACATCATTCACTCTGACAACGCAATCATAGTTGTAGATAAACCCGCGGGGTTATCCGTCCTGCCCGACGGATGGGAAAAAGATTCCATGTATCTCGTCAAGATGCTTGAAGAACAATTTGGCAGGATATGGATCGTCCATCGTCTCGATAAAACCACATCCGGCGTCATGGTCTTTGCTCGGACGGCTGAAGCACACCGCTCGCTTAACATGCAATTCGAAAATCATGAAGCGCGGAAGATTTATCACGCGATTGCAACTGGCAACCCCAAATGGAACGAGAAGATCGCCAAACATCCGTTGCGCGTCAATGTAGGACACAAGCACCGCACGATGGTGGACGATAAAAACGGAAAACCTTCCGAGACGAGATTCAAAATTCTTAAACGGTATCCCGATCACGTCCTGCTTGAAGCGGAATTGATGACGGGGCGCACTCATCAGATCCGAGTCCATGCGTATGCGTTGAGTCATCCGCTGTTGGGCGATGTTCTCTATAGTGCGCCTGAAACGAATCTTATTGCGCGTCCAGCCCTACACGCACATTCTTTAACATTCATGCATCCAACCACAAACGAAAAAATTTCTTTCACTGCTCCCTACCCCGCTGATTTTGAAACCACGTTAAAAAATATCGGGGCTGGGTGACCCAGTCCCGACACGTCACGAAATTTTTCTCGCTTCCATGTAGAAGCGTTTCTCGCGCGCCTCGCCCATTGAAAAAGTTTTGCGGGGCAATGCACCATCCAGAATCACAGTCTTGAACAGATCAGACTTGCTCATGCCGGGCAGATAAATGGCAGCGTTGTTCGGCTGGCTTCCCAATTTCACAACAACATCCTTGCCATGCACATAATCAATTTTTTCCGCGCCGCCATCCTTCATATATGCATCAAGGAAAGGTTGAATCGTACCAACCGGTAAATTGGACGATGGGTGCGCGATCTCAAGCACACCAAACCCCTTCCCTCCTATCACCAAACCGACAGACTGCTTCTCGCCATGTGATTGATCAATAATCTTGACCATTTCGTCCGCGCCAGCAACCGGCGAGTATTCGAAATTTTTGCCAAAGACTGATTGAAGCGCGGCGAATATGCTCTTCTTCAATCCAAACAATACACGATGAATCGGTTCAAACTCCAAACCTTCATCATGGACGTTTTCAATTTCGACCAATGCGTAACGCGCAGGATGATCCATGCCAACCTGCGACTTGATTTTTCCCCAAATCGCTTTGGCAGTCGCGAGCGAATGGTTGCCGTCGCCCATCGCGAAAAGAAGAACCGGGCTCTTTGGGTCAATTCCATATTTGGATGCAAAGGTTTCAGGCTTGGCGAGTTCCCGCAAGGCTTCAACAATTTTATTTTCAAACTCTTGATTAACTGCATAACCTGCAAGATGTCCGCTATCCAGCATCAAATCGAAATCATACAGTTTTTCGAGTTTGGATTTCGAGGCTTGTAACGGTTCAATCACGGTACGTTTAGGATCATCAATCAGCACGAGGATATGCGGAAATTCCAACGCTGCGCCTTCGCGGATCTTCATGCGCGGAGGCAGACGTTCGACAATGGTTCCCTCGGTGGCGCGGATGAGACTCGTCGAGCCTTTGGTGTAATCGTAGCGTTCAAGGTCAAGCGCAAGAAGGATGCCTTTGCGGGTTTTGCCAGCGACGGTGCGTTCAACATAAATCAAGCCTTCGCGCGGTTGAAGAATTCCAGCGTCCAGATACTTCCGCATCGCGGCTTGAATGTTTTCGATGCGTTCGGCTTTGTCCGGTTTCTCCAGATAGACTTCGGGGAAAGTTAAATTAAGAGTGGATGGCGCGTCGCCAACAATCTTCTCGAACTCGATTCCAATACTCCGGCTCGGAGGTGAATTGATCGCAGGCAATCACAGCCCATTTGGATAAATCCACGCCGGATCTAGGTAGATACACTTGTGGGATTTGAACGCCAATATCATTAATAATTTTCATGAAACGCCTCACATGCTTTGCGTTTTACGAATTGCGTTTTGCATAATACCCCGCCAAACGCAAAACGCAATTCATTTCCCGTTCGTTGCAAACGCGATCAACTTCTCGGCCACTTCCGCGCCAACGCGTCCTTGCGCTTCTTTCGTTGCCGCGCCGATGTGAGGCGAGCAAATCACGTTGGGCAGTTTAACCAATTTCCAATCAGTCGGTGGTTCTTCGGCATAAACATCCAGCGCCGCGCCTGCCACTTTGCCGCTTACCAACGCACCATGCAACGCGTTCTCGTCAATGATGCCGCCGCGCGCGCAATTGATGATTCGCACACCATTCTTCATTTTGGCGAACTGCGCCGCGCCAACCATATTCGCTGACTCTTTGGTCTTTGGCAGATGCAGGCTGATGTAATCGGACTGAGCCAGCAGTTCATCGAGGGTAACCAGCTTGACGCCGTCCATTGATTTGACATACGGGTCATACGCGACCACAGTCATGCCCAGCGTGTTGGCACGTTTCGCAACTTCCCTGCCGATATTGCCGACGCCGATCAAACCGAGAGTTTTTCCGCCGATCTCATCGCCTTCGAAGTATTTCTTCTCCCATTTTTCGGATTTCATCGAAGCCGCGGCTTGATAGATCAAGCGCGCCAACGCGAACATATAACCGATGGTCAACTCAGCGACCGAAGCAGAACTCGCCATCGGCGTGTTCATGACGGTGATACCTTTGGACTTGGCATAATCCGCGTCAATGGTATCCAGACCGACACCGCCGCGCACGATCACTTTCAGGTTGGGACAAACATCAATTAAGGGTCCCCGCACTTTGGTCCGCGAACGAACGACCATGCCATCATAGGCAGGCAAAACTTTCATCAAATCTTCCGGCGTGATGTCATCGCGCACGTCCACAGTCAGACCCGCGGCGCGCATCGCGTCAACGGATTCTTTTTCGGTTTTGTCGCAAACTAAAATCTTCATCAGATTCTCCTTATCGGGATTTGCTCTTACCCAAATCATTCTAACCACGGAAAAATGCTTTGTCAACGACGGAAATCAGTACTGTTTCGTGCCAATTGTTCTTGGAGATTGTCAGACAAAGTGATTATAATAGAATGAAAACAAAATCCTTGCGCGGCCCGCGCATGTCCAAACAAATAAAGGAGTAAATCCATGTCCGAACTCAAAACGCGTCCATAACTTCAACCCGGGGCCCGCCGCCCTTCCGCTCGAAGTGTTGCAACAAGCCCAAGCCGAAATGACCGATTACAAAGGCACCGGCATGTCGGTGATGGAAATCAGCCATCGCTCAAAGGAATTCGAAAGCATCATCCAAACCGCCGAAGCGGATTTGCGTGAACTGCTCGGCATTCCAACCAATTACAAAGTGATGTTCCTGCAAGGCGGCGCGTCGCTGCAATTCGCCATGCTGCCGATGAACTTGCGCGCCAGCGGCTCTGCCGATTACATCGTGACCGGCACATGGAGCAAGACCGCCATCAGCGAAGCGAAAAAACTCGGGACGACGCGTGCCGCGGCCAGCACCGAAAGCGAAGGCTTCAAGTCTTTGCCCGCCAAACTCGATCTCGATCCGAAGGCCGCTTATTTGCATTTCACTTCCAATGAAACGATTCACGGCGTGGAATATTTCAAAGAGCCTCAGCCGCCCGCCGGAGTTCCGCTGGTATGCGATGCGTCATCCGATTTCATCAGCCATCCCATTGATGTTACCAAATACGCGCTCATCTATGCCGGCGCGCAGAAGAATGCCGGACCATCGGGCGTGATCATGGTCATCATCCGCGATGATATGCTGGAGCGGACTCCCGCCAATCTGCCGGTGATGCTCGATTACAAAGCATTAGCCGCCAGCGGATCACTGCACAACACGCCGCCAACCTATTCAATCTATATTACTGGTCTAGTTTTCAAGTGGGTCAAGAAACTTGGCGGATTGGAAGCGATTGCCAAACGCAATCACGCCAAAGCGGACTTGGTCTATAAAGCGATTGACGAAAGCGGCGGCTTCTATCGCGGACATGCCCAAGCCGCGGCGCGCTCGATGATGAACATTCCGTTCCGTCTGCCATCGGAAGAATTGGAAGAGACCTTTGCAAAGGAATCCAAGAGCAATGATTTGATCGGACTCAAAGGTCATCGTTCCGTCGGCGGGATGCGCGCTTCGCTGTACAACGCGTTGGACGTCAAGGCCGCCGAAGAACTGACGAAGTTCATGCGCGAGTTCCAGAAGAAGCACGGATAAAAGATTTAAGCACGACCCTGAAAGAACACAGGGCTTAGGACACAAAGAGCACAAAGTTAAACAAAATGCGACCTCCGAGCTAAACTCGGAGGTCGTGTGTTTGGTTAGTTGGAGAAATTTTAGAACAATGCCAAAATCCCCGTTTCCAAGTCTTCGCTTAGCGCACTAATGGCAGAATAATTCTCGCGCAGTATGGATTCTATTTGCTGCGTGGAACAATTCCCGCGACGAATCCAAATGATTTTTGGCGGAAAACCTTTGACTACCCCAAATTCACTGAAATCTGCGTCTTTGGTGACGATCATATAGTCATGATCATAAGCATATTGCCAGATTTCAATATCCATTGCGTTGCCCAAGCCAAGTGTAAAAACATGAACAGAGCCTGGGTAAACATCTGCAAGCCGATCTACAAGGCGCGGGGAAATGTTCTGGTCAAATAGCAGCAACTTCATGGTTGGACAGCCGCCATGAGGCGTTCACGCGTTGCGGCGAAACTGAGGCTGGCAAGGATATCCTCTTTCGTCAGGTAGGGAAAATCGTTCAGAATTTCCTGCTCGGACATACCCGAAGCCAGGTATTCCAGCACATCGTAGACTGTAACCCGCATCCCGCGAATGCACGGCTTGCCGCCGCGTTTTCCGGGTTCGATGGTGATAATGTCTTTGTATTGCATGAGACGCACTCCAATCCAGCGCCAATGTTGAATTTTCATTTTTGGTCGCTTGACCATTATTTTACTCTATCTGCCATGGCATCGGAAGCGAACAACTTACAATATCCGCGCTTCGCTATATAACGCGCTGGACGTCAAAGCCGCGGAGTCTTTGACACAGTTCATGCGCGAGTTCCAGAAGAAGCATGGATAGGTTTCACCACAGAGAACACAAAGTTAGACTTCGGAAGTCTTTTCAAAACACGGCCTCCGAGGTTCCCTCGGAGATCATTTGACTCAAGTCTTATATTCGGTGAATGTCTGTACTGCAATAGGGACAAATCAAGTGGTTGGTTGAGACTGGAAAAGAAAGCTGTGCACCACATTTGCTGCAAGGGATTGCCTGACCTCCGACATCAATGGTAAATCCGCAAAATTCGCATACAACCTGCTTGGCTCCAGACATGGTGTGAAGTACTGACCCACAAGCGCCACATTGACGGCGATCTGTTTGCAATGGCTTGACCTCATCATATTCGGCAGTAAGGCCAAACATCTTCAAAAGTCGTTCACCATCAGCGGAAACGAGATGCGGAAGCCAACCTTGACAGAAAGTGGAATATTCCATCTGGATCGGAACACCATCCGGCGCCTTGTCCGGGTCCATGGCGAGCACACCCATTTTTTGCAGAAGATCATAAGCCATTTCCATTTGCTGTTTGAACACCGCGGCATATTCCCAAAATGGACCAGCCACCATCCACGCCCCGCCCGGTGTGGGAACTCGTTGCAACGCGGCGACAAGGGCATTCATCTTGGCATCGAGGGGAGACTGCTGAGGATCCAAATCTTTCACAACTGCACATTCGGCAAAATAAGCGATCAACTGCTCGCGAAAGGCCGTGTCATTCTTTGCCCGTGGGGAAACCGCCATAGGACATTCTTGAACCCATTGCGAAAATACTTGGCGATATATTTGACGATAGGCGTCTCGGTCTCCCCGCATTTTAGCCTGCGTCAAGGGAACCTGTACCGTTGCAATGATCCGATGAAAAACAGTATTGGTAAGCCCGGCGTTGGTATCGGCGTTGGCGGTACGGAAGTCATAATCCATGAGGGCGCCGCAATAGTCGCAGTAGATGTACGCAGTAGTAGAAGGCAGTGACTTCGGCGCGCCGCATTGACTACAATTGACGCGCTTGACAAATTGAGAATGGGCTTTCAATGATACTGACAGCGCGTCGCCCTGTTGGGGCAGCCCAGCAGAGAACCCTGTGGGCTGGGTTGGTTTGGCTGGTTCATTCTTCTTGAACAAGTTCATGGCTTCCCTTTCGATATAAGTGACATTTTAACGTATAAACGAAAAAGGGTGCCAGATTACTTTCTTCCTATCCCTCATGTGCGAATTCCAGAAGAAGCATGGATAAAAAAATTTAGGTAGTGGTTACAAAGTAAGTGATGCAAGTTGTTTTCTGGCGAGATTGTGATCAATGATAAACCATGTAGTGACCATGTGATGAAAGGCGTCGCGCTTCGAAAACGAAAGGGTTTTACGGACATAGCGCGCCTGATGTTGGCGCAAAGTACAATACCAACGCTCCATGTGTGAAACCTGTCCGCTCTCTTTCCCAACCGCTTGATGCGTGCTCTGCGGAAGAACTTTTTGGTAGGCTTCCCAGAAATCACTGTAGGAAATACAACTGCGGTAGGCCAGTGGAACTTCGTTCCACAAACGGCGACAGGTTGTTTCACTGCGGTCGCCAATGACAAAGGCGATGATTTGTCGGGTGCGACGACACATGACCGTCCACAGCCAACGTTTATTGCTCTTTTTGAGAACAAAACTCCAGGCTTCATCATATTCCAAGACATCGTCCGGTTCGGCTGGCAACAAAGTGTCTTTGAGTTCCGGCAGATCTTTTACATGTTCGACAATCCATCTGGAAACGCTTTGGCGAGCAACATCAAAAATCCGCTCCAAACCTCGCAAACTTACACGCTCTTGGTAGAGGCTGAGGATGATCGGTTTTTGCGTTTTTTTGCCTCTCGCTTTGACTCCAGAACACGCCGCGCTCCGCACTCTTTACAGTGATATTGCTGTTGCTTGAGACGGTTGGTGCCGTTTTTGACAATATTGGTGCTTCCGCACACTCGACAGTGGTAGGCTTTTTGGATCATACTGCCTATCTTATCATCACTTACTTTTCATCCACTACCCAAATTTAAACACAAAGTACACAAAGAGCACAAAGTTAAATAAAATGCGACCTCCGAGTGAAAACTCGGAGGTCGTTTGTTTATTCACCATGCAACAATTCCTTTTGGTCAAGCGAATCCCACCAATCGGGTGCACGCGATGTTGGGCGTGTTCTGCTACCCAGGAGGAACCCATAGGTTGAGAAACACGGGTACACTCAAGCCCAATAAATCCGCTAAAGCATGACCTAAGATTAGCCACCTTAGGCTTTTTGTCTTTAGATATATGATGGAAAATAAAACGCCTAGCACAAAAGTGTTAATCAGAAAAATGGGATTCCGTGACCCTATGGATGTTACGGCAATACCCAGTAAATGATTGAGTGAAAAGAATATGCTGGAATATAAAACCCAAATCCAGTTTGGCCAGGACTGAGTCATGTCAAGCATCAGCCCGCGCCAATACCATTCTTCCAGAAATGGATTGACGATCCCAAGAATCAGCCACAAGAAAAAGATGTGAAGCGGAGTGAGCAATTGCCAGGAACTGATAAACATCGTGATCCCTGACAACCCCAATACCACTGCCAACGCAGACCACAACCAATTCCCTTCGGCAGGTTTCATCCATCGCTGGACTGATTGCTTTCCCCCTCCCCAGATTGCCAGTCCGCCAATGATTGCCCAATAAACGAGAATCCAGGGTAGCCAAGCCCAAACCCCAAGAGAAATAGCCGCAACGCGAATTGTAATAGCACTTATCGCGACGATAAGCACAGGCGAGATCCAAATGAACTTCTGTTTTGTCATTATAGTTGCTCTCCCTTGAATTATATGCAAAAACGCCCAACAAAATAGCTCCGTCGGCGGGATGCGCGCTTCACTGTATAACGCGCTGGACGTCAAAGCCGCCGAGTCTTTGATTTGACTCGGATGTCACGTTTTAAATTACATATCAATTTCCAAGAAGAGATTGGATAGGATTGAAACCTGTTATATCAAATGCACAGCTAAAAACTGTTCGACATCTCGAATCATATTAGTTACATCTTCACTTGAAAATTCATCGGGTTTACCATGAGCAGCGCTATTTCTAATGCCAGCAAGTGCGGTTATCCGTTTTTGTTGTATTGCATTATATATACCAGCTTTGGCGAGATCGGCATTCATCTTATCCAATTTCGAGATTGCTATACCATTACGAGAACACAAATCCCTAAGTGCCGTTTCTAGAACAACGCCTGCAACGACTGCGGAAGCCAGCATATAACCACTGGAATGAAGCTCTTGGGCTTGTTCAAGCTCACTACCAAAAACCTCAGCTTGTACAAGTGTCTTTACCGATGTCAAGAAACCACCTTTATAATCTTCCATGGCAGCCATAAATACAGCTTTCATTCTTTTAAATACATCATTATTTGAATCAAAGCCGCTAGGAGTTTCGGCTTTAAGAAACTCTTGATAGTGTTGAAATCTCCACCACAAGCAGCAACCAAAAGATTTTTTACTTTCACCTTCCATACAAGCAATAATTCATCGTCGATAACTACTGAGTCACCATACCCTCCATGATAAATCTTTTGTGTCGCGTCAATGGAGTTTATTTCTTTATATAATTGATCAAAACGTTCAGATAATTTTTGGATCAAAGTATCGCCTCCATTTACTATATATTTATTATACTCCGCCTCACCATCATTACATCCAACTTACAAAATCAACCATCCCATGCAACAGTCAGCATATGTAACTGCGGTTCGACTTTTGCCACCAGTTCTTTAACCTCATTCACTTCACTCAAAAGTCTATTGATAACACAAGCCAGCGCACGTAGCAATTCTTCTCGTTCCAGCGAAGCCACCAACGCGCTTTTGAAGACATCGCTCACTTCAGCAGGAAGTTTATCAAAGCCGCGTCCGTTCGATGTAAGAAAGCCGTAACGATGACAAGCCAAGTTCAAGGCATAGTCGCGCGCACCGCTGATCCAATACTCGGCTTGCCAATAGCGTCCGCGTTCGATGCAAAAGCGGGCGCGCAAAGCGTGATGCACCGCGTATCCAAAAAGTTCTTGCGCGGATGATGATACAAAAGGCTTTTCAACAGCATTGCCAAAAAGCAATTTAAACTTTGGACCGGTCGCACCGAATTTGGAAGCGGGCGTGAACGAGAGATCAAATTGCAAACAGCCGGGCAATAAAAAGACGCGATAGATGGATACTCCGCTTGGCAAGTCGAACAAATGCGCCGCGTCAAACTCCTTGATGAGATTGCGCGTCCAATCTTCGAGCACATCAAAAATGGAGAAGTTATCCGCAACCGCGAAGGTCAAGTCGAGGTCCGACCAACGATCGCCTTCGCTGAGCGCGAGCGAACCGACCACCGCCCCCGCAACGACCCGCGCGTCGGATTCAGCCAATTGAAGTACATGATCGCGAATCCGATCACGATCACTCACGCTGAACAAGCTGATACTATTCATCGCTGTCTCCTTACGACAACTTATCTTTATTTAAGAATAACACAGTTACAGATTACTAACAAAATCAACCGTCTCATACTAACTTGTTATAATTGAGTTCATGAGTTTTTTCTTCCCCGAAGATAACTTACAACGTATGACACCTGAAGAGACGCACATCACGTCTCTGATCGCCGAGCCTTATCCCGATGGCGAGCGTGTGCATGTGAACATCGAGATCACGCCGTTTCAAACGCGTCCCTATATTGAAGTCCTGCTCACTGATGCGGACGGCGAAGAAGTTGCCACCGCCAGCATCGTCGAGCCGATGGGATGGAAATTGGAATTCACCATGCACTTGCGCGGCGCAAAGGCGAGTCCATTCAAGATCGAAGCCAAATTATTTTATCCCGATGGTCCGCAAGCCGCGCCGGTCTTGCATACTTTCGATGTCCCATCAACGAATTGAACATAAATGTCACATTCCCACAACTCCCTAAATCTAATTTCAATCTCCATTGTCCTTGCTCTCACTCTAATCGGCTGTGCTTCGAAAGCCACCCCAACTTCCACGCCAACTTTTGCAGTACCTACTAATACACCAACCGCAACATCCACTCCGGTTGTGCCCAAAGATGTGATGATCCTGTCCATCGAAGAGAATGGGTATGCACATCTCTTCGCTTACATCCCCGCCAAATTAACGCTGACCCGCCTCACGTCCGGGCAATGGAGCGACATCGACCCAGCCATGAGTCCAGATGGAAAACGAATTGCTTTCGCATCCAATCGAGATGGGTTTTGGAATCTGTACACGCTGGATATCCAAAGCGGAAACATTGTGCAACTCACCAACGATCATCATTACAACGCGGCGCCAACGTGGTCGCCTGATCTGGCATGGATCGCTTACGAAACATATCAGAACGGCAATTTGCAAATTGTGTTGTTGTCGTTGAATAATCCCGGACAAGCACCCATTATCTTAACCGATGATACTTCGACGAATCATTCTCCGGCTTGGTCGCCGGACGGACGAAAGATTGCCTTCGTCTCGAACCACAGTGGCGATGATGACATCTGGCTGGCAGATCTCAATCAGACCGGAACGGATCGCTTCACAGACATCAGTCAGACGCCGCAAGCCGCGGAAAGTCATCCGGTCTGGAATTCGGATGGCACTCAACTCGCATGGGCATCTGCATCAACGCAGAACGTGGATAACAGCGGCATTTACGTTTGGGATTCGACTCAGCCGAATCGTCCCGCCAACTGGGTCGGCGACGGTGACTGGCCGGCGTGGAATACGCACGGCGATGAAATTGTGGCGGGCGTGACCGGTGCGAATCAACAATTGATAACAGCATATACAACACAGGGGAATCCTTACCTTTTGCCCGCAGCTCTGCCCGGAACTTTGCGCGGCATCATCTGGCCGAACATCGCATTACCCGATCCCCTTCCGCAGCTCTATCAACAAGCCGCGCTTCAAACACCTCAAGCTTTATGGACTTCGGTTGTGTCAGACGTTACGGGAGTTCCATCGCAACGACAGGTTGTTGTGCCGCTTCCGAGCGTTCAAGCGCCTTATCCGCAATTGCAAGATCTCGTGGACGAATCCTTCAACGTGTTGCGCCAACGTGTCATCAACGATGCCGGATGGGATGCGCTTGCCAGCCTTGAGAACGCCTTCGTGCCGCTGACAACGGCCCTTCGATCCGGGTCTCGGTGAAGACTGGCTTTACACCGGCCGCGCCTTTGCGCTTAATTCGTTGATGGTCAATGCCGGATGGATGGCGGTGGTGCGCGAAGATATCGGCTCGCAAACCTATTGGAGACTTTACCTCCGGGCCCAAAAACAAGATGGCAGTGAAGGCGAACCGATTCAGGATTTGCCCTGGGATTTAAACGCCCGCTACAACCTCGACCCGGTCATTTATGAGGCCGGAGGAGAATATGGTGCGATCCCCGCCGGTTATTGGATTGACTTCACATCACTGGCTCAAGCCTATGGCTGGGAACGTCTGCCAGCATTGCCCAACTGGCGCAATTATTATGCGGGCGCGCGCTTCACCGAATTTGCTTTGACCAATGGATTGGATTGGTATTCCGCGATGCTCCAACTTTATCCGCCCGAAGCACTTTACACTGCAACGCCCGTTCTCCCGCCGACGCTAACACCTACGATCACACCGATCCCGAGCAGGACACCCGCGCCAACGAATACACCGCGTGCCACGTTAACACCTTCGCCAACCTTTACGCCGCGTCCGCCGACGAGCACTCCGGATCCAACATCCACTGCACCGACAGTGAAACCATGAAAACAAAAATGCGAAGCATTGCGCTTCTGATGGCTGCCTCGCTTTTACTCAGCGCTTGTTCCATTAATAATTTTGCCCGAGCAACGCCGGTCATACAGATGGATAACGGAATCCAAAACGAAGCCCAGAACGACGCAACTACTCCAACGTTGGCGCCATTCCGATTTTATCTACCCACGCCCGGCGCGGCACCTGTCTCAGGCTGGCGTCCGCCTTTGTATCCGATTCCATGGGCAGTCTCGCCGTATGATCACTTTTACTTTGCGCGTCCCATCGCTGCGGACCAAGTCAATTGGCCGCTCGCAGATTATCGTTATGGCGGAGTATTTACACCTCCCTTCGTTCACACCGGCGTGGATATTGATGCTCCTTATGGCACACCGATTCTGGCAGCTGGGCCAGGCACGGTCGTTTGGGCAAACTGGGGATTACTCACGGAAGCCCCTGGAAATAGAAACGATCCATACGGACAAGCGGTGGCGATCCGCATGGACTTTGGCTATAAAGACCAGCAGCTTTATACTGTCTATGCTCACATGAGCAAGATCATCGCCATCGTCGGCCAGCACGTCAACACAGGCGATGTGATCGGACAAGTTGGCACAACCGGCCATACAACCGGACCGCATGTCCACTTCGAGGTGCGGCTTGGTTACAATTCGTTTTACGATACCTATAACCCTGAGTTATGGATGGCGCCGCCTCAGGGCTGGGGAGTTCTGGTCGGCAATATCAGCGATACCACCGGGATGACTTTCCAGCAATTGGAAGTTTATGTCACCAACACGATAACAAACAACACGCTGATGGTCAAAACCTATGGACCGGGACCGGTGAATCACGATCCGTATTACGATGAGAATATGGTATTGAGCGATCTACCTGCGGGACTTTACAAAGTCAGTTTCAATTACGAGGGCAAGCAGAAACAGGACTGGATGCGTATCTATCCTGGACAGGTAACGTATTTTACCTTCCACGGCCTCGGATTTAATTTGGCACCTCCGCCGCCCCCGACAAAGGATTTCCTGCCCATTACACCGCCTCCACTACCGACCCCTTGACGCACTGAACATTTGTGCTATACTGTGCCCACAATATATTTGACCTGAACACTTGTATTTGGAGAAAAGAAAATGTCCCCACGTAAATCATCTTCCGCAAAAACCGAAGAATTGTCCGCACCCCAAGTAGACAGCGCCAAACGCGCGGTGCTGGATAAAGCTGTCGGCGATATTCTTAAGCGCTACGGCGAAGGCTCCATCATGAAACTTGGCGAAGCGCAAAGCATGTTGAACGTTGACGCGATCTCAACCGGATCGCTATCGCTTGACATCGCTCTCGGCGTTGGCGGTGTTCCGCGCGGACGCATCACAGAAATCTATGGTACCGAATCATCCGGCAAAACCACAATTTGTCAGCATATCGTAGCTAAGTCACAGCGACACGGCGGCACCGCCGCGTTCATTGATATGGAACATGCCCTTGATCCCGGTTATGCAGCCAAGTGCGGTGTAGATATTGACAATCTGCTCGTCTCACAACCCGATACCGGTGAACAGGCGCTTGAAATTACTGAAACCCTTGTGCGATCAGGTGCAGTGGATGTAGTTGTCATTGATTCAGTCGCGGCGCTCGTTCCGCGCGCAGAGATCGAAGGCGATATGGGCGATCCAACCATGGGCGTGCATGCGCGCTTAATGTCGCAAGCATTACGAAAACTTTCGGGTGCCATCAACCAAACCAAGACAACGGTCGTGTTTACGAATCAATTGCGCCAAAAAATCGGTGTGATGTTTGGCAATCCCGAAACCACCACCGGCGGTCAGGCGCTCAAGTTTTACGCATCCATTCGTCTCGATGTGCGCCGCATTCAAGCCATCAAGGTTGGCGCTGAAGTCATCGGCAACCGCACACGCGTCAAGGTTGTAAAAAATAAAGTTGCGCCGCCCTTCCGCACCGCCGAGTTCGATATCATGTATAACGAAGGCATTTCCAAATCTGGCGATGTGCTCGACCTCGCCACGCAATTTGAGATCGTCCAAAAGCGCGGCGCGTTCTTCTCTTATAACGATACCCGCCTCGGTCAGGGACGCGAGAACGCCAAAGAATACATCCGGCAAAATCCGGGATTGCTGGCAGAAATCGAAACCGTCATTCGTCAAAAGGCATTAAGCGGCGAAGTAGCTCTGCCGCTCGACATGGGTGTGGATGGCGGTGAGGAACCCGCTGGCGCCGCGGAGGAATAGAATTTACTCTTTGATGGTTCTGTACTACCGAACCATGATCAGTTGAAACATTTCCCCGTCAATCGTGACAAACCGGATGCAGACTTTGCGTCCGGTTTTGATTTTAATTTCTCTGGCTATTTCTCCGCTTCGTATCGGACGTTGAGCTTGCGCGGCACTTTTGAATATTTTCCCATCCCAAGCCGGATCCACCTCCCAATAATCAATGGGAAGAGGCGTTTCTATCTTAATTGTATCGGATGAGATATCTGCTTTAAATTTTGGCGAAGCTGCATATTGCAGATCAAAAGAAAGATCGTGTTCAAAATTAAATGGCCCCGATAAAGATGCAGTTAACCGCTGGCGAGTTGTGTGAACAGCTCGGAACGTTATGTCTGAGGCGATGAATTTTCTTCCCAATCGCGCAGCCACTACGGGTGTGGTTCCGGAACCGCAAAAAAGGTCAGCAACCAAATCATCTTTATTGGATGATGCCAGAATAATTCGCTCCAACAAGCCTTCAGGTTTTTGTGTGGGATAACCGGTACGTTCATTATGCAAGCGCGCCACTACTGGAAAGTACCACCAATCTTCAGGCACTTTGCCGCGTTCGAGAATCCGGCATTTTGCCAAAGCCCGCTTTCGGTGAAGCCTTGAACGTTTGTACGGTCGAGGGATGATACGGCTCGCGCACGGCATCGGCATTGAAAGTGTAGTCATCACCTTTTACATAAGCAAGGATTGTATCGTGCTTGCGATTGAAGGCGCTTCGAATAGGAGATGGCCCGTGATATGTCCAAATAATCTCATTGAGCAAATGACCATGGCTAAAGATTTCATCGAGCAGAATCCGGGCATAGAAATCCACATGCCAATCGAGATGAAGATAAAGCGTGCCGTTGGGCGAAAGCAAACGAAACATCAACTCTAAACGCAAGTATAAAAAATCGAGATACGTATCAAGGTCAAGCCAATGATCGTGATAACCTTCGGCTAAAGCCCACTCTTCCGGTTTGCGCGAATCCTCCCCGCGCCCAATGCGTGTCGAATATTTGCGATTGGTAAAGAACGGAGGATCGGCATAGATCAAATTGATTCGGCCTTCGTATTCCGACAAGAGGGAAGCCATGACTGCGAGATTATCGCCGAGGATTAAACGATTCTCCGGTTGAACGTTTGGATAACCGCGCCCAGCCGGATAGATGATCGAATCCTTTATAACGGAAGCCGGTTGAGGGTCCGAGTGACGTTTCGAGGGCCAGGTAAGGATGGGCATATTAGTAATGGATATCCACAGTCGTCCCGTAACCGATGTCATCTATCTTATCCGATTGTGGAAGATACGAGGACCAGTCCTTGGTTTGAGGCTTTGCCCAAAAGAAAAGCCACTTTGCCTCTGCTGTGCGCATGTTGACACAGCCATGGCTCATCGGCGTTCCGAAGTTATCATGCCAGTATGTGCCATGAAGCGCATGGCCGTAGTTGGTAAAGAACGATGTCCACGGAACGCCGGGTAATTCGTAATCATCGGGACCTGAGGCGAGATTCCCATCGCCCATGTGTTTGGATGGATATTTATCCTGAATGTGGAATTCCCCTTTAGGTGTTGTAGTGTGATTCGCGGATGGAATGCCAGAGGAGATGTTCGTTTGCAGAACAACTACTTCGCCTTCATAAGCTGTCAGAGCTTGCGTGGTCAGGTTGACTTCGATGCGCTTGTTTTCCGGTGGGACATCCGGTGAAATATAGCCCAGACTCTCAGGCAGAATGGGTCGCAGGTGAGCCGCACTGGCATAGTAATAGGCGCCCGTTAGATCATCGAAAATGCGATACCAAGGCTGACCATCCGGTCCATCCAAGATCTCTTCGATCCAATATACCGATTCATAATATAGTCGAAAGTTTAGAGATTGCCAGCCGAATGCCTTGGAAAATCGCCATGGTTGCGTAAATGGAACCGTAATTTCAGCGAGCAAGCGCGTGCCGTCAGGAATGGATGTCAATGGAAGATTGAGAAGCGTCTTGACCGGTTGTAAGTTGGCGCGCCACATGTATCCGCCCCAAACGCGATACCAAATTGGATTGGCCGCGAACTTTGGATCATCAGAATTAACTTCCTCATAGATATGCACCAGATCATCGCGCTTCCAAAAGCCCACCGGCGTTTCATTCTGATCAGTGGGTTTGCTATACACAGCCACACCTTTACTGGTTGCCACGCGCACAATGTCGCTATCATCGAAATTGATAAAATTCTGTGTGAAAATATCTGGCACGAAACTACTGTATGCCAGACTTCCCAAACTGAGTCCGCCCAACTTGAGAAAACCACGGCGAGAAAAAGATTTCGACATGCGAAAGATTGTACTCGAAAAAGTATCGGATTTATATTTGAACTCTTTAAATAATCCAGCCCTCCAACATTGGAGGGCTGGATGCGTTATTCAGTTGTCCGTCTCAAGCCTGGACCGAGGCGGGAATCATGTCTTTCAGCAGAATCTCAAGTGCCATCGTATGTCCACAGCGCTGATGGGTGATGAAAAACTCACAGTCACATTGAAAGGTCCCATCCTTAAATATTACATGATGATTATTGTTGTCGCCGTGAAAAGTAAGTTCAAATTGGTTAAAGCGAAAGCGGTTGCGTTCCTCGGCGTACCGCTTGGCTTTTTCGATCTTTCCGATCATTCCGGAATCCATCTTTCAATCTCCTTTCGGATTTGAAATAAAAGACACGCGCGGAAACGCGTGTCTTCTCAGATTAAAGAACCAGCTCATTGTCAGTCAAACATCGCATAGCAGGTTACTCTATGCACCGAGTATAGCCAGATTTTGAAGACAAGTCAATCTCCATTTGAGGTCTTATATGAAATCGTATGGAAATTGTAGGGTGAACATTAGTCAGCAGTCGCGCCAGCCATCATTGGTTCGTCGCCGTTATACTTCCAAATCCTCGGCCATTTGATAGTGATAAAGCCCAAGCCGATGATGCAACCCACTCCTCCGCTGATAATGGCAAATGGCGTACCAAACAATTGAGCGACCGCACCGGCTTCAAACTCTCCCAACTGCGGCCCGCCATTGAAAAATATCTGATTGATGCTAGTCATCCGCCCACGCATTTCATCAGGCGTTTGCAATTGACGGATCGTATTTCGGATAATGGTGCTGACTCCATCTGCCGCGCCCGTAACTGCCAAAGCAGTCCACGCCACCGCAAAGGAAGTGGCCGCGCCAAAGAAAACCGTTGCCAATCCGAAGATCGCCACCGCAACAAGAAAAAGCGGACCTTGACGCCGTAATTGATGCACTTGCGAAATGACCGTAGCCGCCAGAACTGCTCCCACCGACTGAGCCGCGGAAAGCCAGCCATATGCAACAACACTCACATGGAGAACATCATTCGCGACAAAAGGCATAAGTGTGTTGGCGGAAGCGAAGAAGGTCGCAATGAAATCAAGGATCATGGATGAAAAAATAATCGGCTTGCTGACAATAAAGCGGATGCCTTCGCGAATGGCTTGGAGCGAGATACCCGTTGCATGGCGTTCAAATTTCTGCGGAACACTACCGATGAGAATCAAGGCTAAGATCACAGCCACATAAGAGATGGCATTAATATAATAAACACTCGCCAGGCCGCTTGCGGCAATGACAAAACCAGTGATCGCCGGGCCGATGACCGAACCAGCCTGAAATGCGATTGAATTCAAACTGAACGCGTTGGCCAGGTCTTCGGTTGGCACCAAGTTGGGAATTAACGCCGCACGGGCTGGACCATCAAAAGCACCGATAACCGCTTGAATCGCAGTGATAAGATAAATGTACCAGATGGTGATATGCCCGGATAAGGTCAACAGTGCAAGGATCAATGCAAGAACCATCGCGCTGGATTGTGTAATGAAAATGATCGTTCGACGATTATATGCATCAGCAACCGCACCACTGACGAGCGAAAAGAAAATCACCGGCAAAATACGCGCCAAGCCGACTCCACTAATCGCAATGGGCTGATCCGTCAGCGTACGGATATGCCAGAAGATCGCCCAAACTTGCATTTGGGTTCCGGCGACCGAGATCAATTGACCGAGCCAAAGATAAAAGAACCGGCGATGTTTTAAAGCAGGAGGAATATGCATTTTTTAAGCAACACTAAAATTAGGACTTAAGATTACGTTCCCCAGTCACGCAAATACAGGAAATCATAACCAATTGTGCGTTGGCTTAACTTTGCAATCGGCGGCATCATTCGTTTATATTGACTGCGGCGAATTCGCTCGACCACTTGATTCACAAACTCTTTGCCGAAACCAGCGGCGATGCAATCATCAACACTAAATCGCCTGTCCACCAAAAGATAAAGCAGTTTATCCACTTCATCATACGTGAAACCCAATTCGCCCTCGTCAGTTTGACCTTTCCATAAATCTGCAGACGGCGCTTTATCAATCACCGATTGAGGCACGTTCATCGCTCGCGAAAGTTGACGCACCTGCGTCTTATATAAATCCCCAATCGGATTCAGCGCCGAAGCCATGTCACCCCACAGGGTTGTGTATCCGAGAAGAATTTCAGTTTTGTTGCTTGTACCAATAACCAACCCCTTGAAAACTTCAGACTGATCATATAAGACAATCATTCGTGCACGCGCCATCAGATTGCCTTTTCGAAGATTTGATATTTGCGGATCGAGTTGGATCATCGGCTCGACCATCGACGTGATCTCAATCGTTTCCATCCGAACGCCGAAGCAGCTCGCTGTTTTTTCAGCGTCTTCCAATGAATCGGCAGACGACGTCTTATAAGGCATCCGCACTGCCAGCACATTATCCGATCCTAAGGCTTCCGCCGCGAGGGCGCACGAAAGCGCAGAATCGATTCCGCCTGAAAGGCCAATGATCGCATGCGTGAAACCCACGCGCGTGACTTCGCTTTTGATAAAACCGGTCAGGATCTTGCGGGCAAGATCGGTATGGATAGAAAGGTCAATATTCATTTCGATAAGATACGATTAAGTTCTTTTTGGATGAGGTCCGCTCGTTCGTCACGCATCAACGGCAGACGCGTCCGCGTACGGCGGATTTGATTCAAATCAAAAGTCGCCATTGTCAGCGCCTCTTCAAAATATGGGCCATGAGCAAGTCGTTCGCCTCTGGGATCATAGACCGTTGCCCCGCCCCAAAAATTCAAACCGTCTTCATAGCCAACGCGGTTGCTGTGCACCACAAAACTAGTGAATAAATTGGCATACGATTGATTCACGTTCTCCACCCACCACGCCGATTTGAGCTTGGGATGCTCGCTTAAGCCGCGCCCCGGCGATGCCGACGAAAACAACAAAACATCCGCTCCATCCAGCCACAAAAGATAAGGCGGCGAGGCGTGCCAGAAATCTTCGCAGATCAACAGGCCCATGCGTCCGAAACGCGTATCAAAGGCGCGGATCGAATCGCCGTGTGCAAAGAAGCGGCCTTCATCAAACATTCCATAAGTGGGCAGATAAACTTTGTGATGAACATGGAGAACGCGTCCGGCAGAGAGATAGGCGGAGGCAATGAAGAAGCGGTGACGCGCATCCTCATCCACGAAGCCAACCACAATGTCCAGATTTTGACTCGCTTCGAGCAGCGGTTTGAAGACAGGATCATCCTCAGTCGGTTTGTGGGAAACCGTGGAAGCTAAATCCTGCAAAACATATCCGGTCAGCGAGAGTTCAGGAAATAAAATCAGGTCAGCTTTCTGGGCTGTTGCCTGATGAATGTAGTCCAGATGCTTTTCGAGATTGGCTTGAACATTTCCCAGTTTGGTCGCGATTTGAGCGAGAGCGAGGTTGATCTGCATCGAATAAATCTTACCATAAAGAAGTAGAGACAACCCACAGAGTCGTCTCTATGCTTGGCGGAGAGGGTGGGATTCGAACCCACGGTAGACACGAGGCCCACAACGGTTTTCGAGACCGTCCCATTCAACCACTCTGGCACCTCTCCATGAGCGCGGCAAAATTATATCTCAGATTTCCACGCTTGAATGAAGTTCAGGATAGTAGACTTCCTGCAATCCCGCATCTTTCAATTGATCCAGCAACGCAGTTGCAGGTTTAAACTCGCCATGCACTAAGAAAATTTTCTTCACCTGCGATTTGACTGCCGTTCCATACTTGACCAGCAAATCCTGACCTGCATGACCCGAGAGTCCACCAATCGTTTCGACGCGCGCCTTGACTTCATACGGCTCGCCAAAGATCCGGACACGCTTCTCGCGATCGGCAAGACAGCGGCCCAATGTATCCGGAGCCGTCCAGCCGACGATTAAAATAGTATTTTTCGGATCGCCAATGTTATTCCGCAAATGATGCAGAACACGTCCCGCTTCCGCCATGCCGGAAGCAGAAATAATAATCATCGGGTCTTTCCGTTCGTTCAAAGCCTTTGATTCGTCCACCGAATGAACATACGTTAATTGTTTGAAATCCAGCGCAGGATGTTTTTCCTTCTGAATAAATTCACGCGTTTCTTAGTCGAGACATTCGGGATGCGCGCGAAAGATATCGGACGCATGAACCGCCAAAGGGCTATCCACGTAAACCGGCACCGGTCTGACTCCGTCACTCATCATTTCATTCAAATAAAAAACCAGCTCCTGTGTGCGCCCAACCGCAAACGCAGGGATGATAATCTTTCCGCCGCGACTAATTGTTTCTGAAACAACCTTACGAAATTCCTCAAACGCAATGTGCGGGTCCTCGTGAGATTTATCGCCATAGGTTGATTCCATCAGCAAATAATCCGTTGCCTCAGGAAGAACAGGATCGCGCAAGAGCGGTAAATTCGGACGGCCGATGTCGCCGGAAAACCAGAATCGAAATCTTCGGCCACTTTCTTCGATGTCCAGTGAAACGCCCGCCGAGCCGAGGATATGACCTGCATCCCAAAAGCAAACTGTCACGCCGGGAACTGGTTCGAAGGGTTGCTGATAATCCATCGGTCTGAAGTGTTCAGCCACTTGCCCGGCATCAGCCATGGTGTAAAGCGGCTCGACAAGTTGGCCGCCATGACGGGATTCCTTCTTATTGACAAATTCCGCATCGGCTTCCTAAATATGACCGAGTTCGCGTAACATCACATCGGCTAAGTCAGCGGTGGCGTGCGTGGCATAGATGGGGCCTGTATAACCATTCTTGATCAAATGCGGCAAGTTACCGCTGTGATCAATGTGTGCGTGTGAAAGAATCACTGCGTCAATCTTGCGCGGATCAAAAGGAAAATTCTGATTACGAAAATAAGTTTCTTCGCGGCGGCCTTGATACATGCCGCACTCAAGTAAAATGGTCGCACCGTTGATTTCCAATAAATGCTGTGAGCCAGTCACCGTTTGCGCCGCACCATGAAAATTGATTCGCATCCTAGCCTCCGAGTACCGTTACAATCTGCGCGCCGAAATGCTCCTGCCTCCAGGGCGAACATTCCATCACTTTTTCAACTTCCTGTGAGCCACTCTCCGCCAACGCCAACAACAGCGGCCTCGGCAAAACGACATCCGACTCAACATCCATCTCGGCCGCGATTTTCTTTCGCCAGTTCTTCAATTTTTCCAAGCGTTTGACATACGCCTCATTCGGACGGTCGGGCGGCAATTGCTTCACCAGTGGACTTTGCGTCCCGCGCACAATCGCTTCAAGAATCAGTGATCCCCAATTTTGAATTTGTCTTGACGTTAGTTCGACTGCCAACTCATTGATGGTGGACGGTTTTGTTTTGGCGATCTCAATCAAACGATCGTCTTCCAGCACTTTAAACGGCGGGCGATCAAGGTGCGCGGCGAGTTGTTCACGAAAAGCCAATAATTCATTCAACACAGTCAGGTCACGCAAGGTTAGATCGCGCCGATTGCTAAAATGTGTCCAAAAAGGCGATTTAGATTTAGGCTTTGAGCCGTTTGCATGGCAAGCCATCCAGAAATCTTCCTGAGCAAGAGGCCGAGAATCCTTTTTCTTCAAGTTCGGTTTTTAGCAGATCACGCAAAGGAAGAAGAAAATGTGTGTCGAGGCGGGCATACAACATCAGGTCGGGCGAGAGCGGACGCGCACCCCAATCCGCTTTTTGGAATCGCTTATTCACTTTGAGGTTAAATTTTTCTTCAATCAATCGGTCGAGTCCAGCCTGCTTGCGGCCAAGGATACGGCCCGCCTGCATTGTATCGAAAAGATTTGCAAACTCGAATCCATAATCCCGCCGCAGACAGATCAGATCATATTCCGCGGCATGAAATACTTTTTCAATTTCAGGATCGGAAAAAATGGGTCCAAGAATATCCAGGTTCTCCAACGTAAGTGGATCAACTAAATAATCCGTTTCGGCTGTAGAAAATTGAATGAGACATACGCGTTCACGATATGCATGCAGGCTATTGGACTCAGTGTCCACTGCGATGCGAGACTGGCAAGTCAATTCATCAACAAGATGATTGAGCTGGCTCGAGGATTGAATTAATTCAGGCGGCGCAAGCTGGTCAACAACCATAAGTATGATTATATCTCGCGCGCTTTCTCCATGACGATGGCCGCCTCCCCATCGTTATAGTATGACTGCCATACATCCACGCGGTGATAGCCTTCCTGCTCGTAAAGCCTGATCGCCCCGTCATTGGAGGCCCGCACTGATAAGCGCACGCGTGGCGTTTTGAGTTGACTCTCGCAAGCGCGTAACAAATCGCGCCCGATGCCGTGGCGGCGATACTCAGGCAAAACGCCAATGGTTGCGATCCATGAAAATCCCTCCGATGGATGCGGATCGCCTGCAACGAAGCCAATCATTTTCCCATGCTCATCAACTGCCTTTAAACGAATTACATCGGGAAACGTCAATACCGCGATGAGATCGAGGAACGGCCATACATCTTTTTCAAAGCATACATGTTCTAGTTTGTTCAGTGCGCCGATATCCAGGAATGAAGCGGTTGTAATTTCCATAGAACAAAAAGCCTCGCGTTTTACGCGAGGCTTTGATTGTATCACTTGACAATCTATTGTTAACTAGCTTTGTTCTTGATGAAGTTCTCGATCATGCTGGTAAACTCCATCGGGAAGATATATTTAGTAGACGCGCCCTGACCGAGGGATTTCAATGTATCAAAATATTGAAGCGTCATAGTCTTCTGATCAATAGTTTTGGCAGCAGCAAAGATTTTCTCAAGGGCAGCGGCGTAACCTTCTGCTTGCAATAACTGCGCCTGTTTGGAACCTTCGGCTTGCAGAATATTGGCCTGCTTTGCACCTTCTGCCTTCAAAATCGCAGATTGCTTATCGCCTTCAGCCACGTTGATGGCCGCTTCGCGCGTACCCGTTGACTCGGTCACGACTGCGCGGCGGATACGCTCAGCAGTCATCTGGCGGTTCATCGCCTCTTGTACTTCCTTGGGCGGGATGATCTCGCGGATTTCCACGTTAGTTACTTTAACGCCCCAGCGCTCAGTCACCTCATCCAGCTTGGTGCGCAGAGTCGTGTTAATATTTTCGCGCTGAGACAGAACCTCATCGAGCGCGATCCCACCGATCACGGAACGCAGAGTGGTCGTTGCCATACCGGCTGCCGACATTTCAAAGTTGCCTACCGCAACTACGCTTGCCGTTGGCTCAATGACTTTGAAATACCACAAGAAATCAATCGAAATGGGGGCATTATCCTTAGTGATTGAAACCTGATGCGGTACTTCACGGATCTGCTCGCGCAAGTCCACCTTTACAGGACGGTCCACGATCGGGATCAATAAGACAATACCAGGGCCGCTAGGTTTTTCCAACACGCGCCCAAGCCGGAAAACCACCAAACGCTGATATTCAGGCACGATTCGAATGGCGTTGATTAGAAGAACAACGACAACGATCACGACTGCGCCAACAATACAAAGAACAACTTGAGTCATTTATTACTCCTTTCGTTACATTGGGATTATCATGAACTTTCGTTCTCAACGATGAGGACAAAGCCTTCACGTCCGATTACACGTACCGCACTTCCACGGGGAATCAAATTCTTACTGCGGGCCGACCACAATTCTCCAGCTACCTGCACCGAGCCTTCCATTTCAACCGGAGTCTTCGCCCGGCCATGTTGGCCGATCAAAGTTGAGAGATCCTGTACAGGCCTTATCTGCGAGACCTGAAGCACCTTGCGTGCAGAAATCCAAGCAAATAGTGCAAGCAATGTGGACGTCAGAACTGCGAGCAGAGGGTTGACCAATGGAAGACCATTTGAATTTGGAAAGAAAAACACAGAACCAACGATCAAGCCGAGAATTGAAAGAATCAACCACGCCTCGCGGTGTGGTCTTCGAGCCGCCATCACAAAAGGCACAATGCTCAAAAACAGCAATGCCAACGCCCACCAATTAAAGGAAAGATGATAGATCGCGTAACCAGCCAGAACTGCGCAGATAATAGCGCCAGTTTCTGCTATTAGTGAGCCGGGTGCAATCAGCGCTAACATGGCAAGGAAAGTTGCCGCGACCAGCAAGAAATAAGCAATGTTCGGGTTTAGTAAGAGGTCCATATGGAATCCACGTTGAGAGCCAAATCTATTATACAACAATCGTTCTACATAGTCAGTTTCAACCAGTTAAGTCGGACTGGTCGTTCCGCCAACTCGAACCAACCTCAAATGATGAAAGCAGGACTCCCCTAACAAAGCGCACAACGCGACTTGTATTCAAAGCCACGAAAGATATCAAAGTTTTTATCTGCTTTTGACTGATTTGTTCCAATGTCATTTTACAACAAATCATCTCCAGCCGTATCCATCGTCCGGGGAAGTGTTAATCTCCGCCAGTTGGGGGAGGCTGAACTAGAAGTGAAGCACAAACCGACAGCAATCAACCAGCATAGTTAGTATCCCATAACTAATCCACGCGCTACACCCGCAATGACATCTCTTGGATAGTCCGTTTGCAGTGTACAGCCAAGACAAAAGTTATGTGCGGTGTATAATAATTAGGATTTTTTCATCCCCCTGCCCTCTGGGCATCCTCCCCCATTTTCAAATTGAAAAGGAGGCAGGTCGGGTGGGGATAACAGGAGTCTCCATTGAACTTCAAAAAAATATGTATTCTGGGTCTCGGCTATATCGGCTTGCCAACCGCCTCCACTTTTGCATCGCATGGCGTCAAAGTTATCGGTGTGGATGTGAACCCGCACATCGTCGAAACCCTTCGACGCGGCGAGATACCACATTCACGAACCGGGTCTGCGCGATATCGTCAAAGCCGCGTTGGCTTCAGGCAATTTCACGGTTTCGACTTAACCCGAAGAAGCAGATGCATTCATCATTGCGGTGCCCACTCCATTCCATCAAAACAAGTTTGGGAATTTCAACGGACAGCAATTCAAATTAGCGGATATGAGCGCAGTGCAATCGGCCACCGAAGCGATTGTCCCATTTTTACGAAAAGGCAATCTCGTTGTTCTTGAATCGACTTCGCCGCCGCGTACCACGATTGAACTCGTTGCTCCCATTCTAGCTCGTTCCGGACTTCAAGCGGGTCGCGACTTCTATTTGGCTTACTCACCCGAACGCGTTTTACCGGGACAAATCCTGCGCGAGCTGATCGAGAATGCGCGCGTCATTGGCGGAGTCACATCAGAATCTGCGCAAGCTGGCGCTGATCTTTATTCTATCTTTGTTAAAGGTGAAATCGTCCAAGCCGATGCGACCACCGCCGAAATGGTCAAGCTAATGGAAAATACCTATCGCGATGTGAATATCGCCATCGCCAACGAATTCGCGCGCCTCGCTGATAAATTTGGTGTGGACGTGTGGGAAGCCATCTCGCTTGCTAATCGGCATCCACGCGTAAAAATCTTGAGTCCGGGCCCTGGTGTTGGCGGACATTGCATCAGCGTAGATCCATGGTTCTTTGTTGAAACCGCGCCCGAATTGACTCCGTTGATTTATACATCGCGCAAAGTCAATGATTCGCAACCACATTATGTAGTCGGCTTGGTAAAGCGGGCGCTTGGTTCGCTCAAAAACAAAAGAATTGCCGCGCTGGGACTCGCCTATAAACCCGATGTAGATGATCTGCGCGAAAGCCCGGCAATTGAAGTTGTGCATTTGCTTCAAGACGAAGGTGTGCAGGTTAAAGCCTGGGAGCCATTCAAGCCGGATGCAGATATAAATGGAGTCAGCATGGCATCCGGTCTCGATGACGCACTCAAAGATTTCAGACGCAATCTTACTGCTAGTTCGTCACACTGAATTCATCAACTTGAAGCCTGCGGATATTGCATCGAAGATAAAAGCTCGCGTAATCATTGATACAGTCAATGGATGGAATGTTAAAGAATGGCAAAGCGCCGGATTTAGTATCTCAAGATTAGGCGTGAGAAAGTAACCAACGTAAACACCATTGACGTTGTGTCCTGCAATTTATGAAAATCTTATCCGTCTTTGGCACTCGTCCTGAAGCCGTAAAAATGGCGCCCGTAATTCGTGAACTGGCGAAAACGCCGAACATTGAATTGCGGATATGCGTCACGGCCCAACATCGGCAGATGCTCGACCAAGTGTTAGAGCTGTTCAACATCAAACCCAACTATGATCTTCGATCTGATGCGTGAAGATCAATCGTTAGCAGAACTTAGCGCGGCGATCTTCACGCATCTTGATGCCATCCTTTCTGATTTCAAACCAGATTGGGTTTTAGTGCAAGGCGATACAACGACTGTGGCGATTACCGCCCTGCTCGCATATTATCGCCGCACACAAGTTGGGCACGTCGAAGCCGGCCTCCGCACCCACAACAAATGGCAGCCGTTTCCCGAAGAGATCAATCGCCGCGTAGCAGGCGTCATTGCCGACTTACATTTTGCGCCAACCGAATGGACAAAACAAAACTTGCTTCGAGAGGGCATATCAGAAAAAGCAATCGCAGTGACCGGTAATCCGGTCATCGACGCTTTACAATTTGTGGCACAACAATCGGAGCCGGAGGAGATCAAAGACTTGCTGACGAAGTTGAAGATTGCTTCGCCCTCGGCTCGCAATGATATTGGAAAAAAATTAATTCTGGTAACAGCTCATCGCAGGGAAAATTTCGGCAAGCCACTCGAAGATATCTGCCGCGCGCTGGAGGAACTCGCCTCACGCGGCGATGTGGAAATCATTTATCCCGTCCACCTCAATCCAAATGTACAGGAACCGGTTTATCGTATCTTGAAAGATGTAGATCACATGAACTCTTCTTCCACCGCTGGACTATCTTCCGCTCGTTAGTTTGATGAAGGGTTCCACGCTGATCCTCACCGACTCGGGCGGAATCCAAGAAGAGGCGCCGACATTCGGAATTCCCGTCCTCGTTTTGCGCGAGGTGACGGAACGTCCAGAGGGAATTGAGGCGGGAACATTAAAGCTCGTCGGAACAGCTACCCACCGCATCGTGGAAGAAGCGACGCGGCTTTTGGATGATGAGTTTGCATATCGCGCAATGGCAAAGGCCGCAAACCCCTTCGGCGATGGACACGCCGCGCAAAACATCGTCAGAGCCTTGCTAAATTACAAAACCTAATTCATGCCGTTGCGCCGTTCGCTGGCATTGTTGTTCCTCTTCTGCTTGCTGGCAATCCCTTGGTATTCTGCAAATGCCCAGGACCAGAACAATCAGTATTTTCCGAAAACCGGCCACAACATTCAAATGGATTTCCTGCGGATCTATAACGCTGTCTCCAATCCCACAATACTTTACGGCTATCCCGTCACGGAACAATTTGATAGAAAAGATGGATTACTTATTCAATGTTTTTCGGCGCGCCCGATTTGAATTTCGCCCTGAGTTGCCCGACGGTCAGCGCGTGGTTCTCGCCGATCTTGGAAGTTTATACTTTGAGAAACTCAGTGAAGATCCAGCTCTGAAAGATCCTTCCCAGCCGTTGAATGCCAGCACCCAGCCGGCAACAACTTCGATTCAACTGCGCGCTTTTGTATGGAAGGCGGTCACGGTGGAAACTGACCAGCAAACGATATACATCATCGCAAACGATCAAAGCGGACGGTCTTTCAATAACTCATCTTGCACGGCCACTGTTCACTGGCCAAATGATTTGGCGCAAGTGATCGGTGCTGCCACGAACAGCAGTGGCATTGCAATCATCCACCTTTCATTCGCCAACAAACCATGGGGAAGTTTGATACCCATTGACATCAACTGTGGGTATGAAAATCTGAACGGCGGTACGACCACTTCGTTCAGGATTTGGTATTAGTCACCCATCCAACAAATCTTTCAAATCAAATATCGGACCATCTTTACAAGCCAGCAACTGTCCGCGATGACTTTCAATGGTACAGACTCCGCAATCCGCCAGAGCGCCACAGGGCATCGGAGTGCGAATCAATATCTGTGATTTATTCTTGACTCTTAATGGACTGCTCCCCCCAAGCATTTTCTTTAACCCGGGCAGCGACTCGCGCATCGCATCCATAGCGATGTAATCTGCCCAATCGCAAACATCCATCAATGCACTCAGCGGCTGGACCTCGATTTGAAAAGGGAGGTCATCCGGCGGAGTTTGACAAACCAGGACGATGGATGCTTCCTGTTTCAAAGCAGTATCAAGCAAAGCTAATAAACGCGCCGAAGAGTCACTTGCACTCGCTTGTTGAGCGTCAAAGGCAATCAGTGCAACTCGACGCGCATCGTTAGGTAAAATAAATCCGTGCCCAAGAGGACCACGCAAATGAAGACGCGCGCCCAGAGTCCATGAATTTAGCGTGGGAGGCGCGGCGAGAAAGCCGTCGCTGAAAGGTTTAGCCAAGAAAATGGGAGCCGCTAACGATGAGTCGGAGCCGTCTGCATAAGCGAGGAGATATTGTCCGGGTGCGGGAATCAAAGAAGGATTGCATTGAATCCGCGCACTGGGTTTTCCATCGAGCAAAACAAGTTCCTTGATGATTCCTTCGGCCTGCATGACCTCATCCTAACATGGCTTTCAAGGCGCGGCAAGCGGTTATAATTATTTTCGTATGAACCCAATCAAACCAAGCGGCCGGCAGATTCGACTTACGAGTCTTTCGGCTTGCCGCGGGTTGAGCGTCGAAGCTCAACGCGGAAACGCTGGCGCAGGTTCTGCGCCCCGTGCAGGATATTTTCAAACCGTCCGACTATCCTGATCTATTAGTTGGACTGGAAGGCCCGGACGACGCGGCAGTCTGGCGGCTGGATGATTCGCGCGTGCTTGTTGTGACAACGGACTTTTTCACGCCGGTTGTCGACGACGCGTTTGATTATGGCGCGATTGCTGCAACGAACAGTCTCTCAGATATTTATGCAATGGGCGGAACGCCATTCCTCGCTTTGAATGTAACCGCGCTTCCGCCCGATCTGCCTATTGAAATATCTGCTGAGATTCTTCGCGGTGGTGCAGAGAAAGCGCGCGAAGCGGGAGTTGTTATCGCTGGTGGACATACGGTCCAGGATAAAGAGCCGAAGTATGGTTTGGTTGTGATCGGATTTGTTGATCCGCAAAAGATGTTAAGCAAGAGCGGACTCCAAGTTGGCGATGCGTTGGTCTTGACCAAACCACTCGGCTTTGGTGTCACAACCACAGCGTTGAAGCGCGAACAAGCCGACGAAAAAGATGTGGAAGAAGTTGTTGGTTGGATGACGCGGCTGAACAAAACTGCGGGTCAACTTGCCGTTGAATTCAATCTGCGCGGCGGCACGGACATTACTGGCTTCAGTCTGCTCGGTCACGGATGGGAAATGGTGAAAGCCGCGGGTGTTGCGCTAGAAATCGAATTTAGCAAAATTCCATTTGTGAGTTGCGCACGCAAATACGCCGAGATGGGAGCATTTGCCGGAGGCCTCTACGATAATCAATCCTACTTTTCATCGCACGTAAAATTCGATAAATTGCTGGACGAGCCATCGCAAATGCTCCTCTTCGATCCACAAACCAGCGGAGGATTACTGCTCGGTGTTCCGCAGGACAAGCTGGACACGTTCATGAAACGCGCGAAAGAACTCAATCAACCATTATGGGTAATTGGAAAAGTGAAATCAGGCAAGGGGATTCAGGTAAAATAGAATAAACAGGGTTTGCATCCCTGCCAGGTAATCATGTCAAGCATTCCAACTGATATTCTGATTCTCGTACTTTTACTGCTGCTCAACAGTTTGTTCGTAATGTCGGAGATGGCGGTCGTCTCCGCGCGCAAGGCGCGGTTGCAACAACAAGCTAATGAGGGGAATAAAAGCGCCGCCACCGCTTTGAATCTTGCGCAAAATCCAAACACATTTCTTTCCACAGTTCAGATCGGCATCACGTTGGTCAGCGTATTGCTCGGCGCGCTCGGCGGACCGGCATTTTCGGAGCCGTTAGCCCAGCTACTTAAACGGTGGCCGACTTTGGCTCCGTATGCGGATTCGCTGGCTCTTGGCATTGTGGTCGTGTTGATCACAACTCTATCTCTCGTATTGAGCGAGCTTGTCCCCAAACGGATCGCATTGCATGATCCGGAAAAAATCGCGGCCGCGATCTCCGGTCCGATGCTCTTCATCTCAAAGTTATTTTCGCCACTCGTTTGGTTGTTGGGCCACGCGACCGATTTTATCCTGAGGGTGATGGGCATTCAACCGAGTACTGAGCCGCCTGTCACAGAAGAAGAAATCCAACTATTGATCAACCAAGGAACAAAGGCCGGCGTTTTTGAGGAAGCCGAACAGGACATGGTGGAAGGCGTGTTCAGCCTGGGCGATTCGCGCGTCTATTCTTTGATGACGCCTCGCGCCGACATTGTTTGGATCGATATTACGGACTCGCAAGACGAAATCCGCCGCAAGATTTCTGAAAGCCCTTATTCACGTTTTCCAGTATGCCAAGATAGCCTCGACACAGTGCTCGGCATTGTCAAGGCACGTGACCTGCTTGCACCTCCGAATCTTTCGAGCGATAATTTCAGGCTCAAAGAAAAATTACGCCCCGCTATTTATATTCCCGAAACCATGCTGGCTTCACGAGCCCTTGAAGTGTTCAAAGAGAAAAACGCCGAGATCATGTTCATTATTGACGAGTTTGGAAGCCTGCAGGGCTTGCTCACGCTCAATGACATCATCGAAGAAATCGTCGGTGATATCGAAGTTGAGCCGCAAGCCACACAACGCCAGGATGGTTCGTGGCTACTAGATGGAATGTTGGAAGTCGATAACTTCAAAGAAATATTTAAGGTCGAGAGCTTGCCACACGAAGATGAATACGAGACGTTGAGCGGCTTCGTGATGATGTCGCTTGGACGTGTGCCGCAAGCCGCTGACCACTTCGAATGGAACAGCCTGCGCTTCGAAGTCATGGACATGGATGGTCACCGCGTGGACAAGGTGCTAGTCACAACCGTGCCATCTCATTCTTCCATCCAACCGATTCAGAGTAAAAAGAATTGATCAACGAACCGAGATTTGCCTCGCGCCGATCACCCGTTTATGGGCGCGGCGGAATGATCGCCGCATCACAACCGATGGCGGTCGCGGCAGGCATTGAGATTCTTTCCAAAGGCGGCAATGCCGCAGATGCCGCAGTGGCTGTCGCTGCGGCGCTCAACGCGACAGAACCCACCTCGACGGGAATCGGCGGCGATATGTTCGCATTGTTCTTCAATGCGAAGACAAAACAAGTCAGCGCTTTGAACGGTTCGGGACGCGCACCTGCGGCATTGACGTTAGAGCGATTGAAAAAAGAAGGCATCCACGAACTTCCGCTCTATCATCCCTACACCATCACCGTACCGGGCGCATGCGCGGGATGGTTTGATCTGATTGACAAGCATGGGACAAAATCCATGAATGAGATTCTAGCTCCGGCGATTCGACTTGCCGAAGAAGGATTTCCCGTTGCTCCACTCACTTCTTATTTCTGGCAACGTGGCGCAGAACGACAACTCAAATCCGCACTGAACGGAATCGAGATGACCATTGATGGGCGCGGTCCGCGTACGGGAGAAATTTTCAAGAATCCAGGTTTGGCAGGCACGTTCAAGAAGATTGCAGAAAGCGGAAAGCAGGCGTTTTATCAAGGTGAGATTGGTGAAGCGATTGCCAAAGTGATTCAAGAAGCAGGTGGCTGTATGACGACTGATGATCTCGCCGCACATACATCAACATGGGAAGAACCAATCAGCATTACCTATCGTGGTTTTCGCGTTTATGAATGTCCGCCCAATGGACAAGGTATCACTGCATTAATCGTGTTGAATTTGCTTGAAGGATTTGACTTATCTTCGCTTGATCCAATTTCAGCAAATAGATTGCATCTTGAAATCGAAGCGATGCGGCTGGCATTTGCCGATGCCCGCTGGTATGTGTCTGATCCCAAATTCTCAAACATTCCTGTTGATCAATTGCTTTCAAAAGAATATGCAACCGAACGCCGCAAGTTGATCAATCCGCGCCGCGCAACGCTTGACCAAAAACGCGGCACGCCGGTGACTTCATCCGACACGGTTTATTTCAGCGTCGCCGACAAGTCCGGCAATGCTTGTTCATTCATCAACAGCAACTACATGGGGTTTGGAACCGGCATCGTTCCCGAAGGCTGGGGCTTTACACTTCAAAACCGCGGCCATAATTTTGACCTCGATCCAGATCATCCCAACGCATTGATGCCGCGCAAGAGGCCCTATCACACCATCATTCCAGCCATGGCGACTCGCGAATCCGATGGTTCATTGTTTGCGTCCTTCGGTGTGATGGGCGGATTTATGCAACCGCAGGGACATGCACAAGTCTTCACGGCAATGGTGGATAGCGGCTTGGATCCACAAGCCGCGTTGGATTTACCGCGCTTCTGCATCGAAGATGGAACAGCTGGCGGCGTGGTCGCGTTGGAAGACGGAATCTCAGGTGCAGTGGCAGCCGATTTAACGGAACACGGACATAAGGTCCAAAAAGTGGCGGGATGGGAGCGCGCTTTGTTCGGCCGCGGACAAATCATCCTGCGCGATTCAGAAAGCGGCGTTCTCATCGGTGGAAGCGATCCGCGCGCGGATGGTTATGCGGCGAGTTTGATTTAGTAATCCTGCTCAACATGCAAGGAGAAAAATTATGTCAGCTTACGTGATTCTAGATATTGATGTGACCGATCCCGAAGGTTACAAGGAATATGTCAAGCTCGCGCCCGCGACAGTGACGTTATACGGTGGACACTATCTGGCGCGCGGCGGATCCAATGAAACACTAGAAGGCGACTGGCGTGCCAAGCGTTTGGTTATTTTGGAGTTTGAGAATGTAGGCAAAGCCAAAACGTGGTTAAATTCACCGGAGTATGCGCCAGTGCGTCAGTTGCGCCATCATTATGCAAAAAGCAATATGGTGGTGGTCGAAGGAATCTAGCTTGCGAATAAGCGGATAAGCGTAATAAAGTTGTCCCCGCTCGCATGGTATAATTTTCGCCCGTATGACTCAAGAACCTTCATCTCAAAAAACACAAGTCTGCCCCACCTGCGGAACACGTCTCTCTGAAAGCGCGACGCGTTGTCCGGTTTGCGGAACCGACCTAACTGGAAAAGCCAAAGCCGGAACACCGAAACGATCTGAATCCTCCGTAGAAGCCGCGCGCATGCCGGAGGTGACTTTCAGCTTGCCGGTCGCACTTGGTTTATTGGCTTTGTTCCTCGTGGTTGGAGCCGTGGTGGTTTTCGTAGCTTTGAACACAGGCGTTGGAGGGGTGGGAAAAATTGCCTATCCCACCACAATTCCAACCGGAACCGAGACGCCAACTGATTCTCCAACTCCGACGGATACACCCCTACCCACCGCTCAACCTACCTTTACAGTTGAGGCGCCGTTCACTTACACCGTCGCTGGAAGTGATACCTGTAGTGGAATCGCATATCAATTTGGAGTATCCGTTAACTCCATCATCATTCTGAACGACCTTGCCGCTACCTGCCCGCTCTCAGTGGGACAGAAGCTTAAAGATTCCCTATCCAACTGCCACAGCCCCTCCGCTTCCAACGGACACGCTCGTAGCCGTCGACGCCACAAAAGCCGCGTGCAATAAAGTAGTCGTAACCGTTCAACAGAATGACACGCTTTCGAGCATTGCCTTAAACTACGCTGTGCCGATCCAGGCCATCAAAGATTTCAACGGTCTTTCCACGGACAATGTATTCCTCGGACAATCGTTGACCATTCCTTTGTGTATGCGCGCCGCCACACCGGGCCCAACACCAACGCCGACCATTCCGCCTCCTTACCCCGCCCCGAATTTGCTCCTACCGGCAGACGGCGCGGCTTTCACCCTCGCGGATGATGTAGTCACATTGCAATGGGCGTCCATCGGCACACTGCGCCAGAACGAAGAATATCAAGTCACCATCGAAGATGTCACTACCGATCAAGGCCGGCGCATTGTGGATTATGTGACGGATACCAAGTACATCGTCCCGACGACCTTCCGTCCAAACGATAATATTGCACACGTGATGCGTTGGTGGGTTGTGCCCGTGCGCGATGATGGAACTGACGCTCAGGGACAACCGATCTGGGATACAGCGGGCGCACAAAGCGACGAACAAGTCTTTACGTGGGTCGGCGCGGCGATTGCAGGAACGCCTACACCATAATGGTTCTACATTGCCGAACCATAATGGTTCTGCACTACTAAACCATAATGGTTCTGCACTACCAAACCATAATCATTCGTTAGCAGACTTCCGAAGCAACTACTTCGGAAGTCTTTTATTTCCCTTATAATCACCTTATGGCATCAAATGATTTCCATGTTGGCGACCGCGTAAAGATATTTCTGGATTCCAAATACTGGAACAGTGAAGGCTGGTTTGACGGCACGATCGTCGGCATTGATCCATATTCTGAACACCGCAATTTTTATTGGGTAGAATTGGATCAGGATGTGGAACCGATATTTGGAAAATCCACGAAGTTGGTTTCGAATCTTAAATCCGAAGAACATCAAGAAACAAAATGGAGAAGAAAATGATTAATCAAAAAGATTTTGCAAAAGCATTTGCACGCAACACCAACATTATCAAGTCCCAAGCCAAAGATTTGACTCACGAAGATAGTTTGATCCAACCGCCGTTTCACGGCAACTGCCTGAATTGGGTATTGGGACACCTCGTTGCCAATCACGATGACATTCTCGAAACATTAGGCGAGCCGCGTTTATTCGAGGGTCGGCTGGACCGCTATAAGCGCAAATCCGAACCGTTGACCCACGAAGATAAAGGCACAATCCGATTTCAAGAATTGGTAGAATGGTTTGAACGCGGTCAAATCAAAATTTCCGAATTGCTTAATCGTGTCGATGATGAATTTCTCGCGCACGAAATTCAATCAGGCGAATGCAAGTCAACCGTTGCGCAGCGAGTCTTCTTCTACTATTTTCACGAAACGTACCACGTAGGTCAGACTGAATTATTCCGACAGCTTGCCGGAAAGAACGATAAGGTTATATAAGATATCAATGAACGCACCTTTGGATCGCCGCACATCTATCATCTTCATCATTATCGCCGCCACACTCTGGAGCACAAGCGGCGTACTGCTCAAAATCATCAACTGGCAGCCCATCGCCATTCTGGCCGGACGGAGTATTTTTTCAAGCATCGTGCTTTTCATTTACCTGCGCCGCATTCCCACAAAATGGACGCGCTGGAAATTGCTGGCGTCCGCCGCGTACATCCTGACGCAGTTCCTTTACATCTGGTCAATCAAGCTGACCACCGCCGCCAACGCGATCTTCCTTCAATACACTGCGCCGGTTTATGTTATCCTGCTTGCGTTATGGTTCTTGCATGAAAAGCCTTCGCGCGTGGATTGGAGTTCGATGTTCATCATCTTCATTGGCATGCTGCTTTTCTTTGGCGACAAACTTAGCACTGAAGGTTTCTACGGAAATATTTTAGCAGTCATAAGCGGCATCACTTCTGCGTTAATGATCGTGTCCATGCGCGCACAAAAAGACGGTGTGCCAGCCGAAAGCATTCTGGCTGCGAATATTTTTACAGCCATCGTCGGCATTCCATTCATCCTTAAAGAATCGTGGACGGTCACCAACTGGCTCATCTTGTTATATCTCGGTGCAATTCAAATGGGTGTTTCGTTTGTCCTTTTCTCCAATGCCATCAAACATGTACCAGCTCTCGAAGCCAATCTCATCAGTACGCTTGAGCCGGTGTTGAATCCTGTTTGGGTTTTCCTATTCATCGGCGAAGCCCCTGGGCGATTTGCATTGGTTGGCGGAATCATTGTTCTCGCAGGTGTTGCCATCAATGCCCTCAGCGGAGCGCGCACGCCAGAAACAGAGACGACTCCAGCCAGCCCATGACTCAACCACCGCTTTCTGAATTGCTGGAAAAAGCTATCGCTTCACGCGTGACCTTATTCGACGCGCGCCACGAATCTGCTTTTCGACTCTTCAACGGATTCAGCGAAGGGAATCCGAATCTGGTTGTTGATCTTTACACAAAGACAATCCTGTTCCACAATTATGGTTCGGCAGTACAGAACCATTATGCCGATGAGCCTGGCCAAAGCCAAAGCCTTGTGCGCGAAGCATGTGATTATTTTCAAAGTAATCTCCCGTGGCTAAAAGCAGGACTCGTCAAAACGCAGAAACGCAAAATCCGCTGACGAAAAACGCGGCAGAATTTTGTTCGGCACAGATTTGGATTGCAAAATAATAGAGCATAATGTTTGGTATGCCATCGACCTGACTCTAAATCAAGATGCCAGTTTTTATCTTGACACGCGCAATCTCCGAAAATGGATTATCGAAAATGTGAAAGGGAAAACTGTCTTGAACGCGTTCGCATACACCGGCAGTTTGGGAGTCGCCGCGCTGGCAGGCGGAGCCAGCCGAGTTGTCCAGCTTGACCGAAACCGACCATTCTTGAACGTCGCGAAAAATCTTATTCATTGAATAGTTTCCCCATCCACAAACAAGATTTCATCGCGGCGGACTTCTTTGCACAGGTTGCCAAATTCAAACGAACAGGCGAACGCTTCGATTGCGTGTTGATTGATCCGCCGTTTTTCTCGACATCGCCCAGAGGAACCGTGGATCAAGTCAATGAAAGCGCGCGACTGATCAATAAGGTGCGTCCACTTATCAACGATGGCGGTTTATTGGTTGCGATCAACAATGCGCTGTATGTCAGCGGAAAAGAATATATGCAAACGCTCGAAGCGTTATGCGAGGATGGATATTTGAAAATTAAAGAGTTGATTCCCGTTCCAGATGATTTTACCGGCTATCCTGAAACGCTCGATGGCAAGCCCATTACTGATCCTGTCCCATTCAATCATTCCACTAAGATCGCGGTGCTCGAAGTAAGAAGGAAATAAGCAGCCACCAAATTGTTGGACATCAAGGGTTATGGGATTTTAAACCGTTCGGCGTATTGCTCAATCCCTCCTACTTACGAGGGATTGCATTTGGGCAGAAATCGTCTATCATTCTTTTCAAAAGGAGATTTAATGAAAACGCTATTTGCACGGAAACAAATCTTTATTTTATTGATCGTCTTGGCACTTGCACAGTTTGCTTGTAATTTGGGCGCACAAGCTTCAAGCATCGCCACGCAAGCTTCGCAACTTTCCTCCTCCACAAGCATGCCGCAAGCCACGCAGACGGTTGCCACTACAACGTCCGCGCGCGGCACACCCGCCGAGGCGCAAGCCATGCTCAAGTTGGCAGTGGCACATTATCAAGCAGTGGGACGCGAGAGCAGACCACGAATGAAGTACCGCAGCGGCAACGAATTGCTCACGCACCGGGAAAGGCAAGCTGCAAATCGAGCACAGCATTCTGGAAAGCCTGCGGCCGGTGCTGGACCGGCTGGTCACGCGCGAAGACATCCGGTCGATCATTCCGGGCGTGATCCGTCCTGTGCGCGACGCCAAAGGGCAGGTGAAGATTCGACATTACGGTGCCCACGCAAAACGGCTGGAAAGCCATCGGCCTGTCGAATGGCGCACGGCAGGAATTGTTTATCAGCACGGAACTAACTGAAGAACAGCTGGCACGCGCCTCTATTCAGGACGACATCGAAACAGCCGGTTAGCCGCGCCGCCGGCAGCGGTCTGGATGCGTAGAGCGAATTCGAGCCAACGTGTTGTATAATCGATATTTCCAGGATAAACATGCCCAAAAGAACTTTCCAGCCGAATAACCGGCGCCGCGCCAAGACGCACGGATTTCGGACCCGTATGAAAACCGCAGACGGCCAGGCCGTCCTCTCCCGCCGGCGCGCGATCGGCCGCAAGAAACTGACCGTCAGCTCGGAGAAGTAGCTGCGGAATAACAGGCTTTCCCAAAAGTGTCCGGCTGCTGCGATCTGGCGATTTTCGAAAAGTTTATGATCACGGGACCCGGCATACGTGTCCTCTGTTCGCCGCGTTCAGCCTTTCGAAACCCGAGTTCTGCCGCAGACCGGAAGGAACCGGTCCGCGCATCGGCTTCACCGCGCCCAAAGGGCTCGGCAAGGCGGTGGTGCGGAACCGCATCAAACGCCGGATGCGCGAAGCGGTCCGGCTGGAACTGGCAGCGCTGAGTCCCGAGTGGTCAATCGTATTCAATCCACGCCGCAAAGCACAGGATTGCCTGTTCACCGAACTTCAGGCCGAGGTTCGTCGTCTGTTTATACGGTGCGCAAAATCCTCATCCTGCTCATCGCCGGGTACAAACGCCTGATCTCGCCGCTGCTGCCTTCGGCCTGCCGCTACCATCCGACGTGCTCGCAATACATGAGTGAAGCGATCGAACGCATGGCGTGGCAAGAGGCATCTGGCTGGGTTTGAAACGTCTGGGCCGCTGTCATCCTTTTCATGAAGGTGGTTTTGACCCCGTGAACCGATTCCGCGCTAACACACAATGAGTTCTCCAACCCCACCCAAGCAAGACCCAAAAGAGATGTCCAACGAACTGCGGATGGTCCTTGCCTTTGTCCTCATGGGACTGATCCTCGTCGTGACCCCATAGCAATACGCAACGAAGCAAAAATAGGGCAAAG
>CAWKNE010000010.1:0-7141 GCA_963850945.1 uncultured Chloroflexia bacterium | reverse complement strand
AATGTATTGCTGATATTGAGCTACAACCGGTGGGTTTGCGCGTGTTATCGCTGGCGTTTTAGGGCTGATTTTTATTGTGATCGTGATCATTTTTGGTTTTGCCTGCCCTTCTGCAAATAACTGAACCAGCCGCCGAGTCGCAAACAGTTTCTTCATCTTCAACGGCTACTCCTTTACCAGCTCCTCTATTACAAAATACTGTATTACAGCCCGTTACCCCGTTTTAGTTGCCCGGCGATACCGGGAGATATTTACTCGTTATCTCCTAATCAATGAACTTGTCCTTAAACATCCAAAATTGGGAATCATATTATATATCGTATGATCAAAATTCCATTGACATTTGGGATAACAATAATGGCAAAGGCTCTTTTTACGATAACCCTGCAACTCAGGACACGCTAAATCAATGGGATCAATTTTCAGGCACAACGCCCGTCAAGATCTGCTAAGATGCAGCTGGCAATTTTTATGCGGCGTTCTCTCAATGAAAATCTTCCCCAAATCATAATGTCTCACATTTCTGTGGGACGTATGATTTGAAGCCGAGTTGTGATCCTTGCGGTTTGAGATTCTATATCCTATTGACATAAGAATTCCATCGTTTGACTCACCTGTCTCCTAAAAGATCAACTGAAAAGTGTATGGCTTTTTGTCCGTAATATGAAGATGTTATGTTCAAAATAAACCATTACAATTCGCCCGACGGTATGCGTTCGTGAAGCACCCTTTAAGGAGCTTACCGGTGGGCGGGACGAGATAAAGCCGATTTGACGGATGTGGCTTAAGCATAAGCTACTCCTTTTTAGCGGTGCGGGATTACCAGCCGAAGTGTACGCATTTCCCCGGCGCGCACGATCACGCACCTGGCGGGAAGTGACGGTATGGAGCAGGTGCATATCGTGGAGGCGCTGCAACACAGACCGAAACCATCGGTGTCGTAGCGCGGGTCAATGGAAATGCTCAAATCGATAAGATGTGGCTAAACAGGCAAAATATGGTCTGTCATTACAGAGGGTCAGGCGGTGGCGCGGTGAAACTCTATGTTACAATATTTGGTAGTGGATGAAAAGTAAGTGATGATAAGATAGGCAGCATATCGAAAAAGCCTACCACTGTCGAGTGTGCGGAAGCACCAATATTGTCAAAATCGGCACCAACCGTCTAAAGCAACAGCAATATCACTGTAAAGAGTGCGGGAGCCGCTGCGCGTTCTGGAATGGAAAGTGAGCAGGGAAAAAAACGCAAAAACCGATTACTCCTCAGCCTCAATCAAGAGCGTGTAAGTTTGCGAGGTTTGGAGCGGATTTTTGATGTTGCTTTCCGCCAAAGCGTTTCCAGATGGATTGTCGAACATGTAAAAGAACTCGCCGGAACTCAAAGACACTTTGTTGCCAGCCGAACCGGACGATGTCTTGGAATATGATCTAAGCCTGGAGTTTTGTTCTCAAAAAGAGCAATAAACGTTGGCTGTGGACGGTCATGCGTACACCGCAACAGCAAACTATCTCCACCCGGCGACCGCAGCTGAAACAACCTGTCGCCGTTTGTGGAACGAAGTTCCACTCTTACTGCAGTTGTATTTCCTAAAGTGCATTCTGGGGAAGTACAAAAAAGTTCTTCCGCAAGCACCGATCAAGCGGTTGGGAAAGAGAGCGGACAGGTTTCACACATGGAGCGTTGGTATCTAACTCGGCGGCAAACTCTGATGTTGGCGCAAAGTACAATACCAACGCTCCATGTGTGAAACCTGTCCGCTCTCTTTCCCAACCGCTTGATGCGTGCTCTGCGGAAGAACTTTTTGGTAGGCTTCCCAGAAATCACTGTAGGAAATACAACTGCGGTAGGCCAGTGGAACTTCGTTCCACAAACGGCGACAGGTTGTTTCACTGCGGTCGCCAATGACAAAGGCGATGATTTGTCGGGTGCGACGACACATGACCGTCCACAGCCAACGTTTATTGCTCTTTTTGAGAACAAAACTCCAGGCTTCATCATATTCCAAGACATCGTCCGGTTCGGCTGGCAACAAAGTGTCTTTGAGTTCCGGCAGATCTTTTACATGTTCGACAATCCATCTGGAAACGCTTTGGCGAGCAACATCAAAAATCCGCTCCAAACCTCGCAAACTTACACGCTCTTGGTAGAGGCTGAGGATGATCGGTTTTTGCGTTTTTTTGCCTCTCGCTTTGACTCCAGAACACGCCGCGCTCCGCACTCTTTACAGTGATATTGCTGTTGCTTGAGACGGTTGGTGCCGTTTTTGACAATATTGGTGCTTCCGCACACTCGACAGTGGTAGGCTTTTTGGATCATACTGCCTATCTTATCATCACTTACTTTTCATCCACTACCAAATATTGTAACATAGAGTTACCGCGCCACCGCCTGACCCTCTGTAATGACAGACCATATTTTGCCTGTTTAGCCACCTCTTATCGATTTGAGCATTTCCATTAACCCGCGCTACGCCATCAAATTTTTCGGTCTGTATTGCAGCGCCTCCACGATATGCACCTGCTGGATCGCGTCACTTCCCGCCAGGTGCGTGATCGTGCGCGCCAACTTCAAAATGCGTACACTCGGCTGGTAAGATCCGCACCGCTAAAAAGGAGTAAGCTATGCTTAAGCCACATCCGTCAAATCGGCTTTATCTCGTCCCGCCCACCGGTAAGCTCCTTAAAGGGTGCTTCGCGAACGCATACCGTCGGGCGAATTGTAATGGTTTATTTTGAACATAACATCTTCATATTACGGACAAAAAGCCATACACTTTTCAGTTGATCTTTTAGGAGACAGGTGAGTCAAACGATGGAATTCTTATGTCAATAGGATATGAATCTCGAACCGCAAGGATCACAACTGCACTTCAAATCATACGTCCCACAGAAATGTGAGACGTATGATTTGGGGAAGATTTTCATTGAGAGAACGCCGCATAAAAATTGCCAGCTGCATCTTCACAGATTGTGACGGGCGTTCCTGAAATTGGATTCCATTGATTTAGCGTGTCCTGAGTTGCAGGGTTATCGTAAAAAGAGCCTTTGCCATTATTGTTATCCCAAATGTCAATGGAATTTTGATCATACGATATATCATATGATTCCCCATTTGATGTTAAAGGGCCAACCCATTGATTAGGAGATAACGAGTAAATATCTCCCGGTATCGCCGGGCAACTAATATTTACTGAAGGGGTAACGGGCTGTAATACAGTATTTTCTGATGGAGCTGGTAAAGGAGTAGCCGTTGAAGATGAAGAAACTGTTTGCGACTGGTTGGCTGGTTGGTTTGTCCCAGAAGGGCCAGCAAAGTTTAAAATGATCGCGATCACAATAAAAATCAGCCCTAAAACGCCAGCGATAACACGCCCAAACCCACCGGTTGTACCCTCAATATCTGCTCCAAAAATCTTGAATCTGCCACCCAGTACTGCAATTAATATTAATATTGCGCCAAGAACCACAAGAGCTATTGCGATAGAAACTGGCATTGTTTTCCTCCAAATAAAACTAGATTTACAATTTCCTAATCCTGACTACTGGCGGGTAATAGTGTTAATTACCCAAGTTATATCAGAATTGGGTTTTTAGAACAAGAGCCAATAATCGTCAAAATTCATCATCCTCGATTTTCAGCGAGTCACCCGTCTCGATTCTTCGGCTGTGTTTGGCATCACCCGCCTCAAGCAGTTAATGCGTTCGATTCATGTTCAGATGGTTTGGACGAACGTAGCCAACCCGATCCGTCGTCAACTCGAACGTGGCGGGCTGGTGAATGGAGCGGACGATTCATTAATCATTACCCCGAGTTTGGATCATGGAATGGAATGGTGCGAAAATAAAATTTTGGCTCAGGAGGGCATCGCCGATTTGACGGGTTTGATTGAGCGAATGGAAGGCCTGTTGAAGCGCACTTTCCCAGGACTTCAAGCAGTGGATCGTCTCATGAAGTATCTGGAACGACAAGAAATCAAGCAAGGGGAATATCTAATGCGTCAAGGCGATCCTCCAACGGAAATGTATTTTGTGGAAGCCGGATTGGTCATAGCGCAGATCGAATTTCCCGATGGACAAATCTTGCGGCTTCGCTCGATACGCGCTGGTGCGACCGTTGGTGAAATGGGACTCTATCTTGAATCGGTTCGTACCGCATCAGTGGTCGCCGCGCGCCCTAGCTCAGTGTATCGGCTTTCCGCACAAGCGTTGAAAGAGATGCGTGAAAAAGATCCAGAGGTCGCGGCGCTGTTGCACGAATGGATCGCCCGATTGCTGGCTGAACGTCTTGCGGATAATAATCGCACTATCGAAGCGTTATTAGATTGACCTCCAAAAGATCAATTTATGACTTGATCTGCCGAGGAAGATTTTGCTATTGTTTATTCCAATTGCCATACTATGCTATATCGTAAAAAGCCAGCATTAGATTTTACGACTTTGTCAAAGAATACCCTAATAGAAACATTAGATTGTATGTAAATACGAATAGAAGCTCGAACTGCTAGGTTCATATTCGCGATTCTATTCAAGGTGAACTCAAGCCGAACTGGATTTGAGCCTGAATACGATTGGTGTGAGTCGAGCCAAGCCTAACTCACTGAAATAAGACAACAATTCTTCAATCCAGAAAGTTCATATCTGCCTTTTTCTTTGAGTCAAAGGTTGACGTTTCTTCAGGTCCCTTGATACACTCGTGTCCATTCTTATCGTTTCAAGGACTTGTCGATGCCGCCTCTCAATCACCAATTTGATTTGATCCGCCAATCTGCGACGGTTGCGATCACCGACCGCATTCTCGAACTCAAAGCCAACGGACGTAAAATTATCCCTCTTCAAGTGGGCGACCCAGATTTCGCAACTCCCCAACCAATTCTGGATGCAGCACTTCAAGCGATGGAGGCTGGACTGACGCATTATGGTCCTTCACGCGGCTTCCCGGAACTTAGAGTGGCCGCGGCATCCAAGATGATGCGCGACGAAGACTTGAACTATGATCCGGGATCCGAAATTCTGATCACACATGGCGGGATTCATGCTTACTACACGGCGATGCAATCCATTTTAAATCCCGGCGACGATGTATTGATTCCTGATCCATCCTGGGCAACTCATGCCAACATGGCGACCATGCTGCGCGGCAACGTGATCCGGGTGGCCGCGCCCGCCGAAAATTATTTCATTCCCTTTTTCGAATCATGGGAAAAATCTCTCACGCCGCGCACACGCGTGATTGTGTTGAATTATCCATCGAACCCAACCGGCGCGTATCCCACGCAGGAATATTTGAAAAATCTTCAAGAGTTCGCCGCGGCTCATGATCTGTGGATCGTGAGCGATGAAGTCTATGGCGATTTATATTATGGCGAAAAACCTTCTTCAGCGGCGGCGTTCGAAGGCGCCAAGTCCAGAACGCTGGTGGTCAATAGTCTTTCCAAATCGTATGCAATGACCGGTTGGCGCGTCGGCTATTTGGCGGCGCCGTCAGATGTGATCGAGAACGCGCTCAAGGCTGGACAAAATTCGATTACGTGCGTCGCGCCTTTTATCCAGAAAGCCGCGACGTTCGCATTGAGCGATCCAGCGATTCAACAAGTCACCTCACAGATGTGCGCGGCGTATGCGCGCCGCCGCGAACTAGTGCTAAGAATCGCGCGTGAAATGGAAAGCGATAAAGTGTTGGTCACGCCACCGATGGGCGCGTTCTATTTTTTCCTTGATTTGCGCCCATTGAAGATGACCTCGCTTGAAATTTGCGAACGCATCCTGGAAGAGACCAGCGTTGGGCTTGTGCCCGGTTCGGCGTTTGGCGAACAAGGCGAGGGCTTTGCGCGCATGACGATCGCAGCTTCGGATGAGGATGTGGAAACTGGCTTCAGGCGAATCGTGGAATGGGCGGATAAACAATGATTGCATTTCAAGGCGAACCCGGCGCATACAGCGAACAAGCGATCTTCGATTATTTTGGCAAAGTGGAAACGCATCCGTGTGAATCCTTTGATGCAGTATTCGAGGCGGTCGTTTCAAATACCTGTGAAGCGGCTTTGATTCCAATCGAGAATTCACTAGCCGGAAGCATTCATCAGAATTATGACTTGCTTTTGCGTTACAACTTGCACATCGTTGGCGAATATTTTCTACGCGTGCGGCACTGTTTGATTGCATTCTCCGGCGTTGAGAAAAAAGATATTCGAGCGCGTCATCAGCCATCCGCAAGCGCTGGGTCAGTGCACGGCGTATTTACGCGGCTTGGGCGTAAAAGTGGAGCCGGTCTACGATACAGCTGGGAGCGTCAAGATTTTGAAAGCTAGCGGCGAACGGACAACTGCCGCGATCGCTTCGCGGCACGCGGCTGAACTCTATGAAATGCAAATCCTGGAAGAAGGTATCGAAGATAACCCCGAAAACTATACGCGCTTCCTAGCGATTCAACGCGAACCGGTCACGCCGACTGGTGAAGCCAAGACGTCCATAGTCTTTACCTTAAAGAATCAGCCGGGCGCGTTGTTCAAAGCTTTGAGTGTGTTTGCACTGCGAGATATTGATCTAACCAAAATCGAATCACGGCCCTTGCAGGGGCAACCCTGGGAATATTTGTTTTACATTGATTTTATCGGCGCGGCTCATGAAGAGAAAGTGCGCGGCGCGCTTGATCACTTAAGTGAACTTGCATTGACTCTGCGCGTATTGGGTTCGTATCCGCGCCAAGTCCCACACTAGATCAAATAGCGAAATGGAATTTTTTTAATTTTATTTCTCGTTCTCAACTTCGATTAACGCCCTCAATCCCAACGCATATGATTGCCAGCCAAATCCTGTGATCTTCCCTATGCAAACTGCCGATAGCAGTGACTTGTGCCGAAACTCTTCGCGCGCGTACACATTCGAAAGATGAACCTCAACCACAGGAATTCCAATTGCAGATATCGCATCTCGCAACGCAACCGACGTATGAGTATAACCGCCGGGATTGAATACCACGCCGCTAGCCCAGGTGCGCGCATCGTGAAGCGCGTCAATCAATGTGCCTTCGTGATTCGATTGCAAACATTTCACATCTACGCCCAACGATTTTCCCAACTCGATCAACTTGGCATTGATATTATCCAACGTCATAGAACCATAAATCTGCGGCTCGCGGCTTC
>CAWKNE010000009.1:0-130651 GCA_963850945.1 uncultured Chloroflexia bacterium | reverse complement strand
GTCACCGGAGCGCTGATATCCCCAGATAAATGGAAGAGATCACCTTTCACAGCCATGGCGTAATGTAACGCCGCAATGGGAGCGGTGAAATAAACAAGCTGATGCAGACGCCTCCAGTTTTTTCTGAGGCGGACCTTCCAAATATCGAAGGAAGTCATCCCCAACGGAATCAGCAAAAGAAAAGTCGCCATGCCATAAAGGATATAGGACTTTTGAATCACGGTCTGGATTAGCAAATTCCAGGCGATTCCATTATCTAGATCCATAAATATAATAACGTGTAAGACCGCATACATCAGCGCATACAAACCGAGCGCGCGGCGGCGCTTGAGCAGGTCACGCCAGCCGAAAAGCGTGGTCAACGGTGTACAAGCTAATGAAAGCACGAGCAACGCGATGGCATGGCGTCCTGTGCGTATTTCCATCGCCTGAATTGGGTTGGCGGTCAGGTGATGCGTAAATAATCCATAGATGATCAGCGCCAATTCCGACCACGCATAAACATGCACGGCGATCTGTGCCGGAGTGTATGGAAATCGTTTGATCCAATTGATGAAAGACATTTTGAAAATTATATACCCTGATAGACGATGCGGAACCCGTTTCTTCTCAAGCGGATTCCGCATCTTTCGTGCAACCGTTTCTGGAAGCTTTAGTAATTGAGTTTCAAATCCATGCCTTGATAAAGATAAGCGACCTTATCTCCATAGCCGTTGAACATCAGCGTCGGGCGCATGGACAATTCACCTATGCGTCGTTCCTCCGCCTGAGACCAGCGCGGGTGAGGCACGTTGGGATTCACATTGGCATAGAAGCCATATTCGTCCGCGGCGATATCCTGCCAAAAGGTATTCGGTTGTTCAGCCACAAGTTCGATCTTTACAATCGCCTTGATGCCTTTGAAGCCGTATTTCCACGGCACAACCAAGCGAATGGGCGCGCCATCTTGTGCGGGCAAAGGAGCGCCATATAAACCGGTCACCAGCAAAGTGAGATCGTTCATCGCCTCATCGAGACGCAAGCCTTCGTGATAGGGCCACGGATAGGTACTCGTATCCGCCTCGGCTGGCAATTGAGTCGTGTCCATCAAAGTTAAGAAGCGAACAAATTTTGCATCGGAGGTTGGCTGGACTTCCTTCAACAAACTTGCAAGCGGAAATCCCTGCCACGGAATGACCATGCTCCACGCTTCCACACAACGCAGACGATAAATGCGGTCTTCCTGAGGAAACATCTTGAGCAAATCTTCGATGGCATATGTCTTCGGATTGCTGACCAGACCGGAGACTTCCACTGACCATGGATGAGATTTGAAATTCTTTGAAAGCGGAGCTACTGCGTCTTTGGCGGTGCTGAACTCATAATAGTTATTGTAGTTGGTGATGTCATCGTATGAATTAAGTGGATCACCCAATTCATCCTTCTTGCCCGCATAAGCCGCAACGCTGGCGGGATCAGCAGATGATGTGCTACCGCCTCCAGTAGGAGCACAAGCGGCAAGCACCGCGCCTCCTGTCATGATGCCCGCGGCTTTCAGAAAGTCGCGCCGATTAAAAGTACAAAGACTTGGGCGTGATTTCAGATGGAAGAACAGGAACGGATTTGTAAATATCGCTCATAGGGACCTCTCATTCTATGGATAGGATTCAGCTAACAAAGCCTTGATATTTGTTTCAATTTCATCGTAGGCGCCTTCGCCAATATGAACATAACGGATTTCGCCGCGCTTGTCAATCAAATAGAGTTCGGGCCAATACATGTTGTGATACGCATTCCACGTTGCGCCATCGTTGTCCTGCGCCACAGGATATTCAATGCCATAATCGGCGACTGCATTTTTTAAATCGTTAAAGTCGGACTCATAACTGAATTCAGGAAAATGATTGCCAATGATCACCAAACCTTGATCCTTGTATTTTCCATACCAGCTCTTCAAGGATGGGATAACATGCTGGCAGTTAATGCATCCCAAGGTCCACATCTCCAACCCGACCACCTTGCCGCGTAAATCAGCGAGGCGCAAAGGTGAGGGGGTATTCAGCCAGACCAAGTTGGTCAACTCAGGAGCCGGCCCAAGGTCAGGAAGAGATGAGGTAACGCTACCGCTCTGGGTAGGTTGAACAGCCGCCACACTACATGCGGTCAGCCCTAAAATGGCAAGAGCAGAAATCCAAAAATGTTTCATCTTACTGATAGTGATGAAATGAAGCTGTTGAATCTTTCTTAGAAAGCGGTGAGAGTCTGACGCCAAGATTACAAAAGGAACTGTTCACCTCGCGCGTGGACTTCAATCTGATCATCGCGATAGAGTGTCACTACGCCTGCGCCGTATACTGTCCACACGTGATCTGAAACATCATTGATGACACCGGTCTGTTCATCAATGCCAAGCAGGGTGGCTTGTGGAATCAAGGAATTCAATTTCGACACCCAGCTTTTGCCAAAACGATTGTGATGCGGAAGGATGCAAATATTCTCCAAGAGGTTAAGCCCATGCAAAAGTTTATCTTCATAAGGATCGTAATAATATTCGCATAGGACCATCGCCCCGGCACTACTGCCTGCGATCACCGCGCCATCTTGATGCGCTTGAAGAGCCGCAAACCAAACCTGGCTATCGCGCAAGGTTTCGCACAGATAACGCGGAAATCCACCTAATAGGTAAATCAAACGCGCCGCGGCGACACGCGTGACAAAGTCCGGGTCGTCTGCACTAGGTTTATCGGCGACCGGCACAACGTCAGCGTGTGAGGCGCCCAAAGACGCAAACCACCGCTGACCATTTCTCCCGGCTCTTAAATGATTATGATCCGGCGCGGCGGCTGTGGGCAGAATCGCGATGGAGGCTTGCAATCCGCCAGCTAATTCAATCGCACGCACATCCGGCTCGGACATACGCCCGCCAAATTCCGCACCGCCTTCGAGAAGAAGATAAGCCTTTCGATTTTGCACTTTACAATACGGTTAACCACTTTCATTTTAGTCCAAAAAATGTGATAGGATAATAAATAAGGATTTCGTGAGAGAAATCCTTATTCTCAAAGGAAAGGAGGTTACTATGCTGTTCGCTCCCAAAGAAAATGGCCAAGGCTTGGTTGAGTATGCGTTGATTCTTGTTCTGGTTGCCATTGTTGTAATTGCGGTCTTGATGGTTTTAGGCCCCATCATCGGCAACGTATTCAGTTCGATCAACAGCAGCCTCTCCGGCGTTTAGTAATTCCGATCATTTCATAAAGCTTCTAAATATAAAAGCCCTGTTGGCCAACAGGGCTTTTATATTTACCTTTCAACAGAACTTAATTCCTTTAAAACCTTACAAAAACGTCGGTACAGCCTTTGGATATTAGCCTAGGTGTAATATAATCATAGAGATCTCAGATTTTTTGAGAAATCCACAAAGAAAGGAGGAATAAGCCATGTTGCTCGCTTTCCAAGAAAAGGGACAAGGCTTGGTCGAGTACGCGTTGATTCTTGTTTTAGTCGCTATTGTTGTTATTGCCGTATTGTTGATCCTTGGCCCTACCATCGGCAACACGTTCAGTTCGATCAACTCCAGCCTCTCCAGTATTTAAGCATATCAAGAAAAACTATCAACTCACCAAGGGCTCTGTCGGTTGACAGGGCCTTTCACTTTTGTGTAATCGTCCACATTTGTCGGCCATCCGTAGTGACCTCGATCCAGCCGTTTCGATCCGTTCGAAGCAGAGAGTAACCGCTTGACGAATTGAGGGTCTCTTGATTCGGCAAGCCGCTTTGATCCCCGGCGGCGACGCTTATCACGACCAGTTGCGGATTCAGATTCCCAATCCATTCCGGCGGTGTTAGCGGAGCATAGCCGCTTTGCGATAATAATAAAACAGTCACCGGTCCCACAGTCTTTCCATTTTGCAGATTATCCAATGTATCGAAATTTTCTCCGATGGGAAGCAAAGCGCGGAAGCCATTCCATTCCAGCAAAAGCGTCGAGCCAAGTGGCGAAACATCTAGCACTTTCAACGTTACACCACTGCCAAGATTTAGTGCTTGTCCCACTTTCGCCGGTGTAACTGGGAGCGATTGTTGTGCAAGCCAACCCGCCAACTGACGCGATGAAAACGATGCTTCCTGATTGCCGCTCCATAAAACGTTCGCAGGCTGATAACGCAAGAGGACGCGCGGCAGAGAAGCAACTTGATTCTCGTTCGTGGAGGCGACGATCAACCAATCCAGATTGCGATTAAACAATGAGATTCTTTCTCCCAACGCATCCGAGAGGGACGACGCGGAGGGACCGCCGTTAATGAGAACATGTCTTCCGCTCGGAGTTTGGATCAGGACTGCGTCCGCCGAGCCAACGTCCAGGAATGTGATGTGCAACTTTCCATCCGATGTGCTGGCAACAACGCGCCATGATAAGATTGCGCAAATCAATAAAGCCGTGAGGATGGTGATAGGAGATAAGTTTGTAAATCTTTGGTAGAGAGACACGATAAATTCTTTTATACGGGATCCGGCGAAAGTCCAAGTGAGAAGCACTGCATAGAATAGACCAACAAACGCAAGCGAGAAATTCCCAAGCGGAATAGTCCCGTGAGGCACGCGGTCGAATAGTTCCACCATACGAATCGTATAAGCGGTCAACGGCCAGGCGATCCAAGCCGCGAGTTGCCCAAGAGGAAAAAACACCAAGCTGAGGATGACAGCCAATCCACCAAGGATCATCACTGCCGGTTGAGCAGGAAGGATAAAAGGATTGGCGATAAATGCAACGAGCGGGATTTGTTTGAATTGATATGCCATAATAGGTAGAGTGGTTAATTGTGCCGCAAGGGTTAGAAGAAAAAAATCAGCGAGGGGATCAGCGATCCGTTGAACCGTGGAGGACGAAAAGTAACGCATAAGGAAATTCTCGGCTGTTCGTTGAAATGGTTCGCTATAAAGAATGATACCCAATGTTGCAAAGAATGAAAGCTGAAAGCTGGCATCCCAAAGAATAAGGGGATTCCATAATGCCATCAGTGCAGCGACAAAAGCGAGCGTGTTGAGTCCCTGCTGACGGCGGCCCACCTGCAAAGCAAACAGAGAGAGTGTACCCATCAGCGCGGCGCGGACTACTGACGCGCCAGCCCCGACCAGAAAAGTATAAAAGGCAATACCGAGGATGGCAAGGATCGCGCCGCGCCGCGAGCCAAAGAGGCGGCTGAAGAGAGATAAGAACACCCCGGCGATAATAGAAATATTAAAGCCGGAAATGGCGATGATATGCGCCGTGCCAGTGTCTTTGAACGCTTGCTGGATTGAATCAGGTAGGCCACTGGCTGTGCCAAGCAAAATGCCACCAAGCAGTGATGCCTCAGGGTCAGGAAAGATGCGATAAAGATTATCGAGCAATTTCTCTTTGATTGCATAAATGAATCGGCTGATTGGATTCCCGTCATTACCCGGCAAGAGAGTCGCTTCACTATTTGGCATGTAACTAAAAATACTCTGACGGGCAAGATAATCTTGATAAGAGAAATCTTCGTTTTGAGGAGGTGTCTGCAGTTGACCTCGCAAACGAATCTCATCGCCATATTCATAGATCTGATTGGCGGGAACATGTGCAAGCAATAGACCACTCACATTGAAAACATTTTTGCCGTTGTCTATTTGTTTAACATTAAGCCGAAGGTTAGTATAGGCATCGCGATAATCGGGCGGGTCAGTGAGCGTGCCGGTTACGAGCACATCATATTTGCGGCCGTTATACCAGGAAACATCGTCAGGTGTAATTTTATGGATAGTCTGTTGATAACGCATCGCGCCGAGCAAAAGTGCAATGCACACGGCGGCAATTAGCCAAACATTGAGCGATGCCAACCGTGCGACTCTTCTGCGAAGCACCATCGCATCAATGATCGGTATCAGAGTAATGATCAGCCAAACCGCCAGCGGAGCGCGTAAAAACCGATTCAGCACAATGCCGCTGAGGAATGCCAGCGAAACCCAAAGCAATGGCAAGGTCATGGCAGGATTGTACAATAAAATGTTGGGCATGTCATTGCGAGGCGCGAAGCGCCGTGGCAATCCACACTTATTTGATACGAATACGAGATTGCCACGCTCGCCATACTACAACTCACTCGCAATGACATCAAGCATAAACGTTATAATCAAACCGATGACAAAGGTGACAAACGATAAACTGATTCTTCTCACCGGAGCGACCGGTTATGTCGGCGGACGACTCGCGCCGAGACTTCTGGACGCGGGTTATCGCGTCCGCTGCCTGGTGCGCGACGCGAACCGGTTACGCGGGCATCCGTGGTCCAAACGAGTTGAAATCGTCGAAGGCGATGCGTTGATTCCCAAAACACTTAATGCGGCATTGAAAGATGTCTCAGTTGCATATTACCTGATCCACGGAATGCAGGGAAATAGAGCCAGCGCGGAACGCGACATGAGCGCGGCGCGTAATTTTGCCGAAGCCGCGGAATGGGCGAACATTGAACGGATCGTTTATTTCGGCGAGTTGGTTGATCCCACCGCAAACCTTTCTCCATACCTTCGTTCACGCCACGAGACTGGCGCCATCCTGCGTTATGGACGCGTGCCCGTTACTGAATTCCGCGCGGGTATAATTGTCGGCTCAGGCAGTGTGCTGTTCGAGATGATCCGTTATCTTGCAGAGCGCGAACCACTTCTGGTTTGCCCCGCTTGGTTCTTTTCGACCGCGCAACCTATCGCGATTCGAGATGTATTGTCTTATCTTATCACCGCGCTAGAGACAAATGAAAGCACCGGCAAGCTAATCGAAATCGGCGGTCCAACGCGTCTCACATATGCCGAGATGCTTCTTCAATATGCAAAAGAACGTAGCCTAAAACGTATACTCATTCGCACGCCATTCAACCTGCCGCGCATCTCGGCTTATTGGGTTCATATGGTCACGCCGATTCATTGGCGAGTCGTTCTGCCGCTGATTGAGGGATTGCGCGCCCAGCTCATCGTCCATGATGACGCAGCTAAGAAAATTTTCCCCAACATCAAGCCCATTGATTTTCAAACCGCCGTCCACCTCGCGCTGGGGCGTATCCATCGTGATAACGTTGAGACCTCATGGTCCGACGCACTGGTCATTTCAATGGGAGACACCAAGCCGTATACGTTCAAAGTCGAGGAAGGCATGATGTTCGAACGCCGCACGCTTCTTCTCGACCTTCCAGCGGATTCCGTTTTCCGGGCCTATACCGGCATCGGCGGCGCGCGCGGCTGGCTGTACATGGATTGGGCGTGGGCAATCCGCGGCTGGGCGGATAAAGTCATCGGCGGGGTTGGAATTCGCCGCGGCCGTCGTCACCCCGATGAAATTCGCGTCGGTGAATCTCTGGACTTCTGGCGCGTTGAAGCGGTAGAGAAAGATTGCCTATTGTTATTGCGCGCCGAAATGAAAGCGCCGGGCAAAGCCTGGCTTCAATTTGAGTCAATTCCACAGGAGGACTGTAAAACCCTTTTGATTGAGACAGCATACTGGGCGCCGCGCGGATTTTGGGGATTCGTCTACTGGTATACAATGTGGCCCTTTCACGCGTTTTTATTTGACGGCTTGATACGCCGTCTCGCCTCGCGGGCGCGTATATTGGCGCAAAATTAATTCACCCCAAAAAGCGCAAAGGCAGCGAAGCAAAGAGTTTTTTCTTTGCGTTCTTGGGGCACTTAGCGGTTCAATTATCTTCTGTGGCTGAAAAACTCGTACTCGTTACTGGCGCAACTGGATATATTGCAAGTCGACTGATCCCGCGCCTTTTAGAGCATGGGTATCTTGTCCGTGCCTTGGCGCGTCAACCGGAACAGCTTGCCGCACGTTCATGGGGAAATCGTATTGAGATTCTACGCGGCGATATAAACATTCCAAGCACTCTCGAGTCGGCACTAGATGGAATCCACACTGCCTTCTATCTCGTCCACAACATGACGATTGGACGCGGTTACACACACATTGAAATTGAAGGAGCGCTAAACTTTGTATTAGCCGCAAAACGCGGCGGCGTTCAGCATATTATCTATCTCGGCGGCCTTGCCGATCCAAATGCCAAACATATTGGTCTGCATTTGCGCTCCCGCATGGAGACTGGTGAAATGTTACGGCAGGGGAAAGTTCCCGTTACGGAATTCCGCGCAGGAGTCATTGCCGGTTCCGGTAGTATCTCGTTTGAGATGATCCGCTTTATAGCTGAGGCACTTCCTTTGATTATCGGACCGACCTGGCTAAGAAATCAAGTCCAGCCAATTGCCACGGAAAATGTCATTGACTATTTGATGGCCGCGCTAAAGAGTTTTGATAAACAGAATCACATCTTTGAGATCGGTGGCAATGAAATAACCACCTATGGGGATTTGATGTTGCGATATACCCGTATACGCGGCTTGAAACGTAGGTTGATCATGTTGCCCGGCATCCCGCTTTGGTTTATGGCAATGGGCGTGGGAATGATGACGCCGGTTCAGCGTCGGATCGCTTACGCGCTGATCGGCGGACTCGCTGGCGATAGCATTGTTCAACACGATGATGCGCGGCGAATATTTCCAAACGTCAAGTTGATCAATTTTGAAGAAGCAACAACAAACGCTTTGCGGAATTCTTCCCCATCTTCAATTGACCGCGTGTGGGAAGGCTCAGACAGCGACAAGGCGCGTGTCAAACACGAAGGCTTCTTCGTAGATTATCGTCGCATTGAAATTAACGCCTCACCTGAATTAATTTATCAAGTCTTAACATCTCTCGGCGGACAACATGGCTGGCTTTATGCAAACTGGTTATGGCAATTGCGCGGCTGGATGGGTCAAAAATTTGGCGGGCCGGGTTTGCGCGGTCGAGGCATTTCCCTACAAGAAAACAGCTCGATTGATTACTATCGCGTTGAAGTGATTGAACCCAATCGTCTTCTGCGTCTCTATTCTGAACTGCGCGCTCCCGGCGATGGCTGGATGGAATGGCAAGTCGAAGCCCGTGAAAATAGATCGTTATTAACTCAAACTGCCTTCTTTGCGCCGCGCGGCTTGCCCGGTTTTCTTTACTGGCTTTTACTGGATCCATTGCACCGGCTTGTGTTTCGAGGTCTAATCAAAGCCATCAAACATCGAAGCGAGACACAATGAAGTTCCCTTTGAAGATTATTCTGTTTGTATTTTTTATTATTCTATTGCTTGCGTTGATGATCATTGTCGCACTATACGTTCCCAATTCTCTTCATACAAGTTCCGATTTTCTGGCAATCTACGATGCCGACTTACGTTTGCTTCAGCACATCAAACCGTATGACTATCAAAGCCAGATCCTTTCAATGGCTGAACAAACGGGAACGCTTCCCGAAAACGTGTATGTGCCTCAATTCCCTTATCCGCCATGGTACGCGCTAAGCACATTTTATTTGGGTCTATTGCCCATTCAGTCTGCTGCCATGTTATGGTTCGAGATCAATTTGGTGATGTTGTTCTTCACCGTTTGGTTCCTCAGTGCCGACTGGCATCCGCGGCTTCGATTGTTTTCTTTTTTAGCGCCATTCTTTTTCATACCCGTGATTGGAACTCTCGGCGTAGGACAATATGACTTCCCTGTTTTATTGGGAAGTGCGGCGTTGATCTACGCCATCCGGCATCAACGCCTCGCGCTGACTTCGATTGGCGCGGCATTATTGACTTTTAAACCACACATTGGCATTCCCATCTTCCTTGCCATATTGATATATTTTTCCCTCTTACGCGATTTATTCAGCCGTCGCGCCCTCGCTTGGATTTTCGGCGGCGTGGCATTTCTATGTGTTTTCGGCTTGATCGCAGATCGAGCCTGGCTGATTGACTATCCGCTTTCTTTTTTGACTTATCAAACCGGCGCAGATATTGCGGCGTGTGCCGCATGTGACAGTTTGCCTGCATGGCTGGCAGGCCATCTCATTCCAAACTCAACCCTCACACAGATGTCTCTGTTCGGCGCGGTATTATTCATTGTTCTCGTTCTTTCATTTAGCTTAATTCGTTCGCGTCTTTTAAAATCACCAGATTATTTAATAAACGCTTCCATACTAATCGTCCTTTTGGCAAATCCTCATCTTTATAATTATGATTTTATCCTCCTGCTCGCTCCTTTTGCATTATTGGCGGAAGGATCGCGTTCATGGCTTGAACGAATCTGTTGGATCATTCTTTATGTGTTTCCCTTCTTTGCTATTGTGATTTTTGGCCGCTTTCTGGGAGATCCGTCCTTGCTTTTTGTAACACTGATGCTTGTGGTGCTTATTTTCATTCATGCGCGCAAACTCCCACAACTTGACGTTTCCCCGCGCGCGGCATAAAATCAATCCTACAGCTTAAGAACGGTCAGTCAGCGGCGAAACCGGTGGAACTCCGGCACTGTCCCGCAACTGTGAGTTAGCTTCGCTAACAAGTCAGGTCGCCCGCGCTGTCCAGTTCACCACTCTCTCGTGGAAAGGAGGTGGAGGACGGCAGAATTGGATTGCCTCTCCAACCTCCCCAGTCAATGACTGGGGAATTTGATTTTATTCAGGAGAAAAATATGTTACACAGAATTTTTGCTTTGACTGTGCTAACCGTTTTATTATTCGGCTGTGCGCCCGCGGTCACGCCTCAGGCCGCACCGACAATTGGGGCCACGCAACCGCCTCAAGTCCAGACCGAAGCGCCGGCCGCTATTGCTACAACAACATCTGCTGCTATCACATTGACGGATGACCTCGGCCGCACCGTCACACTGAATTATCCCGCACAACGAATTGTTTCGATGGCTCCATCGAACACTGAAATCCTTTTTGCGATTGGCGCAGGTTCGCAGGTTGTTGGCCGCGACGATTTCTCTGATTATCCGAATGCGGTCCAGTCTCTGCCAAAGGTTGGAGGGACCGATAAATATAATAACGAGCAGATTGTAGCGCTTCAGCCCGATCTTGTCCTGGCAGCGGAAATCAATACGGCGGATCAAGTAAAGGCCCTCGAGAGTTTGGGACTAACCATCTATTACCTGAAGAACCCCACCACGCTTGAAGAGATGTATGGCAACCTCGAGACGGTGGCAAAATTAACCGGTCACGAAGCGGATGCGGCCACGCTCATCACATCGCTCAAGGCGCGTGTTGCTATGGTGGATAATAAGATTGCGACTGTGACTTCACGTCCCTCCGTCTTTTATGAAATCGACGCGACCGACCCGGCCAAGCCCTATACCGCCGGCCCTGGCACATTTATTGACCTGTTGATTTAACGCGCAGGCGGGACAAATATCGCGGGAACTTCAAAAGATCAGTATCCACAGTTGAGTCTCGAACAGGTGGTCGCGTTGAATCCATCCTTCATCCTTTTGGGCGATGCGGCCTACGGCGCAACGCCGGATGTAGTGAAAGCGCGTCCGGGTTGGGGATCGTTGGACGCGGTGAAGAATGGCAATGTAATTGCCGTTGATGACAATCTTTTTAGCCGCCCTGGCCCGCGACTGGTAGATGGGCTTGAGTTGCTGGCAAAAATTCTGCACCCCGAATTGTTTAAATAAATGTGTTGTAGGGGCGACGTATGCGTCGCCCCTACGCGTAAAATGAAAATTCGCCCGTATCTTTTTTCGTTGCTTGCCCTCGGCTTTGCGCTGATCTTGAGTCTCGCCATCGGTTCGGTATTCCTTTCGCCAGCACAACTCTGGGCCGCGCTGACCGGACATGGTACTCAAACATCGGATACGATTTTGTGGGCAATCCGTTTTCCGCGTACTGCTTTGATCGCGTTAACGGGCATGGCTCTGGGCGGAAGCGGTGCGACGTATCAAGGATTATTTCGCAACCCGCTGGCTGATCCGTTTTTGATTGGCGTGGCATCGGGTGCGGGCTTGGGTGCCATTCTAGCGATGTCCATCCATTGGCCTTATACCACTCTGGGATTGGCGGCGGTTCCAGCCGCGGCGTTTATCACCGGCTTGTTGACGGTATTTTTAGTCTACACTTTTGCACGCGTCGGTGGAAGCGTGCCGGTCACTAACTTGATTTTGGCAGGAGTTGCAGTCTCAGCCTTTGCCACATCGTTGACTTCGTATCTTATGCTGAGGTCGACAGGCGAACTGCGTCAGGCGATCAGCTGGCTGCTCGGCGGCGTGAGCTTGAGCAGTTGGAATGTCATCCTTGCACTTACGCCGTACCTCGCCATCGGATTGACTGTCCTAGCATTCAGCGGTCATGCCTTGAACCTTTTGCAATTCGGCGATGAACAGGCCGTTCAAATGGGCCTGGATGTGAAGCGCGCCAAGATCATTATCATCGTAGCGGCCTCGTTTGTCACAGCTGCTGCAGTTTCCTTTGCAGGCATTATCGGCTTTGTGGGTTTGATCATTCCGCATGTCGTACGCATGTGGTGGGGCGCAGATTATCGCCGCATTATCCCATTAAGCATTTTGGGCGGCGCCAGCGCGCTCTTGCTCGCAGACATTCTGTCGCGCGTGGTCATTGCCCCGCAAGAGTTGCCTTTAGGGATCATCACGGCATTAGCCGGAGCGCCATTCTTTCTGTGGGTACTCCAGCGCGCCAAGAATCAGGGGTTTTGGTGATGCATCAGGAGTCTGAATGAAAAAAGGATTGTTAATCGTCAACACAGGTGACGGCAAAGGGAAGACGACCGCCGCATTGGGCATGGTTTTGCGCGCCTGGGGACGCGGCTTTCGCATTTGCGTGATCCAATTCGTCAAGGCTGAAACGGGAGGATGGGGCGAGGTCAAAGCCGCGAAGAAACTTGGCATTGAATGGCATACCACGGGCGACGGCTTCACATGGACTTCCAAAGATATGGACGAAACTACGGCTCGTGCGCTCCACGGTTGGGAAATTGCCAAAGAAAAGATCGCCAGCAATCAATATGATTTGATCGTGCTGGATGAATTTACATACGCTTTGCATTTTGGCTGGCTCAACACCAGTGAAGTATTAGACTGGCTTCGCCTCAATCGGCCGCTGAGCCTGCACCTTGTCATCACTGGCCGCTCAGCCCCTGAGGCTTTGATCGAGCAAGCTGACCTCGTTACCGAGATGCGACTTATCAAACATCCTTATGAACAAGGAATTCAAGCTCAACCTGGAGTTGAGTTCTAAAAATAAACTACGATGAAAGCAGGTGAATCATGAAACTTGAAGAGGTGATTGGAAGAATCCAGCCGTTGGATAAGGCTGCCATGCAAAAAGCCCGTGAGCGGCAGGATACGCTTACCAAACCGCAGGGAAGTTTGGGCCGTCTCGAAGAACTTTCGATTCAACTCGCAGGCATTATGGGAAGACCGATTCCTGCGATCAAGGATAAAGTCATTATCACCATGGCGGGCGATCATGGTGTGGTGGCCGAGGGAGTGAGCGCATACCCGCAGGAAGTGACTCCGGAAATGGTGTTGAACTTTCTCGCAGGCGGTGCGGCAATCAATGTGTTGGCGCGGCATGTCCATGCTCGAGTGGTGGTGGTAGACATGGGAGCCGCGTCAGACATTCCTGCGAATGATGCACTCGTGGTTAAGAAAATTGCTTACGGAACGGCGAACATAGCCAAGGGTCCCGCAATGACACGTGAAAAGGCAACAAAATCCATTTTGAGCGGGGTCGAAATCGTCGAAGCAGAAATCGTGCGCGGCTTGGACATTGTCGGCACGGGCGATATGGGAATCGGCAACACGACCCCTTCAGCCGCAATCGCGTGTGCGTTGATGAAACAACCTCCTAAAGATATCGCCGGCCGCGGCACGGGCGTGGACGATGCAGGCCTCAAGCGCAAGATTGATGCAATCCAGCGCGCGTTGGATGTGAAATCAGCCAAACTCCAACAATGGACTCGATGTGCTTGCAAAGGTGGGCGGGTTTGAAATTGGCGGGCTAGCAGGCGTGATGCTTGGCGCAGCCTCCCATCGCAAGCCTGTAATGGTAGATGGATTTATTTCAACTGCCGCGGCGATGATCGCGGTTTCGATTGCGCCGCAATGCCGCGATTATTTGATCTCGGCGCATCGCTCCAAGGAACATGGCCATGGATTGATGCTCGACTGGCTTAACCTGAAACCTTTATTTGATCTTGATTTAAGACTTGGCGAAGGCACAGGCGCGGCGCTTGGCATTTCGATGGCCGAAGCCGCCTGCAAGATCCTGGCAGAGATGGCAACCTTTGGCGAAGCAGGCGTGAGCGAAAAACAATAACGATGAAATATCTTTTGACGGCATTCGATCTTCTTACATCTTTACCTTTACCCGCCTCGAAAAATTGGCAGGCGGGCGATAGCGGACGTTCTGCGGTTTGGTATTCCCTGGTCGGGCTGTGTATCGGCGCGCTGGTTGCTGGAGCATTTGCTTTATTGCAAATATATTTTTCCCACACGATTAGCGCCGCGCTTGCGCTTGCCTTCTGGGTCGTGTTGACCGGCGGCCTGCATCTGGATGGACTCGCAGATTGTTTTGACGGAATGTTTCATGCCAGCAATCCCGAACGCCGCTTGCAGATCATGAAAGATCCGCACACAGGTGCATTTGGCGTGATCGGATTGATTCTGGTTTTGTTGATCAAATTCTCGGTGTTGACTTCGTTATCTTCCACGCGCGCAACGGGCGCAATTTTGTTGAGTGCGAGTTTTGCGCGCTGGTGTGTTTTGCTGGCAGGCAAACAGCCGCCCGCGCGTCCTGACGGTTTGGGCGCGGATTTTGCTGCGGGATTGCGGACACATGCCATCATTCTTGGCGGGTTGATTCCCTTGGGGCTTGCAGTTTGGCTGGGATGGATAGGCTTCTTCGCACTTGGTCTGGGATTGCTTGTTACAGCTCTTATTTTGTTCATGGCAAAAAAGAACTTGGGCGGCATCACGGGCGATGTGCTTGGCATGATCATTGAGCTCGTTGAAACAGTCGTGTTATTGACATTCGCATTCGGAGGCTGATGGATTATCATACTTTTCCATTTCGGCTGGGCACTACTTCCTATATCATTCCAGATGACATTTTGCCCAACGCGCGTTATCTTGCGGATAAAGTTATGGACATTGAATTGGTTTTGTTTGAAGTCGATGATGGGTCCAACAATCTGCCGCCCCTTCAAGTAATTGATGAATTAACAGAACTGGCGCGTCAGCATGACATGACCTACACGATTCATCTGCCTCTTGATCTCAAACTCGGCGACAACGGCTCGGACAGAGATATATCCCTCATCAAAGCGAAGCGAGTGATTGATCGTACGAAAGAACTTGCTCCGTGGGCTTATGCCCTTCATTTGGACGGCAGGTCTGTCAAAGATTTAAAGGACGATAAAGTCCTTTTGCAATGGCAGGATCAATCTGTTCGGGCTTTGAAGATCGTTGCAGATTGGGTAGGCGGAACGGAAAAGTTGGCCGTTGAAAATCTTGAAGGTTATCCGATTGACTTTATCTCTCCTGTGTTGGAACGCGTGCCTGTCAGTCGTTGCGTTGATATTGGACATCTTTGGCTGGATGGCATTGACCCGGTACCATATTTACAAGCAGCGCTTCCGCGCACGCGCGTGATCCATCTTCATGGGATTGCAGAACGCGATCACCGCTCGCTGGCTTTCATGCCGCAGGAAAAAGTTCAGATTGTTCTTCGCGAATTGATTCGCGCCAATTACCAGGGCGTGCTGACGCTCGAAATTTTTTCACAGGACGATTTTCTTTCGTCGCTGGATATGGTTGAAAAAGTTTTGCAATGAATAGTATTCCATTATCCAATACATTGACATTGATTCTTGGCGGCGCGCGCAGTGGCAAGACCAGTTACGCACAGGAGCAGGCGCGTCAAATCGGCGGGAACGTGCTTTACGTTGCGACTGCCGCGGCTGGGGACAATGAGATGCGAATGCGGATCGAGGCACATCGCGCGGAACGTCCAGCCGAATGGCAAACGCTCGAAGCTACTCTTCAAATCGGCGAGACTCTGATTTCCAAGTCGAACCAGGTTCAAGCAGGAGTTGTTATCTTTGATTGCGTTACTTTGCTCGTCAGCAATGTGCTGTTATTGTTTTCGGAGGATGCTCCTTTTAACGAGGTCAAGCAAAAAGTTCAGGCGGAGATCGATGCGCTTCTAAACGCGCACTCCGAAATTGGTGGGCAGTGGTTCATTGTTTCCAATGAGGTTGGGCTTGGGCTGGTCCCGCCTTATCCGATGGGAAGATTCTATCGCGACCTTTTGGGTTGGGCGAACCAAACGTTGGCTCGCTCTGCCGACCGCGTGATTTTTATGGTGGCGGGAATTCCGACCATCATCAAGTAGGTGAAATGCTCAAAATCCAAAACCTATCCGTTTATTATGGTCAACGCGAAATATTGCGCAACGTCAATCTCAACGTGGCATCCGGTGAAGTCCTGGCGCTGATCGGACCCAACGGTGCAGGTAAATCAACTTTGATCCGTGCAGTGAGCGGCGTGATTCCCGCGCAAAGCGGACACGTCCGTACCAACGGTGATGACTTCCATTCGCTGACTCCGATGCGGCGCGCAAAATATCTGGCGGTTGTGCCGCAAGCGGTTTCGCTTCCGCCCGCGTTCACGGTTTTGGAAACGGTCTTAATGGGACGCACGCCATATCTCGGATTTCTCGGCCAGACTTCAGCATTAGATGAACAAATTGCGCGCAGTGCGCTCGAACGCGTCCACGCGCTTGAGCTTGCGGATCGCCGCGTGGGTGAACTATCAGGAGGCGAAGCACAGCGCGTGTTATTGGCGCGCGCCTTGTGCCAGTCCACGCCGATTCTTTTACTCGATGAACCCACCGCGCATTTGGATTTGCAATATCAAGTCAGTTTGCTTGACCTTGTTTGCGACTTGGCGCATCACGATCAGTTGGCCGTATTGATCGCACTTCATGATTTGAATCTCGCCGCGCGTTACGCAGACCGCGTGGCGTTGATGGTGGCAGGCGAGATCACAGCCATCGGCACGCCGCGCGAAGTGCTTACATCGGAACTGATCTCACAAGCATATTGTTTGCCTGTGCAAGTCGTCAAGCATCCATTCATGGATGTGCCGCTGGTTCTGCCAGAGTCGGGGAAATAAAAAAGTTGTCTTCAAAATGGGGACAAGAGGTTTATATGAGACAGCTGTTACCCCGCTGAGCTAATCACATAAATTTGCGCCGTTTAAAGGCCGTGACGTCGCGAGCAGTTAGCTCAAACCACTCCCCGTTCTTTCGCTTATCTGCAAAACGTGCATGCCAGTAGCGCTCAATCCCTGCTGGGTCATCAGTTTTAATAGTATGAACAATTTTGACTTTTTCAGGAAGCTGAATGGCGAGTTCGCGTTCCCTTCTTCCGACAGCATTCGTCAGACCAATTTTATAATTATGTCGGCGACTTCTTCAATATTATTTGTTGTATCAGCTGTCTGAGCAATAAGAGGAGTACAAATAGCCACAACATCATCATATCCATTGCGCTCATGGCAAAACTTGACTAGCTTTGCTGCCAATTCATGCTTGCGGCCAAGCCGGGAGAAAGTGTTATGCGATGGGAATTGATCGTCATGGCGAGCCTTCATCTTGATTTCGTTACTGACTGGGAAATGGCCGAGTTCTTTGATGAGGAATGCGAACTTCTCCAATAGAAACTCTTCGTCATATGCTAAATTGAGCTGATTTGGGGAGAAGCCTGCTTCGACTAGAGCGTCATTCCATCTGACCCAGTATTTCCCAGACCAATCTGATGCTTTTATACCTGTCTCAGCAAAGAATCGCTGTCTACCCAAAGGTGAACCGCCGTTCCCATTAGCGGTTCGCCGGATTTCATCGAGAATGTGTTTCTTGTCCATTATTTGAGGCCGATTAATCAGAAGTCATCCCGAAGTCTTTTTTTCTTGCGATAATCAGATTATAGCATCGAAACTTACGACCTATTCTTAACTCTCATCGTCTCAGCGCGTATAATCTAACCATTCAGGAGTAGTAAGTGATTGATTGCCTGATAGAGAAGGATGTAAACGGTGGAAGCATCCGCAGGAAAACAATACTGAAGTCGCCTTGAGTCGATGCCGAAGAAATCTTTGTGAGAGTAGAACGGCACGGGAATGCCCGTTACAGCATAAGCTGATGATGGTCAGCTACCCTAGAAAATACGCTAGGGCAAGCAAAGTGCATTCTTTTTACCACGAAGGTCACTAAGGTAAAAGAATGAATTGAGGTGGTACCGCGAAGCAGGCGCTTCGTCCTCATCATGGACGAGGCGTTTTTATTTAACGGGAATCGGAATTCGTGATTTGGAAATCGGCTCTGGCATCAAACCGACTCCCGAATAACGAATACCGAGCGACGAATACTCCGTTCCCTCTTGGGATCGGAGTGGGTGATGGCGGCCTGACGCCGCCTTGCCCAAGGAGCACGAATGAAACACGAATTACCCAAAGCCTACGATTTCAAATCCACCGAGCCGCGCGTTTACGCGTTATGGGAAACAGGCGGATATTTCAAGCCGTGGAACGATCCGAACAAAAAAGGTTTCGATCCAAACGTCAAGCCGTTCGTCATCTCCATCCCGCCGCCTAACGTCACCGGCGAACTGCATCTCGGCCATGCCATGTTCGTCAGCATGGAAGATTTGATGGTCCGCTATCATCGCATGAAGGGCGTGCCAACTCTGTGGGTGCCCGGTTCTGATCATGCCGGCATTGCAACGCAACTCATGGTGGAACGCCATCTGCTCAAGACCGAGGAAGTGACGCGCGAAGAACTCGGACGCGAAGAATTTGTCAAGCGCACCTGGGACTGGAAGAAGAAGTATGGCAGCATGATCACTCATCAGATTCGACGGCTCGGCGCGTCCTGTGATTGGGATCGCGAGCGCTTCACTCTCGACGATGGGCTGTCGCGCGCGGTACGAGAAGCTTTTGTGCGCCTCTATGAAAAGGGACTCATCTATCGCGATCCCGTTTAATCAATTGGTCGCCGGGGCTGAAGACCGCTGTTTCAGATTTGGAAGTGGAATACAGCGAAGAAGAAGCCACGCTGTATTACTTCAAATACATGTTGAAGGATTCAAAAGAGTTCATTCCTGTCGCAACGATTCGTCCAGAAACAATTTTGGGCGATACCGCTGTGGCTGTCCATCCTGATGATGAACGTTATAAAAAATATATCGGCAAGACCGTCATTGTACCGATGCTCGGACGCGAAATTCCCGTTATCGCGGATGAATACGTCAGCATGGAATTTGGCACCGGCGCATTGAAGATCACACCGGGACATGACCCGAACGATTACGCCATTGCACAGAGACATCATCTTCCGATCATATCGGCGTTGGATGAGGCCGCGAAGATCAACGAAAACGGCGGACCGTATCAAGGTCAGGATAGATTCGAATGCCGCAAGAATTTATGGGCTGATATGAAAAAGGCGGGCTTGGTCATCAAGGAAGAAAAATATCTAACGACCATTCCGCGTTCACAGCGCGGCGGCGAAATCGTCGAGCCGATGATTAGCACACAATGGTTTGTTAAGATTGAGCCACTTGCCAAAGCCGCGCTCGAAGCCGTCAAAGATGGACGAATCAAAATTGTCCCTGAACGATTTGAAAAAGTCTATTACAACTGGCTGGAGAACATCAAGGATTGGTGCATCAGCCGACAGCTTTGGTGGGGACATCGCATCCCCGTATGGTATTGCGAGAATAACCACATGACCGTGACGCGTGAAGACCCAACCGAATGCGCGACTTGTCATTCAAAAAATATTCATCAAGACGATGATGTGCTGGACACCTGGTTCTCTTCGGGCTTGTGGCCCTTCTCCACTTTGGGTTGGCCCGATGAAACGCCGGACTATAAATATTTTTATCCGACATCTTACATGGAAACAGGCTACGACATTTTATTTTTCTGGGTGGCGCGCATGATCATGTCCGGCTTGGAATATACGAGACAAGTGCCATTCCATACCGTGTATCTGCATGGATTGATTCGCGATGAACATGGTCGCAAGATGTCGAAGACCTATGGCAATGTGATTGATCCGCTCACGGTCATGGACGATTTCGGAACGGATGCGTTGCGGTTCACGCTGTTGGTCGGCGCGACTCCCGGCAATGATATGAATTTGTCGGTGAAGAAAGTGGAGGCAAATCGAAACTTCGCCAATAAGATTTGGAACGCGGGAAGATTTGTTATTAGCGCGATTGATTCGCTTCAACCCGGACTTTCAGCGGGCAATTACACTTTAGCCGATTCGTGGATTTGGGCTAAGTCCCAACAACTCGCCCGCGATGTGGAACGACTGTTCCAAACTTTCCAATACGGCGAAGCGGGACGACAAATCTACGAATTCTTCTGGTCCGACTTTGCGGACTGGTATGTGGAAATTGCCAAACAGCAGATGCAAAACAACGAGACGAAAGAGCAGACTGTCATGATGCTGGCGCGTATCTTGGATATGTCGCTGCGCTTGCTCCATCCATTCACGCCTTTCGTCACCGAAGAATTGTGGGGGCATCTCCGCAGAACGATTCTTCGAATCTCAAGTCTCGAATATCGCATCTGATTGGCCGGATGTGCTGATCGTTGCGCGCTGGCCCGAACCGCGTGATTCGGAAAGCCGTGAGGAATTTACATTAAATGATTTTGCATTGATTCAAGATATTGTTCGTTCGATCCGCAACTTGCGCGCGGAAAAATCAGTAGCGCCTTCCAAACAGATCGCGGCAAATTTCGCGGCTGGCGAAAGTACCGCGCTATTGCAATCGCAGAAACAAGTCATTGCCTCGCTAGCAGGCTTGGATGAATTGCAACTAACGATCCAAGAATCCCTTTCAAACAAACCAAGCGATAGCATTGCCCTAGTCATCGGCGCAGTTGAGATTTATATCCCACTCGCTGGCATGGTTGATCTTTCGAATGAGAAGGCGAGGCTCGAAAAAGAATTGAAAGGTACGGAAGCACAAATCGAACGGCTCGAAAAACTCTTATCAAGTGATTTCGCAAACAAAGCACCAGCATCCGTTGTTGGAAAAGAACGCGAAAGACTGGCAGCGTTCAAAGAAACGGCAGAAAAACTAAAGTCACAGTTGAACCACTAAATAAACAGAACGCACCATTAGGCGCGTTCTGTTTTTATTAATGACAAAATCATCTAAATATTGGACGTTCGTCATTTGACGACCTTCCTGAGATGAATTAAGGTTATATACGAAACCTCACTTGGAGAAAATTTTATGACAATGAAAGTCAATGAAGACTGCATCGCCTGCGGCGCATGCATCCCTGAATGCCCGACTGAATTGATCAGCGAAGGCGATGGCATACTGTATATTATTGATCAGACCACCTGTGTCGAATGCGAAGGTCATTACGATTCACCGCAATGCGTCTCGGTCTGCCCCGTGAATTGCATCGTCAAAGCCGAGTAGTTGAAACAAGTAAGCAAAGCCCATGATGTTTTTATGAGCGCGGCCTGATTTTTGAATTGACATTCTCCGGCGCGCTCATTATAATCTTTGCAACTAACTAAATAATAACCTTCGGGGCAGGGTGACACTGTAAGAACGCAGTGCAGTGAATTCCCGATCGGCGGTACAGCCCGCGAGCAGATCCTTCGCATCCGCTTTGGATGACAAGGTGAGCATGACTCGGTGACACCTGCACTGCACCAAACGCAGTGTGGTGCAAGTGAATTCCGAGGCCGACAGTATAGTCTGGATAGGAGAAGGTAGTTTCGTCAGGCCAATGCAGGTCTGATTCTGATTCGATGTCCCGAAAACGATTCTTGTTTTCGGGATTTCTATCGCATCGGACTTCGTGCTTCAACACGGCTACGCCGTCAGCACACGCATTTGCTTGTTCCCGCGCCCCGCAAGGCTTGCCCTGAACAATGTGAAGGGTCTCACTGCGAGGCGTTTTTGTTTGCAAGAGAGTATGAAAACTATGGATCGAAATCTTATTCGTAATCTCCCTCGTACCGCTAAACGCGGTTATCGCTGGCTTGGATTGATCTCACTCCTCGCTGGATTGATTGCGTGGTATATCGCTGCGCGCTTCAGCGGATTGCCCGCGTTCATATTGCCATCCCCGCTTCAAGTCTGGCAACGTTTTTTGTTGTCACTCACAAACGGAGAACTGGCGCAAAACACGGCTGTAACATTGACCGAGATCCTGCTTGGATTATTTTCCGGCGCGCTCGTTGCGATTGTATTGGGCTATTTGCTTGCTAAGTCACTCACACTCGAAAAAGTTTTATCACCCTATCTGGTTGCGAGTCAGGCAGTGCCGCTGGTTGCGATTGCGCCGCTGTTGGTCATCTGGTTTGGACCTGGCATGTTTTCCAAAGTACTCATTTGCGGGCTGATCGTTTTCTTTCCGGTTTTGGTCAATACAATTGTTGGCTTGCGCGCGGTGCCGACTGCTTTTTATGATCTGATGCATTCTCTGCGCGCATCACAACGACAGATTCTATGGCATCTTGAAATTCCCGCCGCGTTGCCGATCTTCCTCGGCGGACTGCGTATAGGCGCGACGTTATCGGTGATTGGCGCGGTGGTTGGCGAACTCGTCGGCGCGGATCGCGGTTTGGGCGTGCTCATCAATGTGGGCCGCGGGACATACGATACGCCGATGGTTTTCGTGGCAGTCTTTACGCTGATCGCACTGGCATTGTCGCTTTACGGAATCGTCGCATGGATCGAACGAAAACTTTTGGCTTGGCAACAGACCATGGAACTTTAGGAGAAGATATGTTCAAACGGATGATCGTTTTGATTTTGCTTGGCGCGTTAATCACTGCATGTAACAGCGCGCCCACTTCCGGGTCTGGAACGAACGCATTGGTTCATATCAAATTGCCGGTGGGTTATGTCGCCAACATCCAATTTGCGCCGTTATATGTTGCGATTGATAAAGGCTATTACCGCGACGCGGGCATCGAAATTGAATTTGATTATTCGCTTGAAACGGATGCGGTCTCGTTGGTCGGTGCGAACAATTTGCAATTCGCGGTCGTATCGGGCGAGCAGGTTTTGCTAGCGCGCGCGCAGGGCTTGCCGATCGTGTATGTGGCAGCGTGGTATCAGAAATATCCGGTGTCGGTCGCGTCGAAAGCATCGCAAAATATTCAAACACCCACCAATTTAAAAGGCAAGAAGATTGGACTGCCCGGACGTTACGGTGCGAATTACATCGGGCTGGATGCGTTGCTTTATTCGGCGGGCCTGACCGAGAACGATGTCACGCTCGATGCGATTGGATTCAATCAAGTCGCGGCACTTGCCGCGGATCGCGAACAGGCAGTCTCGGTTTATACAAACAACGAACCTATTCAATTGCGGGCAGAAGGTTATCAAATCAATGAACTGCGCGTGGCGGATTATGTGCAGTTAGCTTCAAACGGTTTGATTACGAACGAAAAGACTCTGGCAAGCAATCCGGATTTGGTGCAACAAATGGTGACCGCCATGCTCAAAGGTCTGGCAGATACGATTGCGAATCCCGATGAGGCTTATGCCATCAGCGAGAAATATATTCCGAACCTCGCGCAAGCCGATGCGGCGACTCAAAAACAAGTCCTGTCTAGTTCGATCAATATGTGGAAAGCGAATCGGCTCGGTTATTCCGATCCACAGTCATGGCAGAACATGCAGGATACTCTGCTCAAAATGGGTTTGCTAAAACAACCGCTGGATTTGACCAAAGCATTTACGAATCAATTTATCCCTTAACAATATGCCCACCTCGTCCTCTGACCCGATCCTGCTCGTCCGCGATTTGAGCGTAACCTTCCCCGATAACAGCGGCGGATTGCACGCGCTCAGCGATGTTTCGTTCGAGGTTTGTCCGCGCGAATTCATCGCAGTGTTGGGACAATCAGGAAGCGGCAAGTCTACACTACTGCGAATCCTGGCTGGATTACTGAAGCCAACACACGGCTCCATTCATTTTGCGGATGGTGACTCGCCGCGCATCGGCATGGTCTTTCAACAAGCTAACCTAATGCCATGGCGGACGGTGATTGAAAATATCGAATTGCCATTGGAATTGGATGGCGTGAATAAAGAATCGGCGCATGTCAAGGCACAAGAACTGATCGAGTTAGTTGGCTTGCAGGGCTTTGAAGACAATTGGCCGCGCGATCTTTCCGGCGGCATGGCTCAACGCGTAGCAATCGCACGCGCTTTGATTTCACGATCCCGATCTTCTTTTGCTCGATGAACCGTTTGGATCGCTTGACGCGCTGACCCGCGAGCGCATGTGGACTGAACTCTCGCGCATCTGGCAGATGCGGCAGAAGACCGTCATCATGGTCACTCATTCGATCAACGAATCACTGTTTCTTTCAGATCGAGTACTAGTTCTTACTCAACGCCCCGGCACAATCAAGCTGGACTTTAAAGTAGATTTGTCACGTCCGCGCGATGATGAGATGCGCTACACTGCGCACTTCGGAAAACTGGCAAGAAAATTGAAAGAGGCAATTGGATAGAGGGTAACAGTTTGCTTAGCGGCAGCGGAAGGGCTTAACAAGCTTTCTCTATTATCATGTGCTTCTGGCAAACGCGGTGCGTATCACCAGCGGCGGAGCCGCTGTTAGCCCGCTGATGGTTTTGGAACCGGTTGTATATTCCTGAAATACATCCACCAAACACTATCAAACAACTGGATCATGGTTCTCGACGGTTCAATTGCTTGGAGAGCGTTCCACGATAGGCGATTTTCCTCTCGATTGAGATCATTCACAATCAAGTTCAGCGCTCGCAGAATTTGTTCGCCGCCTTTCACACTGTCAGTTCGTGCAAGTTGCCTGGGCCAATTTGGATTCATGTATGCTAGGACTTACGCAAAAGTCATTTGAATAGTGGGCGACTTGAGCTGTTGTCGCAGGTATTCAGATAAGAGGGCGTGTTTGAGACGATAAACGGTTTGGTGGGTTTCATCCGCAACCTGCTTCAGACGGACCCACACCAAAACAGCACAGGCGATGTGATTTCGAACAATTCTGGCTTTGCGGCACTGGCAACCTTCCAAGCCAGTCAATTGCTTGGTTTCGCGGTGAAACTGCTCAACCTTCCATCGAAAGCCACACACCTCTTGTACGGCCTGCGTGTCGTCTTGCGCCATGTCGTTGGTCACAACATAGTCCGTGCGCTGGGTAGAAAGCACAACCCGGAATAGTTTCACCTTATGATTGCCCGGAAAGCCTTTGATCTTGATCAGCTTGCCATGTTGCTTTTCGACTTCGGTCCACTCGAGTGTATCCACTCGCCGGTAGGGCTGGGTACCGCCCAAATCATCCACTTGGCGATTATCTTTCAGTGGACAATAATAGATCTTCCCATACTTTTCTATGGCCAACATGATCTCCTTGGTGGCGTACCAACTGTCCATCAAGACGGCCCAGAACTGGAGTTGCTTTTGATAAACACAATTCACAAGCATCTCCTGCACATGGTCCAGCTTGGTCTTGCCATCTCCGCTTGGATCGTAAATCCGATAGTCAATGATCCAAAACTGATCCAGTTCCGGGTTGACATACACACAGGTGACGATCCCGATCCCTTGGATCACCCCATGTGCATTTCCACTATACTGACGTCGCACCAACTCAATCTCATGCGAAAAACTCTTGTCGGCCACCGTGTCATCGAAGACTATAAAGCCTTTTGGCGTTTGAACCACTTGTCCCCGGACGTTTTCCCACGCCAGTTTCGGTGGAAGTCGTTCGCCTGCCAGATATCGGTTGAGCGCATCATGACTGAATTTTTCGCTGTGATCGGCAAAATTCGTCAGCGTATAATTGATCTGACTCACCAAAAGGTATTGGCAATATTCCAAGCGGGTCACAGTTTGGGTTTTGGGTCTCATACTCCCAAACTTACCGTTTTTCCGCCTGTTCGTCAACCATTCCGCTTTGCGTAAGTCCTATACGCCCCAAAAATCGCTTGGTTATCAAGGATAGGTATCAGGTTGGAGCATTTCTTATGCAAGACTTTGGTCGCCACTGAAGCGGCAAAACCAGGCCACTCAGCCATCTTCACGATAATGTCCTTGATTTGGTGTCTTTCTTCAAGCGTTGTCTGTTCCAGCGGTTTTGATGGTAACGACTTCAGATCAATGGTGGTGCAGTGTAATTGTAGGCTTTGAAAAGCTCGCCAACCTGCTTGAGAATTTACTAAAAGTGTTACCGCCAAATCCTCAGGCACCAGTATATCTGGCGGAGTTACTGGCCGATAATCAAGATAGTAGCATCCAGTATCTTGGCGATATTGCAGTAGCAGAGTGTCAGCATTCTCAATTATCCGATCAATTTTTCCTCCACCAAGAACAAGTCGCACTGCTGTCATAGTTCCTCAATTCAAGCTGAATGTGAAACGAGCAGCCCAACTGGTGATTATACGGACGGCTTTATTGCTTTTGGGCACAAGATTTATCTCGGCTAAGTATAGTATTTTGTGTGTTCTGCTGGATCATTAAATTCTCCAGCATCTTCTGCGTCGCTGCGGCGATCTCTTGCACTGCCGCGTCGAAGGCTTCTTGATTGGCACGCGAAGGCTTGCGGTATCCGCTCACTTTGCGGACGAACTGCAAGGCGGCTTCTTGAATCTCCTGCTCGGTGGCGAGTCGATCCTGTAAACGTAAAGGTTTGATGCTTCGGCACATAATAACTCCTTTTCGTAAAGTGACAGTCATCTTTAAGATGACTGTCACCTCATCGGTTATCCGCGTACAAAATAAATTATAGCCACGATCACGCCGATAGTCACAACGATCCAACGCAAGGTCGCGGGCTGGACGCGTCCCGCCAAACGTCCGCCTAAATTTCCGCCGATCAACGCGCCGACCGCCATCACAAGCGCGACCGACCAAATCACTTTCCCTGAAAACAAAAAGAAAATCGCCGCCGCAAAATTGACGCTGAAAGAGACCGCCTGCTTCAAGGCATTGAGCCGCGTCAAGGTATCGTCCATCGTCAGGCCCAATACGGATAATATGATCACGCTCAATCCCGCGCCGAAATATCCGCCGTAGATCGCGGCCAGCCCAATTGGAAGTCCCACAATCCATGGTCGCTTCGGTGTTGACTTCTTCTGACTGGCGCGCCGGACGAGCCACGCGCGCACCGGATCTTGAACCGCCAGTAAAGCCGATGCCAACAAAATCAAAAACGGCACAAGGGATTGAAAAAGTTTTTCACCGGTGTGAAGCAGTAAGTAACCGCCGAGCAGTCCGCCCATCACGCCTGCAGGGGCAACCAACCATAACCGCTTTAGTTGATCGCGCAGATCATTCCATTGACCGAGAATGCCTCCAATGTATCCGGGGCAAAGCGCCACTGTATTCGTCACGTTGGCAACGACAGCCGAAATGCCAAGAACCGTCAGTGTTGGAAACGTGATCAGTGTTCCGCCGCCTGCCAGCGCGTTCACCAATCCGGCCGCGATGGCTGCCAACCCAGCGAGAAGGAAATCAATCCAGGTCATGATGATGTTTGCCTCGTTATTGAAAATTATATCTTCGGCCAATCGAGCAGGATCACTTCGGCCAACAATCTTGCATTAACGTTGGACTCCAACTGCGATAAGGAATTCTCCAACCCAGATACTACCCGCCGCGCCTCGGACATTGAAACGCGTTCCGCTAAAAATTCAATTTCCTTCGCCCGATCTATATTCGCGAGCGGCACAGACGATCCACCTGCACACAACAACACATCGCGCCAATAAGAAAGCCATAGCAGTAATATATTCCGCATCGTATCTTTATCTTTGGAAAGTTTCTCGGCATACGAGAATTTATCAACGCGTGTGGCAGTTGCAAACGATTGCGCGTCATTCAACTTCTCTTCTCGAAATCCCAATGCGGATGGATCCTGCATCAATCGAAGCGCATATCCCAATCGTCCGCCGCTGATATGAGCAATCAGCCGCGCCTGATCTAAATCCGCACCGTGTTGAGTCAAATGTGATTCTACAGTTTCAAGTATCAAGGGATGCAGACGCAACACCTCGCATCGCGAAACAATCGTAGGCAATAACTGTTCAGGATAATCGGCAGTCAAAACGAGAACAACATACGATGGAGCTTCTTCGAGAATTTTCAACAGGGCATTAGAAGCACTATCATTCGATGCTTGAAAATTCACAAAAATCACCACTCGATATTTGGACTGATAGGGCTTGAAGTTGATACTCCTATGCAAATCGCGAATTTGAGATATTCGAATTTCGCCGTTTGAATTAGGTATCAATTGTTTCTTTTCATCCAGAATAGTTGGCTCAATAATGCTTAGATCTGGATGCTGCATGGCCTCGATCTGTTTGCAGTCGCGGCATTGGCCACATGGCGCTCCCGGCTCAATGAGTTGAGAGCAATTCAAAGCCCGGGCAAGTCGCAGAGCCAGAGTGCGCCGTCCCACACCTGCAGGTCCCACAAAAAGATACGCATGACGAATCGTGCCATGCGTAATCTGTTGGTGAAGCAGTTCCACAGCCCATTCGTTTCCAATCAAATTCCAATTATTATCGATCATCGTTCACGACCCGCGCGCAGGCGTAGATAAGACTCGTATCGTTGCGGATGAACTTTGCCGGTTTCTATTCCGGCGAGTACCGCGCAACCTGGCTCATGCGTGTGTGTGCAATCACTGAATTGACATTGAGCCACAAGCGACGCAAGCTCGGGAAAATACGCGTCGATCTCTTCGGGTTCGGTATCCCACAAAGCCAGTGACTTCCATCCGGGTGTATCCGCAATGTAACCGCCGCCCTCCAGCGCAAACAATTCGCGCGTCACGGTAGTATGTTTGCCTTTATTCACCGCGCTGATATCATTGACCGCCAACTCAAGCCCGGGTTGCATCGAATTAAGCAAGCTTGATTTTCCAACGCCGCTGGGTCCCGCCAGCGCGCTGATTTTATTTGCGAGACACGCTTTGAATTCATCCACGCCCTCACCGGTTTTTGCCGATGTATAAATCACAGAATATCCCAAAGAAGAATACAATCCAAATATTTTTTTTGATTCAGCATTACCCAATAAATCAATCTTATTTGCAACAATCAATGCAGGGATATGTTGTTTCTCAGCGATCACAAGGAAGCGGTCAAGCATTCGCAATTTCGGTTCTGGATTGGCACACGCAAAGACAAATACCGCCTGATCCGGATTCGCCAATAAGACTTGTTGATAATCTCCCTGCGGTCTCGGGTCAAGCCGGACAATCGCCCGCTTCCGTTCTTCGACTTCGTCGATCGCTCCGCTTCCATCTTCCAAAACAGTAATATGTACGCGGTCGCCTAGCGCCGCAATATCGCCTTTCGCTCTGCCCTGTTTTAATTTGCCGCGCAACTGACAGATAACCAGTTCTCCTCCAGCATCCACGGTGAAGAAACTGGATTGAGCCTTGACGATCAAGCCTTGTTGAAGCGCATGCATTGATGCTTATCACCGCAGTTGTACTCAAGCAGATAAAAGTTCACGACACTCACGAAGAATATTAAGGAGTTGGCGCTGGCTTAAAATTTGGGCGGTTGCGGCGTCTTGGTCGGAATGCCGCCTAAAGGCGTGGGGGTGTATGGATTACCAATCGGGCCAAACCACGGAATGGTCTGCGGTGCTCCAAAATAATACGTTTCGATCATCGCTCTAAAAACCGGCGCGGCGTAATCGGCGCCTTCGCCTGCGTTCTCCATAATGACTGCCACTGCAATATCGGGCTTGCCGGAATTTTGTTGATCCTGAGTGTATCCAACGAACCACGCATCCGGCAATAATCCTGCAGTCTGAGCGGTGCCGGTCTTCCCAGCCAACTCTCCCGGATTAAGTAAATTCAGCATTCGATACCACGCCGTGCCACGCGGGTCGGAGATCACCCATTGCATGGCTTGCTGGATCGCCGCCAAACGGTCCGGTTGAATCGGCAGTGTACCGGCGGCTTCCGGTTTGAATACAGATACCGGCTTGCCATCCGCAGATTGAATCTCCTGGATCAATTGCGGGGTGTACAGCGTTCCGCCATTTCCAACCGCCGCGACGAAGCGCGCCACCTGGAGCGGCGTCACCTGCACATCACCCTGACCGATCACTTGATTAGTCGCATCCAACAGCGTAGTCGGCACGGTAATATTTCCCGAGGCTTCCGCCACTGCACCAATTCCGGTGGGCGAACCGAGACCAAAAGCGTGTGCCATATTCGCGATATCCGCGGCGCGATCGTTATTAAACAGATCAACGCTGATATGCCAGAAATACGGATCGCATGAGCGCATCAAACCTTGCTGGAGCGTGATTAAACCAGATGGCTTGGTCTCAGTGGTGTCGCATTGCTTGCCTGCCGCCAAGGCTTTCTGACAATAGTCCCATGTCCAATCATTCAAAGTGATTCCGTTGAGTTCCGTGAAATGATATTCGCAGTCGTAGGTTGTATTCGGCGCATACAAACCGCTTTCGAGCGCGGCCGCCATCACCGGGATTTTGAACACCGACCCCAGCGGATATTGTCCCTGCGTGGCGCGGTTAACGAGCGGCTGGTCGGTTCGACTCTGCAGCTCATTCAAAAGATATTGGCTGTTGGCATTTGCCGAATTAAATATATTTTGATCGTATTCAGGCGAAGAGGCCATTGCCAACACTTTGCCGGTATTGATCTCCATCACAACGATCGCGCCGTTGTAGCCGGTGAGCGCCTGCTGGGCATAAAATTGCAGATTTTTATCAATCGTCAGGTAGATCGAATCAGCAGGCTGTGCCTCGCTTGAACCAACCTTGCTGATAAGCTGGCCGTTCGGATCCGTGACGTAGAGCGTGCCGCCGTGTTTGCCGGCCAGATATTGTTCCATGGATTTTTCAATGCCAGCCTGGCCGATGAGTTCATCCCCGCGGTAACCGAGACGTTTATATACATTGAATTGATCAGGCGAAATCAACTGAGTATATCCGACCACTTGCGGTGCAATGCCTTGATCAAAATAAAAGCGGGAAGTGTATTTGGTAGTTTGCAAACCGGTCAGACTTAAATCCAACTGCGCCTTTTGCATTTCATCTGCCGTAGCCTCGGTAATGCCAACATAAGAATCGGGAATCGCATTTTCCCACAGGCTTTGGATGTAATCGGGATTTGTCGCCATGAGTTTGGCTAATTCAACATCTATCGAACCTGCGGCCTTTCCCATTTGGCCGGGAATAACGCCAATTGCGTACGCGTCCGATTGTTGGGCGATGGGATCTCCATTTTGATCATAGATATTGCCGTGTGACGGAATTTGGTAATCCATCGCCAATTGATCGTTACCGGTTAGTTCGGGCAGGATCAAAGTCGGAGCCCATTGGATGCGCCACTGACCCTGCTCCAAAACCAAATTGGCGATGAGGGTGCGTTGAATATCCCCGACCAACGCGGTGTGATACGTGATCTGAAAGCTGACTTGCGCGTTGTTGGGACTAAGTTGTTCCGAGAAAAGTTGATAATCCAATTTGCTTGCGCTCATCGTGTTGAGTGCGTCATCGTATTTCTTGCCAAAGTCTGCTTGAGAGATCGAACTTTGACTGGCTTTTGACAATAAAGCGTACATGGTTGCATAGTCGCCGTTCTTAAGCGCGTCGAGGTACTTCGTCATGACAGGCTTTGCATCGGGCACACTCACAACGGTCACAATGGGCGGCGGCAGAGTAGGTGATGGACCGAAGAACGGAATCGCGCCGCCTCCGTTTGGTTTCGGCGCGCAAGCCGTCAACAAAAGAAAGATCGAAATCCAAATGATCCGACGAATTAATTTCATGCTTTTACCTTTTCATCCAATCTGCTCACCGCGCAGGATAGCGGGCGAGACAGGACATTGATATTGCAAAAGAGATTGACACGCCACTGGTATCTCTGCGTCAAGATGAACATCCATCTTTTGCAAAACGCGCAGGAGGTGACACAGCGGCAATCCCATCACGGAAGCGTAACAGCCTTTCATGCCCTCCACCGGATGAAATCCTGAATGTTGAATCGCATAAGCTCCAGCTTTATCGAGCGGATCGCCGCTTAGAACGTACGCCTTGATCTCATCATCGCTGTAATCTCGCATCGGAACTTCGGTCACACATAAGTCAGTGATAATTCGTTCATCGTGCATCCGTAGAACCACTAAAGCGGTGTAAACTTGATGTGCATGTCCGCGCAAAAAATTGAGCATGGATGTAGCTTCATTGATATCTTTGGGCTTGCCGAGAATCCTGTTTCCATCCACAACCACAGTGTCTGCGCCGATGATGACATGTTCGGGCCGCGCATGGGCAATGGCTGCACGCGCTTTCGCTTCCGCAAGTCGCAGGACATAATCCGCAGGCGCTTCGCCTGTCCGTTGACTCTCGTCCACGTTGGAGACCGAGACATTGAACTTCCAACTGCCAAGCGAAAGCAACTCTCTGCGACGCGGCGAGTTGGATGCAAGCAGAAGCAACGTTCGTTTCGTCACGGATAAATTCTAACACAGACTAAAATCGGAACATTATCGCCAGATGAATTATAATTGGCATGCAGCGAGTGAGTGTTGTAAAATCAAATATGTCCATACTGAAATTGCGGGAGGCCAGTGATGCAGGAACTGAAAGAACGAATTCTACGCGACGGGCAGGACCTTGGCGATGGAATTCTCAAAGTGGATAGTTTTGTCAATCATCAAGTGGACGCAGCGCTGATGGATTCGTGCGGAAAAGAATTCGCGCGGCGATTTGCGAATATCGGCGCGACGAAAGTGTTGACCGCGGAAATTTCCGGTATCGCTCCTGCACTGACGACGGCGCTTCATCTCGGACTGCCAGTAGTGTACGCGCGAAAAACAAAACCGATCACCATGCCCAATCAAGTCTATTTCACGTTGACACCTTCGCACACTAAAGGCCGCATGGTGGAATTGATGATCTCACCGGAATATCTCGCGGGCGGCGAAAAGGTCTTGATCATTGACGACTTCCTCGCCTCCGGCGCGACCATCCTCGGACTCGTTCGTCTCGCAGAAGCCGCGGGCGCAAAGATCGTTGGCATTGGCGCATTGATCGAGAAAACCTTCGAGGGTGGACGCGCTGCGCTCAAACATTTGAACCTTCCCGTTGAATCGCTGGCATGTATCGCTTCGATGGATGATGGAAAGATCATCTTCCAATGATTGACTCCATTGCAATTTTGGATTTCGGTTCTCAATACGCCCAACTGATTGCGCGGCGCGTGCGCGAGGTGCATGTCTATTGCGAGTTATTTCCATGGGACGCGCCTGCGGAAAATGTACTTGCGATCAAGCCAAAAGGCTTTATCCTTTCCGGCGGACCGAAATCAGTCTACGAACCGAACGCGCCAACCATTCAAAAATATATTTTTGATTCTGGCTTGCCTATTCTTGGCATTTGCTATGGAATGCAAGCGCTCACGCACGCGCTGGGGGGACAAGTGGATCCATCCGCAAAACGCGAATATGGTTCTGCGCTCATCGAGCCACTGATGCCTTCCGCATTATCCGTTCTTTCTACCGTATGGATGTCGCATGGCGACCGCATCACGCGTATGCCGAAAGGATTTATCGCATTGGCAAAAAGCGGCAACAGTCCCTTCGCGGCAATCGGCGATATGCAAAGAAAATATTTCGGCGTGCAGTTCCATCCAGAAGTGAAACATACGCCAAATGGTGCGGAAGTAATCAAGCATTTTGCGGTGGAGATTTGCGGAGCAATGCCTGATTGGACTCCCGCTTCCATTATTGAAGATGCCATTGCTCGCATTCGCAAACAAGTTGGAAATCAACGTGTGCTGGCGGCTGTTAGCGGCGGCGTGGATTTGTCGGTGGCAACCACACTGGTTCATAAAGCGGTTAGTGATCAATTGGTCGCCGTGTTTGTGGATACTGGTTTATTGCGGCATGGGGAACGCGAACAAGTTGTGGCAACGATCCGCGAAAGGATGCACACCGAATTGATCGCGGTGGACGCCAGCGATGAATTTATCCACGCATTGAAAGGTATCACTGAACCTGAACAAAAAAGAAAAATCATCGGCGAAAAATTTATTCGCATTTTCGAAGAACAAGCGAAGCAATTAGGCTCGCCGCGTTTTTTGGTGCAAGGAACAATTTATCCGGACGTAGTCGAATTGTCTGCGCTGGATCAAAATAAAGCAGAGCGAATCAAGACACATCACAACGTCGGCGGGTTGCCGGAAGACATGCAATTTGAATTGGTTGAGCCGTTGAGATATTTGTTCAAGGATGAAGTGCGCGCAGTCGGCGAAGTGCTTGGATTGCCGGAAGCGATGGTTTGGCGGCAGCCGTTTCCGGGCCCGGGTTTGAGCGTGAGATGCCTCAGTGAAGTGACCGCTGAACGTTTGGATCGTCTGCGAGCCGCCGATGCGATTCTCCAAGAAGAATTATCCAAAGCTGGATTAATCGGCAAAGGCTCGGATTTATCGCAGGCATTTGTGGTTTTACTGCCAGTGAATTCCGTCGGCGTGATGGGCGACCAGCGCACATATCAGGAAGTTACCGCCATCCGCGCGGTGAACACCGAAGATTTCATGACCGCCGATTGGGTGCGTTTACCGAACGATCTTTTGGCACAAATATCGAATCGCATTGTGAACGAAATCCACGGAATCAATAGAGTGGTGTATGATATTACGAGCAAGCCGCCCGCCACGATTGAATGGGAATAGGCTGTTTACAATTGTTGATAGATTACTGATTGGAGAATCAAAGAATGACCAACCAAATTGAACCACGCCGGCCTCATCTGACCATCAACCGCAGTCCGATTCCGCCTGCGCCCGTCCATCCGCTCGCGGCGCTGACCACCATCGTGCTGGATAACGTTTTCGGTGTCATTGAAATTGCAGATCCGTTCCTTTTGTTGTTTACTGGCCTAGCTGTTGGAACGATCTGTACTGTGACCGTAGCTTTTGTGCAACGATACATGGCAAAAGATGAGTGGGGGCCTGCCATCGCAAAAGGTCTGGTAATGGGAGTTATTGCTGGTGTGCCATTCCAAGTAACAGGTACAGCGGCGGGTGGAATATTACTAGCGTGGGCTGGGATGCATGAATGGATCAAATTGCCCTCTTCAAAAGATGGGTCGAGCGCCGATGAGATCATTGATGTGAACCCGAAATAGAAATATATGGAAAATACAATCAATATTGAATGAGTAATTTCAGTATTGGTTTTATGAGATGCTGATTACGCTGACAGACGCAGATTTTTTCTAAATTCCGAAATCAGCCTTTTCTGCACGCTAAAAGTCATTCGCGAAAAAGTTGCACATTGTATATCAAGAATCCGGCGGAGGGAACAATGGATTACGGCGAAGTTCTAAGCAAGGCATGGAAGATCGCTTGGAAGTTCAAGGTGTTGTGGATCTTTGGCATCCTTGCCGCTTGCGGCACAAGCCGGGGAGGAAATTTCAACTTCAATAATAGTTTCCAAACCAACGGAAACGGCTTCTCTGGTTCAACGCCCAATCTGCCTCCAGCAATGATGGGCCAGTTATATCGCTTCGCGGATTTATTCAATGACCCGACGTTCATCTGGAAATTTGCAGCAGTCGTGCTCGCCGTCGTCTGCGTAATCGTTCTCGTGGAAATTTTCCTCGGCACGATCGGCCGCATTGGCTTGATCAAAGGATCGGCGGAGGCAGACGCAGGCGCGGAGAAACTCGCCTTTGGCGAATTATGGAAAGAAAGCACGCCTTACTTCTGGCGAGTGTTTTGGTTATCGTTCTTAATCGGCGCGCCGTTCGCGATCGCAATAATCGGAATTGTCATCGGCTTTGTTGTAACAATGATCCCGCTTGCCAGCAACAATCCCAACCTGTTAGGCTTTTTGATCTTATTGCCGGTTCTATGTGTATTGTTATGTGTCGTTCTTATCCTTGGAATTATCATCAGCTTTATTTTGACACAAGCGGAGAGAGCTATTGTGCTCGAAGACAAATCCATTCTGGATGGATTCAGGCGCGGCTGGGAAGTGCTGACGAAGAATCTCGGTCCGATTCTCATCATCTGGTTAATTACGGCGGCTATCGGGTTTGTAGCCGCGATCGTCATCGCTTTGCCGCTTTTGGTCGTTCTGGTTCCATTGGGAATCGCGTTCATCGCCAACATGAACAACGTAAATTTTTCCCTCACACCATGGATTGTTGCCTTTGTGTGCGTTATCTGTGTCTATACTCCCATCTCATGGTTTGTCAACGGGATCGTGATGACCTATTTGCAATCGGTATGGACTCTTATGTATATCCGCATCACCAAGCCAAAGTTGGAAGAACAAGCGCCGGTTGCTTTACCGACCCATGCATAAATTTCTTATTGTACTCTTCAGCCTGAGCCTGTTGGTCGGTTGGGGCTTGCCCGTCCGCGCCCAAGGACAAGCCGCAGCGATTCTCTATCCAGCCGATCCATCAGGCTTTCCAACCATCTCTGCGTTCATGGATGTGTTCGACGCGTCCGGCGCGTTTGTAAGCGGACTCAAACCGGAGAATGTGAATGTGGTTGAAGATGGCAAGCCGCTCCCGATCACAGCCCTGACCGAGTTAAACATCCCCACACAAATTGTGGTGGCAGTCAATCCCGGACCCGCGCTTGGGCTTCGCGACACAACCGGTACTCCACGCTTTCAGTGGATCACGCAGGTGCTCAGTACATGGGCACAGGCGCGGCCAGTGGATCAGCAGGATGATCTCAGCCTGGTTACGCTTGCCGGAGCAATCATTACACATGCAAATGCTAAAGATTGGCTGGTGAGTTTGAATTCATTCCAGCCCGATTTCCATTCGACCACGCCGAATTTGCAATCGCTTTCGGTCGCATTGGACACTGCCGAAGCCCAAGGAGCGCATTCAGGCACGAAGCGCGCCGTGTTGTTCATCACGCCGCACATGGATGATCCCAATGTGGCTAGCGAACTTCAACCGCTGATTTAACGCGCGGTTCAAAACCGCATCCATGTCTTTGTGTGGCTTGCCGATTTGGACTCGTATCAGGCGACCACCAGCGCGGCGGCTTTCAGCCAGCTCGCCGAACAGACGGGCGGCGCTTTTTATTTTTCATCTGGAAGCGATTTCCCTGATCCCGAAACATATTTCGCGCCTCTGCGGAAATTGTATTTTCTCAAATATGCATCGGCGCTATCAGCGGGCGGACAACACACATTGAGTGTGCAAGTGACGAATGCCGGTGCGGTGATCAAATCCGATGAGCAGACATTCACGGTGAATATTGAGCCGCCAAATCCAATCCTTGTTTCTCCGCCGTTGCAGATCACGCGCCAGCCGCCAGCAGACGATCCATATAATACCCAGATCCTTGTGCCAACCACCCAAGAGATAGACATCATCATCGAATTCCCGGATGGACACACGCGGCCACTCACCAGCACCACGTTATATGTGGACGGTCAAGCTGTGGCTGAAAACACGAAGCCACCTTTTGATAAATTCTCATGGGACGTTAGCGGGTTCACCATGAGCAGCGTACACACTATTGCGGTTGAAGCAGTGGACTCGATGGGACTCAAAAAGACCAGCATGGAAATCCCGGTTACTTTCACGGTCATCCAGGCGCCGCACGGAATCTCCGCGTTGTTCGCGAAATATCGCCAATATATCACCTACGGCGCAATCGGATTTGCAGGCGTTGCGCTGTTGCTGATTCTGTTAATCACGCGACTGCAATTAGCCCTCGCCAGCGCGCGCAAGGCTCACCGCGAAAACGCCGATCCGCTCACACAACCGGTGGCGATTGCCGTTGAAACATCGACCACCGAGAATAAGAAACATGCGCGACCTCGAAGCGGACGCATCAAACCGGTTAGTGCACCGGCCTCTCTCATCCGCCTGCGCCCTGACCTGGAGCCAATGACTGGCAACCCGATTCCTCTCCTTGAGAATGAAATTACTTTTGGAACCGACCCGGTGCAATCCAGCATTGTTTTGGATGACCCGTCCATCGCGCCGCGTCACGCCCGCATGACTCAGACTGAAGATGGTGTCTTTCATATTAGAGATGAAGGCTCCATTGCCGGGACGTGGGTCAATTACGATCGAATAGAAAAAGAGGGCTACACCCTCCGGCATGGGGATGTGATACACTTCGGCCAATTGGTCTTCCGGTTCCAGCTTAAGAATCCTCCGTTGGCCAAGGAACCAAAAATCACGAGAGAATAACCTGCGGCATGAAGCAAACACAACGCGCCCATTTAAACTGGGCCGCCCTCAGTCACGCCGGACGAAGCGGAAAAAATAACGAAGACCGCTACGCCGTCTCATCGTTTACTACCGATGATGGACATCCGGCTGTGTTTGCCGTGGTAGCGGATGGCATCGGCGGACATCGCGCTGGTGAAGTTGCCGCAGAGTTGGCGGTCAATTACATCAGCCAGAAAGTGGCGGAGAGCAACGGCAAAAAACCGCTTGAGATGATTGAGTTGGCGATTGATTCTGCAAGCCAAGCCATCGCGGCGCGTTCGGCAAGCAAAGATGACCAGCAGGGCATGGGCGCAACCTGTGTGTGCGCGTGGATCGTTGAAGATAAACTTTACACCGGTTATGTTGGCGATTTGCGAATTTATTTGATCCGGGACGAGAAAATCCAGCGTTTAACGGTGGACCATTCCTGGATCCAGGAAGCGATTGAGAAAGGCATCATCACACCTGAGGAAGCGCGCAATCATCCCAATGTGCATGTCATTCGACGGCATCTGGGTTCGGTCGAATTGCCCGGCACGGATTTTCGCTTATATCTCAAGCCGGAAGAATTTGCTGAAGAGGCAAAGAAGAATCAAGGCACGCGGCTACACCCTGCTGATGTTCTCCTGCTTTGCACCGACGGCCTGACCGATATGATCTGGGACGATGAAATCTTGCACATCATCAACACACGCAGTAGTTTGAAGTCCATGGCCGAAGATTTGATTGACAAAGCCAACGAGCGCGGCGGTCATGATAATATCACTGTGATTTTATTGGGTATGCCAAAGGAAAAATATGCTTCGGTTCCCAAGAAACAAGGATTGATTGAAAAGCTATTTGGGGATTAAATGGATGAAACGAAACCAAAGCGGACACATGGATTGAATGTGTCCGCTTTTTGTTAAATCGATATCACCATAGAGGTTTATGGCGTTGGTGTTGCCACCGGCAGTGAAGCTAGAGTGCCACTGGAGAACTTAACCAACGAGGCATACACCCATACGGTTTCTGAGGATGGGCCGGGAACTTGAATCAAGATCCAGTCACCTGCGGATGATTTTGCAATTGCAGTCGCCGAGCCTCCAACGTTGAATGTACCGACGTGAGCGAAGCGGAAACGTGCAGGTTGATCGGATTCGGGCCGGGGTTGATCACCGTAATTGCGCCCGGTGCAGGCATTGTTCCGGCTGCCGCGGGAGTTGTCGGTATTGTGGGTGTGACGCTGGGGGCCACGATGGTGATGCCCAGCAGGCGGGCAAGTTCCAGTGTGTATTGGTCATGATATTGATTGGCCTGCGCTACACCCGCGTTCAGGACGTCTGAACTCGCATTGGATTCAAAAGCCAGAAAGGTCTGTATGTAGGTATCCATATACAGCCGTTGAATCTTCTGCAGTTGTCCCAGGCAGGTTGGGACGACCTGATCTTCTGCAGCGCGGCGAGTGGTCTGCAAAGCCTGAATGACCTGCACCAATTGGGACTGCGGCGTGTTGGAGGCCAGCGCGACATCATCATTGAACTGGCGGGTCAGGTCGTTGACCGGTTTGATGGAGACCGGCAGATTATTTGTGCTGCATGGATCTAGGGTGGGCGCCACCGAAGGCAAAGGAGTTTCTGTGGCGATCGCAATGGATTTGCCGCAAGCCGACAGAAACACGAATGTGCCCAAGACGATCAGAAGAGGGACCGTTTTTTTCATATCCATCCTTATTTAAGGAAAGGGAGGGACGGCGCATGAAGCGCCGTCCCTCGAATGGCCGGTACGCAGAGTAATGCTATTAACAGTGCGTGTTGGTGACCACATTCCCGAGGCCGCCGCTGAGCACGTATGGAGCCAAATTGCCGATCAGGATATCCTTGTTGAGGGTGAGCGTGCCGAGGGAACCCAGCGTGGCGTAAATCCCGTAACCGCCATTATGGCTGATATTACTGCAGCTCACGACGACATTATTGCTTGCAGCGTCCACGCCATCCTCGAAGTTTCCGTTGGCGGTTACTTTGTTGAGCAGGATGGCGCCGGTGGAGTCAGCCTGCAGACCAACTCCAGCGGTGTTGTTGTTGAAGGTGCTGGCACTGACGCTGATCGTGCTGGAATCAAGATCAGCGCCCCATGTACCCGCATTCGCCTTGGCCGTCACGTTGTTGAGCGTGATGGCACCGGTGGCGCCAGCAGTTAGACCGCCTCCCGCCATGTTGTTGTTGAAGGTGCTGGAACTAATGGTGAGCGTGCCGCTGGAACCCAGACTAGCGCCAATGTCTGAATTGGCATTGGCGGTCACCTTGTTGAGCGTGAGGGCGCCGGTGGAGTTGGCAGATAGACCAACTCCCGCGCTGGTATTGTTGAAGGTGCTGGAAGTGATGGTGAGCGGGCCGCTGGTATCAAGACTAGCGCCATAGGTATGATTGGCATTGGCCATGACTTTGTTGAGCGTGAGGGCGCCAGTGGAGCTGGCAATCAGACCACCTCCCGCGCTGCTATTGTTGAAGGTGCTGGAAGTGATGGTGAGCGGGCCGCTGGTATCAAGACTAGCGCCATAGGTATGATTGGCATTGGCGGTGACTTTGTTGAGCGTGAGGGCGCCGGTGGAGCTGGCAGATAGACCACCTCCCGCGCTGCTATTGTTGAAGTTGCTGGAGGTGATGGTGAGCGCGCCGCTGGTAGCCATACTAGCGCCGAAAGTATGATTGGCATTGGCGTTCACCTGGTTGAGTGTGAGGGCACCGGTGGAGCTGGCAGCTAGACCAAATCCCGCGGTGTTGCTGTCGAAGGTGCTGGAAGTGATGGTGAGCGCGCCGCCGGTATCCAGCTCAGCGCCATCGGCATTGGCATTGGCGGTCACTTTGTTGAGGGTAAGGGCACTGGTAGCGTCAGCAACCAGACCATATCCAGCAGTGTTGCCGTTGAAGGTGCTGGAAGTGATGGTGAGCGTGCCGCTGGTATTAAGACTAGCGCCTAAAGTATGATTGGCATTGGCTATCACCTTGTTGAGCGTGAGGGCGCCGTTGGAATCAGCCGTTAGACCAATTCCCGCGGTGTTGCTGTCGAAGGTGCTGGAAGTGAGGGTGATCCCAGCCGTGTCGCCAAGGCCGTTGTTAACAAGTTCAGCGCCATCGCCATTGAAACTGGCCGTCACTTTGTTGAGCGTGATGGCGCCGTTGGAGCCAGCCTCCAGACCATATCCCGCGGTGTTGCTCTCGAAGGTGCTGGAAGTGAGGCTGATCGCACCGGTGTCGCCACTGTAGTTGTTCTCAAGCTCAGCGCCAAAGTTGCTATTGGCATTGGCGGTCACCTTGTTGAGTGTGATGGCACCGTTGGATAAAGCATCCAGACCATATCCCCCGGTGTTGCTGTTGAAGGCGCTGGAAGTGATGCTGATCCCAGCCGTGTCGCCAATGCCGTTGTTACTAAGAAAAGCGCCAGAGCGATTGGAACTGTCTGTCACCGTGGTGAGCGTGATGGCACCGTTGGATAAAGCATTCAGACCAATTCCGAGGGAGTTGCCAGTGAAGCTGCTGGAAGTGATGCTGATTTCCCCCGTGGCGCCAGTGTAGTCGTTAGCAAGATAAACGCCATCGCCATTGGAACTAGCCGTCACTGCGGTGAGTGTGATGACGCCGTTGGAGACAGCAAACAGACCCTCTGCGGTGGTGTTGCCATTGAAGGTGCTGGTGTCCACGCTAATACTGCCTGTACCGGACGTGTTATTGAGATCGGCGCCATAAGCACTGTTGTTATTGGATTGGACCTCGTGAACATGGATGTTCCCCTTGGTGGTAACGGTCAGGCCATTGCCCGATGCGCCGGTGATGATGAGGTCGTTGACGGTCACATCGTTATTCCAGTCCTCGACAGTAATGGATTTGGAAAAGTTGGATGTGCCGCTGACCTTGCCCGCAGCCGTTCCCGTCCAGCCCCCCTGCAACGTCAGGCTGTCACTCGCCAACGTGGTAAGTACACCGCCATTGATGGTGATGTTCGAAGCGGAAGTATCCGGACCGGCTGAGATCCAGATGACGCCGTTGGCAGGTGTAACGCTGCCCAAGGCGCCAACCAATCCGCTCAGGTTCGAATAGGAGGTCGTGCAGCCGCCTAACCCGGGTTTGGGTTTCACGCCCTTCGGACACCAGATCGGGTCACCCTTGGCAATAATTTTCGCAGCGGCCTGTGAGGCGAGAGGCTGGAGGTTTCCGTTCTGGTCTACCACATCCACCGCGGTACCCTTCGGAACCTTCTTCAAGTTGGTTTGGGTTGTTGGCGAAGTGGGTGCAGGGGGCGCGCCGCCTGCAGCCAGTGCCGGTACAGTAATGAGTGCGCTCAGCGCGAACAGGATCAGCGTGCTGGCCGAAAGGATGGAAAACAATTTCTTCTTGGTCATCTCTTTCTCCTTTAGTGAAAGACGGAACAATTGGTCTATTAAAAGCGACAGGTGGATTTAGGATCCACCTGTGGCGCTAAATAATAGACTTCTATTGAAGATTTGAATTACGATACGATCTTAGGTTGAACTCTATTTCCCTTCACCGAAAGATGCAGCCTGAATTCAAATCCATGGTAACCCTATGATAATAACATCGAAATATTAACTGCACCTTAAAACGCATGCAAAGTGGGCCCTGAAGGATTCGTCGTGTGGCATCAGCGAAGCTATCCAGCGGACCCTACGCCCTGCGTCCTTCAGGGTTGGGGCCCCTCCGACCAAGGGCATTCGCGCCAAGAAGAGCACTTGGCATCTTCGAGGCTCAAGTCCAGTTGGGCTGTGGTTTCGTCTTACTGAAGAACCGCTTTTTGTATCCGTTCTTTGAGGAAAAGGGAGGACGGCGCTTCATGCGCCGTCCCTCGAATGACCGGTCATTGGGTAATGGGCAAACGACACGGGTCATGAATGTCGGTTACGCCGAGCAATGGTATTAACAGTGCGGGTTAGTGACCACCGTTCCAGCGCCGTTGATATAGTATGGAAGAACTGAGTTACCTATCAGGGTTACCTTGTTGAGGGTCAGCGTGCCGCCAGAGAGCGTGGCGTAAATCCCGTAACCGCCATTATTGCTCATATTGCTGCAGCTCACGACGACATTATGGCTTGTGGCGTCCAAACCATCACCACCGGAGTTTCCTGTGGCCGTCACCTTGCTCAACGTGATGGCGCCGGTGGTGTCAGCATCCAGACCATCTCCAGCGGTGTTGTTATTGAAGGCGCTGGAACTGATGTTGATCGCGCTGCTGGTAATAAGGAGAGCGCCATAGCCGGCATTCGCATTGACCGTCACTTTGTTGAATGTGACACCGGTGGCGCTAGCAGCCAGACCACCAACAGCCGCGTTGCTGTTGAAGGTGCTGGAACTGATGGTGAGCGCACCGCCGGTATCAAAATTGGCGCCATAAGTATGATTGGCATTGGCCGTCACCTTATTGATCGTGATGGCACCGTTAGCGCCAGCATTCAGACCGTATCCAGCAGTGTTGTTATTGAAAGCGCTGGAACTGATGGTGAGCGTACCGTTGGTACTATTAAGAATAGCACCAGTGTTATTGAAATTGTCCGTCACCTTGTTGAGCGTGATGGCACCAACGGTGGAGGTAGCAGTTAGACCATTTCCAGCAGTGTTGTTATTGAAAGCGCTGGAACTAATGCCGATTGCACCGCCGGTACTAGTAAGAATAGCACCAGTGTTATTGAAATTGTCCGTCACCTTGTTGAGCGTGACGGCACCAGCGGTGGAGGTAGCAATTAGACCATTTCCAGCAGTGTTGTTGTTGAAGGCGCTGGAACTAATGCCGATTGCACCGCCGGTACTAGTAAGAATAGCACCAGTGTCATTGAAATTGTCCGTCACCTTGTTGAGCGTGACGGCACCAGCGGTGGAGGTAGCAATTAGACCATTTCCAGCGGTGTTGTTGTTGAAGGCGCTAGTACTGATGTTGATCGCACCACCGATGCTAGTAAGAACAGCGCCAGTGCCATTGGAATTGTCCGTCACCTTGTTGAGCGTGAGGGCACCGTTGGAAATAGCAGTTAGACCACCTCCAGCGGTGTTGCTGTTGAAGCTGCTGGTACTGATGCTGATCGCACCCGTAGCACCACTGCCATTGTTAATAAGAGTAGCGCCCGACCCATTGAAATTTGCGGTCACCTTGTTGAGCGTGAGGGCACCGTTGGAGAGAGCAGTTAGACCACCTCCACCAGTGTTGCTGTTGAAGGCGCTGGAACTGATGCTGATCGCTCCCGTGGCACCACTGCCATTGTTAATAAGAGTAGCGCCAGAGCTATCGGAATTTGCGGTCACCTTGTTGAGCGTGAGGGCACCGTTGGAGAGAGCAGTTAGACCACCTCCACCAGTGTTGCTGTTGAAGCTGCTGGTACTGATGCTGATCGCGCCCGTAGCACCACTGCCATTGTTAATAAGAGTAGCGCCAGAGCCATTGGAATTTGCGGTCACCTTGTTGAGCGTGATGGCGCCATTGGAGAGAGCAGTTAGACCACCTCCAGTGGTGTTACCGTCGAAGAAGCTGGAACTGACGCTGACCGCACCCGTGGCACCACTGAAGTTGTTAGAAAGAATAGCGCCACTAGCATGATTGGCATTGGCTGTCACCTTGCTAAGTGTGATGGCACCTTTGGAGGAAGCAGATAGACCAGTTCCAGTGGTGTTGCCATTGAAGAAGCTAGAACTGACGCTGACCGCACCCGTGGCGCCACTGAAGTTGTTAGAAAGAACGGCGCCACTAGCATGATTGGCATTGACAGTCACCTTGTTGAGCGTGATGGCGCCCTTGGAGGAAGCATCCAGACCATCTCCAGCGGTGTTGTTGTTGAAGGCGCTGGAACTGACGCTGATCGCACCGGTGCCACCAGTGTTAGAAAGTAAAGCGCCATAGCGATTGGAACTGCCTGTCACCATGTTGAGCGTGATGGGGCCACTGCCCTGGGCATAGAGACCAACGCCCCAGCCTCCAACTGAAGAATAATTGTTATTGAAGACGCTGTTACTAACCATAAGGCTGGAGAAGGAGCCGAGGGGCAAACTGCCATTGACGTCGGCCCCGTCTCCGCCAAGGTTATTGCTGGCCGAGATGGACATCAAGGTGACGTTTCCATTGGTGTGAATATCCAGCCCAGTTTTCATGCCATTCAGGCTTGTAATATTCGAGTCGAAGTGGCTATTGCTGACGGAGACATCGCTTGCGCCTGCATAGTTATTGAGATAAGCGCCATAATTGTAATTGCCATCGGCCGTGACCTCGTTGAGCGTGAGGGCACCCTTGGAGTAAGCATCCAGACCATCTCCAGCGGTGTTGCCATTGAAGGTACTGGTGTCAACGCTGACCGTACTCGTGCCTGTGCCGGACTGGTTATTGAGATCGGCGCCGTAAGCACTGTTGTTGTTGGATTGCACATCGTGAACATGAATGTTCCCCTTGGTGTGAACAGTCAGGCCAGTGCCGGTTGCGCCAGAGATGTTGACGTTGTTGATGGTCACATTGCCGTTCCAGTTGATGACGGCCAGCGGCACGCTGAAAGTGCTGACACCGGCAAGCTTGTAAGCTCCACCCGTCTTCCCGTTCCATCCGCCCTGAATGGTCAAGTCGGTCAGACCGGTCAGGCTTGTTTGGTTGAAGGTGGCATCATTCGTGGAATACGTGGAAGTGAAATAAACCGTCCCGGCTCCGCTCTTGCTGGCGAGATCACTGACCAATGCAGCTACTGTGGTTTCAGCTGCGGTACAGCCTGCGCTGCCGGGTTTCTGGCCAGTGGGACACCAGATCGGGTCGCCCTTGGCAATAATTTTCGCAGCCGCCTTCGAAGCCAGCAGCTGGACCGTCCCCGTGCCATCCACTGCCACCACCGAAGTTCCCTTCGGAAGCTTCTTCAGGTTGGATTTGGTTGTGGGCGAAGGGGGCGCCGGGGGCGCACCGCCTGCGGCCAGTGCCGGTACAGTGATGAGTGCGCTCAGCGCGAACAGAATTAGCGTGCTGGCCGAAAGGATGGAAAACAATTTCTTCTTTGACATTCTCTCTCCTTTAGTGAAAGACGGAACAATTGGCATATTAAACACATCAGGTGGATCTAAAATCCACGTGTGCCGCCAAACGAAAAAACACCTTTTGATGATTTGAGTTGCGATCTGATGTTGACCTCACTTTCGACTTACCGAAAGATGCAGCCTGAAGTCAAAACCATATTGTTGATACCATTATACAGGAAGGGGAGTGAAGGAGGGTATCCATCGAATGTACCAATGTCTTTTCAAAGTCGAGCGTAAAAACCTTTTGTGCGCGGATTACGCGGATTTTCTCCGTGTTGTTCATGGGATCTGTGTACGAAAAGCAAAAGGGAGGGACGGCGCTGCATGCGCCGTCCCTCAAATAGCCGGTCATCGGGAAATGCTTAATTGACACCGAGTTGTGAGCTTTGATTACGCCGAGCAATCGTATTAACAGTGCGGGTTCGTGACCAGCGTCCCGCCGCTGTAAGAATATGGACCTGATGTGTTGCCGATCAGGGTTACCTTGTTGAGGGTCAGCGTGCCGCCAGAAAGCGTGGCGGCAATCCCGTAAATGTGATTATTGCTGAGATTGCTGCAGCTCACGACGATATTATTGCCTGCGGCGTCCACGCCACTAAAAAAGTTTCCCGTTGCCGTCACCTTGTTGACCGTGACGTTACCGTTTGAAAAAGCATCCAGACCATCTGAAGCAGTGTTGCTATTGAAGGTGCTGGAACTGACGCTGATCGCACTCGTGCCACTGAAGTCGTTTTCAAGAAAAGCGCCCTCTCCGCCATTGGTATTGGCCGTCACCTTGTTGAGCGTGATGACGCCGGTGGAGTCAGCAGCCAGACCAGGTCCAGTGGCATTGCCATTGAAGGTGCTGGAACTGACGCTGATCGCACCCGTGCCACTGCCGTTGTTAATAAGATGAGAGCCATCGGTATCATTGAAACTGGCCGTCACCTTGTTGAGCGTGATGGCGCCGTTGGAGGTGGCATCCAGACCATCTCCAGCGGTGTTGTTGTTGAAGGTGCTGGAACTGACGCTGATCGCACCCGTGTCCGCACCGCCGTTGTTATAAAGAAGAGCGCCAAAGGCAGCATTAGCATTGGCGGTCACCTTAGTGAGCGTGATGGCACCGTTGGAGTCAGCAAGCAGACCAAGGTTAGTAGAGCTGCCGTTGAAGATGCTGTTGTCCACGATGACCGTGGTGCCTGTGCCGGACGTGTTATCGAGATAGGCGCCGGCAACATTGTTGTTGTTGGATTGGACATCGTGAACATGGATGTTCCCCTTGGTGAGAACATTCAGGCCATTGCCTGATGTGCCGGAGATGTTGACGTTGTTGATGGTCACATTACCGTTCCAGTTGATGACGGTCAGCGGCACACTGAACGTGCTGACACCCTTGACCTTATACCCCTTAACCTTCCCGTTCCATCCGCCCTGAATGGTCAAGTCGGTCAGAAGGGCCAGGTTGACATTGGATTGATCGAAGGTGGCATCAGGGGTGAAATACGTGGACTCGAAATAAACCGTCCCGGCTCCGCTCTTGCTGGCAAGATCACCGATTAATGCGGTGACGGTGGCTTCAGCGGGCGTGCAGAGCGGGCTGCCGGGTTTCTTGCCAATGGGACACCAGATCGGGTCACCCTTGGCAATGATTTTCGCAGCGGCCTGCGAGCCGAGCGGCTGGACCGTACCCGAGCCATCCACTGCCACCACGGCAGTCCCCTTCGGAAGTTTCTTGAGGTTGGTTTGGGTTGTGGGCGAAGCAGGGGCTGGAGGCGCGCCGCCTGCGGCCAGTGCCGGTACGGTGAAGAAGGCGCTCAGCGCGAACAGGATCAATGTGCTGGCGGAAAGTATGGAAAACAATCTATTCTTGGTCATCTCATTCTCCTCTGTGATATATAGAACAATGGGCCTATTAAAAGCGACAGGTGGATTTTGGATCCACCTGTGTCGCTAAATAATAATACACCTGTTGATGATTTGAGTTATGTTACGATTTGATATTGCCCTGTCTTTCAACTGACCGAAAGATGCGGTAGTATCTCACATGGGTCGGCAATTGTCAATCATTTTGGCAAGGCAAAAAAAGCCGAGGCTTTCGCCTCGGCCTTTGATTTGAATGGAGCGGACTGACTTTATTGGGTGACCAGCACAAATTCGCCGGTCAGGTTTGTATCCACACTGAAGAAACCTGGCGGGTTCACTGAGCCACCTAAACTTACCCACTTCGTACCGTCCCAGTGCAGGATGGTGAAGTTGGCGCCTTCCTGACCAGCGGGAATCTTGAAGCTCACGGTCATCATGCCGATGAGCGAGGGATTGACTTCGGCATCGAAAGCGGAGACAAAGGTGTACTTGCTGTCGAGCGGGCCGGGCAGGTTGCTGGTGGTCTTGCCGGTGATCGTGCCGGTTTGCCCAATCGGGCAAGGCAGGATGGCGTGATCCTGATCCGGCAGGACGAGCTCGGTGCCGATGTAGTTCGTGCAATCGAGGGGGTTGCTGCCACCGTCGGTCACGTTGATGATGTTGAGCGGCAGGCCGGTTCCACCACCGGAACCGGTGGGACCAGAGGAACCATCGTTATTATTTCCGCAGTTGACCGAATTCAGTGTGGCTGTGCCGGCGGGATAAGAATAATCACCGCTGCTGTTGCCGCCAAAGCTCACACTGTTGAGCGTCAGCGCGCCCGAAGATTTATCATTGATACCATAGCCTTGATTATTCTTAGCACTCGTGCAGGTCACCGTAACATCGGAACTCAATAACTCTGTGAGCGGGTTGACTCCCGTAACCACAACTGGGGGGATTTCTGAAGCTCCGAAGATAACCAGGCCGCCTACGAGAGGCGTAGGAACGGTCTCAGGATTAACGGAATTAGGCGTGAGCGTGTCTACACCAACCCCGCCGCCCCATCCATTCCCGTTAAATTCGCTGTTGCCAACGATGATGTTACCGGAATCGGTGCCCCCTGGGAAGGACGGCACCACCGCGGCTCCGAAAAAGCTGTTGGTTCCAACCAGAGCGCCGATGCTCGCATTGTCATCGGCGATAACGTTATTGAGTGTGATGTCTCCGCTGGAATTGGCGAAAAGACCAACGCCACTGGAGATCAAAACGCTGCCACTGGGTTGAACATCAGGTCCGCTGATGCCAGGTACTGCGCCGCCATTGTTATTAAAAGTGCTGTCCCTGACAAGGATGGAACCTGTGCCGGTGCATGTGATATTCCAAACACAATTATTTAGGACGGCGCCGAACCTAGAGTTATCATTCGCTGTGACATTGCCCAGCGTAATGTTCCCAGTGGATACCGCGTTCAATCCAGCAAAGCCACCAGACTTACCATTTCCATTGAAGGCGCTGTTATCCACGCTGATCGAGCCGGTGCCGGTTTGGTTCTGTAGCACGGCACCTGCCCAACCATTATTGCTTGCCGTAACATTGCTAAGTGTGATGTTGCCATTGGATAAGGCAAAAAGACCCTGCGTAGAATTATTACTGAAGGTGCTATTGTCCAAGCTGATAGATCCGGTGCCGGAAGTGTTATCCAGTGTAGCACCCCTTGCAGAGTTGTTTGTAGAATTGACCTTATGAAGGGTGATGTTGCCTTTGGTTGAAACATCTATGCCATCAGATGATGTGTTGGAGATGCTGATGTCATTGATGGTGACATCACTGGTCCAGTTTTAACGGTCAGCGGCACGCTGAACGCACTGACACCCGAGAGCTTGTAATGCGTTCCGGTTTTCCCGTTCCAGCCGCCCTGAATGGTCAAGTCGGTCAGACCTGGCATGCTTACCTGGTCGAAGGTGGCATCAGGGGTGGAATACGTGGACTCGAAATAAACCGTCCCGGCTCCGCTCTCGGAAGCGAGATCAGTAATTAATGAGGCGACTGTGGTTTCAGCCGCAGTACAGCCTGCGCCGCCCGGTTTCTGGCCAGCGGGACACCAGATCGGGTCGCCCTTTTTGACGGTCTTGGCGGCGGCTTGCGTGGCAAGCGGCAGCGCATTTCCATTTTGGTCAAGGACGACCAAGGTCGTCCCGGCCGGGGCTTGCGTGAGAATCGCGGCGACGGTGGCGGTGGCTGCCATTGGCGCAGAAGAGACAGCCGCAACATCAACGATCGGACTGACCGCACTGAATGCCAGCACCAATAAAACCACGGCGGTTACGACGATCGTGAAACGAGAAATTTTATTCATGGGATCCTCCAAGATACCAATAAAAAAAAACGGCGCGGAACATTTCGCGCCGGTGTTACGTTTTGACAGAGTTACTGATGTAGTATCTCACATGGGTCTACCATTGTCAACCATTTTACAAGGCAAATCAAAAAGGCTGCGCTCATCACGCGGCCTGACCGATACCTATTCTACATTGAATAACACTAGTCCACTTTACCTGTCAACGTTGCCAGTTTCAACTCGCCGATGGCTTTCGTAATGTGAATCTCCCGCGGGCAGGCCATCGTGCAGTTATACGCCGTGTGACAGCGCGCCAACCCGGATGTTTCGGCCACGATCTTCAACCGTTCTGAAGCGGCTTCGTCGCGGCTATCAAAGATGAAGCGGTGCGCGGTCACCAATGCGGCTGGGCCCAGATAATCATCACTTCCCCAGAATGATGGGCAGGAAGTGGTGCAAGCCGCGCACAAAATGCACTTGGTCGTTTCGTCAAAGCGGGCGCGTTGTTCGGGAGATTGGAGTCGTTCCTTCCCATCGGTGGGAAGCGGGGATTCATTGATGAAATAGGGCAGAACCTTTTTATAGTTGTCGAAGAACGGCTCCATGTCCACGATCAAATCTTTGACGACCTTCAATCCGAGCAATGGCTCAACGGTGATCTTGTCGCCGACATCGCGCACCAGCGTCTTACATGCCAGCATATTGCGTCCATTGATGCGCATCGCGTCCGAACCGCATACGCCGTGCGCGCACGAGCGCCGGAACGAAAGTGTGCCATCATGATGACCTTTCACCAGTTCAAGTAGATCAAGGATGCGCTCGGTTTCTTCGACATCGAGATTGTAAGTCTCGTAACGCCATTTCTTGTCCACTTCGGGATTGTAGCGAAAGACTTTTAGTGTTACCTGCATGGCTTGTCTCCAATAAAACTTTTATCATGTCATTGCGAGCGATGGTCGAGTAGCAAAGCGTATCGAGACCGAGCGTGGCAATCTCAACTAGCCTGCAAATAGCGGATTGCCACGTCGCAATAACATTCTAATAAACGCGTTCCTTCGGCTGATACTTCGTGATCACCACTGGCTTATATCCAATCTCAACTTTGCCGTTCTTCCTCCAAGCCAAGGTATGCTTGAGCCAGTTGACATCATCGCGGTTTGGGAAATCCTCACGCGAATGTCCGCCACGCGATTCGGTTCGATTCAATGCACACTCAGCGATCACGTCCGAAATCTCAAGCATGTTGCCCAGTTCCCAGGCATTCAGCAATTCGGTGTTGAAGATCCGACCCGTATCTGTGATGCGAACGTGTTTGAAACGCTCCTGCCATTCATGGATTTTTTCGATGGCAGACTTCATGCCTTTTTCATTGCGATAAATGCCGACATCATCGAACATGACCTTCTTCATCTCACGGCTGATGTCGAAAGCGTTCTCTTTTCCAGATCCATTGCGGAGACCGTCAAATTGAGCGTGTGCTTCAGCGGTCGGATCATCTGGTAAATTTTGAAAGTCAGCTTGTTTGGCATATTCAGCTGCACGCAAGCCTGCGTGTTTGCCAAAGACAATGAGATCGAGCAATGAATTCGTGCCGAGTTCGATTCGCACCGTGGACGGATACACAGGCGCATTCGCCCGCCGCATAAAGTCCGGGATAAACCGTGTTCTTGTCATCAATAACAACTTCGCCAAATTTATTGGTCGGGATGCCGCCCATCGTGTAATGCGCTGTTGGCTGGATCGGCATCATCTGCGTCATCGGGTCAATACCAAGATAAACGCGGTTGAAGTCCACGATGTCGGGAAGTTTCTTGAGCAGTTCTTCCGCGGTGATGGTGTATGGCGTGCCATCCGAATTGGTGCGCCCATCCGCCGCGGCGTATTTCATAACCGATTCTGGACGTGTGTCCAGATAAACATAATTCTGTCCGTTGACGCCGCGTCCTTCACGAATCTCGGTATAGATGGCGCGAGAGACGACATCGCGCGAGGCCAAATCTTTAACATGCGGCGCATACTTTGGCATGAAGCGTTCGCCTTTGCCGTTGATTAATACACCGCCTTCACCGCGCACACCTTCAGTAATGAGAATACCTAATTTATAAATGCCGGTCGGGTGAAATTGGAAGAACTCCATATCTTCAAGCGGAAGTCCGCGGCGCAGAAGGATCGAGGCGCCATCGCCGGTATATGCGTACGCGTTCGAGGTCACCTCAAAGATGCGGCCATGTCCACCGGTGGCAAAGATCACGGCTTTGGCATGGAAGGTATGAAGTTCGCCGGTTGCTAATTCAACCGCGACGACGCCCGCGGCTTTTCCATTGACCAACAATAAATCAAGCACTTGATATTCATCGAAGAAATTGACCCTGTTCTTCAGGCATTGTTGATACAGCGTTTGCAGGATCATGTGACCGGTTCGATCGGCGGCGTGGCAGGCGCGTCGCACGGGTTTGCCGGTGACGTTGTTGGTGTGACCACCGAAGTTGCGCTGCAGGATGCGGCCCTCGGGCGTGCGGTCAAACGGCAGGCCCATGTGTTCGAGTTCGAGCACGGCGTCAATCGCTTCATTGCACATGAACTCGATGGCATCCTGATCGCCAAGATAATCAGAGCCTTTGACCGAATCATACGTGTGCCATTCGGGATGATCCTCTTCCGTGTTTCCGAACGCCGCGCTGATTCCGCCTTGCGCCGCGCCGGTATGTGAACGTGTGGGATATAACTTGCTGATGACGGCGGTCTTCGCGCCGCGTGAAGCGTAGAGACCCGCCATGAGTCCCGCGCCGCCTGCGCCGACTACGACTACATCGAATTGATGAACGTTTGCCATAAAAAGATGCTCCTAAGAATTATCACCACAGAGATCGCTGAGTACACAGAGCTAAAGAAGAAAAAGAGAAAATTCTCTGCGCTCTCTGTGCGCTCCGTGGTGAATTAATTTACGAAGTCCAGATTACATAAATACCGATCAAGATCATGGATATCATAAAGACAATGCTGATATAACGAACGATTTGTCGTCCCAATGGTTTCACGATGTAATCATCGCAGATTACGACCAATCCATGCAAGCCATGCGCTGTTGCAACAAGAACCAATAGGCTGGCAATGATTTTCCAGAACGGCGAAGCCCACGGTGCAAGATCAGGCACATTTGTATTTCGTACATGAGTCACATTGGGCATGAATCCCCAGCGTAATACATCTGCCAAATTCATCTGGGTGCGCGCACCCATAATCAACGCACCGATGATCGCGAAAAGGATCAATGCGTACATCGCCAGCGCAGAAAGACGCGTGAAAAGCCACATGGCCATTTCAAAATTGAGGCCGCGTTTTGTGAGCGGCACAGTTCTTGATTTTGTTTGCGTCGCCATATCAGCCTCCCAATCCCGTGCGGATGATAACAAAGACCGCCATCCCATAAATGGGAATGAACACCGCCCATTCTATCCAGATAGCTTCGCGTTGATTCTCAATCAGTTTTGGAAACAGGTCGGAGATGGTGATCCGCAAGCCGTTGATAGCGTGGAATAATACAAAGAAGAAAATGAAAATTTGGAATATCCAGTTTTCGTAAATGGAATTGGTGTAGATGCCAACTTTTCCGCCCGCAAACGATGATAGGATGTGGATTGTGATAAAGATGGCCATACCCAGCCCGCCGATACGATGTAGTACAAAGGTCAGCATCGGACCCTGTCCTTTATATCGCAAGGCCGTTGCCAGGCTGACGTTTCTTTTCAGGCCCATCTGTGCCTCCTTGGAGAAATAATGCATGAGCTCATATTTTACCTCGTGTTGAGATATTGTTGCGAGCAAGCATGGCAAGCTCAATATTGATGCCAGCCGCAAAAATTGAAGCGATTATCCTATGCCGGTTCAGGCCCAGAAAGTGACAATCATCCTCGTTATTTCAGTCCACACTTCCTCTAATAAAGAGCAGTTGGACTCTTATAATCCGGTTACGTTATTACCTGAACTAGCCGTATAATTACGAATCAATTTTCAAACCATAGCACGAAGATAGATTTTGCTTTGAAGCTGCAAAAATATTCTTATCCGCATTTCAATTGCTTGAATTCGTGGAGGTGTTATGCCTGAAAGTGACATCAGCCGCCGCGGCTTTATCAAAGCTGTGGCGGGCATCATCGGGGGCACCATCGGGGCGGTGATTGGCGTGCCAGCCATTGCCTATTTGCTCGATCCCGCTTTCAAGTCGACCGCGAAGGAAGCGTGGATTCCCATCGGAAAGTTGGCGGACATGCAAGTGGGCAAGCCCTATCCATTCTCATTCGCAATCGTGGAAGTCAATGGCTGGGAACGGACATCCACCAGTCACGGCGGGTTTGTCATTCGCCAATCGGATAACCCAACGGATATGATTATTTTCAATAGCCGTTGCACGCATCTAGGTTGCACAGTAAATTGGGAAGCGGATGCGCAGGCATTTATTTGTCCATGCCATGATGGAAAGTTCAGCAAAGACGGTGTGGTGTTGGCTGGCCCGCCGCCTCGTCCCCTCGACCGATATACAGACTTCCGTTTAACGAATGATGGCATCCTCGAAATTTATTACAAGGAAAGCTAGTCATGTGGAAAAAAGTTTACGAATGGCTCGATGAACGGCTTGGGCTGAACGATCTCTATAAAAATCTACTTGACCGTCCCGAACCGAAGGGCAATTGGTGGAATACGCTTGGCTCGGCAGCCTTGTTTTTATTTATCCTGCAGGGCGTTACTGGAATCTTTCTTACCGTTTATTACACACCTTCACCCGATCACGCATACGACAGTATCAATTACATTATGAATGGCGTCGCGTTTGGCTGGCTGATCCGCGGCATCCATCATTGGGGCGCGACACTGATGATCATCGTGGTCTTCATTCATATGATACGCGTGTTCGTAACGGCTTCGTTCAAATATCCGCGTGAATTGACGTGGCTGGTCGGCATCGGATTGTTCATCCTCACGCTCGGCATGGGATTCACGGGTTACCTGTTGCCGTGGGATCAACAATCGTATTGGGCGACAACCGTCGGCACACAGATTGCGGGAAGCGTGCCGTTTATCGGTGACTTCATCCTCAAAGCCTTGCGCGGCGGCCCGGACCTAAGCGCGCTCACGTTACAACGGTTCTTCGCTGCTCACATTTGGATGTTGCCAGCCGCGCTGGCGGGATTGATTGGCGTACATCTTTACCTGATCATCAAGCATGGCGAGTCTAACTTCCCATCGAAGGAGGACTGAGGGACACGCTATGAACAACGAAACAAAGCAGAAAATCAACAAACGTTACGAACACGAACTCAACCGAGGCGAACGCTTCTGGCCCGATAGCATCTTCAAAGATGCAATTGTCTCGTTTGGGGTTTTTGTTTTATTGATTTTACTGGCAACCTTCATCGGCGTGGACGCTCAGCCGAAGGTGGATCCAAGCGACACAACATATATTCCGCGCCCCGAATGGTATTTCCTCTTTCTATTTAAATTCCTTGCCTTATACGGACAGATTCCAGCTTTGGGCAAGATCGAATGGCTCGCCACCGTGATCGTCCCCGGCCTTGCCATCTTGATCCTCGCGCTAATGCCATTCATTGACCGCAGTCCATACCGCTATTATGGCAAACGCGTCCTGCCGATTTCCGTCATGGCGATCATTGTGGTGGACATTGTGATGCTAACGTTGATGGCTGACGTTCCAACCGTGTTAAGCAGCGGCTCAACGATGCCAGGCGTACTTCAAGCGATTGCAGGTCTGGTGATTCCCGGTGTAGCGATCATCTCGTTATTCTTGATGAGTTTCGTGTTCAGGAACACCTCCACGAAAACCATGATTTGGACAACGGTAATTTCATCCATCTTGACGATTGGGTTGACCGGCGCAGTATTAGGGTTATTTCCTCAACCCGCAACGCAGACAACGGCTGTCGCCACCACGCTCGTGGATCAAATCAGCGCGGGTCAGGATTTATATTCCGCGAACTGCACCAGTTGTCATGGTACGGATGGAACGGTCACACAAATCACCGGCGTGAAAGGCTTGGAAGGAAAATTGATTCCGGCGATTCACAGCACTGATGTCTTATACACTTTGGATGATGCCACAATAGCCCAAGTCATCGCATATGGACGCCCCGAAGCAGGCATGACGCCGTTCGGAAAAACCTATGGTGGTCAGCTTTCGGCGAGCGATATTGATAATATCGTGATCTTCATGCGTTATGAGTGGGATGATCGTTTCACAGCGCCCGTGCTCAAGCCTCTATTCCCGCCGCTGGCAAAGGGTGAAGTCCCATCGTATGATGTTCATATCCAGCCGATCATCAACCGCTATTGCATCTCGTGTCATCGGACTGGCCAGACCAACAATAATTTCCTGATGGATTCGTATGTTGATATTCTGCATACCGGCGACCACAAAGCCAACGATGTGATCGCAGGCAACGCAAATGGTTATCTATTGCAAGTTATCCAGGGTCATGCCATTCCCGATCCGAATAACCCCACGCAGACTCTCATCCGCGCCATGCCGCCGAACGGTCACCTCTCACCGGATGTGATTGATGTGTTCGTGCGTTGGATCATGAACGGAATGCCGCAAACCGCCGCAGATGCCGCAAAACTTTCGGTCACGCCGACGCCGGGAGCGGGTCCCGCCGGAACGCCGGTTGTCACGCCCACGCCTTAGACAGTGTTTCTTAAAGGGTCGGATAAGATTGGAGAATGGCTAAATTCGACCAAACTTACCCGACCGACCTAAAGTATACCGAATGGCAGTTAATAATGGAATTCTTTCCGACCTATCAACGGGGTTGACCTCGCAAATGGGAAATGTGGCAGATCCTGAATGCGATCTTGTATGTGAACCGCACGGGTTGCCAATGGTGCATGTTGCCGACCGATTTTCCGCCTTGGCCGACTGTTTATGGCTATTATTGGCGTTGGAAACGGAATGGACTGTGGGTGGCGCTCAATAAAGCCCTGGTTATGCAAGTGCGTCAGAAAGCCGGGCGAAATCCCCAGCCGAGTGCTGCGGTCATTGATAGCCAAAGTGCCAAAACATCGGAAGGAGGTGAAGCACGCGGGGTGGATGTGCATAAGCAGACGCCGGGGCGCAAACGGCACTTGGTAGTTGACGTTTTGGGACTGGTCTTGTTGGTGGTGGTGCATAGCGCAAGTGTTCAAGATGCTGTGGGTGGCTACCAAACTTTACAAAAATTGTTTGAGCTCATTAAAGGCAGCGTTCATAATCGTTGGTGTCGCTTGAAGCTGATCTGGGCTGACGGTGCTTATGTTTCAATCGTGAAGGCTATTCGCCAGCAATTCGGTTGGGTTCTGGAAATCGTAAAACGTTCTGATGCTATAAAAGGATTTCACATCCTGCCTCGGCGTTGGGTGGTGGAACGCACCTTTGGTTGGTTGGGTCGTTATCGCCGTCTATCTCGCGACTTTGAGCATACCGTTTCATCCAGCGAACCGATGGTTTATATTGCCAGCGTTCGTCGCATGCTGAAAATGGTCGCAACCTGATTTAAGAAACACTCTCTAAGGTTAATAATTTCATTAGAATCAGTCTGCTTTATCAAATGTTTCATCTCAATTCTTTCAGAACCGCAATTGTTTCTTGTTTGCCACCATATCCATTTTCTCCGCCCGGTCCAACGCAGGAGGGACAACCATCTTTGCATTCGCACTCGCTGACTAATTCCAATGTGCGCGCAATTAACTCATCATGTATTTCGAAAAGTTTTTGGCTGAAGCCGATGCCCGCCGGGACTTGGTCATATAAGAATACGGAAGGGATGCCGCGAATGGTTCCCGCCGCGTCAGTGTGAATGCCGAGATCGCTTGGATCGCACATCAAGAACAACGGCGCTAATTGACTCAAGGCATAGGATAATCCGGCTAAGCCCGAATGGATGCGGACGTTCTGTTCCGCTTGACGATGACAGGATGAACACAGCGTGATAAGATTATCGAGTTGATTCGCTTCGACAGCGGCTGTAAATGCCTTGAATGGAATCTTATGATGCACATCATGTTCACGTCCGCTTTCAAGCGCGCCGCAGACCTGGCAGCGGAATCCGTCGCGCGTCCGCACATCAAGGCGGATGCGCGGCCAATCGGGACCGTAATCGTTTGGGTCGTTAGTCCATGCGCCGCTGGCACGCAGAGTCTCAATCGCCTCATCGGAAAGCGAAAGCCAATAGCCAGTCGTTTGTAATTCGGTCGGCGGCAGATCGAGTGGCTCTTCACCCAGATTCTCGCGCGTCAGCCAGCGCATTTTTTTGAAGCCAACGACTTGCGTGGTCACTTGAATTTCACCCCAACCTTTTTCACCGCCTTTGATTTCGGATCGTTCTGATTCACTGAGAATTTGAATCTCGGTTTCATTCTGCGGCTCGGTATAATAATCGAGCGCAACCGCGGTGAGCGTGGCAATGTTCCTTTCAAGATTCAGTTCATGCACAAAATATTGCTGACCTTCGTGAATGTAAATCGCATGAGGATGCACCATCCAATATGCGCTGGCAAGGTCCACTTCACCGATGATTTGCGGCGCGCTGTCAGATGTCTCAGTGGTTTGTAAGATAACATTCTCAGGCGATGCAGTCCGTAGACTGACGTTCCCAGCGGGATATGAATCAGACATCCAGAAATATTTTTCCTGCGAGAGATGCGCTTCGTTGTTTGATGCGAGAACATCGAGAAACTCTTTAGCTTTATCTGCATCGAGCGCTCCGAAGCTTTCGCCTTTTTGAAAGGGCAGTTCGAACAACGCGCAACGCAAATGGTTTAAAAGGATCAATAAATGATCGGGATTGATCAGCCCTTGCTCCGGTGATTGATCGAAGAAATAATCGGGATGATGAGCGAGGAATTGGTCGAGTGGACTGGCTGAAGCAACCAACACAGATAACGCTGGCGTTTCGCCGCGTCCTGCCCGCCCCGATTGCTGGTAGACGCTTGCGATGGAGCCGGGATACCCGACGAGCACCGCCGCGCCCAGCCCACCAATATCGATTCCTAATTCCAAAGCATTTGTCGCAACGACAACTCGCACGGTTCCATCGCGTAAACCTTGTTCGATCTCTCGGCGTTGGGGTGGGAGATAACCGGAACGATAGCCGCGAACCCCCTCCCTGCCTCCCCCGAATCCTTTGGATTTAGGCGAGGCGCCACGCATTGACGGAGGGGGCGGGGCTTCTTGCAAATACGTCAATATCATCTCCACGCTTCGACGTGAGCGTGCGAAGACGACCGATTGAATATCATTCGCAAGCAGATCGCGTACGAGGCGAATACTTTCCATCATCGAACTTTTTCGCAAGCCGAGGGATTCGTCAATAACGGGTGGGTTGTAAAGAAGGAAATGCCTTTCGCCACGCGAGGAGCCATCGTGATTAATCAACTCGATGGGCGAGTTGATCAATCGCTCGGCGAGTTCTTTCGGGTTGCCAATCGTCGCAGACGTGAGAATGAATTGCGGCGCGGCGCCATAGAATTTTGCCACGCGCTTGAGTCGGCGAATGACATTAGCAACATGCGAGCCGAATACGCCGCGATACGTATGCATTTCATCAATCACCACAAAGCGCAAGTTGCGGAAGAAGTCCGACCAGTTGGTGTGATGGGGCAGGATTCCAGTATGCAACATATCGGGGTTGCTCAGAATGATGTGCGCGTTCTTGCGGATTAAGGTACGTTGTGATTGAGGTGTATCGCCGTCGTAGATTGCAGACTGCAAATTTTTAATTGAAGATTGCAATTGATGAATGCCCGAAAGTTGATCCTGTGCTAACGCTTTTGTTGGAAAAAGATACAACGCGCGGGCGTCCGTGTTGGTAAGCAGAGATGCAAGGATTGGCAAATTGTAAGCCAGCGATTTTCCGCTGGCTGTACCAGTCGCCAAAACGATATTCTTTCCCGCGCGAGTGTGATTCCATGCTTCGTGTTGATGACTATAGAGAGAATCAATTCCACGTTGGGATAACGCGTCTCGAAGCGTAACAGGCAGATCGTTCGGGAAAGGATGCGTTTGTGCGGGGCGAGGAGGCGTTGTCTGCCAGATGGAAAAATTTGGAGCGGTATCCGGATCAGTGTGCCAGAGTTGAATTAAGGAGTTGAGTGACATTTAAATCAGAGTGATACAATTTTTGTATGAAGCGGACGCAGAAAAGCAAACTGGTCGTGTTGATGACTTTCCATGCTTTGTGGGGGCTGGCCTTGTGGTTTAGTATATCAAAGTATGGATTGGGCATTTCCACGGATTCAGTTCACTTGTTATTCGGGGGGTTGAATTTAGCGGAAGGCAGAGGCTTGTATTCCTTCGACGGCAGTTTTGTTTTGCTTTGGCCGCCGTTATATCCGATGCTGTTAGCGTTGGTTCATCTTGTGTTGAGATCGGATCTGTTTGTGTCAGCCAACATTTTGCAAGCGCTGGCTTTTATTGGAACTTCATTTTTTCTTTTCGATCCTGTTCCTGAAAATCTTTCCTGAAAACTTTTTACCTGCCTTGGCGGCCAATATTCTTTCGGATATTGGCGTGGTTGTCCTGACCTCCTTCGATGCCGTCGGCTCGGATTACATCCATCTTTTCCTTGTCATCGCTTCTGTACTGTTCACCGGCTTTTACCTTGAGTCCAAATCGGCGCGCATTTTGCCCGCGATGTTTGTTGTTGGAATGCTGGCGATGCTTCAACGCTACTTGGGCCTGGCCGCGATTGCAACGAGCCTCGCGGCAATCTTCTTTTTTGATAAACAAAGTTTATATCAACGAATATCGCGCAGTGCATTGATGGCTTTGTCAATTCTGCCTGCGGGCCTATGGCTCTTCGTTACTTCCAAGTTGGTCCAGCAGCGCGCTCCGATCAGTTTTTCCGATAACTTCAAGTGGTTCTCCATGTCAGTTCTGCAATGGTTCTTTCCCATCAATTCGAAACAGCCTCATCTTTGTCTTTATATTTTTGTTCTATGGTTGTTTGTCGGAGCGATGATCTTTTTGTTGTTTCACTTCTCGCGGCAATATCAAATTTTTTCATCCTACGCGATTCCTGTTCTTGTTTATGGATTGCTTTATTTGCTTGCCCTGTTTGGCTCGGCTTCGATTGCTTACTTCAATAAATTGAGCGGACGCTTTCTGCTGCTTACTTCAATAAATTGAGCGGACGCTTTCTGCTCCCGTTCTATATTCCCTTCATCACGCTTCCGGCCTTGACGGTGGACCTCTTACTGCGCTTCATCCATCAGCGCGGCTCGCAGACATTGCGCCATATCACGACGATTGGATTAGCCGGCGTGTTGATCGTGATTGGGATTTGCCTTCTGCGAATCACGATTCCCGTTGGGTTGCAATCTCATGCAGATGGCAATAACGATTTTAATGACCGCGCCTGGCATAAAAATAGCGCGATGAACTACTGGCTCGAACACCAGCCGCAGGGAGGCTATCTATTGTTCAGCAATTACCCGGATGGGATCGCGTTTTATACTTGGCATTCCGCTTATAACTCGCCCGCTCGATATTCCGGCCCGTATGGCAAGCAAGAGTTTCCGGTTGGTCAATATCAGTCGAAGCTGTTTTCATCCGGCGAAGATGTTTATATCATCTGGATCAAACCAAATATTTATCCATATTATTATCAGGTGGAAGATTTAAGTTCGATTGCCGAAATCGAACCGCTCTTCGTTAGTCAAGATGGCGGAGTTTATCGTCTGACGCCCCGGCCCGATAATGGGCCATAAATTCCTGATCATCTCACTGCTTATGATGTCGTTGAAGAGTTTGTGCTTTTGGCTTTGCTGGAGTTGATCATGCGGAATGCCCCCACTCCCACCAGCAATGGCAGCCAGAACGTTACGGCGCGATACGCAAGCGTGATAAGAATTGCCGAAGTCCATCCAACTCTCGAAGAATGAAGTGCCAAAGCCATCACGCCCTCCACCACTCCGACGCCGGAAGGAGTTGGTGAAACGATGAGGAATAAAAATGCGATGGAAAATCCGCCGATGATGGTCCCGAGGCGGAACGGTATATTGAAGGATAGAAACGCGCAGGTCAGTACGCCCATCAACAATACCTTTCCAAAAAGTGAAAGCAACAGAGGCGGAATCAAACTGGTTGGTTTTTTGGGGAGCGCTGAAAGTCCTTCGGCGATTTCTGAGGCAAAGGTGTGAGCGCGGCCTCGCTTAGATATTCGCGGCGCAGGAAAGGTCTGACCATGAAATTGATCATACGCGCCAGTCTTGCCAACACATTGCCTAATGTTTTGGCGGAGCGATAACCAAGATAAAGGAATAACGCAATCACACAGGCAATCGCTAAAAGAGTTAGCGACGCGGCAACATCTCCATAGCTCAAGCGATTGCGGCGCGCTAGAATGACCGTGCCAACAGCTAGAACACACAAGAATGCCGCTTCATCAATAAGCAGATAGAGCGCGCCTGCCACCGTCACTTTGCCGGAGGATTGCCCGCGGCGCTGGCCATCGTTGATGAACAATGCCATGCCTCCGACCCCCGCGCTGGTCGTGACAACGTTGACGAAGTTTGCCGCAACTGCCAACAACATCATGTGACGACGGCTTTCCTTGAGACCGAGCAGAGTATAGATGGATTGATACGTCAAGCCGACGACCATAAACCACATTGCTTGAATGATCAAAGCAAGGGCCAGGTACCAAGGATTGGCGCGTTGGAGAGTGGTAATAATCTGTTCGACTTCTGAGAAGTAGAGAAAAACAAATGTGACTCCAAGGAATAGAATCACTACCAAGATAAGTCTTCGCATGTGGAAGGGGATTATAACAAAACATCCGCAGAATATTCTGCGGATGTTTAGACTCCGATTTGGATTCGGGATGAAGCGGATCTAACTTCGCCGCCGCCCGCCCAGTCCACTGACCAGCATTACAAAGTAAAGCAATTGCAATAGAGCCGTTGCAAGTCCCGCGACATACGTTAGCGCCGCGGCGTTGAGAACATTGTTGACACCGCGTATTTCATCCTCACCCGCGATGATGCCAGTCTCTGCCAAAAGACGTTTGGCGCGCGCTGAAGCGTTCAATTCTACGGGCAGAGTTGCCAGCGCGAACACTGCGCCGCCTGAAAAGACCAGCACGCCAATCCAAGCCAGCTGGGCGTATTGAAGAAATAGACCAATGATGATCAGAATCCATCCGAGCCACGAACCGATATTGACGGCTGGTACGAGCGCGGCGCGGAAACGCAAAGGGAAATAATCTTCTGCGTCTTGCATCGCATGGCCGAGTTCATGCGCGGCTACAGCCACCGCGGCGACTGATGGAACGTTGGCGACGTTTTGCGAAAGATTTAAAACCTTTGTGCGCGGATCGTAGTTATCGGTCAGATCGCCGCGAATGCCTTGAATCTGAACGCCGTATAACCCACCAGTCGAGATTAGACGTTGAGCGGCTTGTGCGCCGGTCAGACCACTGTGCACGCGGGCGCGGCTCCATTTCTTGTATGTGGATTTCACATACCATGAGGTCAGCATCATCAAGATGAATGCTGGTGCCATGAAGCATAGATACATTGGATCGAAGAAAAACATTTTTACCTCAGCACCTTTGTGAAGATTTTAAAACCTTCACAAAGGATTTACAAATTTATGGAACTGGAGTTGGCGTTGCGGTTGGCATGGAAGTCGGAATAGGAGCTCCGTTGATCATATCGAGCAGGGTTTGCGAAGCCGCATCCAGTTGCGGGTCGAGCCCGGCATTGATATCTGCCGCTGTCATGGGAACATAAACATCCGGCGTCAGACCTTTCTTATCAATGAGCGTGCCTTTCGGAGTGAGCCAGTGTGCAATGGTAATCGCCACCGCACCTTCATTATTCGATAATGGGACGCGAATTTGCACGGAGCCTTTGCCGTATGAAACCACGCCAACCAGTTTGGCGCGACCATCATCCTGCAAGGCGCCCGCTGTAATTTCGGAGGCGGAGGCGCTTTGGCTGTTGATCAATACCACCATGGGAATCTTGGTCGCCAACCCGCCGGGGATGGCATCATATTCTTTCTTATTTCCATCGCTGGTTTGCTCATAAACCACCGGACCGTGATCCACGAATTGAGAAACCACTTGTATTGCAGTGGTCAAAAGGCCGCCGGGGTTATTGCGCAAATCGAGGATGAGGCCCTTGGGGTTTTGCGCCAGTAGTGTAGTGAGTGCGGTCTTCAACTGGTCACTTGTGTTCGCATCGAAGCCTGTAATTTGAACGTACGCAATGCCGTTGTCCAGTATCTTTCCACTTACGCTTGGGATGTTGATTTGGGCACGTACGATATCGAATTGAAGCGGCGTAGATTGACCGGGACGATGAACGGTCAAATGAACCGTTGTTCCTGCCGGACCCACCACCTTGGATCGCACTTGTACGGGGTCAACGCCTGTCATATCCACACCATCCACCGCGATGATTTGATCGCCCGCAAGCAATCCAGCCTTTTCTGCAGGAGAACCGGGAATAGGTTCAATTATGGTGAGCACGGTTCCACTGGTGTCCACGTATGCGCCGATGCCTGCATAAGAACCATTCAGCTCGGTGGTCGCATCCTTATAAACTTGTGGATCCATATATTCGCTGTGCGGATCGCCAAGCGCTTGCACCATTCCAGTAATGGCGCCTTCCAACAGTTTGGTGTTATCCACCGGCTGATCCACATAATCGGTGTGGATGATCTGCCATGTTTCCCAAAACGGTTTGAATAACGTTTGCAGATCCCACGGCGTTGCCGAATGGGCTCCCACGACGAATCCACCTGAAAAGCCGCCCAACAAAAGCGCGACACCGACCAAGACGAACAGAATAACCTTTAAGGTTTTTGCCACAAACTCCTCCATTTCCTTTTTTCTTGGTAAGATATATCATAGCGGGATTAAAAGACTATGAAACTTGTGTTGGGAATTTATATAAAGACTATAAATGGTTTATAAAAATCAATCCTTTTTCTTGGAAATTTCCTGCACGCGCCGGTGAAGTTCATCCAGTGCGGCGTCATCACGGCCGCGCAAGCCTTTGAACTTGTCTTTTCTGCCGCGCAGGAAAGCAACCGCGATCATGGTATTGCCAATCAGGATCACGAGGACGAAAATCAGCGCGACTACAAGGACGGCGGTGGAATTCACGGCTTGCTCTCATTTAAGAGCGCGGGCAATTGACGCCAATCGCTAAAAGCTGCGTCGGCATCTATGCTTGAGGCGGACGCGCCGTACACGATCGCATACAAGCCCAATTCTTTGGCGGCGCGCGTGGTGTGCGGTAGATCGTCCATCATCACGCACTTCGAAGCGTCACTTTCGCCTGCGATGGTCATGGCAATGGCAAATGCTTCACGGCTCGGCTTGCAATATGGATCCATACGGTTGACATCCACGATGTCGGCAAAATATTTTTCAATTTGTAATTGGCGGAGCACGCGTTGGGCGTGAGGCACATCTGCATTTGTGAAGATCAAGTTGCGGGTTGGCAGGGAGGCGAGTACCTGTTGTTGAGTTGCATCGGGATGCAGATAATCTTCCAATGGCAGATCGTGCACGTAAGCCAGATAATCCTGAACGTTCACATCATAATTCGCCTGCAAGCCGCGCAGAGTTGTGCCGAACTCGCGGAAATATTTCTCGCGCAGGCGCGGGATGTCCGCCTGCGGAATGCCCATGTGCTCCGCCATGTAGGTGTTCATGCGTTCCTTGATGGCTGGCCAGAGTCTGCACGAAGACGGATAGAGCGTATCGTCGAGATCGAAGAAGATGGTTGTAAAACGCATTCGGCAATTATAATTGCAGTATGCCCATTCGTCTGTTATCTTCCGAAGTTTCTTCACAAATCGCCGCCGGTGAGGTCATCGAACGTCCTGCCTCGGTGGTCAAAGAATTGATGGAGAATGCGCTCGACGCGGGCGCGAAGAATGTCTCGATCTCGATTGAGGAGGCGGGACGCAAACTGATCGAAGTCGCGGATGATGGAAGCGGGATCGCTTCAGATGAACTGGCGCTGGCCGTTTCGCGGCATGCGACCTCGAAGCTGTCGCGCGCTAATGATCTTTTTCACATCTCGACGCTTGGATTCCGCGGTGAGGCGCTGGCCTCGATTGGCTCGGTCTCGCGCATGACGATTACATCGAAAGTGGCGCGTTCGAACGCGGGTGCGCGCATCAAAGTGGAGGGTGGAAGCGATGGAAAAGTCGAATTGCTTGGTGCGCCGATTGGTACTCTCGTGCGTGTCGAGGATTTATTCTATAATGTTCCGGCGCGTTTGAAGTTTTTGAAGACCGATGTCACTGAACGCCGCGCTATTGATGCCTTGATCACGCGTTATGCGCTGGCTTATCCGAATGTGCGTTTCAAGTTAAGTGAAGATAATAACATCACGTTGCAAACCTCCGGCGATGGTGATCGCCGCGCGATCCTGGCCGCGTTGTATGGTGTGGACTTGGCGAAGCAATTGCTGGAGGTCAATGCTGAAGAAGAAAATATAAAATGTTCGGGCTATATCAGCCCTATTGCGCTGACACGTTCGAATCGCAAAGACATCACGTTCTTCGTCAATGGACGTTGGGTGCAGGATACGCCATTGACCACTGCATTGATTCAGGCGTATCACACATTGTTGATGATAGGACGTTATCCGATGGGCGCGGTGTTCATCGAGATCGCACCCGAAGAAGTGGATGTGAATGTTCATCCGGCGAAAGCCGAAGTGCGATTTAGGAATCAAGATAAAGTATTTGGATTTGTGCAACGTGCCGTGCGGCGCGGACTGTTGGCTTATTCGCCTGTGCCGACTGTTGCACCATCCTTGTGGGGAACGCGTAGCGATGAATCAAAGCAAGTGGGATTGGATTGGACGATTGCGCATGATGATGCAAGTGCTAGTAGCGAATCATTAGGCGAGGGTCAAGAGCCCAACTCCCGAGTTTCGATGCCCGATTCCACACTTCCAGCCGCCAGCCAAATCCCTTTGCTTCGACTCATTGGTCAAATTGGTGCGACGTATCTCGTTGCCGAAGGACCGGATGGACTTTATTTGATTGACCAACATGCCGCGCACGAACGCGTTCTGTTTGAAAAATTGATGGCACAGCATGATCAAAAAAAAATTCCATCTCAATCCTTGTTAACGCCTGCGGTCGTTACGCTTCCGCCGCAATCTGCGAAAGCATTGGAATCACAATTGTCTGTTCTCGGTCAATTTGGCTTTGAAGTCGAAGAGTTCGGTACAAACACATTTCAAGTCCGCGCCATGCCAAGTTTGTTCGCGGGCAGTGACCCGTCTGCCGCGTTGCGCGCCATTGTTGAAGATTTCGAAGAAGATGAATCACCGTTGCAAAATGAAATCGAAAAGAAACTTGTGGCACGCGTCTGCAAACGGATGGCGGTCAAAGGCGGGCTAACGCTTTCAGCCGACGAACAACGCGCCTTGCTTTTAGATTTGGAACGCTGCGACTTGCCGCGTACTTGTCCGCATGGAAGACCCACGATGATTTATCTATCGGTCGATATGTTGGAGCGTCAATTCGGGAGAAAAGGGGCGAGGTAGGTTATTGACAAGATGCAATAAACCAATGAGAAGATATGTTGGAATACTGAGAGGTGCTGTGTGAAAGTTGACGAAGTAACAAAAAATCAGCGATTGAAGCAAGTTATTCTTATAGTCTTTGAATTGCTCCTGTTTTTTTTGTACCTTCATTTGCGGGTAACCAATTCTCATTCTATTCGTTCGCCGCGGATTTCGTTCGGGGATACCACAGATTATATGTTGATCGCTTCGCATTCGCTCTTGTCGTCAAGTTTCTGGCTATCGGATAAGCCATTTCTTATTCCGTTGTTTTTCAAAATGCTTGGAAGCAATCCAAATGTGATATTTATTGTGCAGTTGTATATTTCCATTATTTGCTGGGGAATTCTCGCAGTTGCATGTGTATCTGTGATCCGCACTTATCCTTTAAAGTTTGTTATATTCGCTGTCATTCTTGAATTTAGTCTCAGCCAGCAGATTATTTTATGGGATTCTCTTCCCTTAAGCGAATCGCTTCACTTTTCTCTCGCCGCCCTCTTCTATGGAGCCGGATTCTGGCTTATCCGGAAATGGGGCGCACTCCAAGCGGCGCTGTTCATCCTGTTAGCCGCTTTGCTTGCCTTTACGCGTGACGCCAATGCGTATATGCTTTTGATGGCAGGAGTTGCTTTATTAATCCTGATGCTGTTCACCCAACATCGCCCAAGATTCCTATTAATTGGAACCGCCTTTGTTGTCATATTCCTTGTTTCATCTGCAATGTCGTCTGCTGGCGCCCATTCTTATACTGTATTGATCAATATCGTTGGTTTACGCATCCTGCCGAACCAGGATTATCTCGCGTATTTTGAACAACAAGGCATGCCGGTCTCGGATGCTTTGTTGGAGCACACAGGGACAGCATCTTTTTCGAATAATCTGGCCATGCTCAATGATCCGCGCCTGAGTACCTTTAGAAATTGGATCAAAGAAGATGGGACTATCACTCTCATTAAGTTCCTTTGGCATTTCAAGGCAGATACCATCCAAAAGCCGTTGGATAATCCGGAATCTGTACTGGCCCCTGATTTATATTACTACTCATCCACCGGATTTACACCGATCCTGGAAAGAACGGGCGTGAGCGAGATATTGTATCCAATGCGCTTTGGAGTTATTTTATTTTGGCTGGCAAATATGTATGCTGCTTTTACCTGTGCTTTTGCTCTCCAGCATAGAAAGGCATTATGGTTGTTTCCTCTACTAATGATATTGCTTGCGTATCCTCAAATTATCTTCATTTGGAATACTGATCCAAATGACATTCTTAGGCATGCCATACATCTCAATGTCCAATGGCGGTTGGGACTCTGGTTACTAATTTTCTTTTCCTTGGATTATCTCGCCGAACGGATGACGCCATTCTTTTCAAATCTTGTCTGTCGATTTTTTCCAAAATTACCCATGCAATCCAAGGTTGCCTAGTTGTGCAATGTTAATCTTGGCGTTCTGCGAGTATCATCAATGAGTTTGGATATGTTGGAGAATCAGTTCTGGAGAAAAGGCACTCGGTAAAAACTATGCCAGTTGATTATCAGCAAATCCATGCTCGTATCAAGGAAATTGGCATGGGCGCGCGTGAGCGGCGAAAGGCGTTGGATAAAAAACAAAAGAATGCGCGCAACCTGTTATCGACTTATGCGAATCAATTGGATGTTCTGCGTGCTAAAGTGGATTCCGCAAAAGTAGTTGACGCGAACATCCGATGCGCTTATCCGGTGAGCGAGTCGCTCACCTCACACTATCCGCCAGCGGAGTCCGTTAAAGATGCGACTTTAACCCACAGGGTCGCTACGCTGATCGCTGCCGACGGATCGCAGATCAACCCCGACCGTCACGCGGCAATCTTATATTCATTGATCAATGTCGGTGTAATTATTTTAAAATCTAGTTCAGGTAACGCACCGGAAATCAAAACCTACACCGATCTGAGATACGGCGATGACCTTTATACAAATCACGGCATGATCACGGAAGATATGGTCGCATTGGGACGCGATCTTTCCGAACAAAAGAAACTGCTCGAGTTGGGATTGCAATACCCGAAACCGGTGATCACATTTACCGATGGACCGATCGAGCTGTGGGGCGCGGAGGGGAGCGCACAGGAAGAGTATCGCCGCAACCGCGAAAACCATCTTTCGATTCTTTCACAACTTCAATCGGCGAACATCATCACCGCAGGTTATATTGATAAGCCCGCCGCCGATTTGGTCACTCGATTATTGGAGATTAGCAAAATTCAAGAGAACGAAATGAAAGCGGTGCGAGAAATCCACACCTTGCGCGGCGTGACAGATCGCTGGTTGTTTGGTGAAGAAGGCAATCCGCTTTTGAAGAAAGGTGAACGCTCGGCAATATTTATCATTCAATCCAGTTCTCGAAACCATTATAAAGGCAAATTGGAGATCCACTTTTTCTATTTGAATGTTGGCACGGATCAACATCCATGGATTGTGCGCGTGGAGATTCCCGCGTGGGTCGCGGAAGATAAAGAGAAAGTAATCTATTGCAAGCATCGCTTCTTGAACAATGTGAAATCATGGGCGCAAAACCTTATCCTTATCTTTTGCATCGCGCGCACGAGATTGCTGTTGTGAAGCGGGAAGAGCAACAACAGATCGAGCAGATGTTGATGCAGGAACTTCGCAATCAAAATGAAGAGGTGGATGAAGGCTCTTACAAGCAATCGGCAAAAGATTTGAAAGGAAGAATAGGAAGGTAATGGAACGCGGATGACACAGATTGAACGGATTTTCGTGGAATCAATTTGAAAAATCCGCGCAAATCCGCTGTATCCGTTATATCCGCGTTCTATTGTTTACCAAAAGGATAAGCACATGCCAAATCAAATTGAAATCGGACGATTACTGCGCGCAGGCACAACAGGTTTTATCGCGGGATGCCGTGTGAACACTCAAGGAACGAGTGCAGGCCAACTCGACGCGCCTGCCTTTGGCGCGCTGGTACGTGCACCATTGAGCGAAGGCTATCAAGTCTATGGCTTGATCTATGATATTCACATTGACGATGATGGCTTGGTGCGCCAACTTGTCACGGCGGATAACGTCAGCGAGGAAGTGATGAAAGATAACCGCGAGCGTCGCATCGTGCCGGTCGAGATGTCCGTGCTGACGGTGGGATACGAACAGGATGGAAAGATATTTTATTTGCTTCCGCCGCGTCCGCCGTTGAGCTTGGATGTGATCTATTTATGTGACGAAAAGGAAATTAAACGATTTGTAACCGCAGGCAGGTTCGGATATTTCCGTCATATTCTTCGTTCACAGGATGCGCCGATTGGCGAAGTACTAGCCGCGCATATTCAGCAGGCATCCGGCGCGCATAAAAACCAGAAATGGCAGGATGATGCAACGCAAGAATTGATTACTTTGTTGAGAGACGATTATCCAACGTTGATGTCAGTGCTGGGTGCGTTGAGCGAACTTACTGTTTGATTGCCTGCATCAACAATAGAGGCACAACTTTGATGTCTGAAAAAAAACGATTCTGGAGTTCTCTTCCGATCATTGCTTTTGCAACTCTCGCACTGGCCGCTCTTGCCTATCTTGGCAATTACACACGCTTCATGGCGGATGATTATTGCTCCGCATATTACGCAACCCGATTCGGCTTGCTTCGCTCGATTTGGTATTGGTATATCAGCTGGAGCGGGCGTTTCACGGCGTTTGCTTTCGATTGGTTGATCTTGATCAAAACGCTCGGACTGTACGGCGTTCATTGGATTCCGCCCCTCTCCATAACGATCTGGCTGATTGCGACGATTGCCGCCGTTTATATCAGTCTGAAAGCGATTGCCCCGCGTTCTGCAATCGTGGGAGCTGTGATAGCAATCAGCGCCAGTTTTGTACTAACGGTGATCGTGTTAAGTCCGGATATCGCCCAGTCCTATTTCTGGTTCAACGGCATGCGTTCATACTCATTGCCTTTGGTAATGATGAGCATCTATGCCTTCCTGTTCCAGTGGCTTGTGCTGCGCTTGAAATCTGACAAAGCGATTTGGTTGACCTGTATCCTGGCCTTTGGCTTGACCTTTGCGAACGGCGGATTTAGCGAAACCTATGCGGTGCTTCAGCCTATGATGTTGATTTTTATAATGGGCCTGCGGTGGCTGGCGAACGACAGAAAGACCGATAAAGCTTTTAAAATTTTGATGGTTGCAACACTGGGAGCGTTGGTCTCGATGATCGTGGTTGCGCTCGCGCCGGGCAATGCCCTTCGAAAAGCAGAATTACCTCCATCTCCCGGCTTGATCAAGTGGGTGGAAATTTCCATTGGGGCTTATCTTTCTTTTCTTCAAGATATTCTCCTCTCTCCGCAAAAAATCACCGCCCTGCTCGGCGCGATCTTGGTCAGCGCATGGGCCGGGACGGGTTATAAAAACCAAATCGCGTTGCGATGGTGGACCATTCTAGCACAGGTGCTTGGAGGACTGATTCTGTCTTTTATTTGCATTCCGCCTGCGGTCTATGGTTACGCCGCGCCGCCGCCGCCGCGCACGCTGAGCATCGCGGCGTTTGCGCTCGTGGCTTTTTGGATGTACGCCAGTTTTCTCACCGGAAGCTGGCTGGCGCGCATGAACCGTTCATTGGCTCGGCTGGAAATTGGATTGATCGTTTCGGCTAGTTTGCTGATGGGCATCGCGGCGGTTCTGACTCTGGTTTACGTTAATCAAAACCAGGGCGCATATATTTCATTCGCCCAGAAATGGGATACGGTGAATGCTCAAATCCTGCAAGCACGCGCGCAACATGAACCGTTCGTAAAAATTCCGGCGATGAGAAACTGGGCGGCGCTTGATTCTCCGAATGACAACCCAAAGTTTTGGGCCACAGCTTGTTATTCAGAATACTATCGCATTCAGGTCTTTGGCCCGCCGTATTAGGATCATCATGATTGGAATCATTTAAACACGAAGAAGAATTTTGGATTTGCGATTGAAGATTTTAGATTGTTGATTGTGGATTAGATTCTAAGCCAAGGAGGCTGCATGGACGCGGAGGAACTTAAAAGAGGACGAAACAATTCGGTTTGCGAATTATCAAACTAATTGAATCATTGCCGTCTTCAAAAGCCGCAAATGTGATTGGCAATCAACTTCTACGTTCTGGCACTTCTGTTGGAGCAAACTATCGCGCTGCGTGCCGCGCACGTTCAAAACCCGACTTTATCTCTAAGGCTAGCATTTCCATTGAGGAGGCGGATGAATCGCTCTATTGGATGGAAATGCTTGTCGAAGCAGAGATCATGCCAAAAGAAAAACTTACTGTGCTTATTAAGGAAGCAGATGAAATCGTTGCCATTCTCACAGCATCGGTAAAAACGGCGCGAGCCAGTCTCAACCAGCGAGGTTCACAATGACCAATCCACAATCATCAATCACCAATCATCAATCATCAATCTCAAATCTAAAATCCATCATCGGGTATTTAGTCGGCGGCGGACTGAAGGAAAACTTTAGCGTGAAGACTCACGGTTTCTCCGCAGGAGATTCGAAAAGGGCGCGTTCGTCGTCATCCAAAGCGGGAGTTGGAATTACTATGGCATTGTCACCGATATTCAACTCGGTGCGACCGATCCGCGCTTCGCAGACGAACAGACCGAAGTCCGTTTTCCGGCGAACATTGCCAAGGCTCTGCATGGACAAACGCTGTATGCCAATCTCGAAGTGTTGCCGAATCTCATGCTGGAGATTGGACCGGAGCTTGGAACGCCGGAATACAATCAATGGCGTGGACAGATTGAGGCGGGGCTGAAAGACGCGCCGCGCATCTTGCCGGTCAAGAATGTGCCGCCGCATCATGCGCCGGTATATTTGGCGGGCGAAGGCGACATTAATGAAATCTTTGGGAAGCCGGATGATAAAAAGAATTTTGTGATCGGAACTACGCGCGAGCAGAACCATGCCGTCCGTATTGATCTGGAAAAATTCGTCCAGCGCTCATCGGGAATATTCGGCGCGACGGGAACCGGTAAATCGTTTTTGACGCGCGTCGTGTTAGCGGGGCTGATGAACTACGGCAAATCATCGGTGCTGGTGTTCGACATGCACAACGAATATGGATTTGATGACACGGCTTCGGATACGGGCATGCGCGTGGTTGGGTTGAAAAATAAATTTGCATCGAAGGTGCGCGTGGTGGGACTCGGAGGCGGTGCAAAAATTCGGGGCACGGCGCCCGATTTCAATCTGGAAATTTCCGAGAGTGACATTTCCACTGCGGACATCGAATTGTTGTCACGCGAACTCGACCTTAAAGAAACAACGGCAACAACTCTTGACGCGTTATGGAATTCTTTCAAACGCGATTGGTTCAGCGAATTCAAGTCAATGACTCAGGAAGTTGTCACCGATGGCGAGGGCAAAAAAGTTCCTGCGAATGGAAGCGTGGCGGCATGGGCAAATGCGGACGGAGTCAATGTGATGGCGGCGGAGGCGCTGCAAAACAAACTGAGACGATTGTTCAACAAGGAATACATCGTCGCCAAGCCTGCCGCGGATTCGATTCATGAAATCATCAGCCCCCTCGAAAGCGGACAGCACGTGGTGTTGTCATTCGGCGAGTTCGAGACGGATTTGGATTATCTGTTTGTGTCCAACTTGTTGACGCGGCGCATCCGCGAAGCGTGGGAAAAGAAAACCAACGCGTATCGCTCGGGCAGTGCTTCGACAGGCTCAGCAGAACCGAAGCAGTTGGTCATTGTGATCGAAGAAGCGCACAAGTTGTTGAATCGCGAGATGGCATCCCAGACCACGTTCGCCACCATCGCGCGCGAACTGCGAAAATATTATGTGACCCTGTTGGTGATTGACCAGCGCCCGTCGCAGATTTACGATGAAGTCATGTCGCAGCTGGGGACGCGCATCTGTGGCTGGCTGGGCGATGACGATGACATCCATGCCGTGCTAGCGGGACTTTCGGGACGCGAAGCCTTGCGCGGTATGTTGGCGCGACTGCAGCCGAAAGAAGAAGTGCTGCTGTTGGGTTGGGGCGTGCCGATGCCGCTGCCGGTGAAATCGCGCAGATATGATGATGAGTTCTGGAAGGAATTGCTCGGCGCCTCGTCGGGCGGAAAGAAAAGCAAGGAGCAGAATTTGAAAGAGTTGGGATTTTAGAATCCATCTAAGTACAAAAGGCCTGATGGAATCCAATGGCAGTAAGTTTGACGTCATGTTGTATAATAAAAAAATATGGGCACACAACTTTCATTGTTGAAAACTGCAAGTAAAAGGCAAGTTCCAGTTTTGTTGTCCATGCCACAAGATGTAAAAATGCGTCAATACATGCTATGGTTGGGGGATGTAGAAAAATTTATTGACGAACTACCATCAAACAACAAGTTTGACTTGGTAGTAACTTCCCCACCTTATAATTTGGGAAAGGAATACGAAACAAAAAAAGATCTTAAGCATTATATTGAGTGGCAAGAAAGAATTATTAAGAAGATAGCTCCAAGAATAAAAGATACTGGTAGTATTTGTTGGCAAGTGGGTAACTACATTGACAATGGCTCAATATGGCCTTTAGATCTAGAATTGGCTCATATATTTAGAACTATGGGGCTGCAATTAAGAAATAGAATCATTTGGCGTTTTGGACACGGGCTCCATGCTCAAAAAAGATTTAGTGGTCGTTATGAAGTAATTCTGTGGTTTACCAAAACAGATAACTATATTTTCAATCTGGATCCTGTGAGAATACCGTCAAAGTACCCTGGGAAAAAGCATTATAAAGGCCCAAAAGCCGGAGAGTATTCGGGAAATCCTAAAGGAAAAAACCCTGAGGATGTTTGGGAAATTCCAAATGTTAATAGTAATCATATCGAAAAAACAATTCACCCTTGTCAATTTCCGGTGGGTTTAATCGAGAGACTGGTTTTAAGTTTAACCAATGAAAAGGACTTGATATTTGATCCATTTGCAGGCGTATGTTCTGCAGGAGTAGCAGCCGCAATTCATAATCGCCATTTTTGGGGAGCTGAAATATCAAAAGATTATTTAAAGATCGGACAGCAAAGGATTGTTGATGCCTTAAACGGAGAGGCCAAATACCGCTCTTTCAAAAAACCAATCTACGATCATACAAAATCTAAACTCTCTCTAACGCCAAGCACTTTCTCAAGCCATCAAGCGGAAAACGATGATTTATGAAGCACATAATATATTGGCACTTAATAGACAAAGAGTCAATCAAGGATTTGGCGAGTGGCGTAGTGAGTGTGATTGAAAGTGTTAATATCGAAGTATTTCTCGGATCATCGAAATTATTACGAAAACAGTTAGTTGATGGCTTAAAGAAAAAAGGTTGGTCTTCAAAAGTTAAGTTGAGTATTCACTCTAATATTAGCATAACCGCAATAAACGGAAAAACCGCTTTGTGCTTGCAGACGGGAAATATGGGGCGGTTTTATGCGGATTTACTCAAGTTGTAATTCTTGTATCACAAGAAGAAAATTGAATTGGCAATTTATATTTTGCCAACTAGCATTCTCGCTAAAAAAATGGGCAGTAATCTGGCAAATTACGAAAGATTGGTAACAGAACTTGAGCTATTTCACGAAGTGATTACAGTTCCAATTGCAGTATATGGGTTACATTAATTGAAAACACATCACGGAGGATTAAATGTCGCAATTTGATTCTATCCCATTGGGTTGGGCACTCCCGAAACGAAAAAAGTATCTCCAAGACTTATTGGATTCCAAGAGCACAAGCACACACTCCATACAACTTAAAATTTAGAAGTCGATTGGATATGTATCCTGTATATGTGATTCCCCTAGACCTTCCAAAATATCGCCTTGAAAATGGCAGAACCCAAGCAGCCCAAGAAAACTATTTGGCTTTATCAAAAAACTCTAAACTTCCACCCGATTTCTTCAGACAAGACAAAGAGTCAGATCAAGCTCAACGAGTTCAACACGAGTTGTTATTTGAAATGGTCGGTAAAAACAATTTACTTAATTATTTCAAAGAATCCGACAATAAACAAACAGAGCCATTGATTCTTTCTCACGAGGGTTATGTAGTAAATGGGAATTGTTGTCTTTGTGCCATGCGAACTTTGTATTACGCAGAAAGTAGAGAAAAATATAGCCACTTTAAGGATATTGATGTGGTTATTTTACCTATATGCACTCCTCAGGACATCGACGAACTTGAAGCTTATCTACAAGTTCAGCAAGATATTAAAGCAGATTATTCGTGGATCGCGGAAGCCTGTATGTTACGCGTTAGACAGCAAGAACATGGATATAGCAATGAAACGCTGGCCAGTATTTATGGAAAGTCGGAAAATGAAATTAAATTAATAATTCAGCGGTTGGGATTTGTTGATGAATATTTGAAAACCCTAAAAAAGGAAAAGCAATACCAAATCGTTGAGCAAAATGAAAATGCCTTCAAACAAATTCAGAAGGTTCGACTGCAAATCAAAGAAGAAGACCGAAAAGAATTAGTGACCCAAATGGCATATGTGCTGATTGAAAACTCAGATGATGTAAGCGGCCGCTTATACGAGAGAATACCCGATCTGAAAGAGAATTAAATGAGATTATAAAGAGAATATCAGAAGAAATAGATATACCCAAGGCAATAAAGCAAAACAGACCTAATTTTGACTTGCTTGGCTCAAAAAAAATTGAAGTTTCTCCAATTGCTGTTGCAATAGCAAAACCCGAAAACAAGGCTAAAGTTATAGATATTGCTATTGATGTCATAGATGGCCAAAAGGAGCAGCAGAGACAAAAGAAAAAATTTGATTTTGTACTTCATGAGGTTAGTGAAGCTAATTCCCATCTTCAAAATGCGACTAATTATCTTAATGAAAAAAATGTGTCAAAGACAGGCGTTGCTGAACACATATTGGCTATTGAAAACTCGATAAAAATTTTAAAAAAATGGCTTAATACTGATGATTGAGTTTACTTACGATCATCCAAACCATGCTGTTCAGGTCAGTACTACTGATCGTTTTGATATTTGGCCCGTTGTTAGTCGCGTGTTTGAGGAAAGATCTCAAGAAATTCAGACGGTCTCATCTTATAGCATCAGGTTGCCCGTTTGGGAATTTTTAGCGTGCAGAAAGCCTCTGTCTTATATACTTCAAAAACACAACCTTGAATATGAAGCTGATAGTAAAGTTGAGCAAATACTTAAAACTGCTATTGAGAGAGAAAAGAGTTATCAGAATCAATCAACAAATGGCCCCTTGGGTCAGGAAACCGTATTAAATGTCCTGCATAGCAAAGGATTTTCAAGATCATTAACTCCAGAACAAATAAGGAACGTGGCCAAGCTTGTTTCTCTCTCAGCTGGTGCTACTTTTTCTGTTCCAGGGGCCGGTAAAACTACGGAAGCCTTAGCATTTTTTTATTTCAAAAGAAATCAAGATACTAAGCTGCTTGTTGTATGCCCCAAAAATGCATTTGCTGCTTGGGAAGAACAGTTGCAACTTTGCGTGGATCAACCACCAGTAATCAAAAGGTTAGTGGGAGGGGAAAAAATAATTCTGCAAATTCTCGAAACAGATCCGGAAATTCTTTTAATCACATACCAGCAATTACCAATTGTAAAAAATATTATTGCTGAATATTTGATGAAATATGACTTTTTTATGTTTTTAGATGAAAGCCACAGAATTAAACGTGGAGCCAGCGGACAATGGGCAAGCAATGTTTTGGGTCTTTCTCACCTACCAATTGCGAAATTGATTATGTCGGGAACCCCTCTACCAAATTCGATAAATGACCTTCTTCCACAAATTAACTTTATTTATCCTGAGTTAGATTTTGACGCCAACGATGCTACAAATATTATTGCACCGATTTTTGTACGAACAACTAAAGAAGAGCTTGGATTGCCTAAAGTGCATCGTATATATACTCCAATTCAATTAAGACCAAAGCAACGAAATCTTTATGAGTTATTGCGTTCTGAAGAGTATAGGCAATTAGCAAATCTTTCATCTCGAGAAAGAATATTATTTAGGTCCATAGGCAAAAGCGTAGTTAAATTACTTCAAGTAGTATCAAATCCGTCTTTGTTAGCCAAAGATCAAGGAAGTTTTCCCGAAGAACTCTTTGACGCATTGGCAGAAGGGGATAGCCCAAAAATTGAATATGCATGCCAAAAAACTAGGCAATTAGCTAGTGAAGGTAAAAAAGTATTGATTTGGTCAACCTTTGTTGAAAATGTGGAAACCATTTCTGAAAGACTTCAGATTTAGGTGCTGATTATATACATGGTGGTGTAGATGCTGGGAGTGAAGATGAGGAAGAGACGCGAGAATGGAAGATAAAAAAATTTCACGAGGATCCGAATTCTCTAGTATTAGTTGCTAATCCTGCTGCTTGTGCAGAAAGTATAAGCTTGCACACAGTTTGCCATCATGCAATTTATATAGATCGTAACTACAACGCTGCTCAATATCTTCAATCAGAAGATCGGATCCATAGATTAGGCTTAAATAAAAATGTCGTAACCACAGTAGAAATATTATTCAGTCCAGATACAGTTGATGTATCCGTACGAAGACGGTTAGAAAACAAAGTAAAACTTATGTCAAAGATATTAAATGATCAATCATTAAATGTTGAGCCGTTTGAACCCGATTTAGATGCTGATGGAATCACGCAGGAAGATGTAGATGATTTCATCAATCACTTAAAAAGAGAAAGTTGATGTATTTCTCTGTTGGCATACTTTATTCTGCTCAAGAACTTCTTAGGTTCATAAAATCAAATCCTAAGATTGTTTCAAATTTTCCTGAGGTATTTAAGACATTCAATAATGTGGCTTCAGCAAAAGCTGTTTTTGATTTATGTCAAAAATGTGAATGGATTAGACTCGATTTAGATGGGTATTTGGAATTAACAGATAAGTCTGAGGAAATTATCTCAAATTTGCCTCCAGAAAAAATTCTAAGGATTCAAATACAGCATCTTATTGAGACTTATAAACCTACATGGATTCCATTGCTAACTAAAGGAAGAAGCGAATTGCTAAAATATTTACCAACTGATGTGATTTAGTGTTTGCGTGAAGCTGACCTAACTACATCATATTCTGATGATGTAATATTGTGGTGGGACAAAATTGGGAAAATTTCAAGAAGAACGTCAAAAGATGAAAGGATAGATATTGGAAGACGTGGCGAAAAGTTGTCCATCGATTATGAAAGAACAAGAACTCAAAAAGAACCAAAATGGCAAGGGTTTGAGTCGAATTTTAGCGGTTACGATATCCTCTCTGTCGTTGACTTGAAAAACACAAGCTTACTTAATATAGAAGTGAAAACATCAAATTCAATTTGGGAAGTTGCGACTTTTCATCTTACAAGGAATGAATGGACTGTTGCTCAAAGCTCGCTTAATTATGTCTTTCATTTATGGGTTTTAATTCCAAAAAGCAATCTTTTTATCGTTTCGAAAAGTGAAATTGAAAAACACATACCTACAAATAATGGCAATGGATCATGGGAGGCTGTCGAAATTTTGTTTTCTTCCGTTTGCCAAAAAGATAAAGCCAGTGTAGCTGTATAGCAACTATCGAATACTTTTAACACAAACAAACAGATAGGAGTTGAATTCTGGCAGTTTAGTGCTCCTCTTTATACGCGACAGCTGAGTAAAACTCCCTCAAAAAACTCGATGAATGCTTTGCCAATAAACGCGGCTGGTTGATGCCTTACGGAAGATTTTCCAGATCATCCAAATCCTTCAGTCTGCCGGCAGCCTTTTTATTCTGCCGCAGGTTCTCAAGGCTGATGATGGGAACTTCAACGCCGTCGAGCGTATCCGTTACTCGTTCGGCATAACACTTGTCAAAGTCCACACCGGAAATACCCGTTGAGATTTCAATCCGTATTGGAGGGTTGCCCATGCGGATGATTTTGTTTTTCTGCAGAAACAAGTCTTCCGTTAATTCCGGCAAATTAAAGCCAAACTCGCGGAGCGTCCAAACGATTCGTTGGGCATTATCAGGGTTTACAGCGATCCAAACATCAATATTGCTGGTGGCGCGTGGATAGCCGTGATAGGCGACCACATATCCCCCAATCAGCAGGTATCGGACGCCTTTATCGTTGAGTAATTTCAAGAACTCTTTGAAGTCGAGCGGCAGTTCTATATCCATGGTTGATGCGGCGGAGGTGTTCCACGTGGCGCAATCGCTCCTGTGGAGTACGCGAAAGCCAATAAGCTTTTTCATCTGTCTCATCGGTTAAGGATGAAACAGAAAAAACTTTGCGGTCTATCCTGAGAACGGTTTGGGACGAGCTTTTCACAGCCATGTTTTAATTATAGCATCCCCCTGCCGGGATTGGCATACTGCGCTGAGCAAGGCGACAAAACCAGCGCCTCGGGCCTGGCGCTAGCCCTGTCCACACAGGGCGCTGTAGAACTCCCTCAAAAAACTGGATGGATGCTTTGCCAATAAACGCGGCTCGCTGAATCCGGCACGCGGCGCAAGCGTGCGAAACGATTCAAACGACAGCGGATATGGCACCCAGAAATTGCCCGAGTCCACGTTATATTCGACCAGCAATAAAATTCCGTTTGGCTTGAGATGTGTCCGCACCTGACGCAACACTTTTTCCTTGTCTTTGAAGAAATGCAGAGAGTTTGCCATCACGATGCCATCGAGCGATGGTACTCCCTGCGGTCGCAACGCACGCGAAAAGTCCGCGGCGACGATGTGCAGGTTTTGCGAATCCCCAAAGCGCGCACGATAAGCTTCTTGTAATTCATTCAGCCGGGCACGATCTTTGTCCACGGCATAGATGGTTGCATCCGGTCCGACCAGTTCGCGCAAAGCAAAAGTAAACGCGCCTCCGCCCGCGCCGAAGTCTGCCCATGTGCCGCCAAGATTTAAATTTGCCAGTTTTAGGAGATTGACGTGATCTGTATGATTTATAAGAGAATGGCATCGCCAAGCCCGCCAGGTTTTCGACGACTTGGCGATGCAAAGATAAATTGTCAGTCCTGTTCGGTCCTATCCCAACTTCCCAACCGCCTTTTCCACCTCTTCCAAAATCTCTCCCGACTTTACCAACGCCTTCATCTTGTTATGGTCGTTATACAGCGGACGATCCACTTCGAGATGTTCCACATGGCTGCGAATCACTTCACGCGCTTTTTGTGTCCCTTTGCCCGGCGTGAACTTGCGGAAGTCCAACGCTTGCGCGGCGGCCATGAATTCGATTCCCAAAACGCCGAATGCGTTATCCAAAATCTGTCCATTCTTGATGGCGGTGTTCATGCCCATCGAGACGAAATCTTCTTGGTCTGCCGCGGCGGGGATGGATTGAATGCTAGCGGGCGCGGATAAAATTTTCTGCTCGACGATCAAATGGTCCGCAGTATATTGGCTGAGCATCATCCCGGAGTAGAAGCCCGGTTCGTGCGCCAGGAAATCCGGCAATCCCTGAGAAAGCGCGGGATTGGTCAAACGATTTAACCGCCGTTCGGCTAGCACGCACACCATCGTAATTGCCGCGCCTGCCATATCCATGGGCAATGAGACAGGTGATCCTTGAAAGTTCGCACCGGTCAGAGTCAATTTCATCTCAGGCACGAAGATCGGGTTGTCGCCCACGCCGTTCAATTCGATTTCAACTTGTGACCTTGCATATGCAATCGCATCGCGCGCCGCGCCGATCACTTGCGGCGTGGAACGCATCGAATATGCGTCCTGCACTTTCGTTTTCATCTTGCCCGTTGTCAGGTCAGAGCCTTCGATCACTTTCATGATATTTTTGGCGGACGTGATCGCGCCTTTGAAGCCGCGCAGTTCATGCAGTTTGGTGTTGTACGGTTTCAGGCTGCCGAGCAACGCTTCGATGGACATCGCCGCCGCGATCTCTGCCTGTTTCAAGAATTGTTCCATGTCATAAATATGAAGCGCGGACATGGCGGTCAGCACGTTCGAGCCGTTGATGGTTGCCAGACCGTCGCGCGCTTGCAAGCCGGGGATTTCAATTCCAGCGCGCCGCATCGCTTCGTGACCCACGAGTTGTTCGCCATTAAAAAAAGCTTCGCCTTCACCCATTAGCAACAGCGCGGCCTGCGCCATCGGCGCGAGGTCGCCGCTCGCGCCGACTGATCCCTTTTGACAAACCACTGGTGTGACGCCTTTGTTTAGCATCTCCACCAGCGTGAGTGTAATCTCTGGTCTGCAACCAGAATTACCGTGCGCGTGTACATTGATTTTTCCCGCCAGCGCCGCGCGGATGTATTCAATCGGTGCGGGTTCACCGATGCCCGCTGCATGGTTATAAATCAAATACTTCTGAAATTCTTTGACTTGATCATCATTGAGAACTTTCTCCGAAAATTCCCCGATGCCGGTGTTCACACCATACATGATCTCTTTCTTGGCGAGTTTCTCCTCCAGCATAGCGCGGCAGACTTTAATGCGCTCCAACGCTTCGGGAGCTAGTTTCACTTTCTCGTTATCTCGCGCAATCTCAACGAGTTTTTCAATTGTGAGGGATGAACCGTCGAGGGTGATGGGCATTTGCATTCTCCTAAACAGTGATGGATGGCATTACTTTTTTGCCCTCTCCGGCTCTTCGAGCCACCTTCGCGAAGCACTCCCGAAGGGAGCATCCCCAAATCCTTTGGATTTGGGGGAGGAAGGGTGGGGGCTTTTGTTATTGTACTCCAAAGGCTAGGCGGGTAAAATCAACGCCATGTTTAATAGGAGAGAATATGTCAGAAGAAAAAGAATATATACCAAAGAGCGCGATGACCATTCAAGCGCATCCGGACGATCAGGAATTTTCGGTTGGCGGGACGCTCGCTAAATGGTCAAAAGCCGGATGTGGAATTGTATCGGTGGTCATCACGAGCGGCGACTTAGGTTTCGAACGATCCAACCAAAGATGGTTCTTATAAGCCGGTTTTAGCCAAACTACGCGAGGGCGAACAACTTGCTGCAAACAAAGTCTTAGGCGTGAAAGAAACGATCTTTCTGCATTATCCCGATGGCGAATTGGAACCGACAATTCCTTTGCGCAAAGAATTGGCGCGCCTCATCCGTCAATACAAACCGGACGTGGTTTTGACGGGCGATCCCGAAGGATGGTTCTTTGGCAGCGACTACATCAATCATCCCGATCACCGCGCTGCCGCGCAAGCGGCATGTGAAGCGGTGTTTCCGTCAGCGGGGACGAGGCTCATTTTCCCCGACCTGTTAACGGCGGGGTACGAACCGCATAACGTCAAACGCTTATATATCCACGAAAACGAAAAAGCTGATACATGGGTTGATATCAGCGAGACAATGGATACCAAGATTGAGGCGCTGACGAAACACGTCAGCCAGGTGAAGCCGGATGAAGTTGGCAAATGGATGCGCGAATGGGCTGAGAGCGCGGGCAAGTCAAAGGGCATTAAGTACGCCGAGGCATATCGTGTGATGATTCTGCAAGACGAAGAGGATAAAGGCTAAAACTTTGGGCGAGGCGATGAGCCTCGCCCTTTTCTTGGAAAGAAAATGGGCGGAAGTAAATTTGTACAAACAACTTGACTTTACCCCTCCATTGTGCTATTTATAAGTAAATTTCAACTGAGGTTTTTGAATGCACCGTGAACGTGTTTCTGAAAACGTATTCTGGTTTCAAAGTGAAATCTATGCCCAAGTGACTGCCGGCGTGGTGGTTGGCCCGCAGTGGGCGGTGGTTATTGATACGCTGGCTCTCCCGGATGAGACGCTTGGCATGCGCGAGTTCATTGAACATGAACTCAGCGTACCGGTGCGTTATGTGATCGATACTCATTATCATGCTGACCATGCCTGGGGGAATTGTTTTTTCCCCGGTGCGACGATTATTGCTCATGAACTTTGCCGCGCCTTGCTGGACGAGCGCGGGCGCCCGTCATTGGAAGCGGCGCAAAAGCAAAATGCCGCTCTCCGTCAAGTCAAAATCGTTTTGCCGCATCTGACGTTTGCGGCCGGTGAAATGAGTCTGCGTGTGGGCAAAAAGAATCTAAATATTCTGTCGGCTCCCGGCCACAGCCGTGACGGCATCGCTGTGCTGGTCGAGGAGGACCGCGTCCTTTTTGCTGGCGACGCGTTCATGCCGTTGCCTTATGTCGTGGATGGCGATATTGATGATATTGCCGCGTCGATTAAAAAAATTGGACGCATGGGGCTGGAGAATATTGTCCAGGGTCACGGCGATATTATTTTGCGCGGCGAAATTGATGCGGCGGTAAGAGAAAATCTCACTTACATCACCAACGTCAAAAGAGTCGCCAAAGCCGCGGCGCGGCGCAAGTCCGTTGATGAAACCTTGGACTCGATGAGAATTGAAGAATGCGGCAAAAGCCGCGTGCATCTGGGCGGTCTCGCTGAAGGTTTGCACAAACGCAACCTGCAAGTGTTGATCAAGCGGGCGCGCGAAGAATGAGGATGATTTTGTAGATCTAAGAGGCGGACCTTATGGTCTGCTTCTTAGATTATTCCGATTTTTTTGTCTCAGCTTCTTTCTTTTTCCATGGGCGCCAGCCATGAAATCGTTCGCGTCCTTCCATCAAAGCTTTGATGTTGGGCCGCAATGCCCAAAGAAGGATGAAGAAGATTGCTACGCCGTAAACGATATATTGCCAATGAATGGAATATCCCAGAAAATAAAGGACGGCAAAAATTACTGTTACAGTGAGCGAAATGCTGATTGTTGCAATGGAGGCATACCCCACACCAAAGAACATCAAAAGCGGGATGGGCACTCCCAAAAGTATCAGCCACCATGAGGGCCATAACAGCCCAATCGCTCCGCCTGCGGCGGGTGCGCCTCCGGCTCCGCCGCGCAAACGAATTTTTCCTTCCGAATGGCTTTCCAAAAGAAAAATGGAATAGTTATGTCCAAGCACAGCCGCGATTGGAGCCAGCACTTCTATCCAAACATTGGGTGTCAATGTCCGCGCCAGCCAAACTGCCGCGACTCCCTTGAAGATATCGAATAGCGCAGTTGCAATCCCGGCCCAGCAGCCAGCTGCGCGCATTGCATTTGTGCCGCCGGTGCGCCCGCTGGCAACTTGGCGAATATCCTTGCCGGTCGCCAGTTTTACGATCAGCAGACCGAACGGTATGGCTCCAAAAAAATAGGCCAGCAGAACCACACCGGCATCCATCAATATCTGCATAACTACTCCTCCACATTGAGCAAAAACTGTAACACATGAAATCTGTTAAGGTTGCTCATCGTCTGTAACCTTTAGCTCTACTTCTGTGGCCTGTTTATTCTCAATCCAAAAACCGCGCGCGGTCCAACTGCCTTTTGACTGCGACCATATGATTTGTGTAACGGCATAAGCCGCATCATCGATATCGGTGGCGGAAACTGTTTCAGGTCCCGCGGGATGCGAATGGAAAATTCCGATTAAATCTAATTGGTTCGAAGTCGATCCAGTTGAAATGCCTCGAGTTGTTCTTTCGGATCCATCCGAAACTTGATGCGACTTTTGGCTTGGTTCTCAATCAATAAAATTCTTTCAACCCAATTGTTTTTCCCCGCCAATAGTCCGCATGCCTCGAGCGGCGCATGGGCCTGGACATGGGCGCGCATGATGTCCCAATCTTTGCGTTTGAGATTCAATTCCATCAGTGGATAATGATCGCAGCGATCCACGCGGCGCCAAGAATCATTCCCGGTTCAAGCGCGGCCTGCCGTAGCGGGACATCTTCGCTGAGATTGGATGCGAGGGCGGTAAGCGCATATAACGGGCCCAGTAGAATCAAGCCGAATTGTAAAGGCGAGATTGGCCAGTAATGCACTCCAGCCGCGGTCTGTGTGCAAACCAAGGCGATGCCAATCGCCCATGGAAATTCCCAGTGACTGCTGAGACGAAGATGAAGTGTGCGCAGAGCGACCAATCCGGCGGCGATGAAGACCGCTGGCGCAATGAGAAAGAGGCGCGTGCCTGCCGCGCGCAGTGCAATGACCAGCATGAGAAACAACGCATAAGAAAGCGCGATGAGCGCGGCAGATGCGAGCGCGTACGTCGGCGCGCCGGTATCCACGGAAACATATTCCGCGATGAAGATGGAAACGAGAATTCCAGCACTGATAGCCAAGCCGATCCACCAAAGCTTGCCGAAAGGCAAAACATCGAGGCTCACGCCGATGATGAAGGTTGTCAATGTGGGCAATAACCAGTGCTCGATAGTGTTCCCCTCTAAAGAAGGATGACTGTGTAACAGCCAATTCATGCCAGTGGCGGTGAGGCCGGTTGCCATGACGGTCATCGCGCTGCTGAGGGTGAGGGGGTAAGCAAAGTAAAAGCCGGGCAACTGCAGGGTCAAAGTGAAGCCTGGAGCATTAATCAGGCGCGTCAGCGCATAAGCCAGCAGGACTGCCGCGGTCAATACGCCTATGCGGTTTCCATCCGGCAAATAACTTTCTTTCTGTTGCATGGTTTGATTTTACCCGATATGAAGTGAACGGAACGGTGATTGAAGCGGTATGGTAGAATCAAAAGGCTATGAACTTAAAGAACGAAATTCAAACCTTACCTCCACCGCCCGGCATCATTGGCTCGCTCAGAGCCGGCTTTGACGCGATTGCCGCGCATATTGCCGCCATTACTTTGCCGTTGGTGCTCGACCTGTTATTGTGGCTTGGTCCGCACGTCAGTATGAATCAATTGATCCAGCCCGTCCTGGCTGAATTCCAAAGCTTTGCTTCGGGAACGGGCATCTCTGCCAGCGATATCAAGAACGCGATGGATATGTATACCCAGTTCTTTCAACAATTCAACCTGCTTGGCATTTTGCGGACTTTTCCCATCGGCGTACCGAGCTTGATGAGCGGTGAGATGCCTCTTGGGTCCCCGTTGGGTGCGCCTGCGATTTGGCAAGTTAACTCTCCTGGACAATTGTTAGGTCTGCTCTTCCTTCTCACGGTTTGCGGTTGGATTTTTGGTGGACTCTATTTTCGATGGATTGCCTTGTTGATTGTTCCAGAAACATCCACTGCAACGGGACGCGCCATCTCACAGACGATTCTTTATTCGTTCCTTTGGTTTCTTCTTGCGTGGATCATTGGCCTGCCCCTTGGCTTGCTTTTATATATTCTCTTTGCAATCAATTCGTTGCTCGGAGAAGGTGCGTTATTAGTGTTGGCATTCCTGTCCATGTGGCTGATCGTGCCGGTTTTCTTTTCATCCTTCGGAATTTATCTTCGCAAACAGAATGTGTTTATGTCTTTTCTGAGCGGTCTTCAACTGACACGTTTTGCTTTGCCGACCAGCAGTTTATTTGTTTTGACCATGTTGTTGATCGGTGTCGGGTTGAACTTCTTGTGGGCTATACCGGATAATAACTCATGGCTTACCTTGGTTGGCATCCTCGGACATGCTTTTATCATGACTGCCTTAGTGGCATCATCGTTTATCTATTATCGGGATACTACCGTGTGGTTGCAGACTGTGATGGAAAGATTGCGCGCAACTACGCCGACACCGCAAGTATAATTTTCACGTCATTGCGAGGAGCGCGACGAAACATCCCTCATGAAACATGAGATTGCTTCGGTAAGAACATGTTTGCAATGACATTCTACGGAGGATTTTGTGGCTGGGAAGAAAGAAAAAAATAGCATTAGTTACGAAGCAAAAGATATTCAAGTACTCGAAGGCCTCGAGGCGGTTCGACGCCGCCCGGGTATGTATGTTGGTGGCACGGATATTAAAGCCTTGCATCATCTTGTCTATGAAGTGGTGGACAATGCCATTGATGAAGCCTTGGCGGGATCGTGCACGCGCATCGAGATTGCCATTCATCCCGATAGCAGTGTGAGTGTTACAGATAACGGACGCGGCATTCCTGTTGGGATGCACCCGACTCAAAAGAAGTCCGCGCTTGAAGTAGTGATGACCACGCTTCACGCGGGTGGTAAGTTTGGCGGCGGCGGATATAAAGTCTCGGGCGGCTTGCACGGAGTTGGTGTCAGCGCAGTGAACGCCCTATCGGAGTGGTGCGAGGTCGAGGTCAAGCGCGATGGAGGCGTTTATGTCCAACGTTATGAACGCGGATATCCTAAAGCACCGGTGAAGCAAGTTGGTAAAGTAAAAGAAAATGTGACCGGCACGAAGGTTACATTCCAATTCGATAAACAGATATTCAAGGAAGATATTGATTATCGCTTCGATACGCTGGCTCAGCGGTTCCGTGAGATGGCGTTTGTGACGCGCGGCGTAACGATTTACTTCATGGATGAACGCACTGGTCATGAAGTGACGTTTTACTTCGAAGGTGGCATCACCTCCTTCGTCCGCTATTTGAATCGCAATCGCGAAAATCTTCATCCAGTGGTGTATGTTGAGAAGGATATGGAAGGCATCGGCATCGAGGCCGCTATTCAATATACAGATGCATACACTGAATCGGTATATTCGTTTGCGAACACGATTAACACGGTGGATGGCGGCACGCACCTCACCGGACTTCGTTCCGCAGTGACGCGCGTGGTCAATGATTATGCGCGCAAAAATGGTTTGCTCAAGGACGCGGATCCGAATTTTTCGGGTGATGATACGCGTGAAGGTCTGACGGCGATTGTTTCGATCAAGCATCCCGATCCGCAATTTGAATCACAGACCAAAGTCAAGCTGATGAATCCCGAAGTGCAAACATATTCCCAGCAGATCATCGGCGAAGCATTTGCGACCTTCCTCGACGAAAATCCGCAAGCCGCCAAAGCAATTATTGCCAAGTGTCTGACTTCGGCGCGCGCCCGCGATGCCGCCAAGAAAGCGCGCGATCTGGTCATTCGCAAGTCGGCGCTTGAATCTTTAACATTGCCCGGCAAGCTGGCGGATTGTTCAGAACGCGATTCATCGAAGACAGAGTTATATATTGTGGAAGGTGATTCGGCTGGCGGTTCAGCCAAGCAGGGACGCGACCGGCACTTTCAAGCGATCCTGCCTCTGCGCGGCAAGATTATGAACACCGAACGTGCCCGCCTCGATAAGATTTTGTCGAGTAATGAGATCAGAGCGCTCATCTCCGCGCTTGGCACCGGCATCGGAGACAATTTCGACATGGAAGGCTTGCGTTACGGCCGCATCATCATTATGACCGATGCGGATGTGGACGGCAGTCATATCCGAACGTTGTTGTTGACATTCTTCTTTCGCTATATGCCACATCTGCTGGAAGACGGTCATCTTTACATTGCCCAGCCTCCATTGTTTCGCGTCGCTCATAAGAATCAGGTCAAATATGCCTACAGCGACAAAGAGAAAGATAAGATCGTTAAAGAGGTTGGGAGTGATAAGGCAAATGTCCAGCGTTATAAAGGTCTCGGCGAAATGAACCCACAGCAGTTGTGGGAAACGACGATGAATCCGGATAACCGCACCCTGCTTCTGGTTACGGTAGATGATGCAGCGGAAGCCGACCGCACCTTCGATATGTTGATGGGCGATGCAGTGGATCCTCGCAAGCGATTCATCCAGACCCATGCAAAATATGTGAGAAATCTCGACATTTAGTTGTCGAAAACAGAAAGAAGACGGGGTGGACACGGGATGGTCCGCCCCGCCGCCGTTTAACGGCTTTGTTATGAAAGTACCATATTTTTCTTTGCATAATCTGTGTAAAATGGGTTGGTGAGCTTTCTCGATACAGTGACTTCTATGTCGATTTCTCGTCGCTCGAATACCTACATCAATCAGGCTCTTCAAGCCGTAACGTTTATCTACCAATTCCTGGCGGTAGCGACTTTTATCACCGCGCTCTTTCTTGCCAATTGGTGGATGAAAGCTCCTTTCCTTGGCGCATTTTATGAGCATACTATGGTATTCAACGGTGTAGTTCCAGCGGGGGCGGATGCCTCATGGGATCTTCACAATCAGGGCGTGAGGTTGGGAGATCAACTGATTTCGGTCAACGGTCAAGCAGTCCATAACACATTTGAAGTGCAACGCATCTTGAGTGGCTTCCATCCAGGCGATCAAGTTCCCGTTATCGTTCGCTCTCCAGATGGAAATCAGAAAACTTATGATGTCACGCTTCATGCCTTCGCATCTCGAGATCGAATCACATATTTTATCATTCCGATTTTGCTTAGCTTGATCTTCCTCGCGATCAGTCTTTGGATATTTGCCATCCGTCGTGCGGAATCTGCGGGACGCGCGTTCTCCTTGTTCGCGTCATCTTTGAGTATCTGCGCCGGTTCGCTCTTCGACCTGTATACTACTCACACCTTGACTTATATCTGGACCTTGGGTCTCGCGATAGGAGGTGGAGCGCTGATTGATCTTGCTTTGGCTTTTCCACAGGAAGCGAGTTTTATCACGGGTCGTTCTTATCTTCGCCGAGCAGGCTACGCTATCTCTTTTATCCTGTGCGGCTATGCTTATACCACCCTGTTTAATTTCTCTCATCCTGAAAATTATATTCAGGCTTGGCAATTCATTTATATCTATCTGGGCTTGACCAGCCTCACCTTTATTCTATTCAATGTTTATTATAGTGTTGCGGCCGCCTCGCCTGTGATTAAGGCGCAAGCGCGCATGATCTTAACGGGAACAATCATTGCTCTGGGTCCTCTAACTTTTTGGTTTCTCACAACATCCATCCATCTTTTTGACTTTACGCCTTATTTACTCATCCCCGTCATCGTCTTTCCTTTAACACTCGGTTATGCCATACTACGATTCCGTTTTCTAAGCACTGATGATTGGATGCGTCAGGGGCTGATCTACGTTCTCCTGACCATTTTCATTGTCGGCGGATATGCTCTGCTGGTCAGCGGCTTGAGCCTGATCTTCAAAGCCGCCATGCCAGCATCGAATCCCATTTGGGTGGGCGGATTGGTTTTTGTTATTGCGATCTTTCTTGACCCCGTGCGGAATTCGAACGCAAAGCTTTGTGGATGCCACATTCTTCCGCGGTCGGCGCGCATATGCTGAAAGCATTCAAAACTTTGCCAATGAATTAAATAGCGCCCTCGATTTGAATGCGATTGGCCGGACTCTTCGGAAGCAGATCAATTCCACGTTGGGACCGGACCGTCTTCACGTCTACGTTTATGATTCGCTCAACGATCAATATGCTGCCCTGCCCGTCGAGGATGGGCGCGCCAGCACGGACATCCGCTTTTCATCCAGCAGTGCTTTGGTGAAATATTTTGTCGCAGAGAAATTGCCTTTATATCTTGATGAAGCCTCTCTGCCCGAAAGTTTGAAAGCTGAACAAACACGACTTGCTTTAATGGGAGCGCGTCTCTTCGTTGTCCTGCCTGGTCACGGACAACCGACGGGCTGGCTGGCATTGGGAGCCCGCCTCGTAGGTCAGCCTTACACACCTCGCGATCTGGTCTTTCTTGAAAAGTTATGTGATCAAATCTCGGTTGCCATCCAACGTATTCAAACAGTTGCCAACCTTGAGCGGCGCGTTCAGGAAATGAACGCGCTGACGCGTGTCTCGCAGGGCGTCAATGTCACTTTGACCTTTGACGATGTCCTCGAATTGATCTATGCTCAAACGGCGCAGATCATTCCGACTTCTCATTTGCATATCACGCTTTATGACAAGACCAATAAATATTTTTATTATGGTTTTTGCGTTGAAAATAACGACCGCATCACGAGCCGCGAAAATGTTCCGTATCCCCCGAATACCGGTCTGAATCCAGAAATCATCCGCAGGGGCCGCCCCATTTTGACGCAAGATTATTTGCGCGAATGTCAAGTGCATAATCTGGCTCCTGAAACAGAGGGCGTCTTTGCGTGGATGGGAGTTCCGCTCAATGCAGGCGCTGAGTCCATCGGTGCGTTAAGCGTTGGCAGTCTCGATCCGGGCATTGCGTATACGCGCGGTCAACTTGAACTTTTACAAGCTATTGCCGATCAGACTGCCGGTGCGATCGTGAAGGCTCGTTTGCTCCAGGAAACGCAACAACGTGCGCGGCAGCTTGGCACTTTGAATGACGTGACGCGGCAATTAACTTCCACACTGGAGATTGAACCTCTGCTTCAGAATGTTCTCGAAAGCGCGGTTAACATCTTGGATTGCGAAGCGGGCAGTTTGTTTCTCGTGGATGATCAAACGAAGGAACTGGTTTTCAGGGTGACGGTTGGACCGGTGGCAAAGGATTTGCTGGGTCAGCGCCTTCCAGCCGGAAGTGGAATGGTGGGACGCGTAGTTACCACGCGCGGTCCGGTCATCGAAAATGATGTTAAGCATTCTGATGGCTGGAATGCAAACACAGATGAGAAAACCGGCTTCATGACACGCGCCTTGATGGCTGTGCCTCTGCAAATCAGGGATAACGTCATGGGAGTGATTGAAGTGATCAATCGCCGTGACGGTTTGCCTTTTGTAGAAGAGGATCAGGCTTTGCTTACAGCCTTTGCCGGTCAGGCGGCGGTTGCTTTGGAAAATGCCCGCCTCTTCACATTGACAGACCAGGAATTGGCAAGCCGTGTAGAAGAACTCTCCGTCATGCAGCGCATTGACCGGGAACTCAATGCCAGCCTTGAAATGGACCGCGCCATGCGCATCACGCTCGAATGGGCCATGCGTCAATCGGGAGCGGATGCAGGTTTGATCGGCATGATCGAAGAAGACAAATTGCATATCGTGGCGCAACAAGGCTATGAGGAGCATTTGGCAGGCTTCCAAAATCAATTGATGCCGTTAAATCTTCCGACGTTGAAAACAGCTATCGCAACCGGTCAGCCGCAACGGGTCGTGCTGGATGCGAAGGGCACAGATGGTTTATTGCCCGGCGCGCACACTCAAATCGTCATTACTATTCGCCGCGAGGCGGCTGTCATCGGGTTGGTGCTTCTTGAAAGCACGAGCGATACCCAGCAGGATATCGCCTTCCTAAATCGTTTAAGTGATCATGCCGCCATCGCCATCTCAAATGCTCAGCTGTATGACGAAGTTCAACGCGCGAATCTTGCCAAAAGCGAATTCGTTTCCTTTGTGGCGCATGAACTCAAGAACCCGATGACTTCAATCAAAGGTTATAGCGAACTGCTGGCGGCCGGTGCGGTTGGACAGATCAATGAGATGCAAGCCAACTTCTTGAGCACGATCCGCTCGAATGTGGAGCGTATGTCCACGCTCGTTTCGGACCTGAATGATAATTCCAAGATCGAAGCAGGCCGTCTGCGCCTTGACTATAAAGCGGTAGAAGTGAATGATTTAGTGGATGAAGTGGTGCGTTCTACGAAGCGTCAAATGGAAGACAAGAAGCAAAGTATCAACGTGGATATGCCGTCCACCCTGCCGAAGGTGTGGGGTGACCGCACGCGTCTTGGACAGGTCTTAACAAATCTGGCGAGTAATGCGAATAAGTACACTCCGGAAGGTGGAACTGTATTGATGGGAGCGGAACTTTCCGAAAACCGCTGGGACTTGGAAGGCGCGAGACAGGTGATTCATCTCTGGGTGAAAGACAACGGCATTGGCATTAGTCCTGAAGACCAGCAAAAGATCTTTCAAAAGTTTTTCCGCTCCGAAGATCAGAAGGCGCGCGAAGCTCCGGGCACAGGATTGGGTCTGAATATCACCAAGAGTCTGGTTGAGATGCAGGGCGGACGCATTTGGTTCGAAAGCGAATTCCGTCAGGGAACGACTTTCCATTTCACGGTCCCTGTTGCCGAGAATTAGTTAAAGTTATGTCATTTGTGGATGAGGATCAAATCTTATGACACTTCAGGCTGCTGTTGGAGTTGCTCAAGCGCTCGATGGGCGTGAAGCCGGATTGCAGGCTGCACATCAAGCGCTTAATCATCTCGGCGCGGGAGCTCCGGGATTGGGGATTTTGATCGCATCGCATCAGTTTCAAGCGCATGAAGTAGCGACTGGGGTTGCGAGTTTATTGGGTGATGCCCCATTGATTGGGTTTAGTTCGCCGGCCGGATTAACCAACTCGGGCCAGCATACGAACTCCGTTGTGCTGGTTTTGCTCAAAGGTGATTTCCAAGCCGAGGCTCATTGGCTTCCCGGTTATGCCCAATCGGGACGCGAGACGGCCGCACAATTATTGCGACTGGCTTTAGCACATAAGGATAACGAAGCCGCGCTCCTATTTGCCGACGGTTTCAATGGCGATGCTGAACAGTTGTGTTCCGCGATTCAACCAGGCTCGTTCCCATTTGCTGGCGGACTTTCGAGCGGCGACTTACATACCGGCAACACCTATCAAATGGCAGGCAATCAAACCGGCACAGGCAGCTTGGCAGTTGCGTTCTTCCGCGGCAATCTGCGTGTCGGAGTTGGATATGCCCATGGATGGGATCCGGTCGGAAGTCAATTTCGTGTGACGCGTTCACGCGGCTTCTGGCTTCGGACTTTGGATGGACGTCCGGCTTCGGAGGCATATGCGGAACTCTTCGGTTATCCCGCCGCGATTGGGCGTTTCCACCACTAAACTATCTTGCACGTTTATACCCGCTGGGCATGGAGCAAGGCGATGAATTGATTGTGCGCGCTCCCATTCGCGTGGAAGCAGATGGCAGTTTCCGCATGAATGCCAATGTCCGCGATGGGATTGACGCTTATCTGTTGGTGGGAAGTAATGCGGCTTGTGAAAAAGCCGCAAGTCAGGCCGCGCAACAGGCTTTGCTTGCTTTGGGTAATTCAAAGCCGTTCTTTGCGCTGGTGCTGGTGGACGTGGCTTGGAAAATGCTTCTAAAAGCCAAGCCGGGTGCGGAGGTTGCCGCTGTACAGGATATTCTGGGTTCATTTGTACCGATTGCAGGCGGTTATACACTCGGGCAAATTGTTCCCGGCAAAGACGGCGCATCTCCGCATTTTCTAAATCAGCATATTGCTGTGATTGTGTTTGGGGAAATTCCGAGCTAAGATTCTTGTAGGTTTTGTGCTTTACTATTTCAAAAACTAGCTTCTTGTCAATGATAAAGGCTGACATCAAGTCAGCCTTTATCACAAAGAGAAGAAACAAATTCGATTGGCTTGATGGATTTTCCAGCAAGCCAATTTGATTATGCGGGGATGCTGACTTTCGGCAGATCAGCCATTGCGGCTTTGACCGCCTCGGCGGAATATTCGCAATCTTCCAGTTTCCCGTTCATGAAGGATTCGTATGCGCCCATATCGAAATGACCGTGACCTGATAGATTGAACAGGATCACGCGCTTCTCGCCTTTCTTCTTGGCATCCAATGCCTCATCGATTGCGGCGCGGATGGCGTGAGCTGATTCCGGTGCGGGAACAATTCCCTCAGCATAGGCAAATTGCAGGGCGGCTTCAAACGTCGCTTTTTGCTTAACAGCAACCGCCTCGATCAATCCCGCATCAAAGAAGGCACTCAAGGAAGGTGCCATGCCGTGATAGCGAAGTCCACCTGCGTGGATGGAAGGTGGGACGAATCCGTGTCCGAGCGTATACATTTTGACAACAGGCGCCATTTTTGCCGTATCGCCGTAGTCGAAAGTGTACGTGCCCTTGGTCAGTGAAGGAGTCGCGGTGGGTTCGACTGCCACCAAACGCGTCTTGCGTCCGTTTTTCAAATTCTCGCGCAGGAATGGATAAGCGATACCGGAAAAATTCGATCCTCCTCCAACACATGCAATCACCACATCGGGATATTCATTTGCCAGATCCATCTGCTTCAACGCTTCTTCACCGATCACCGTCTGGTGCATCAACACATGATTTAATACCGAGCCGAGGCTGTATTTCTTTTTACCTCCCGATGTGGCCGCGACTTCAACGGCTTCCGAGATGGCAATGCCCAGCGAACCAGGGCTGTTGGGATCTGCTTTCAAAACCGATCGTCCATAATTCGTTCGGTCAGTCGGGCTGGCGAAAACCTGCGCGCCGAATGTCTGCATCAAAACGCGGCGGTATGGTTTTTGTTGATACGAAACTTTGACCATATACACTTCGATATCAATGTCGAAGAATTTTCCAGCTTGTGAAAGTGCCGTGCCCCATTGTCCCGCGCCGGTTTCGGTGGTAAGCGCTTTCGTTCCGGCCTTCTTGTTATAGAATGCCTGCGGAATGGCTGTGTTTGGTTTGTGGCTTCCGGCAGGCGAGACGCCCTCATTTTTATAATAAATATGCGCGGGCGTATCCAGTGCTTTTTCCAATCGACGCGCGCGAATGAGCGGCGTGGGACGATACAACTTGTAGATCTCGCGCACTTCATCGGGGATTTCGATATATCGTTCGGTCGAGACTTCCTGCAGGATCAAATCCATTGGGAACAGGACCGACAGAAAATCCGGTGTGACCGGTTCGAGCGTATCTGGACGAAGAACCGGCGTCGGCGCAACCGGACTATCCGCCATCACGTTGTACCAGAAGCGCGGCAGATCAGATTCATTCAATAGAAAACGAGTTTGGGTTTGGTTAGACATTTTTTCTCCTTTTGATTGTTTAAGATTTGATGGATAGATCAGGCGGTTGCTGATTCTTTAGTCAGGGCGGATGGAAAATAAGCGCGAACATCGTAACCTCACGGGATGTAAAGTGGAGCGCGTTCATTTAGATCGCGCGCCTTTTCTTGTTCGACCAGCACCGGCGCGGTGGGAAGCGACCTGTCTTGAAATCCATCGCCGAACTGCTCCTGCAAATTAACTATTTCTGCTTGACCTTGTTCTTGCGGAATATCGCCTTGCGGGTTCATCGTTTCTCCTTTCGATGCGTTAAAACAAAACACGTTCATCTCACTTGATAGGTCCTTGACCTACCAAAATGGGACGAACGCTTTTGCATCCGTGGTGCCACCCAAGTTAGGCTTTGTTTAATAAAAAATCCCGTTGTGATGCAACGGGAAGGAAAAGCCAGCCTCACTTTATTTAGTCAGCTAGTCTGTTCGACTAAGTGACCTAGCCTTGATAACGGTGGCGTTCCGTCAGAGATTACTTGGGCATTACCCGTTCGTCTTGAAGCTCGGAGGTCCATTCGGCACTGTCGTCTCGGGCAGGCTTTCACCACTTCGCCTGCTCTCTAATGTGGTAGGTGTTTTGCCTACCGTTGCCGTCGTTCAGCGCGTACTCGTCCTCGTCACAGCCTTTTGAATATTGGGCTGAATTATATGCGAGACGCGTCGGATGTCAAGGCTGGCTCAGGAGAGGAAACAACCTTTTGATGATCGCTTTATTATTCCTAGATCATTTAATTTCGCATGATAATTATCGGCTGACCAAAGTGGCCAAGTCGGAGGTCTCTTGATCTGGCTGCGTGCCGAAGGGCCAGATGAGGATCAATGCACCCTGAGGGGTTAGCACCTGAACGAGGGCAGTATGATCCACTGAGTAAAACCCCGTGGCCGGATCGGGGGGATTGAGTTTGTAATAGATGCCATATTCCTGTGTTACTAGATTGATTTGGGCTTCGGTACCGCCCAAGCCGATAAAATTCGAGTTGAATTTCTTGGCAAATGTGTCACTGATCTGAGGAGTATCGTGTTTGTAATCTACTGAGACAAAAATTACCTGGAATTCCTCAGCCTTCTTCGTACCCAACTTTGCCAGGGCTTCTGTGAGAGTGGCTAGTGTAATGGGACAAATATCAGGACAAGAGGTATAGCCGAAGTAAAGCAGTACATATTTTCCGCGAAAACTATCCAGGCTCACGGGGCCATTGGATGACTGAAGAGTAAACCCCGGCATTGCTTTGGGTGGATCAATTACTGATCCATAATAAGTGGGCATCTTGGTCCGTTCATAGATAAAAGCACCTCCCGCGATCACGATCAGGGCGGCTAGAATAAAAAATGGAACTCTAAAACTCAAGCGCTTGTTATTCACTGGTTACATCGGCTTGAACGCTGATGGTTCCGGCTTTTTGGAAGACGAGAGTCAAGATGATTTTGCTGCCCACTTGTGGAGTTGTCTTTAGATTCATGAACATGATGTGGAAGCCGCCAGGTTGAAGAGTCACGGTTTGACCGGCAGGGATGTCAATGGATTGCACTTCCTGCATCGTGGCTACGTTATTGCTGTCCACAACCGATTTGTGCAGCATAACCATACCTGCAAAATCCGCGCTTGCGCTGAGCAACTGATCATCGGCAGAGCCTGTGTTTTTGATGATCAGATAACCGGCAAGGGATGTAGTGCTCCCTATGTTCATACCTGCCATCGGAGTGGCGGTGCCTGGAACAACGATTCGTGCCTGCTCGATCTCGATGCCGTTTTGAGATGGCGATGAATTGGCGGCTGGAGCGCAGGCGGCCAATATCGAAATTATTAAAATGAAGATGGGTATGCGAGATTTCATTTTTCGATTATTCCTTTTGCGGGTGCAATTCATAAGAAGGCGTTATTATAACATCGAAAATGTTATTGTAAGAAGTTGTAATAAGGAGTATACTGTAAGAGTGTTATTGCAAAAACTTACAATAAGGAACTTATATGACTTGTGCTTCTGAGTATGCTCCCGGGTTGCGGGCGCGCGGCTTCCGCATCACTCCACAACGGATGGCGATCCTGCATGTGCTTCATCATTCCGGCGCACATCTTTCGCCGACCGAAATCTACAAAAAGGCCCGTCATGACACACCTAGTTTGACAGAGCCGACTGTCTATCGCACGCTGGAATTTTTGGAAAGGACTGGACTGGCGATTTCTTCCCAGGTTGGCACGGGAAGACTGGTTTACGAGATTGCCGGAAGAAATCATCATCATTTGATTTGCCAATCGTGCGGAAAAAGCTTTGAGGTCCGGCCCGAAGCGCTTGAAGGTTTAATTCGTCAATTGGAGAAATCGAGCGGATATCGTTTTATCAATAGTCATGTGACGTTCTTTGGCATATGTCCAAAGTGTCAAAAAATCAAGTCCAAGAAAGGAGATTCATAAGATGTTCACCCAATCTAAAAGAGTCAAGCTGCTTGTCATTTATTATGGCGCGTTGTTGCTGTGGTTAGGCACGACCGCCATGCATATCCCGGATGGATATCTGAGCCCGGTGACCTGCATCATCATGTACCTGGTCGCTCTCCCGTTCTGGATCATCGGCATTCGCAAGATGCGCGAGAAGTTGAATGCGCGCAGTGTGCCGCTGATCGCTTTGCTCTCAGCGTTTTCGTTTGTGATCATGATGTTCAACTTCCCGATCCCCGGCGGGACAACGGCTCATGCCATCGGTGCCACCATCGCCGCCATTATTCTCGGACCAGAGCCGGCCACGATCGTGGTATCCATCGCATTGCTCATCCAGGCTCTTTTCTTTGGCGATGGTGGCATCACTGCCTATGGCGCCAACTGTTTCAACATGGCGATAACCGTCCCTTATATTGCTTATGCTATTTACAGTGCTTTCTCAAAAAATCAACCCTTGACTTCCAAACGGCGCTTGGTGGGAGCCTTTGTCGGCGGCTGGACGGGTGTAACCGTCGCGGCTTTCTTTGCCGGTGTTGAATTTGGAATCCAGCCGCTTCTATTCAAGACCGCGAACGGAACGCCGTTATATGCACCTTATCCACTTTCGGTTTCGATTCCCGCCATGGTCATCCCTCATGCTTTAATCGCTTCGGTGGCGGAAGGGATTTTGGCAGCGTTGGTGGTCGCTTATCTGCAACGTTCAAACATTTCGGTATTGGAAGCGGCTGAAAAGCCTGCCGTTCTTGGAGAAGCGAGCGGATTTCAGAAACTGCGCACACTTTGGGTGGTTTTGGTGGTGCTGATAATTGCCTCTCCGCTAGGTTTGCTCGCGCCGGGCACCGCATGGGGCGAATGGGGAACGCGCCAACTGACTCAGAAAGGTCTTACATCTATTCCAGCTGGCATGCAACAATTGTCTGGGCTGTGGGGCGCTCCGTTTGCGAACTATAATTTGCGCGCGCTTGGCAACTTGAATTTAGGATACCTATTCTCCGCGGTAACGGGCATCGTGATCATCGCGGTTGTGGTCTGGTTGTTTAGTATGTTGTTGACGGCTGGTACAGGATCGAAAAAGACCTAGATTGAAAATTCTCCGTTGAAAAGATAAGAGGATGTCCTCGATCTCAAGCAGTTCGGGAACATCCTCGGCAAAAAATGGAAACGACCACTTCTTTCTCGCACTTACGCCGCAGAAATGTTTTGGAACATTCTCTGCATGGCATCACTGAGACTCTTGAGCATGCGTTGTTCGCTGAAGAGATCAGCGCACGCGCCGGATTGTTCCAGTCATTGGACGCGCGCGTAAAAGTCGTCTCGATGCTGGCATTATTGATTGGGGTCAGTCTTTCGCACAGCCTGCTGGTGATTGCCGCGGTTTATCTTTTGCTTTTGATCCTGGCCTGGACCTCGGCCATCCCTGTTGATTTTTTTATTAAGCGCGTCTGGCTGGTGCTTCCATTTTTTACTGGCTTGGTTGTTATTCCCGCTTTGTTCATTACTCCGGGTCCTGTGCTTCTGCATCTGCCTCTGGGATTGGTCATCACGGCGACCGGCGTAAACACAGTACTATTTTTGTTGTTGCGAGTCAGCACTTCAGTATCATTGACACTCCTATTGATCTTAACTACGCCATGGAATACGGTGCTGAGCGCCCTGAGCGTCTTATACCTGCCTGATGTTTTTATTTTGGTCCTCGGAATGACGTATCGTTATATTTATTTGTTACTTCACCTTGCGAATGACATGTTCCTTTCGCGCAAGAGCCGGGTTGTTGGGTATTTGAGTACCTCTGATAATCAACATGTGCTGGCTGCCGTCAGTGCGACGTTATTGGGCAAATCACTGGACATGAGCAGTGAGGTCTATCTTGCAATGGTTTCGCGCGGCTTCCGTGGTTCGATCATTACCCTGAAGCCGTTTCAAATGCGAGCCAAAGATTGGTGCTGGCTCGCAGCGTTCTTGGCGATTGCTGTTGTCGTTATCGTTATGGGAAGATAAAGGAAAATTAAATTGGATGCCACAATCGTTTTTGATGTTTGCGATGTGTCTTTCGCGTACGAAGGAAACCAAACTGCACTGGATAATGTCAGCCTCGAAGTCCACGCCGGTGAATCGATAGTTATTCTTGGCGCGAATGGCAGCGGCAAAAGCAGTTTGTTGAAATTGCTGGATGGCCTCTATTTTCCATCAAGCGGAACCATTTCCGTATTTGGCAAGCCTCTTACCGAAGAAGCCTTGCGCGATGATGAGTTCAACTTTGCATTTCGCCGCCGTGTTGGATTGGTCTTCCAGGATTCGGATGTTCAACTGTTCTCTCCCTCGGTGCTGGATGAAGTTGCCTTTGCGCCTCTTCAGCTTGGACTTGCGCGGGATGAGGTCAACCGACGAATCGATTCAGCGCTTGAAGCGCTTCGAATTGAAAAGCTTCGAGATCGCGCACCGCATCGTCTCTCAGGTGGAGAAAAACGTCGCGTCGCTTTGGCTTCCATATTAACTCTTCAACCGGATGTCTGGCTGATGGACGAACCAACAGCGGGTCTTGACCCGCGCAGTCAATCATGGTTGGTTGAATTCATCTTAAATCAGCGCAAACAGGGGAAAACAATTGTCACTGCCACGCATGATCTAACCATTGCAGAAGAAATTGCCAGCACCATTTGCGTCTTTTCTGAGGAGCATCAAATTGTCGCATCTGGAAAGCCCTCTGATATTTTGACCGATCATGAATTGTTGCACCGTTCTAATCTTTCTCATTATCATGCTCGTGTGATTGAATAATTGCTAATAAGTAAAAAGCGCATCCATTGGATGCGCTTTTGTTTGTTCTAAAGTCCTGCGGCTTTCTTCAATGCCTCAGCCTTGTCTGTCTTTTCCCACGGGAATTCAACATCATCGCGGCCGAAGTGGCCGTACGCGGCGGTCTTGCGATAGATAGGTCGGCGCAGATTCAAGTCGCGGATGATCGCACCCGGGCGCAGATCAAAATGCTCGCTGATCAGTTGTGCGATTTTTTCATCCGAAATTTTTGCGGTGCCAAACGTTTCCACATTGACGGAGAGCGGATGCGCCACGCCGATCGCGTAAGCCACCTGAACTTCCACGCGGTCCGCCAAACCTGCGGCCACAACGTTCTTCGCCGCATAACGAGCCGCATACGCCGCGGAACGATCCACCTTGGTTGGGTCTTTGCCGCTGAAGGCGCCGCCGCCATGTCGCCCCATACCGCCATATGAGTCAACGATGATCTTACGTCCAGTTACACCGGCATCGCCCATCGGACCGCCAATCACAAATCGTCCGGTCGGGTTGACAAATATCTTGATGTCTTTATCCACCATATCCTTCGGCATGGATGGATGAATCACGTTTTCGATCACCTGCTCCGTAATCTCTGCATGAGAAATATCCGGTGCGTGTTGTGTGGAAATTAAAACAGTATCAATGCGCTTTGGTTTGCCTTGTGCATATTGAACGGTAACCTGGCCCTTACCATCGGGACGAAGCCAGGGCATGGTGCCATTCTTGCGCATCTCCGCCAGACGACGAGTGAGTTTGTGTGCGAGATAAATCGGCATCGGCATGAGAGTCGACGTTTCGTTGCAGGCAAAGCCGAACATCATGCCTTGATCGCCCGCGCCGATCTTATCGATGTCTTCATCATCCCCACCTTTGGCTTCCAGCGATTTGCTGACTCCCATATCAATGTCCGGGCTTTGGCTGGCAATGGCTGACAGGACAGCACAGGTATTTCCGTCAAAACCTTTCTCGCTACTATCATAACCAATTTCCTTTACGACCCGGCGAACGAGTTCATCAAAGTTGACATACGCGTGCGTGGTGATTTCGCCCAGCAGCATCACGACCCCCGTTTTGGTGGCCGTCTCACAGGCGACGCGAGACATCGGGTCCTGCTCAAGGCAGGCGTCGAGGACGGCATCGCTGACTTGGTCGCAAAGTTTATCGGGATGTCCCTCTGTTACTGATTCCGATGTAAACATCAGTTTGGGCGAGGCCATAAAAGTTGTGCTCATTACGTTTTGCAAGTCCTTTCTAAAAACGAAATTGCCCTTCGGTATATCGAAAGGGCAATTTGCGCATGAAGCACGGCTGCCCTCTCATCTTCCAGAACATCCTTCTGTCGGAATTGGCACCGTGTCGGAATAAACCGTCCGGTTGTCGAGGCATCGCAGGGCCGTTCCCTCCGCCTCTCTGGATAAGAGTGCCGATTGGGGCTATTTGATTATGGTGGATAATACCACACGCGGAGAGATGAGTCAATTAAAAAAATCAACCGCCAGGCATTCTGGCGGTTGATTTATGAATTACTCGTTAGTTATCTGAAACGCAACGGAAGCCGACTTTGGGATCGTAATTTCCAGTGTAAGCAGGGGTGCCTTGTTGGGCATCCGGATTAGGTCCAAGCATGGAACTCCGGTATGAAACACGAATATTCTCCGGCCCTTCTTGGAAAGAGCCTCCGCGTATAACGCGTGCGAATAAGTTAGTGCGCCCAATTGGTCCCGGAGGATTAATCGCGATTTCCTTTAAATAATAATTTGCATCGTAGAAATCATTAACCCATTGATTTACATTGCCAGCCATGTCCAACACGCCAAACGGACTTGCGCCAGCCGGTAAACTGCCAACTTTAGTTGTATCACTATAAAGGTAGTTAAAATTGGCGCGTGTGCTGTCAGGGGCTTCATCTCCCCATGGATAAGTATTGGTGGTATTGCCACGCGCGGCATATTCCCATTCGGCTTCGGTGGGCAGACAACGTCCTGCCCATTTGCAATAGACAGTTGCATCGCTCCATGTAACATTGACAACGGGATAATCGGTATATTGAGAATTTTTGAAATAGGCAGTAACCGTTTTTGAGCTGAAACTTAAAGGAGGATCGCATGCCCCGGCGCTTACACATTGAGCATACATTCCATTGGTCACATCAAATTTGTCAATCCAAAATGCAGGCAGAGTTACCTTGTGAGCCGGCTTTTCATTCGGTTGTGCATTTGGGTCAAGCCCGCCCATCTCGAAAGTCCCGGCAGGAATAGAGACTTCAGTCATGCCATCAGAAGAAGTACGGGTTGAACCGGCTGCCTGATTCCCCGAAGGTGCGGGAGTTGCATTCAGCGGGATAGGTGTATTGGTTGGGAAAGCAGTGGCAACAGCGATAGGTGTGGGTTGTGCTTGACCGCCACCCAATTGACAGGCAGTGCTAATTAACACAAGCACGGCAAGTACGGGAAACAACTTTTTCATCGTAAGCCTCCTTTGCTTCGATTGCTATTTATGAGTATACAGGAATAGTACTAAATTCCTATCCCCCAAAAGTCATATTTTGGTAAAAAAATGAGATTTTGTGTTACCACTTTGGCCGAATTGACATATAATTCCTAACAGAAAGGCAAGGCCTATGTTATCTACTTCTTCCCCTCTCGATGCGATAGGCACTTTACGTGTATTTGTGATTTGTGATCAAGATGCGACCGCCCCGATTTGGGGATATATCATTCGAGAAAAAGGTTTGGTCGCTATTTTGGAGACATCCGTCCAAAGGGCGATGGAACGTTCCATGGAGGAGATCCCGGATTTGATCGTGATTGATGTCAACGCGTCGCATCCGCAACGGATGGAATTATGCAGGAAATTCCGCGCTTTAAGTACCAGTCCGATTCTGCTTTTCTTACCAACCAACAACGAAGGGGAAATTCTTGAAGCCTATCAAAGTGGCGTGGATGAATGTGTCATCAAACCCATCAGCCCCGCAATCTTTTTGGCGAAGATCATTGCCTGGTCGCGCCGGAGTTGGGCGGTTCCAATGAGTCCGGTGCAGGCGGGAAAATTGAAGCTGGATCCAGCTCGACGGTCCGCGATTGAACCGAAGGGGAATGAGATCAAGCTGACAAATCTGGAATTTCGTCTCATGCATTTGTTGATGAGTCGTCCGGGATATGTTTTTAAAAACGAAGAGATCATGCAGGCTGTCTGGGGCACGGCTGGAGACCTGGCGGTGTTAAAAAATGTTGTTTATCGTTTGAGAAAAAAATTGGAGCCGGAGTCCAGTAAACCATCTTATCTCATACAAACATGGCCCGGCGGATATAGTTTTCAGGAAACATAAAATGTATTACGGACTGCAAGGCGGGTTGGTTAAATTGTAAGTCGGTTGAATATAAGTATTGATGGCTGTCTCTGCATCGCAATAGTTGGGATGGACCTTAAGCGCTTTGTTCCAATCTGCCCACGCGCCAGCAGTATCACCTTTGCTTAGAAGTCCATAGCCATGCCAGAGCAGGGCTTCCTCCGAGTATTCACCACTGATCAACTTGTAAGTGTTTTCTGTTATCTGAAGTAAATAATCTATCCGGCCTGCATTGTAGTAAGCGTAGAAAGGCCAGAATTGATAACGCGTCATGCGTTGAGGCAAGCCGATGGTAAAGGCTTTATCAAAGGCTTCAGCCGCTTCGTTATAACGCTCAAAATAAACCAGACTACTGCCGAGGTTAAACCACGCAAACTTATCGTTTGGATCCGCTGTAATCGCAGCTTGAGAAATGGCTAGAGCGTTTTGTCTGTTTTGATCTGGATCCCAGTTTGCTCCGAGAATGGATTTGACTTCTGCTTCATCCTGAGGCAGATAAATGACCATATACAAATAATTGAACGGTTTCCAATCCACCATTAACTTATCATATGGGATTTTTTGATCAGGTCCGCGCAGTGGGTCTTGAGCAGTGAAAACTTGGGTAGTGTCATCATAGCCGGTGATAAGCAAATAATGTGCGTCCCATAAATCATCATGAGGACCATTTGCATCTTCAAGAGGAAGAGTAGATGCTTCTTCTATAATGACCGCGTAATTGGCGGCGAGAAGTTGTTTGAGGAGATTGACATTTCCAGCCACGCGAAATTCAGCGTGCAGCCAGCCTGCTTGTGTCAGGACGAAATAACGAAGTTCATCCGGGTTGACGTTGCGATCCTGAGGAACTGGTTTGATGATTTTGGCAATATCATTTTGATCTCCCCCCCAGCCGTACATTCGAAGAGCCATCGTAAGAGTAGCGGGACCGCAATTATTTATCCCTTGTAATTCATACTTTGGATCTGGTAGGGAAACCTGCAATGGAAGAGGTTGAGGAGTCGCGCTAGGTGTAACCGCAATCGGAGTCGGAGTGAAAGAGGCAGGTGTAAAGGTCGCAAATGGAGTGGATGGCACGGGCGTAGGCATTTTACCAACGGGATCTACTGTGTTGTGAGCGTATGTGCTCCAGACAATCATTCGCCATTCGACACGATCTTTTATCGCAGGGATTTGATAGATTGCGGCGGCAAGCCCGATCAATATCACTAAACCTGCGAAAACAAAAAACATTTTCTTCTTAAGCATGGAGAAAAGTGTACCAGATTTCAATAAGTGATTTCTTAATCGAAATGACATATTGATAATAAAAAACGCCGTTTAAAAACAACGGCGTTTGAATCGAGACTTTGAATTAGTGGTGAAACAATATCTGAAACGCTACTGCCCCGCAGGCGAATACTGCGCAACACAATATAAAACAGCCGACGCCGATAGTCCACATCGCACCTTCAATCGCTTCGCCGATTTCCCATCCGACCATGTGGGCGCCGCGGCGGACAATGTCCTGCAGAAAATATATTGGGTTATTCATGAGAGCCTCCGATGATAATTTGCTTTCACCCGCGCACGCGCTCGAACAATTCACTCATCGGCTTTAAATCCGAGACCGGCATAGCCAAATTTTTTGTGCGTGTTAGATTATATTGAAACACACGGCTTCCTTCATGGATCAAACTGGCGCGGCGGCGAAATTCTTCGCGCGTGATCCAACCCGTTAGGAAGATATCCATGCCGTATACCCAAATGTTGCTCCACGTAATCGGCTCGATGAGATAAGTTTCCTTGCGTGTCGGAGAATAAATTCCAAGCCGCGCTTTTGGTTTGGATTCGACATGGATATAAGCGAGCGAATAAAAATCTCCATCCAATTCGATGCGCGTGCGCGGTGGGAGTTCGGTTTTGCGCGTCATAAAATCTCGACCCGAATCCTGCCCGCCGATTTCAAGCCTTAGCGTTTCGTCCGATTCGGATTTCAATACCAGCGGTCCTAGCGGAATCCATGGTTGCGGACGCGTCCACGATTTTGGCATGGTATGAATGAGATATGTCGGTTGGTTTGCGTCAACGGCTTTTTGCAAATCATCTGGCGATGCAGCAACGAGTCCGGTGAGGAACGCGAAGAGATATAGATCGTTATCCGAGTGGTCATTGGCAGAATATTGATCAAGGGGAACTAAAGCCGGGGCTTTGAGAATCAGCTCTGGCTCCGCACGAAGCGAAGTAATTTGAGTCCGATGGGAAATGAGAAAAGATTTGATGTCACAGCGATGCCCGCCGAGCGAAACGTCATAACGATCTGGATCAGTAAACGGCGCGGCGCCTTTGATGTCAAATGGGATATTCTGTTGTGTGAGATGACGTCGAAAGGCTAACTCCACTGCCACACCCGCGACGATATGGCGAAGCCGGTCGAACGGCGATCCGCCCATGCGATCATAAGTGTGCGGTAATGAACGGCCTGCATAGGCGATGCCTCCTTCAGTCAGGTCGGGAGTGTAAGGGATGCGAAGGAAATCGGAAATGGTGATCATGTGATGCCCGAACAAGATGTTTCTATGTCAACGACTCTATTGTTAAGATTTGTGCTGAGGATGTTGGGATACGCGTTCGGATTTGTCTCCAAGCCAGGAAGCCAATGGTCAGCGCGTTCAGAACGGCGGCAATTTGAGTCAATAGAGGCGGCGCATGGAAGAGAAATACAATGTATGCCAGCGTAGAAATGAATTGATAGAGAATTGGCACGAACCATAACCCCGGCATATAAAAAGCCGCTAGGAGGGAAAGAATGTCAGTAGGATAAAAGTAGCGATCCAGCATTTTTGGCAATAGAAATGGAACAAGCGCTACCGACGCCAGACTCATGAATAGGATCGTGTTTTGGCTGAGTTCTGACTTCGCACGTACGTTGAACCAAATCCAGCAACCGATTACAGCCAATGCGACAGTCAATGCAATGGCTGTTCCCAATTCGTAGGGAAATGAATTCATAAAGATATAGAGATTAGGCGCATTTCTGGAGAGATCATGATATGTGAATGCCTGCGATAAATAAATTGTAAAAATATCCGCCCAATGTCGTCCAAGGAGAATAGCGGGTAAACATAATAAAATATAGATGAATGGCACCGACAGAAAGTACTGCCATGCGATGCACCTTTTGAAGAAAAGGATCGTAAGAAAAGGTACGATAAATACGGCTTGTGCCTTGAATGTAAAGGCTATTCCGAAAGCGGAAATGCCTAACAGCGGCTTATCGGTCAAAAGATAATACAGGCATACCAGCACGAACAAAGTGTATAAAGCATCGGCTTGTCCCCAGAGACTGCTGTTCAGCATTATTGTTGGCATGACCCAAAAGAGAGCACTTGCCAGCAAAGGTTTTGACCCAGTCGGATATTTGAGTCGCACAATACGATAGACTAAAACTGTATTAACGACATCTGCAAAGATGGAGATAATTTTGATAGACTCCACATTGGATAGATAATTTGAAGTGAGCGTTGCCAGCCATAGGAGATATAGATAGGGTGGAGTATAGTTCGAGAAGCTCACGCCCAATCCTTGTATGCCATGGACTTTGAGAAAGTCAAACCATGGAATTAAGAACCATTGCATGTCCGCAGATACTGCCGGAATAGCCAGACCGCGAAACACAATCCCTATGATGAAAAGCAGAACGATGCCGCCGAATTTCAAAGGAGAAGGAAATCTTTTCATATCATCTCTTTTTATTCTTCGTTTCTAAATTGAAGACAATAATGATGAAACGTATTACTCACCCATGCGCTACCTAATCCAAACGGCGCAAGCGGCTGGTTATCCTGACACCAAATTTTTTCATCTTTGAGTGTATAAACATTGCTGAGTTCGCGTGCCAAGTCCCACGCCAGCGGATAAATCTTTCCACCCTTCTTTATATTTTTGACGATGATGGTGAGATAGGCCTTCTCGTGCAACAAAGGTTTCAGTCCTACATAAATTGAAATCAGTGTTTCGAGAAATGTTTCGTAATCGTGGATGTTGCCCACATCCTTTGGATTGTCGGAATAAAAGATGTCCAATTCCGACGAGGCGCGGCGCTTCTTCTGAGTCTCCGCGCCTTTGGTATGAAGCATGTCCCAGTAAGGGGGCGAGGTTAAAATATAGTTGATAGTTGGCAACTGATAATTGACAGCATTCGCCGCGTCGCCTTTGATGATTTCGGATTTTAGATTCTTGACTAATTGGCCCAAAGCAGTTCGTTCTTCTTCGAGGATCTGTTCAGCGATCTTTGCATACTTTGGGTTCAATTCGATCCCATAGGAATTGCGCCCCGCGGCGCAAAGCCGCAACCAGCGTGGACCCTGTGCCGGCCATTGGATCCAAAACTGTTTCTCCCTTTTTGGTAAAGAACTCAATGAACTCCTGTGCCATCGTTTCGGGGAATTTGGCGGGATGAACGAGCACGCCTTTTCGACGCGGCGGAGGATTATGGATAAACCACGATTTTTGGAATTTGAGCCATACCTTTGGTTCGAGATCGTTGAGTTTATTTGGCATAATCTTTTATCGGGAAGAATCCATGAAATTAGGGACGCGGCGTTTTTGTCGGCGGTGAATAGTTTACATCATAAATTGCTAAATTGGAAAATGTAACGGCGACAGGCGTATCGGCTACTGAGTGAGCAAAGACGCCAATGGTTCCGCTGGGATAATTTTTATCGCTCACACTGAACTGATAGCGGCCATTCAGGAAGAAGCGCAGGTCCGAGCCAACAGCCCATACACCCATGCGTACTTCGCCCGGCGCACCTGGCGGAACATCGCCGCTGGGCATGGGGGGCTGAAGAATTTGATGCGAATTGCTACTAACGCGGTCGAGGCGAAGTGTGCCATTGCATATTAGAGAAAGACGATAGTAAGCCACTGCCGAAGCGCGTACGAGAATCCCGTATTCATCCTGTCCCTTGCACAGGCTTGGGCTTGCGGTCAATTCGGCGTAAAAATTGCTAAGGACCAATTCTTTGCGCAAGCTCATGATATAAACGCTAGGTCCAACCGCTAACGTTAGATGATTATCACTGATCGCCGCGCTGCCTTCGTCCGATGACGCTATATCCCATAAATCAGACGAAGAAAAATCATCGGTGAGCGTGATGGCGCCAATGCCGGGTTTTTGTTCGGGTGTGGGAACTTGGGTGGTCAGCACTTGAGGCGGAGGGGTGGCGGATGGTGGGAACCAAACAATGGTTGGCGAAGGAAGCGGCGCAATTGTCGCTGTTGAGTTTGCTGGTAGCGGAGTATCCGGCAGATCAACGCAGCCGGTTAAAATCAATGCAAGCAAAAAAAGGAGCAGGCGTCGAGGCATGTAAAAATTCACAAGCTGTTGTACAATAAAACAGCGTTCCCATTCTAGCATACAAGGAGCTAATGATAACTCATAAAACCGTGCTCGTGACTGGGGCTTGTGGTGAAATTGGTCAGGCATTGGTGCAGGAATTATCGAAGCGCGGAGACTATCGCATCGTGACGGCAGATACTCATGCCTTTGCCTGAAACCATCAAAGATTTGTCAGCCGAGCATGTGCAGGGGGATTTGGTTTATAAAATCAAGACCTTTTACGATTATGACTTTGACATTATTTTTCACCTAGCGGCTTCGCTTTCATCGAAAGCCGAAGTGGCAACGGAAGAAGCGCATCGCATCAACGTGGAAGGAACAATGCAATTGTTGATGCTAGCGGCGTATCGTTCTGAGAAATATGAAAAGCGTGTCAAGTTTCTATTTCCAAGTTCCATCGCGGCTTTTGGGATGTCGAGCCTTGATGTGAAAAAATCTGGGGGACGCGTGAAAGAGGACGAATACAACACGCCGCATACCATGTACGGATGCAACAAACTTTATTGTGAAAAACTGGGAATGTATTACAGCCGTTATTACGGACAGCGCCATTTGGATCCAAACCAGCCGGTCATGCTGGACTTTCGCGCCCTGCGTTTCCCCGGCTTAATCTCCGCCTTTACACTTCCCAGCGGCGGGACGAGCGATTATGGTCCCGAGATGCTTCATGCCGCGGCACAAGGGAAACCTTATTCGTGTTTTGTGCGTGAGGATACGAAGATTTCCTTTATGGCTATGCCTGACGCAATCAAGTCACTGTTGATGCTGACCGACGCGCCGCGCCAAAATCTAAGTCACATGATTTATAACGTTGCGGCGTTTGCATTAACAGCAGGCGAGTTCCGCGACCGCGCCCTCAAGGCTTTCCCCGGCGAAAAGATCACATTCGATCCAAATCCGAGGCGGCAAGGCATCGTCGATTTGTGGCCGGAAGATGTGGATGATTCCCTGGCTCGCAAGGATTGGGGCTGGAAACCTGAGTATGATGAGGACGCGTTCTTCGATAAATATTTTTTGCCGCAAATCCGCAAGCGATATGGAAAGTAGGTGGTGACAAAGCAAGGATTAAGAAGACTATTTTGATTCTGTTATAATCTTTGGCGATGAAACTTCGACTCATAATCATTGCTAGCATCTTGATCGCTCTTCTAATATTCGTATTATCACTTCCCGCGCAAGCCGCGCCCGTTTCTCAAGGCATTCAATATGCGACCAACACACCCAACCCGAATGGGAACATCTATTATAAAGTTCAGCCTAACGATACCTGTCTCCGAATTGAATATCTTTATGGGATCAGCGATACTCAACTACGCCAGCTTAACACCAAACTGGACGCCAATTGCACACTGAGCATTGGTGATTTACTCCTCTTGGGAATCGGCGCCTCTGTCAATCCAACGCCGACGCTTGGTCCATCGCCTACGCCTTTGCCTCCCACGATCACGCCTACGCCGTTTAACGGAACAACGCAGATTTGTATTTCGCTCTTTAACGATCTCAATGGCGATGGAATTCATGAAACCACCGAGCCGATGATTCCCGGCGGCGCGATCAGCGTAACCGAAAAGAGCGGGAAGTATTCCAAAACGCTTCCCACTTTAGCCGGAACGGATCCCATTTGTTTTGTTGATCTACCCGAAGGGGACTATAACATCAGTGCAGCCATCCCGGATAATTACAACCCGACCATGACTTTGAATTACACTTTGCAGGTCAATGCAGGTGACAGCGCGTACATTGATTTCGGCGCGCAATCCAAAGATACCACGATTGCCCAGCCGGAAAATAAAACAAGCACATCGCCGCTTCTTGGAATCTTTGGCGGTCTTCTTTTGCTGGCCGGCCTCGGACTTGGATGGTACGGACTTCGTCTGCGCCGGCCCGCGAGCAAGCTTAAAGAAAGCGGATTATTAAAAAGTAAATCAAACGGGACATCCAATTGGATGTCCCGTTTTTTGGGTTTAACCCATCGGGTGTTTCATTCTTTGTCCGCCAATGAGATGCAGGTGCATATGAGATACGGTTTGTCCGCCATGAGAGCCGGTGTTGACGATAATGCGATAACCGCCCTGATGGATATTTTCCTGCGCCGCGATCTGACGTCCCACCATGAACATATGGCCGATTAATGGCTCGTCCTCAACTTGTAATTGATTGACTGAGTTGATATGTTTGTTCGGTATGATCAAAATATGGGTCGGCGCAACCGGATGAATGTCGCGGAACGCTGTCACTTGTTCATCGCGGTAAACGATGGATGCTTTGATTTCATCATTTACAATTTTGCAGAAAATACAATCGGTCATGGTATGGGTCCATCTTTCGGCGCGCAGACAATGTTGTAGTATTGCATCTCGACCGCTTTATTTTGTTGAGCATACGCCGCGGCGGCATCTCCGATTGCGGTGAACGTGCCGAGGTGTTGTTGCGCATCGGCATCCCAGGTGCGCGGCAAGGTCATCAGCGGATCGCTGGCGGGGCCTTCCGCGATCCAAAGCGGACGTTGTGGATCTGTCTGATCGTCAAGCGGCACCCAGTTGAACATCACAGGTCCACGCGGATTGGTTGTGAATCCAAGCTTGTATCCGACCTGACGCGCGAGCTGAACGGCTTTCGGAGTGAATCCGCCGCCGGGCCAGATGTACGCGATAGGTGCTATTCCAAATACCTGCTGAATGTTATTCATTGATCCCTGCAATTCACTCAGCATGAACTCGGTGGTGGAGTTGGGGCTGATCGCGATATTATGGATCACACCATGCGCTTGAAAGTTGATCCATCCTTGTTTAGAGAGAGTAACGAGTCCTGGCAAAAATGGATCTGTTGGGCCGTTCAGACTGATCCAGCCGTTCGTGACGGGCCAGCCCCATTGTTTGTAATAGGGCAGAAAGTGATCCGTAAAGTTTTGTGCGGTTTTACGATCATCTTGGATCAGCAGAACAGAACGCTGGGGAATCTTGGCGTTGTTGTACATGAAGTTCATCATTTGTTGCATGCTGATAGCGGTAAAGTTCTGGCTGTGCAAACTGTTCATCAATTGATTGAAGTCATGAACGCTAATTTGGTTGGGATCGGTTATTGCACCCTTCTCGATCCCATGAATCATAATCGTGACCACAATTGTGCCTGGCGCGGCATTGGTCGAAGTCCACTTATTTTTAAGGTACTGGCATTCATCGTTGATATACGTATGAGGTGTATCAAGTGGATTGAGTGCAGTCGTTGTGAATGTTGAAGGCAAAGCGGGCGGAGTTTGCGGAACGGTGGGAATTGGGATATTGGTATTTGTTGAGATTGGAGCGGGCGCGGTTTTGCTTTGTTGAACGGACGCAAACGCAGTTTGGACAGCCGCAGTCATCGCCGCATTCGGATCAGCAGTTGGAGTTTGAGGCTGGCATGCGGTCAATAAAACGACAGCCAGCATGAAAACAGGAAAAAGCGAATGCTTTTGTCGAATCATAGAATTTGAAATCCCTCACCCTTGCGTCCCTCTCCCATCGGGAGAGGGGATGGAGGTGAGGGACGAATTATTCGTTGTTTTCGCCTTTGATATAAGCTTCCACCATATCGCGGCAGATGCTGTCACGGAATTGTTTGGGCGGCGTCTTGAAAAAATAAGACGATGGTCCCACGATCGGTCCACTGAGGCCGCGATCTAGTGCAATCTTCGCACAGCGAATTGCATCGATCATCACGCCCGCCGAATTGGGGCTGTCCCACACTTCGAGTTTGGCTTCAAGGTTGAGCGGCACTTCGCCGAAGGTGGTGCCTTCCATTTTGATATAGCAGAACTTACGATCAGTCAGCCACGGCACGTAATCAGATGGGCCGACATGAACATTATTCTTGCCGATGTCATACGGGATCATGCTGGTGACAGCGCCGGTCTTTGAAATCTTTTTGCTTTCGAGTCGTTCGCGCTCGAGCATGTTTAGGAAATCCGTGTTGCCGCCGAAGTTGAGTTGATAGGTTCGGTCAATGCGGACGCCGCGATCCACAAACAGTGTGGTGAGGACGCGATGCAAAATCGTTGCGCCCACCTGCGACTTGATATCGTCGCCGAGCACAGGCAGGTTGGCCTCGCGGAAACGTTTCGCCCAATAATCCTGCGAAGCAATGAAAACGGGAATGCCATTGACGAAGGCGCATCCGGCCGCGATGATTTGTTCCACATACCATTTGGTGGCTTCTTCCGAACCGACGGGCAGGAAGTTGACCACCACATCGGTTTTGGTTTCCTTGAGCAAGCTGGCGATGTCCGCCGTTGGGCCGGGCGCTTTCTCAATGACTTGTGAAAGATATTTGCCGAGGCCGTCGTAAGTCATGCCGCGCACCACGGGTACATTCAACTTCGGTACATTGCAAAACTTGTAGGTATTGTTCGGCTCGGCGAAGATTGCATCAGCAAGGTCCTCCTCCACTTTGGTTACATTGATGTCAATTCCCAGTGTGAACTCGATATCGCGAACATGGTAGCCGCCGAGATTGGCATGCATCAAACCGGGCACGGTGGCATCATCGGGTGTGTCTTTGTAGAATTGCACGCCCTGCACCAGTGATGAAGCACAATTGCCAACGCCGATGAGCGCGACGCGTACTTTTTTCTTAGCCATACATTGTCTCCTTAAAAATATTTATAGCGAAGTATAATCTCGTTGCCTATGGATAGCGAGCGGATGATTCGTCTCGAACGACTTCTCGAAGTCACGCGTAACCTCAGCACTGCGCTTGATCTAGATCCATTTCTCAAGTCTGTCATCTCCGAAGCCTGCGGACTCACCGATAGCGAGGTTGCGTCCATTTTGGAATATGATGAAACATCCAATGGACTCGAATTTATCGCTGTGCCCTGGCATTATCAGGATGCCTTGCGCGGTGCGAGTGTTCCGCTCAAGGGCAGCGCGGCAGGCTGGGTTTACCGCGAGGCGAAGCCGCTTCACGTTCCGGATTTCAAAGCCGACCCCAAACTTTTCAGCGCATTGGATTTCGCTTCGGCTTTTGAAACACGTTCCATTTTGGCCGTTCCGCTGATGGTCAAGGGTCAGCCGCTGGGCGTGCTGGAAGTCGTCAATAAAATAGGCGACGTCCATTATACCGAGGATGACATCACAATTCTAGAGACGCTGGCCGCTCCGGCCGCGCTGGCAATCCATAATGCCGACTTACAGCGCCGTATCGAAGCCAGTGCCTCTGAAATTGCTGATCTTGACAGGCTCAAGAAAGATTTTATTGCCATTACATCGCACGAACTGCGCACGCCGCTCGGCTTGATTCTCGGGCATGCGACATTTTTGCGCGAATTGGTTGGCGAGGAATATCACGAGCAGATTGATACTATCATCAAAAATGCCTCGAGGCTTAAGGAAATTATCGAGAGTCTTTCCAGCGTGGATAATTTTCAGAGCGGCGCGGCCCGCATTCGTCAACGCGCAGTTTCGATGGCGCGCGTCATCGAGGATGTCGCCGCTTCTTTTTCCGATATGGCTTCCCAGCGAAATATTACCTTGAAAGCCGATCCGGGCCGTGACGACCTGCTGGTTGAGGCTGACGGTGGCAAGATTGCGATTGCTTTGAGTAACCTCGTCAAGAACGCCATTATGTTTACAGATAATGGCGGGCATGTTTTTGTGACTGGCGAACTTGTGCCGGGTTATGTGAAAGTCTCCGTGATTGATGACGGCATTGGAATCCCGGCTAAGGATTTGGTCCACATCTTCGACCGTTTTTTTCAAGTGGAATCCCATTTGACGCGGCGGCACGGTGGCATGGGGCTGGGACTCTCTGTTGCGAAGGTCATGATCGAGATGCATGGTGGACGCATCTGGGCTGAAAGTATGGAAGGAAAAGGCAGTAACTTTACATTCCTTTTGCCCGTCAATCCTGCGCAAGCCGAAGCGGCATCGAAAGTCTTTTTGCCATAGAAACTTTTAAACACTTAGGATTACGAAGGACACCAAGTTTTTTCTTTTGTGCCCTTTGTTGAAAAATGCAGTCAACTTTTGTCATTGCCGGACGAATCGCACGCGAATTTATTTTGCCTTCTACGGGCCAGCCGCTGTTGGACAATCCCGGCGGCAATGTGCTTTACGCGGCGGGCGGATTGATGGTGTGGGAAAAAGAAATCGGATTGCTGGCGCGCGTTGGCGAGGATTATCCGCGGGCGTGGTTGAAGGAATTGGAAGTGCGTGGCATGGATATTCAAGGCATCCGCATTTTGCCGCAGAGCATTGACCTTCGCAGTTTCATTGCGTACGACGAAAAATTTTCAATCACGCGCAGCAATCCTGTTTTGCAATTTGCGCGGCGTGGATTGCCGTTCCCGAAGAGTTTGCTTGGATATCAGAGTCCACCTGAAATCCAGAAAGACGCGAAGAAGCCCGATCTGCTTGCGCCGCTTCCGGTTGAGATTCCGCGCGACTATCTTGAAACCAGTGCGGTTCATCTTTGTCCGCTTGATTTTATGAGCCATAACCAATTGGCTCACGTCTTCAAAGCATCATCGGTCAATACGATCACGCTCGATCCTTTGCCGGGATATATGAGCCCGTCGTTTTATAAGGAACTGCGCGTCGTTCTTTCGGGACTGACGGCTTTTCTTCCATCCGAGGAAGAATTGCGGGCACTCTTTTGGGGCGAGACGAATGACCTATGGGAAATGGCCGCGGCACTTGGCGATTATGGATGCGAGATCGTCGTGGTGAAGCGCGGCGCACGCGGACAAATGGTATATGATGTGAAGGGCAAACATAAATGGGAGGTTCCCGCGTATTCATCCCGCATGGCAGACTTGACCGGCGTCGGAGATTCTTTCTGCGGCGGATTTCTGGCGGGATATAAAAAAGATTATGATCCCTTGCAAGCCGCGTTATATGGAAATGTTTCGGCTTCGTTGAAAATCGAAGGAAGCGGCGCGTTCTATCCGTTGGATGTGTTGCCCGGTTTGGCAGAGGCGCGCTTGAACGCGTTGAAAGATTTGGTGAGAAAGGTGTAGGGGCGGATGGAATCCGCCCTGGGCGAACGGCGTTCGCCCCTACAAAAAATATGAACAAATTTGTTGATCGCCTTCTTGAGCTTGCAATCCAAATCCAGCAAATCCCCGCGCCGACCTTCGGAGAGAAGCAGCGCGCAGAATTTGTGCGCGATACGTTTATCAAAGAGGAATTGAAAGATGCCTCGATGGATTCGGTGAACAATGTTTTCGCGCGGTTGGCTGGTAAAAGCAATTCAAAGCCGTTGATTGTCAGCGCACACATGGATACGGTCTTTCCATCCGAAACGAGTCTGCAGGTCACGCGCGAGGAAGATCGAATTTACGGACCGGGCATCGGCGATAACTCGGTGGGCGTGGCGGCGTTGTTCGGATTGATATGGATGTTGCGCGAACGAAAAATTGAGTTACAAAATGATGCTTGGTTTGTTGCCAATGTCTGTGAGGAAGAACTCGGCGATTTGCGCGGCATTAAAGCCGTCGTGGATCAATTCGGTGAAAACGTAAAAGCCTATCTGGTCATCGAAGGCCTGTCGCTCGGACATGTCTATCATCGCGCCATCGGCGTGAGACGTTATCGGGTGATTGCAAAAACCGCGGGCGGACACTCATGGTCGGATTATGGACAGCCGTCGGCGGTGCATGAAGCGGCGAAGCTCGTCACGCAGATTGCATCGTTATCGGTTCCAGCGATTCCGCGCACCACGTTGAACATCGGAAAAATTTCCGGTGGGACGGGAATCAATGTGCTGGCATCCGAAGCGATGTTCGAGCTGGACTTGCGCTCCGAAAGCATGGAGGCATTGAACGCGCTGGTTCAGCAAGTGGTGGGCATGATTCGCTCTGCGAACAAGCAAGGCGTGACGATAGAAAGCGAAGTGATTGGTGCGCGTCCGGCGGGTGAGATCGCACCGGATCATGCGCTGATTCGACTCGCCGAAGAATGTCTGCGCGAGCAAGGCATCCAAGCGGAATTAACATCCGGTTCGACGGACGCAAATATCCCGTTGAGCCGCGGACTTCCGTCCACTGTATTGGGAGTCACGACCGGCGGCGGTGCACATACCGTGCATGAATATATTGATGTTGGACCGGTGGAAAAAGGGATGGAGCAGTTGGTGAGGTTTGTGGAAAAAGTGTGAGCTTGGAGTTTCGGTTATAACTTCGGCGGGAATGTTTGGCAAAGTCTCCCGCCGAGAGGAGGAGATTTGCTATGAATACAAAATTGATGGCAAAACGATATTCTTGGATAGTTATAGTTGTTCTCTTGCTTGGGTGTACACCCTTATCTATCCAGCCTACCGCGACTAGCGCACCGACATTGATGCCTGTGCTTTCGCCACCAACAACTTTGCCAACGTTCACGCCTTATCCAACCCGCTTGCAAATTACCCTGACGCCTTCGCCGATGCCGCTCCCGCTATTTCCATTGGATGGCTATGTTATGGTTTTTGTCAAAGACGGTGACCTGTACTTTCAAGATGGAAATAGTTCGCCAATCAAATTAACCGGTGATGGCAAAGGTTACTCTTACATCCTTTCGGATGATAACCGGAAGGTTGCTGTAAGCGATTCAAATTCATACGCCTATGATAACCTTGGATTTTCGATTAACACGGACGGAACTCAGAAAAAATCGATCCTTCCAATTGGCTGGCCGGATAAAAACCTGCTGTGGGGAACCCATCTCGGCGTTGTTGAATTCATCCCCGGCACGCACCGGGTGATCTTCAGTACTCACCTGTGTTATCCGTACGATAACCCCACTACTTGTGTGTCGAGTATTTACCTTGACAATCTCGACACCGGCACAATCAAGAAACTGGCAGATTTGGGTTTTTCTGGCGGATTGCAGCATGAGAATTTCATAATATCGCCGAATGGGAAGATGGTAGCAGTAATGACAACTTCATCCGTGGACATATTAGACATGGATGGCATTGCGGTCCGGCAGAATATTTTGTCCTACAGACCGAATACACCTACGATAATTTGGTAGTGGTTACAAAGTAAGTGATGCAAGTTGTTTTCTGGCGAGATTGTGATCAATGATAAACCATGTAGTGACCATGTGATGAAAGGCGTCGCGCTTCGAAAACGAAAGGGTTTTACGGACATAGCGCGCCTGATGTTGGCGCAAAGTACAATACCAACGCTCCATGTGTGAAACCTGTCCGCTCTCTTTCCCAACCGCTTGATGCGTGCTCTGCGGAAGAACTTTTTGGTAGGCTTCCCAGAAATCACTGTAGGAAATACAACTGCGGTAGGCCAGTGGAACTTCGTTCCACAAACGGCGACAGGTTGTTTCACTGCGGTCGCCAATGACAAAGGCGATGATTTGTCGGGTGCGACGACACATGACCGTCCACAGCCAACGTTTATTGCTCTTTTTGAGAACAAAACTCCAGGCTTCATCATATTCCAAGACATCGTCCGGTTCGGCTGGCAACAAAGTGTCTTTGAGTTCCGGCAGATCTTTTACATGTTCGACAATCCATCTGGAAACGCTTTGGCGAGCAACATCAAAAATCCGCTCCAAACCTCGCAAACTTACACGCTCTTGGTAGAGGCTGAGGATGATCGGTTTTTGCGTTTTTTTGCCTCTCGCTTTGACTCCAGAACACGCCGCGCTCCGCACTCTTTACAGTGATATTGCTGTTGCTTGAGACGGTTGGTGCCGTTTTTGACAATATTGGTGCTTCCGCACACTCGACAGTGGTAGGCTTTTTGGATCATACTGCCTATCTTATCATCACTTACTTTTCATCCACTACCGATAATTTTTCCATCGCTATCTTGGCTCCCAAATTCAAGCGGGCTGATTGCGGGGCTGCCAACCACGATTTTTGATAGCGTCGCATATGATGCTATGCCCGGCTCCACCATCTGGCGCTATACAATCAGCAATAATACTGCGGTTCAAATACCGTTCGATCCGCCTCCCCCGTTGAATACTTTTGAGTTTTCCCCAGATGGAAAATGGATCGTTTATGGAGGGCTGGGCTATAACCCGGAGGTCTATCTTGGGAATCTTACTAATGGCCACACACAAATCTTCGGTGAAGCCACTCAGGCATCTTTTACTTGGGCGCCCGACAGCAAACGTTTTATTGCCACCAGCGCTGGCAGTGTGATGGGCGCGATTGGAAATCCAGTTCTCACTGATGCCAATTATTTTTCTGGATGGGTTGATGGTAATCATTTCCTTTGGGTAGATTTTAAAGAAAAAATTCGTATGGCGGAAATCACTGCAATGGGATTAAAGTTCTACGACCTTGGGATTGATATGGATTCCAACACCACCCTGTTCATCAGGCCAAAATAAAAACGCACACGAAGCTAACAAGTATTGAGAAAATACTGCGTTGTTTTCAGCCTTACTTCAATCCCATTACCTCATACACTTCAATCGGTTGTGTCTTGCCTTTGACCGGCGGCGTAAAGGGCTTGGCTTTGATTTGATCCTTCACGCGCTCGTACGCATCCTTGCTGATCAGGATTTGACTCTTAGCCGAGTTCTCCTGAATGCGCTTGGTGGTGTTGATACTGTCGCCAATCGCCGTGTATTCGAGTCGCTTCTCGGTGCCAATCCAACCCCATTACCTCTTGATCATTGATCTTTGGAAATTAAGCAGCTGGTAGATCCGCAGAAATTCTCTGGTACAGAAATTCTTCCGTACTTGCAAATTGGCCGCTGTGTTCAATCGTTATACTGACCACGCGGCCCTGGCTATCCAGGTCAAGATAAATGTTCTCATTTACTTCCCGCGTTTCAACTGGCGGCTTGGCCGAGAATTCCACTAATGTTGTATCTGTATCGGGAAAATATTTGACACGCATAACTTACTCCTTAAAGTCTCGGTCAAAAAAGGCGTTGTGAACCGTCTCGCCATCTTCGAGCAGGATAACACGCAAAACACGATCACCCATCTCAGAAATACGAGCCCAGCGGCGAATTCGCCCATCCGCCTGTCGTACTTCCCGAAGCGGCGTTCGAATGACTTGTTCGATCCATTCATCCTTTATGATAACACAATCAGGGCGTTGACGCGTATGAAGAAAATATTGTGTTGTTTTCATTGTTCATTTCAGCCCCATCACCTCAAACACCTCAATCGGCTGTGTCTTGCCTTTGACCGTCAACGGCGTAAACGGCTTGGCATTGATTTGATTTTTCACGCGCTCGTAGGCGTCCTTGCTCATCAGGATTTGACTCTTAGCCGAGTTCTCCTGAATGCGTTTGGTGGTGTTGATGCTGTCGCCAATCGCTGTGTATTCGAGTCGTCTCTCCGTGCCAATCCAACCCAATATCGCTTCACCGTAATGAATGCCGACGCCGAAATCGAGATGTGCTTCCTTTGGTAATTTTTTATGCAATTTCTCAATCGAGTCGCGGATCGCAAGCGCAGACTTCACTGCCCGCAAGGTGTGATCGGGTTGGGGCAACGGCGCGTTGTACCAGGCCATGACCGCGTCGCCGAGGAACTTGTCCACGGTGCCTTCTTGTGCGAGCACAGCCTCTGCGGCCGCGGCCAGATACTGATTCAACACTGCCACCAAATCTTCCGGCGTTTGTTTTTCGCTGTAACTGGTGAAGCCGCGGATATCGGCGAACAAACAGGTGATGTCCATTTTCTTGCCGCCGATTTGAAAACTGTTCAGGTCAATCTGGTCCAGCACAGCGGGCGAGACCATGCGCTCGAGCAGTCGCCTCTGCGCTTCGAGTTTCTTGCGCTCGGTCATGTCATCCAGCACGATCGTGATGCCTTGAGTTTTTTGCCGCGCATCTTTGAGTGGAGAGAGATTCAAGCGCCAGTCCACGTTGCCGCGTCGAGGCAGGTTGTGACTGACTTCGAGATCAACGATGGGTTTGTCGGTTTGACGGACCTCGTTCAAACGTGGTTGGAGTTCTTTCGAAACGGAAGCCAGCACTTCGTTGAGCGGATGACCGACGATGTTCATCGCCGTCTCGCCCAAAATTGATTCGGCGGCGTGATTCGCAAGCGTGATCTGATCTTTGATGTCGGCAGTAATCACGCCGCTGGCAATGGACGCAAACACATTATCCATCAGGTTTTTCAATTCAGTGACTTCAGCCAATGTTTGTCGAAGCGACGAAAACAAGCGCGCGTTTTCGATTGCAACTCCGGCTTGATTGGAAAATGCGACCAACAAATCTTTTTCCGTTTCCGCGAAGATGCCGGTGCGAATGCGATTATCGGCGTAGATGACGCCGATGAGTTCATTCTTGACTTTCAGCGGCACGCACAAAATTGAGCGCAGGTTCAAAGCGACGATGCTTTCCTGTCCGCTAAAGCGTTGATCTTCCTGCGCGTTGGTGGTGATGATGGGTTCGCCCGATTCGATCACGCGCTGTACGATGGTGCGGCTGGTGGCGGCTTCGCTCGATTTGATCGATTCCTGTTCCCAGTTGCGAGCCACGCGCGTGACCATCTCGCCTTTTTCATTGCGAAGCATCAAGAAGCCGCGCTCGGCGCGTGTCAGATGCACGATGTTATCCATCACGATGCGCAGCACTTCGTCCAGCTCGAGCGACGAATTGATCACTTGTCCGATATCGGCAAGCGCCAACAGGTTGCCGTGCTGGGCTTCGAACGATTCCATTTGCTGGCCGATCTTGCTCAGCGAAATCGCCAGATGATTTAGATCGTCAATAGCGTTCGCCGGTAAATCGCGCGGTTTTTTCTTTTGAAGTTCGTCGCGTAATTTTCCCGCCTGCATTGCAAGCGTGTTAATGTGTTCATGAACGGTCGTGGGACGAGTTTGGTTTGAGTCCATGATTAATTACCCCAAGTATACATCACTGCCGGAAATTGCGCTCCAAAAATTCAAGACCTTAAAGCGAAGCGTATGGAGAATGATCATGATGCTGGCTTGCCGCGCGCGCGATACATCCGCGGAACGCTTTGTAAAGAGCGCTGACTGATGTTCCGATGAAACGGCTTCGATATACGCCGTTGCAGACGGCAGTAATTTGATCAACTCCGCAGTGCGTTCGGCGGCGGTGGCATAGATCGGTTGCGGACTTCCCAGCCAGCGCAAACTCAAGTTGATGCTGTTAAATGAGCGTTCCACCGATGTCATTTGATTCCAATTGATCCAATCATTGATCCATGAAGGAGTGGATACGCCGATGCGCTCCAAATTACTCGATAGATAAACTGGCACCTGATTCAATAAACGATAGCGGCGAAATGCAAAGATCATCAGCCCCATCAGGAGAATCGAAAAGCTGATCGACAGAATGTCGTTGAGCAATGAATTGAATATAAGCGGCCTCGTGGATGTGCCTGACTCCGATGAAGAATTCTCTTTTGGTTTATTCGAGTTGTCATTGGCAGAAGAATTGTTGTTTTGTTGATTAGCAATTTGCGATCTGGTCTCAGGTCGCACAATTGGATTTTGATTCACGGTCGGTTCCAACTCCACCCATCCAATATCTGGGAAATAAACTTCGGGCCAGGCATGTGCATCGTGATTGAGAACGGTAAATGAGATGCTTTTGCCATCAACTGAATCATTATTGCTTTCACCTTCGGCAAAGCCCACTGCCAGGCGCGCGGGAATGCCAATCGAGCGTAACATCAATACTTCCGCGCTGGCGTAATAATTGCAAAATCCCTTTTTGTAATCGAACAGCACCCATACTGCCGGGTCCTCGCCGGGTGGCGGAGGCGGAACCGTTGTTGAATATTGAATCGTGTTGCGCAGATAATTCGTGATCGCTTCGGCTTGGTCGTACGACGTTGATTGTCCGTGTACGACTTGTTGGGCGAGCGTCTGAATCACAACTTGAATGTTCTGCGGAACTTCGAGATAACGGTTCTCAACCCACGTTGGATAATTAGTTCCTGCCGTTTCCAATTCCGTGACCGTCGGATCGGCAACCTCCGCGCGCACCTGATAGCGGCCTCCTTGTGCGATAGATGGATTCGCAAACCATGCAATCGGATCGTTCTGCCCACTACCTGCGGATATTACCGACACACTACCGGGTTGATCCACCCACACCGGCTCGGAAGGCGCGTACAGTAAACTTTGCTGAGGTAATTGCATTGTAAATTGGAATTGCGCTTCCGATCGATTTTGGGCGTTGACGAGATTCAAGTTTTGGCTGGCCGGTTGAAAGTCGAGGGTGGATGCGTTGGAATTGCTCCATTGTCCGTTGGCATAAAAATCATAGACGCGTCCCGCGCCAATAGTAGGGCATCGTCGAGGTTGGCGCGGATAGAACTTTTGCAGTGAACACGGGTTGATTGCCTTGCGCAGCATGGAGTCCAAGCGGAAGACTTTCGCTATAAAAATTTGCTCCACCATTGCTGTACGGAGATTGGAGAGATATTACTGCGTTGGAAAGCCGGTTCCGAACGGGGTTTGAAATGTTATTCCACGCGTCGGATGCGGCTTGCAGGCTGGAAAGCGAAGTGGGAAATATCCACGCGATGAATACAACAGTCAGTGTAATGACCGTTAATCCGTTTAGAATATCCAGCCATGCGTCCTCGGATACAGCGACGTGTTGTTTTTTCCATTCAATGCGGCTGTGTAGAAAATATCTGCGTCCGACTAAAAGTAGAACCAGGAATAGATAGATTGCCAGCCACAATGAACGAAGCGTGAAATGATTATCATAGACTTGGACGATCGTCATCACAATAGCCGATGGAATCACTGCGGCAAGCAAATTATCGCGACGCGCCAGCCAATAACTGGCTGTTAGACTAATAATCCACATCGTCAGTGATATGAAGGCAACGAAGAAAAACGAATCGTTGACGGGCGCGCGCTGGATGAATTGAACAAAATCAGTTGAAAGGCGAGATGCAACGATATGAAGTTGATCGCGAAAGTTCATGTCAATCTCGCTTTGGACCGCGACAGTCCATTGCCATGGAATTACCATGACTGTATAGTCAATGGCGAGCCACGTGACCATATTCCGTTTGAAGCGGCTAGCCCCTAACGCAAGTCCGAGAACCGTGCCAAGCGCGGTGAGCGTTTCAGCAAAGTAGAGGAAGGGCGCCCAATTGGCAATGACCAAACGTCCAGCGGTGACTTGGAGTATAAAAAAGATCAAACCAGCCGAAAGCCAGTCCCAGTCATGAATGGATGACTTTTCCATAGATTGAGTTTAATCCTTTTTATAAAGCCGTCAATTATAAAGAGAGTAAAGCGAAACTGGTAAGTTGATTAAAAGCCTGACAAATTCCTTTCAAATTGGTTGAAAATTAGTTAAGACCACCAATGGGTGGGTGTCCCATCTGATATAATCATCCCGCTTTGGATATAACCGCTTGTAATGGATTGGCATGAACTCTCGAACGCGGCACTCTTCTCCATAAACGTTATCGCATTGTTGAAATTCTCGGTCAGGGCGGCATGGGATCGGTTTATCGCGCGGTGGATGAGAATCTCGGTGTGGATATAGCCCTTAAAGAAATCTTTTCACTACGGATGAATACTCGCGTCAATTCCGGCTGGAAGCAGTGATTCTGGCGAATTTGCGTCACCCCAATCTGCCGCGCGTGTCGGATCATTTTGTGGTCGGCGATCAGGGACAATATCTCGTCATGGACTTTATTGATGGCGAGGATTTGCGTCAGCGGATGGAGCGCTTGGGCACGATCAGCGAAGATGATGCGATCATGGTCGGTGCGGCGATCTGCGATGCGCTGGCTTATTTACACACGCGCAGGCCGCCCATCATTCATCGTGATATCAAGCCGGGCAATGTCAAAGTTACACCCGACGGCCATATCTTTTTGGTTGATTTTGGTCTTGCTAAAGTGGTTCAAGGCACACAGGCTACCACCACTGGCGCGCGGGCGATGACGCCTGGTTATTCTCCACCGGAACAATATGGCACGGCACGCACGGATCCGCGCACGGATATTTATTCGCTGGGCGCGACATTATATGCGACGTTATGCGGCATCATCCCTGAAGATGGCTTCGCCCGTGCCATGGATAATGCCCAGCTCACTCCTCTTCGTAAACGCAATCCTAAGCTTTCGCGTCGTCTTGCCACCGCAATTGAAAAAGCGATGGCGGTTGATCCAGCTGACCGTTATCAAACTGCGGAGGATTTCAAGAAGGCTTTGCTTGGTTCCAAATCCAAGACCCAACAATTAACAGGCGAATATATAGTTATTCCACCGCCGGATATTGCTGAAGCTCCTGCTGAAAGCGCGGTCAACGAACCGGAAAGCCCAAGACCCAAACAACTTACGGGGCCTTTTCCAGCCGCCTCCCGTTAACGAAAATAAACCCTTTGTTCCGCCTAGTAAAAAACGACACGGCACACGCCTTGCATGGTTGTGGGTGCTATTGATTCTTTTGGTGGGTGTGTTGTTTGGGGCGGCTTATTTCAATCCAGGTCTTTTGCCTGCGAATATGGGCGGTGTTTTACCGTTTGCTCAGGTTATATCAACCCCAACATTAGTTCCAACCAAAATGGCGACCTCAACGCCATTGCCAACACTTACTTTTACGCCCATCCCTTCAACGGCTACATTCACTGTCACTCCAACTAGTATTAGCATGGTGGCCACTGGAACGCTGATTGCACCTGTTATTCCTCCTGCAACTCTTACAGTTACTCTAGGACCAACCCCTGTTGGCGGCGGAACAGGACAGATTGCTTTTGCTTCAGACCGCACAGGTATTCCCCAAATTTATTTAAGCGATTTAACGGGTGACGTTGTTCCGATCACGAATGTGCCTGATGGAGCGTGCCAGCCTTCATGGTCGCCGGATGGCAAGCAGTTGGTTTTTGTTTCACCCTGCAAAGAGCGGCTTGATCTTTCCGAACCTCCGTTGCCGAACACTGCACTTTTTATTGTCAATGCAGATGGAAGTAATCTCACGCCGTTGCCGACCGCTCCCGGCGGTGACTTTGAACCAGCTTGGTCGCCGGATGGCAAACGAATTGCGTTTACCTCTCTGCGCGATGGACATATGCAGATTTACTCAATCAATCTTGTTGATCAGTCCGTTATGCGTCTCACCAACACATCCTCCGATATCGATACGCGTCAGCCCGCGTGGTCGCCGTTCAGTAATCAGATCGCGTATGCGGAAAAACGCCTCGGCGTGTATCAAATTTGGACGATGACCGATAATGGTCAGGGGGCACAGCAAGTGGTGCGCAGTGGTCCAACGTTTTGGGATTATTTGCCGGCTTGGTCGCCGGATGGCAAATTGATTTTGTTCGATGAACGGAATGCCAGCGGGCCCGTCCAGCCGTGGATGATGGCTATTCTGTACGAAAAGCGCGGCACAGATGCGGCATATAATTTGAAATTGGAGCCGTTGCCGGTAGAAAATGTACATTATTCACCGGATGGTGCGTGGCTTCTTTTTGAAGGAATCAGCGATGGCTCGAACAATGATATTTTCTATGCGGCTTCTTCCGGCGCAAACCGAACCCGTGTCACCAGCGATCCGGGCGTTGACTTTGATCCCGTCTGGAGACCTGCAGCATCTCCTTAAGTATTTTTCAATCATGAGGCGGCAGAAACCTGCCGCCTTTTTATTTTCTTACACTCCTCTTATTGACGCTCTCATTGCCCGCATGTTATGATTTGATGCTTATGAGGGAACTTTCCTTCAAGAGAGTCCCGATTTTGTCCATCCTATGCCTGAACTATCTGAACGTCAAAAAGACCTTCTGCTCATCATCATTCGTGATTATATTGACTCCGCTCAGCCCGTAGGCTCGAAGCGGCTTGTTGAGCATTATCATCTTGATCTCTCGTCGGCTACCATACGCAACGAGATGTCAATGCTGACCGAGCTGGGTTATCTTCGCCAGCCGCACACCTCTGCTGGGCGCGTTCCAACCGAAGAAGGATATCGTTTCTTTGTCGGTCAGATGATGAACCAGGCTGAACTACCCAAGGCTGTGCAACACACCATTTCGCATCAATTCCATCAAGCGCGTGCGGATGTGGATCAATGGATGCACCTCGCCGCGTCGGTCTTGGCGCATCAATCGCAGGGTGTGTCCGTGGTCACTGCGCCGCGCGGAAAGTTCGCGCTTTCAACACGTTGAACTAATTTCTACGCAGGGACGTCAGGTGCTGATGGTACTGGTGTTGATTGGCGGTGAAGTCTCGCAACAGCTTTTAACATTGGCTGAACCCGTGACGCAGGAAAAACTAAGCCAGACCACGGCGCATCTTAACAGACTTTTAGCGGGCCTCGCGGTAGATGAGATCGCGTCGACTGCCGCCCGATTTGACGCGCTCGGATCGCGACATCCTGTTGCTTATTGTTCAGGACATACATCGTACAGCTAAGAGTTCTATCTGGCGAAGTTTATACCGATGGCTTGACCAATGTTTTATCCGAGCCCGAATTTGCAGAGTCAGATGACGCTCGCCGCGCCTTGCGCCTCTTTGAGGAACATTCCTCATTGCAGGATTTGCTGGCACGCACGACCACCAACAGTGCAATTGGAGGGTTGCAGGTATTGATTGGAGGCGAAGATGAGTGGGAAGAACTGCGTCAGTGTTCGATGGTGTTGGCACGTTACGGTGTGCCAGGGTTTGCAACAGGCACGTTAGGTGTGCTTGGTCCAATGCGCATGTCTTATGCGCGGACGATTCCTACGGTGCGATATGTTGCCGGGGTGTTGAGCGGCTTGGTGAATGATAGGATTGCAGGTGAATAAAACCGATGTTAGATTATTCGGAATCATTTTAGATTGAATCTTGAGAGTGGAAGTATGACTGAGAAAAAGAATTGCAAGCGTGACGAGGAAGAAGTTGACGAGACCAAAGCCGAGGCCGTGGAAGAAAAGCCTGAAAACGGCGAGCAGGCCAGCGGGAGATGGATGCGTTGATGAAGCGTCTCGAAGAGGCTGAAGCTAAAGTCGCGGAACATCTCGATGGCTGGCAACGCGCACAGGCTGATTTCATCAATTATAAGACTCGCGTTCAGCGTGATCAGGAATTGATGAAGTCTGTGATGAAGGGTGACATCATCAAGAAATTCCTGCCGGTACTGGATGATTTGGAACGCGCTTTGCAAAATCGTCCAATGGATTCTGACTCGTGGACTGGCGGGATTGAATTGATTTACAAGAAACTGCAATCCATTCTTGAATCCGAAGGCGTGACGCGCATCGAAGCGGAAGGACAGTTGTTCGACCCGAATTATCACGAGGCGATTTCGCATGAGCCTGCTGAGGGTGTTGAAAGCGGACACGTGATCGCGGTTGTGCAAAGTGGTTATATGCTGGGCGAACGTGTGATTCGACCTGCGCTGGTGAGGGTGGCACAATAAATATCTGTAGGGATGGATGACTATCCACCTCTACCGTAATCAAAGGAGAAA